>DASQDI010000119.1:0-123443 GCA_035634255.1 Blastocatellia bacterium
CGGTCACCGACCTCCGGTCCTTTCGTTCGTGATTGCCGGGACTCTCCCGCGAGGGGCCTGGACGACCGGCCCTCGGAGATATTAGCCTCCCGGAGTGTGAGAAAAGTGAGCAGCCGGTGAGCAAGTTGTGAGAAAATCTCCTGGGGACGAGCAAGAGTATGAGCCAGCCAACAACTTACGCCGCGAGTTATCGTTTCGACAACTTCTACCTCGACGCCCGCAACAGGCAGCTCTGGCGAGACGACCAGCTTCTTCCCCTGACATCGAGGTACTTCGACGTGCTCCTGCTCCTGGTGAGCCACAGCGGTCGCCTGGTCGAAAAGCAGCGCATCTTCGATCTCGTCTGGGACGGGGTCTTCGTAACCGATTCGGCCCTGACGCAGTGCATCAAAGACGTGCGCAGGCAACTGGGCGACGACGCCTCGAACCCTCGTTACATCAAGACCGTCCCCAAGCACGGGTACATATTCATAGGGCAGGCGGTCGCTTCGCCCGCGCCCCCCCTGCCGGTCGGCCTCGGGCGCGGTGGGCTCGGGACCGAGCTTTTAGACGACGAGCCCGAGGCGGCAGAGAAGGCGGCGGGCGTAGAGGAACAGGCGGAGCCCTCAGAGTCTCTTCACGCGCGGCCATACAAATTTCTGGACTACTTCTCGGAGCAGGACGCGGGCCTCTTCTTCGGGAGGGATGCCGAGGTTGAAGCCATCCGCTCGCAAATCCTCGCGCGCCGCTCTTTCGTCCTGCACGGCCGGTCGGGGGTGGGCAAGAGCTCGATCCTCCGCGCGGGCCTCACGCCGAGGCTCAGGTCGCAGGGCCATCACGTGTTCGTCATAAGGTCGTTCACCGACCCCGTGGACCAGATGTCGGCGGCGCTGAGGTCTCTCAACACTCAGGGAGGCTTCCGCGATGACGGGGGCGAGTTTGATGATCTGGACGTGTTGATTCGGCGCTCCGCGAAAGACTCGCCGGGCCGGTTCATCATCTTTTTCTTCGATCAATTCGAGGAGTTCTTCTCCCTGTTGCCGGAGCCCGAGCAGAGGAAGTTCATAGAAGAGATCGGCCCTATCTACTCGGACGAATCCCTGCCGGTGCGGTTAGTCTTCGCCCTCCGCGAAGACCTGCTGGCCGAGATGAGCCGGTTGAAGTCGGCCATACCGGAGATCTTTCATCACGAGTACCGTCTGAACCGGCTGAGCCGGGAGCAGGCGGCGCGGGCCATAACCGGACCAGCGAAGGCATTCGGCTGCTTCTACGAGGACGATCTGATCGAGCGGCTGCTCACGGACCTGAGCGACCATGAGGAAGTCGACCCGCCGCAGTTACAGATAGTGTGCGACAGCATTTATGATTCGCGAGACTCTTCCGGGAGGCTGACCCTCTCGACCTACGAAGAACTCGGCACGGCCTCACAGATACTGCCCGGATACCTCGAACGGGTCATGAACCGATTCAACGCCCCCGACCTCCAAACCGCGAAAGAGATTCTGACCGATTTAATTTCCGCCGAGGGCCGCCGACTCGTCCTCCGCGCGGACGACCTGACGGCGCGCGCGGGCAACTTCACCTCCGGAGGCGTGAGCCGGGTCCGGGAGCTCGTCCGCGAGCTCGTGGCGGCGCGGATCGTCCGCCTCAGGAACCAGAACGGCGAAGGGTGGATAGAACTGGCGCATGACTTCCTGACGGCCGAGGTGTCGAGGTGGCTCACCGCCGAAGAGGTCGAGCTGAAGCGCGCGCGCGGAATCATCGAGCGCGCGATGGAGAATTACCTCGCCCATGAACTCGTCATCGACGCGGACGCTTTGGATCTGCTCCTGCCCTTCGGCGAGCGTTTGAGGCTGACGGACGACGAGGCGAACCTCGTCCTGCTGAGCATTCTCAACCGCGCCCACTCGGTCCCCCTGTGGCTCGTCGAGTCCGCGCCGCTCGCCCCGACCCTGATCGAGGACGCGAGCCGCGCCGCGGACCCCGGCGTGAGACTCTGCGCCATCGAGGCCGCGTTCCTCGTCGGGGACGGTCATGCGAAAGAGCTTCTGCGGAATATGTGCCTCTGGGACGAGGACCTGGGCGTGAGAAAGGCGGCGTGCATCGCGCTCGCCGACCTGTTCCAGACGCGGGCGGGCGACCTCCTGTTCGAGGCGCAGGGGGCGAGAGCGCCCGGCACCTTCCGCAGGGCCGTCAGCCTCGCGATGATGCGCGATTACGACAAGCAGTTCGTGAGGCTGGCGAGCTTGCCCGTCACGCTCAGCCTGCTTGTGATCGGCGGCTTGGCCTGGGTGCGCCTGCGGAGGGACTGGCGCGACATCCTGCGGAAGGGGGCGGGCGGCACCCTCGGAGGCCTCGCGGCGGGGGCCCTGGGGGGCATGACTCTGGGCCTGGGCCTGTCGATGGCCCGGCAGTCCGGGGCGCTCGAAGCCTCTTCTCTGATCTTCGTGCTCCTGAGCCTCGGGGCGTTCATCGGGGCCATCGGGGGGGGCGGCGTGAGCTTCGGCTTTTGCGCGGCCTCGCGGATCGCGTACCGCCACAGCCGGCTGTGGGCGGTCGCGGGCGCGGTCGCGGGCGGCGCGGCCATCGGGGGCCTGGCGAACCTGCTGGGGGTGGACACGTTGGAGACGATCTTCGGGCAGAGCTCGGTCGGGATAACGGGGGCGTTCGAAGGGGCCGTCCTCGGCGCGGGGGTGTCGCTCGGGGCGGTGTTGACGGGCAAGCTTATTTCGCAGGAGAGGCCCTGGAAGGTAGTGGCGGGCGCGGCGGTAGGCGCTTTGTTCGCGAGCGTCGTGCTCACGGTCATCGGGGGGACCCTCTTCAGCGGGAGCCTCGAAGCGGTCGCCCGCTCGTTCACCCACTCGCAGGTCACCATGGACCCGCTAGGCTACCTGTTCGGGGAGGTGCGCTTCGGGCGGGTCACGCAGATAGTCTTCGGGGCGATAGAAGGCCTGCTCTTCGGGTGCGGGGTCATGGGCGGGATACGTCTGGCTGACAGGCCCTTCAAAGCGGACGCGGAATGACCGCGGGGGCGGCCCTCGCGACCACCCCCGCGGCCATCATGCCGCGTGTTATAAAACGAGCCCGGCCTACGACTGCATGGAGTCGAGGAAGTCCGAGTTCGTCTTCGTCTTGCTGAGCTTTTCGAGCAGCAGCTCCATCGCCTCCGTGGGGGAGAGCTGTGACAGCACCCTGCGGAGCACGATGATGCGGTTGAAGTCGGGCGGCGCGAGCAACAGCTCTTCCTTGCGCGTGCCAGACTTGTTGATGTCGATTGACGGGAATATGCGCTTCTCCGTGAGCTTGCGGTCCAGGTTGATTTCGAGGTTGCCCGTCCCCTTGAACTCTTCGAAGATGACGTCGTCCATCCGCGACCCGGTGTCGATGAGGGCCGTCGCTATGATGGTGAGCGACCCCCCCTCCTCGATGTTGCGCGCGGAGCCGAAGAACCTCTTCGGCTTCTGGAGCGCGTTGGAGTCGATGCCGCCCGAGAGGATCTTGCCCGACGGGGGCACGACCGAGTTGTGCGCGCGGGCGAGCCTCGTGATCGAATCGAGCAGGATCACCACGTCGCGCTTGTACTCGACCAGCCGCTTCGCCTTCTCGATCACCATGTCGGCGACCTGAACGTGGCGCGTCGGCGGCTCGTCGAACGTCGAGCTGATGACCTCCCCGTGGACCGAGCGCTGCATGTCGGTGACCTCTTCCGGCCGCTCGTCGATGAGGAGCACGATGAGGGTCACTTCGGGGTGGTTCCGCGTGATCGAGTTGGCGACGCTCTGAAGCAGCATCGTCTTGCCGGTCCTGGGCGGCGCGACGATGAGCGCGCGCTGCCCCTTCCCGATGGGGGTCATCAGGTCGAGCACGCGCCCGGCGAGGTTGTCGGAGTCGGTCTCAAGCCTCAGCTTCTCTTCCGGGTAGAGCGGCGTGAGGTTGTCGAAGAAGACCCGGTCACGCGCCATCTCCGGCGGCTCGAAGTTTATGGCCTCGACTTTGATCAGGGCGAAGTACCGCTCGCCTTCCTTCGGCGGGCGGATCTGTCCGGAGATAGTGTCTCCGGTCCGCAGGTCGAACTTGCGAATCTGGGACGGGCTCACGTAGATGTCGTCGGGGCCCGGCAGGTAATTGTAATCGGGCGCGCGCAGGAACCCGAATCCGTCGGGGAGCGTCTCCAGCACACCTTCGGAGAAGATCAGCCCCGACTTTTCGGTCTGGGCCTGAAGTATCTTGAAGATGAGTTCCTGCTTTCGCATCCCGGTGGCGCCGGGGATGTCCAGGTCTTTGGCGATATGGGTAAGCTTCGAAATGGACATCTCCTTAAGCTCGCCTATGTCCATCAATTCATTTACTTCTTCTGGCATATGATTCTAAATCCCTCACAGGTTATAGCCGAGTGTGAGACATCGGCGCGGAATTTTTTGGGGATAAAATCTTCGAGAGCGGTAGCGGAGGACGCCAGGCTCAAAAACTCATCCTTCAACTATCAGCAGTCTCGCGGCGCGCGGTCTTCGGGCCTGATACCTGTTTGCCCGCAAGCTAGCATGTTGCAACCTTCAGCTTAAATCGGAGATGGTTGACCACTGGTTTGTTTGATTATCTCTTTCCAAATACGGTCAGCGCCTTTACGGGTAACTGAAGAATACGGGATTAACTCTCTCTGTCCATACACCGCCGACGCGCGGTTGAGATTAGCCCTGAGTTTATTACTGCTAAGCTTGTCAGCTTTGGTTGCAACGATGATGAAAGGCTTTCCCCTCGATTCTAGCCAATCTCTCATCAGCAGATCTAACTGGGTAGGCTCGTGCCGCGAATCAGTGATATGAATAGATAGCATAAGGTTAGGCCGGGTTGCAAGGTATTTCTCCACCATCGGCCCCCAATCCTTCTTAATATCCGACGGTACGCGCGCGTACCCGTAGCCCGGTAAATCCACGAAATAGAACGCATCGTTTATCAGAAAGAAGTTGATAAGCTGCGTGCGTCCGGGGGTGTTGCTGGTCCGGGCCAGCCCCTTGACCCCGAGCAGGCTGTTTATCAAACTCGACTTCCCGACGTTCGACCGGCCGATGAAAGCGACCTCCGGCCGTCCGTCGCGCGGGTAGTGGTCGGGGCTGGTCGCGCTCTTAACGAAGGTGGCGCTCTTGATTTTCATCCGAAATCAGCGCCCGGAGCAGGATAATCCCGCTCCGGGCTCCGAACGCTGGCCTCTCTATTTAATCGCCTGGTTCGAGGTCGGGGAATCGGACGCGGGCTGCTGCCCCCAGATCGGGACCTGAGGCGTCGAAACGTCGCCCTTCGGCTCGATCTCCTCGAGCGCGATCTTCCACACCTGATCTATCGTGTCCACCGTATGGATCGAGAGCGCGTCCTTCACGTCCTCGGGCAGTTCGACGAGGTCCTTGGCGTTCTCTTTCGGCAGGATCACCGTGGTCGTCCCGGCGCGGTGCGCGGCGAGGAGCTTCTCCTTAACGCCCCCTATGGGCAGGACCTTGCCCCGGAGAGTTATCTCCCCCGTCATCGCGACGTCGCGGCGAATCGGGACCTGGGTCAGGACTGAGACTATGGCCGTGGCGATGGCGATGCCCGCCGACGGGCCGTCCTTGGGGATCGCGCCTTCGGGCACGTGGAGGTGCAGGTCGTACTTCTTGTAGAAGTCGGGCGAGATGCCTAGCTCGCTCGCTCGCGCGCGGACGCAGGACAAGGCGGCGCGGGCCGACTCCTGCATGACCTCGCCCAGCTTGCCCGTGAGCGTTATGTTGCCGCGCCCGGTCATCAGGGACGCCTCGATGTGGAGCACCTCCCCGCCGACCTCGGTCCAGGCGAGGCCCGTCGAGAGGCCGATTTCGCTCTGCTCCTGGACCGCGTGCGCCCTGAAGCGCGTCGGCCCGAGCAGCTCCTTGACGAGGTCGCCCGTGACGGAGACGTGGTAAGCCGAGGCGTCGCCGGAAGTGAGCATGCGCCGGGCGAGCTTGCGGAGGACGGAGGCGATCTCCCGCTCAAGGTTCCGCACGCCGGCCTCGCGCGTGTAGTACTGCGTTATGGTAGTGAACCCCTCGTTGAGGAAGTCGACCTGCTCCGGCTTGAGCCCGTTCGCCTCGAACTGCTTGGGCAGGAGGTGCCGCCTCGCGATCTCAAGCTTCTCGCGCTCCGTATAGCCGGGGAGCCGGATTATCTCAAGCCTGTCCTGCAGGGCGGGCGGGATGGTGTGCAGCACGTTCGCCGTCGCGATGAACATGACGTTCGACAGGTCGTACTCGACGTCGAGGTAGTGGTCGTGGAAGGCGTTGTTCTGCTCGGGGTCTAAGACTTCGAGCAGGGCCGCGGCCGGGTCGCCCCTGAAATCCATCCCCAGCTTGTCCACCTCGTCCAGCATGATGAGAGGGTTGACGGTGCCGGCCTTCTTCATCATCTGGATTATCTGGCCGGGCAGGGCGCCTATGTAGGTGCGGCGGTGGCCGCGGATCTCGGCCTCGTCGCGCACGCCCCCCAGGCTCAGGCGGACGAACTTGCGGCCGGTCGCCTTGGCAATCGACCTGCCGAGGCTGGTCTTGCCGACGCCCGGAGGCCCGACGAAGCAGAGGATCGACCCGCGCGGGTGCTCGACCAGCTGGCGCACCGCGAGGTATTCGAGTATGCGCTCCTTGATCTTCTCAAGGCCGTAGTGGTCGGCGTTGAGCACGTCCTCGGCCGTCGTAATGTCGCGCACCTCTTCGGACTTCTCCTTCCAGGGTACGGCGAGCATCCAGTCGAGGTAGTTGCGCGAGACCGTGCTCTCGGCGGACATCGGGGGCATCTGCTCCAGCCTGCGGAGCTCGGCCATCGCCTTCTCGAAGGCGTCTTTCGACATCCCCGCCGTCTCGATCTTCTGCTTCAGCTCCTCGATCTCGGCCTTCTCGTCCTTGCGCCCGAGCTCTTTGTGTATGGCTTTGATCTTCTCGTTGAGGTAATACTCCTTCTGCGCGCGCTCCATCTGCCGCTTCACGCGGCCGTGTATGGCGCGGTCCACCTGTATCTTCTCGAGCTCGACTTCGAGGACTTCGACCAGGCGGGCGAGGCGGTCCTGGAGGGAGAATATCTCGAGCATCCCCTGCTTGTCCTCGACGGAGATCTTCAGGTTCGAGGCGATGGTGTCGCAGAGCCGCGCGGGGTCGTCGTTCCTGAGCGCGGCCGTTAGCGTCTCCGGGTTGGCGAGCTCGGTCGACTGCCGGACGTACTGGTCCACGAGGGAGCCGACCCTGCCGATCAGCGCGTTCAAGCGCGAGCGCGGCTCGCTCGACTCCGGGGCCTTCCTGATCGTCGCCACCCAGTAATCGCCATTGTCCTCGACCCGGACCGACCGCGCGCGCTCTATGCCCTCCACCATCACCTTGATGTTCCCGTCGGGCAGGCGCAGGTTGTGCGTGATGCGCGCGATTGTGCCGACCGAGTAGACCTGCTCCACGCTCGGCTCGTCTATGGTCGCGTCGTGCTGGGTCGCGAGGAAGATCGTTTTGTCGCTCCGCAGGGCGGCTTCGAGCGCCCGCACGCTGGCGGGCCGGCCGATCACGAAGGCGACCATTGTGTATGGGAAGACGACCACGTCCCGGATCGGGACCATCGGGCATCTCAGTACGTCGTTTGGTGTGCTGTCACTGAATTCGTTCATGATTTTTTAATCTACAGGGGGTCTGCCGCCAGATGCCAGGGGCCGGAATTGAGGAGGGCGGCGTCCCTGACGCCCGCCGCCCTCCCGCACGAATTTACCCTGCTTTTTCAAGGACCGGGAACGTGGCGCGCCGGTTCTCGACCATCTCCCGCGTCACCACGAACTCTTTCACCTTCTTGTTGGAGGGAAGCATGTACATCACGTCGAGCATCAGCTCTTCCAGGATCATCCTGAGCCCGCGCGCGCCGACCTTGCGCTCGCACGCCATGTGGGCCACGGCCACGAGGGCCTCGTCCATGAACCTGAGCTTGACGCCTTCGTACTCGAACAGCTTCTGGTACTGCTTGACGAGCGCGTTCTTGGGCTCGGTCAGTATCTCGATCATCGCCGCCTCGTCCAACTCGTGCAGGGTGCCCATGACCGGCAGGCGACCGACGAACTCCGGGATAAGGCCGAACTTGATCAGGTCCTCCGGCTCCACCTGCGAGAGGGTCTCGCTCAGCCTCCGCTTGCGGACGCTCTTGACGTTGGCGTTGAAGCCCAGGGCCTTCTTCCCGATGCGCTTCTCGACCACCTTCTCGAGGCCCACGAAAGCGCCCCCGCAGATGAACAGGATGTTGGTCGTGTCGACGGGGAAGAACTCCTGGTGCGGGTGCTTGCGGCCCCCCTGCGGGGGGACGTTCGCGACGGTGCCCTCTAAGATCTTGAGCAGAGCCTGCTGCACGCCCTCGCCCGACACGTCGCGCGTGATCGAGGGGTTCTCGTCCTTCCGGCATATCTTGTCGATCTCGTCGATGTAGATGATGCCGGTCTGGGCGCGCTCGATGTCGCCGTTGGCCGACTGGAGCAGCTTGAGGATTATGTTCTCGACGTCCTCCCCCACGTAGCCCGCCTCGGTCAGCGTCGTCGCGTCCACGATTGTGAACGGCACGTTGAGCATCTTGGCGAGCGTCTGTGCCAGCAGGGTCTTGCCGGTGCCCGTAGGACCTATCAGAAGAATGTTGGATTTCTGAATCTCCACGTCTGACGCGCGCCGCTTGATCATGTCCACCCGCTTGTAGTGCTGGTAGACCGCGACGGCCAGCTTCTTCTTCGTCTCATCCTGGCCGATCACGTAATCGTCCAGGAATTCTTTGATCTCTATGGGTTTCGGCAGGGGCGGGCGTCGGGCGGCCGTCTCCTGTTGCTGATCGTCGGTGATGATCTCGTTGCAAATATCTATGCACTCATTGCAAATATAAACGGTCGGCCCGGCAATCAGTTTCTTTACCTCGTTCTGGGATTTCCCGCAGAACGAACAGCGCAATGTGTCGTCGCCTCGTCTCATCCAGTCTCCGATCTTCCTGAAGTTCTACCCTATTCGTTAGGAGGCTAGCTGGGGCCAGAGCCCATCTGAATAGCTCGGTGCCTTTCGGCGCGAGGCTATTGAACCCTTGACAGACCCTGGTTACACCCGATTCACTCGCGGTGCGTTATCACCTGGTCGATCAGGCCGTACTCCTTGGCCTGAACCGCGCTCATGATTCTATCACGCTCTACGTCGCGCTCGATAACTTCCAAAGACTGGCCGCTGTGCTTCGCCAGTATCTCGCTCGTCAGCTGGCGCATACGCATGATCTCTTCGGCGTGAATCCGGATATCGGTCGCCTGTCCCGATATCCCCCCGATTGAGGGCTGGTGGATGAGTATGCGCGCGTTCGGCAGGGCGAGGCGCTTGCCCGGCGCTCCGGCCGTCAGCAGCAACGCGCCCATCGATGCGCACTGGCCGACGGCGATGGTGGTCACGTCCGGCCTGATAAACTGCATGGTGTCGTAGATAGCCATGCCCGCCGTGATCGACCCGCCGGGGCTGTTTATGTACAGGGAGATGTCCCGGTCGGGGTCCTCGGCTTCCAGGAAGAGAAGTTGGGCGACTACGAGGTTGGCTATCGTGTCATCTATCGGCGTGCCTATGAAAATGATGTTGTCTTTGAGCAGGCGCGAGTAGATATCAAACGCGCGCTCGCCGCGAGCGGTCTGCTCGACGACCATTGGTACAAGTGCCATACGTGGGTTCTTCCGATCTTCTTCAAAGTTCATGACGGTTATTATACTTTGCTAAATCCATTGCCGGAAGTTGCTTTTTTATTATGGCAGTCGAGGGGAGCCAGGTTTTTTTGGTAATCAACCGCCCGCCCTGCCGAGAGACGCCGGAAAGACTGGTACAACAACTTCCAACGACTCTTACTCCTCGGCCTGCTCACCCTTCTCGCCAGATGCCGACTCTTCCCTGGTCAACCCTTCGACCTCTTCAGTCTTAATATCGGCGGAAGCTATTACAATATCAAGGGCTTTGCGGTTTCTGACCTGCTCCTTGATACTATCCATAGCCTCATCCTTTGTCAAGCGTGCTCTCAGAGCGGCCGGCTCCTGGCCGAAGCTCTGGGCGATCCGCTCAACCTCCTGGTCGACCTCGTCTTCGGTTACCTCGACGTTCTCGACTTCTGCGATCTTATCGAGCACGAAAGAGCCCCGCACTTCGCGCTCGGCGCGCTCGCGCTGCGCCTCGCGGACCTGCTTCCAGTCCAGTTGCAACTGGCGCGGGTCCATGCCCTGCCCGGAGAGCTGGCGGATGAGCTGCTGCATCCGGGAATCGATCTGCTTCTGCACGATGAACTCGGGGACCGCGAACTTGTTCTGCTCGACGAGCTGTTCGAGCACCTCGTTGCGCAGCTCGTCCTCGGACCTGTGCTTCATGTCGTGCTCGAGCCTCGACCTGATGTCCGAGCGCAAGTCGTCGGCGGTCTTGAACTGTTCGTTCACGCTCTGAGCGAATGCGTCGTCCAGCTCGGGCATCTCCTTGGCCCTGACCGCCGTCACCTCCGCCGTGTAGTGAATGCGGCGGCCCGCGTACGCCTCGCCCCTGTAATCGGGAGGGTACTCGACCACGAACGTTCGCACGTCGCCGGGGCGCGCGCCGCTGAGCCCCTCGGTGAACTCCTCAAGCACCCCTTTGGCCCCGAGCTCGATCTCCACGTCCTCCTGCTTGATCTCCTCTTCGGTGTCGACGGGGGCTTCGCCTGCGGGGGCCGCGACCTGGCCCTCCGACTCGTCGGCCGCCGCGCGCTCCGGCGCTTCGCTCGGCAGGGCCGTTTCGCCGTGCTCGGCCGCCTTGTCTTCGTCCGATTCTTCCTGCGGGGCGGCCTGCTCGTACTTGCCCGTTATGTTGGCCGTGATGATGTCCCCCGCTTCGGCCCCCCGGTCCTCGACCGGCACTAGCTCGGTCTGCCCCTGGCGTATGCGGTCGATGGTTTTGTCCACGTCCTCGTCGCGGACTTTGTAGACCCGCTTGGTCAGGGAGAGGTTCTTGAAATTGCTGAGCTCGAATTCGGGTGCGACCTCGACGGTGAAGGTGACATCTATCGACTCGTCCTCGCCGAACTTCAGGTCTTGTATCGAGGGCTCCCCGATCACCTTCAGGTCCTTCTCGCGGATCGCGTCGCCGAGGGCGTGGGGGACGAGGTGCGACAGGACCTCGTCGCGCAGCTCCTTGCGGAAGCGGGTCTTGACGACCGAGGCCGGGACGTGCCCGCGCCTGAAGCCGGGGACGTTGACCTTGCGCGCGAGGTCCGCCGCGACTTTGTTGGTCTCTTCACGAACGTTTTCGGAGGGGATCTCTACCCTGATCTGTTTCTTGCACTGTTCCTGATCGGTCACGGTTATATTCATAGCGTTTCACTGGAGAAAATTATCCATTCCTTTTCATTAAGGGCAGAATGAGAGGCAGGCAATATGGTCGAAAAGATGACCTTTGATAGCTCAACGGTCGGACGCTTCGTCGGCTGCCGGCTGCCCGGTATATTTCAGTGCGAAAGGGGGGACTCGAACCCCCACACCTTACGGTACCAGATCCTAAGTCTGGCGCGTCTGCCAATTCCGCCACTTTCGCTTTCAAACAGAACAAGTAAAATAATCGAAAACTGCTCGGACTTGCAACCACGGCGCAGGTTTGTGCGGTGCGCCGATCCTCCGATCTTACCTCTGCTTGACAACGCGCGGGCGCAAAACTAAGATTGGCACGCTGTTAGTAAAAAATCCCGAATCTTTGCAGGTGGAATGATGACATATTTGCCAGCTTTGGCGGCTCCTCCGATCTATGGTTACATACCGATAATCATCTTCGGACTGATAGCCATCCTCCTCCCGCTCGTGCTGCTGGGCGCGTCCAGGCTCGTGCAGCGGCGCGTGTTCGAGCGCGAAAAGCTGATGCCGTACGAGTGCGGCATCGACCCCATAGGCGACGCGCGCGACAGGTTCTCGGTCCGCTTTTACATAGTCGCGATGCTCTTTCTGGTCTTCGACGTGGAGACGATATTCCTCTTCCCGTGGGCCGTCATCTACGACCGCCTCGCGCTTTTCGGGCTGATCGAGATGCTCATATTCATCGGGATCCTCGTCGTCGGCTATTATTACGCATGGCGCAAGGGCGCTCTCGAATGGGCCTGACTCGTCGGCCTCGATTACAGGACTGGTATGGCAAAAGAGAGACAGGAGATAGTTGAATCCTCCGGCGGGATCATTACGTCGACCGTCGATTTCGTCTTCAACTGGGCGCGCGCCTCGGCGCTGTGGCCCATGACGTTCGGCCTCGCCTGCTGCGCCATCGAGATGATGGCGACCGGCGCTTCCCGGTTCGACATGGACCGCTTCGGCGCGGGCGTGTTCCGCCCGAGCCCTCGGCAGTCCGACCTGATGATCGTGGCCGGCACGCCCACCCTGAAGATGGCCCCCGTCATCAAGCGCGTGTGGGACCAGATGCCCGAGCCGAAATGGTGCATAGCCATGGGCGCGTGCGCGTCGACCGGGGGGCCTTTCCCCACGTACTCGACGTTGCAGGGGGTTGACCGCATAGTGCCGGTCGATGTCTACATCCCGGGGTGCCCCCCGCGCCCAGAAGCTCTCCTTTACGGACTGATGCGGCTTCAGGACAAGATCATGCAGGAGCACCCGACCCGCTTCATCTTCGGCCGGGGCAGCGTCTCTCAGAAAGATGTCGAAGGGGAGACGGAAAACAGCGCCGCATAAACCGGGCCGCTGAGAAGGACCGCATGAGCGCAGGGAGTCACCATCCCTGCGCTCTCGTTTTTTATGCCCGAACATAGGACCGAACTGGAACTGAAGCTCATCTCGCGCGTGGAGCGCGGGGGCCCCCTTACGTTCCGCGACTTCATGCAGAGCGCGCTCTACGACCCCGAGCTCGGCTATTACAACACCGAGCGGCCGAAGATCGGGCGCGACGGAGACTTCTACACTTCGAGCAATGTCCACCCGGCCTTCGGAGCCATGCTCGCCCGCGCCTTCATGGGCCTTTGGCCGGAGCAGGGCCGGCCGCTCACCATCGTCGAAGCGGGCGCGGGGACGGGGCAACTCGCCCGCGACATCCTGAGCGGCCTGCGCGAAGAGTCTCCGCACGCCTTCGAGCGCGCCTGTTACGTGATCGTGGAGACGAGCGCGGCGATGCGCTCCCTTCAGAGGGAGAGGCTCGATATATTTCGGGACCGGGTGAAGTGGGCCGACCTCGAAGCGCTTGCCCGCGACCCGTTCGACTTCGCCCTCGTCTTCTCGAACGAGTTGATAGACGCGATGCCCGTCCACCGCGTCCGGCTCGCGCGCGGCAGAATCGAAGAGCAGTACGTGACCGTCGCCCGCGGGTCAGGCGGCCCGGCCCTCTCGCCCGCGTGGGGCGAGCCTTCGACCGGCGCGCTAAACGATTACCTGAATCGCAACCGCGTGAGACTGAGAGAGGGCCAGATAGTCGAAGTCAACCTCGACGCGATTGAATGGCTTTCGAATGTCAGCCGGGCATTCAGCCGAGGGTTCCTGATCACGGTCGATTACGGAGACCTGTCGGATCATCTCTACGCGCCGGACCGCCCGGCCGGCACGCTCCGCTCTTTCCGCAGGCATACGCTCATAGATTCGCCTCTGGAGCGGGTCGGAGAGCAGGACATAACGGCCAGCGTAAATTTCTCGGCGCTGATCGAGTACGGTCGCGACTCCGGCCTCGAACGGGTGAGCTACGAGCGGCAGACGAGTTTCCTCATGCGGATGGGCCTGATCGAGAAGATATCGGAGATGGAGCGCGCGGGCACGATAAGGGACTTGAAAGACATTCTCGCCATCAAGAACCTCTTCGTCCCCGGAGGCGTGAGCGATAACTTCCGAGTGCTGGTGCAGAGCAGGAGTCAGGGGCCAGGGGTCAGCGGTCAGGAGACAGGGGCCGGGGATGATGAGGGGCTCTCTTTATAGAATCCCTTTTAGTTTAATCGAAATCCTCGGGAGCAGCACTGGCCCCTGTCTCCTGACCACTGACCCCTGCTAACGCTCGTCGCGGTTGCGGACGTAGAGCCTGGTCAGCCTCTTCAGCCTGCCGCCCATTTCGCCCGTGATCGCGTTCGCGCGCAACCGCCAGGTCCAGTTGCCCTCCGTGCTCGCGGGCAGGTTCATCCGGGCCGGCGAATCGAGCCCGAGCACGTCCTGAAGAGGGACCACCGCGATCTTCGCGACCGAGGCGAAGGCGGCCCTGACGAAGTCCCAGTTTATCTCCGCGCCATCCGAGTTCAGGTATTCGAGGCAATAAGCCCTTTCACGCTCGATCTGGGCCGCGTCGCGCGTCGAGCCCTCCCCCGCCTGACTGTTGAACCATCCGACGCTCGTGTCGTTGTCGTGCGTGCCCGTGTAGACGACCGTGTTCGGCACGTAGTTATGCGGCAGGTCGCTGTTGGAGTCGCTCCGGAAGGCGAACTGTAAAATGCGCATGCCGGGAAACCCGAAATCGTCCCGCAGGGCCTCGACGTCGGGGGTAATGACGCCCAGGTCTTCGGCGATGATCGGCAGGTCGCCCATCTCCCTCTTCAAGGTAGTGAACAGCTCGCGGCCGGGGACCTCGACCCATCGCCCCCGCTCCGCGGTCGTGTCTCCGGCCGGGACTTCCCACGCGGCCGAGAACCCGCGGAAGTGGTCAACCCGCACCATGTCCACCTGCCTGAGCGTCGCGCGCATCCGGTCGATCCACCACCCATACCCGGTCCGTCGCATCCTCTCCCAGTCGTAGATCGGATTGCCCCAAAGCTGCCCCGTCGCGCTGAAATAATCCGGCGGGACGCCCGCGACCACCAGAGGGTTTCCCTCCCCGTCCAGCTTGAACAGCTCCGGGTGCGTCCACACGTCCGCCGAGTCGTAGGCGACGAAGATCGGGATGTCCCCGATGATCTTTACGCGCCGCTCGTTCGCGTACCGCTTCAGGCTGTGCCACTGTTTGAAGAAGAGGTATTGATAGAATTTCTGCGCCTCGATCTTTTCGCGCAGGGCCTCGCGCGCGGAGGCGATGGCGCGAGGCTCGCGGCGGGCGAGCTCAGGCTCCCACCCGTTCCAGGCGCGGCCTCCGTGCTCGTCTTTCAGAGCGCGGAAGAAAGCGTACGAGTCGAGCCACTCCCCGGCCTCCTGCTCGAAGGCGAGGAAGTCGGCCCGCAGCCCGGTGTCGGTCGTCTGGTTGAAGTTTCTGAAGGCTTTCTCCAGCAGGGGGTACTTGAACTCGATGACGTGCCCGTAATCGACGCGGTCGGCCGGGAAACGTGGGACGCGCTTTATGTCGTCTCCGGTCAGGAACCCTTCGTCAGCAAGGGCCTGAGGGCTGATCAACAGAGGGTTGCCCGCGAAGGCGGAGAAGCATTGATAAGGGGAGTCTCCGTAGCCCGTGGGGCCGAGGGGCAAAATCTGCCACAAGGTCTGGCCGCTCGCCACCAGAAAGTCGATGAACCGGTAAGCCGATTCGCCCAGGTCCCCGACGCCGAAGCGTCCGGGCAGAGATGTGGGGTGCAGAAGGATGCCGCTCGATCTGGAAAGAACCACTTTGACCTCGCTCGTGTTCAATGAGAATTAAATCGGATGAGGTGCCGATTATATACAGAATCGGTGCCGGGCAGCAATTTTGAATCATCCGACCGGCCCCGCGTAGGGCTGGCAACCTGATGCCCGCGGTGCTATCTTCATCAGCCGATGGGAGAGATAGACTGGTTTCCTCTTGCGCTTTCAATCCGGATAGCCCTGATAGCGACGGCTCTCGTGGTGTTGATCGGGGTGTCGCTCGGGTGGCTGCTCGCCCGGAAGGATTTCTGGGGGAGGGAACTGCTGGACGCCGTCGTGACCCTCCCTCTGGTCCTGCCGCCGACGGTCCTCGGCTATTACCTGCTGGTCCTGCTCGGGCGGGCGAGCCCCATCGGGCAGGCGGTAGAGTCGATCACGGGAGAGCGGCTCGTCTTCACGTGGCGCGGGGCCGTCATCGCCGCGACTATCGGCGCGCTCCCCCTGATGGTCAAGACCGCCCGCGCCGCGATCTCGTCGGTGGACACGAACCTCGAAGACGCCGCCAGAACCCTCGGCATGTCCGAGTGGCGCGTCTTCCGGCGGGTGACTCTGCCCCTGGCCTCGCGCGGCATCACGGCCGCGGCGATGCTGGCTTTCGCGCGCGCTCTCGGAGATTTCGGCGCGACCCTGATGGTCGCGGGGAACATACCCGGCCGCACGCAGACGGCGGCCATAGCCATCTACGACGCCACGCAGTCGGGCCGGGACGATTACGCGGCCGTCATGGTCATCATCCTGTCGGTGGTGGCTCTGTCGATTGTTTACGGGACCAACAGGCTGGTCCGGAGCGACAGGTGAAGCGAGAGCGACCGCCGCGCCTCTCACCTCGCCCCTCACTTCTGCTCGCCCCGCTCCGGGGCCCTGAGCGTCGCGATGAAGGGCAGGTTGCGGTAGCGCTGCTGGTAGTCCATCCCGTACCCGACGACGAACGTGTCCGGCACGTCGAACCCCCGGTAATCGACGGGCAGGTCGATTATGCGGCGGGCCGACTTGTCGAGCAGGGCGCACAGGCTGATGCTCGCCGGGCTGCGCTGCCTGAGCACGCGCATGAGGTAGCTCGCCGTCAGCCCCGTGTCGATTATGTCTTCGACCAGCAACACGTCCCGGTCCGTGATGCTCTCCTCGATGTCCTTGGTTATGCGCACGACCCCCGAGCCCGTCTGCCCCGCGTAACTGGAGATCGACATGAAGTCTATTTTGACCGTGATCGTCAAAGCCCTCATAAGATCGGCTGCGAAGATGAACGACCCTTTGAGCATGGCCACGATGATCAAATCCTTCTCGCCATAGGCCCCCGAGATTTCCGCCCCGAGCTCTGAAACCCGCTGCTGGAGCCTATCCTGAGTTATCAGGGTCTTCAGAGACCTCGACTCGTCGGGCAAAAAACTTTTCATAAACTTTTTCTTTCAGGAATGCTTTTTTTTGTTGACACCGGGGTTTTCTGTGTTAATATCACCCTCGCCTCAGTTGGAAACAACTGGAGCAGATCCCGAGAGGTTTTAGTTGAAGTCTTCCGGTTCGTATCACGGAAGGCGGCCCGAAAGGGAAGCCGGAAGTGAAATGAAACTTTGATGTGGTGGCTGAGACTCGAAAGAGTTTCAGACGGCGAGGTCCTTTGGGCTTCGGCGTACCAGGTTCCGCAAGGAATTTGGACAAATAACATCAGGGGCCGGGGGATGGAGCTGAGATCACTCGGGATTCTTATTTTCCGCCCGCTTTTCCCCTCTTCCTTCATGCGCGATTCCTTCGCCTAATCTTTCTTACCGGTCTCGGCTTCCTGCCATGCCCCGCTCCCGGCGAATTTCTCGACCAGCTTGCGGTAGTCCGATGCGTACAGGATTTTTATGTTCACGTCCGGGTGAAGCTCGCGCAGGAGGCGGACCTTGCGGTTCTTCTTGGTGACGAGCGACTGTTTTTGAGTGGTCAGCTCTATGTAGAGGTCGTGCTCGGGCAGGTAGAAGTCCGGCGTAAAGCTCTTCACGACGTTGCCGTCCTCGTCCCACTCGATGGCGAAGGTCCGGGGCTCGTAGAGCCACGTTATGTGATAGAAGTCGAGTATGCGCGCGAACTCCTCTTCAGACGGGTGCGCGAAATTGACGCCCGGCTGCTGCCCTTCGGCCACACCTTCGCTTTCCGAATCGTCCTCAAAACTCTTCTCCAGGGCGGCGAGTGCGCGCTTGAGTTCCGGCAGCAGGGCCGCGGGAATCTCGATGGTATGTTCGGCTGGCGAAGAGTCGGCCGCGGGGCTTTGCTCTTTTATTACGATGAACTGATTGCCGTGTCTTTCGGCAACCTGGATTGTAACTTCGGCTGTCGTGCTTACGCTGAAGCGGCTCACCTCGTCCTGCCGCTCCTCGGAGTAATCTACAGTCATATCAACCCTCTTGTTCGAACCGAACCCCGGTCCTGCTCGCGCGGAGCGTGCCGCCCGGTCAGACCACTGGAACGCCCCGGCCTTAAAGTCTCGGCTGAACCGTCTCTTATTCTACCCTGCCATTCTTCAATGAAACCAGCCTGGTTTCACACGAATACGCGAGGGGGCGGGCCGCCGGCAAAAAAAGAAACCCCTGCTTTGCAGCCATCGTGCGGCGGCAAAACAGGGGTTCGACCGCGCTCAGTCTAACCCAACTGCCCCGCCGAATACAAACCTTTAGTCGACCCCGTCAGATTTATTTATCACTTCGTAAAAGTCGGGAGGCTTAATTCTTGACACGCGCCCGCGCGTGGCCTAACATGCTTTTCGTCGACGCGACCGCATGCCCTCACCGGACATTCGGTCGCTTTGTTTTTTACACCAACTTCCGTTTCTCTCCCCCCGATGATTCGGACGCCCCGGCATCGGTGCCTCTTTTGCCGCCTCTATCGGCAGTCTGCCGCCTTCGGACGCTTTATCGTCTCCTTAGTGAGGGGAAATGCAGTCGAAATCATTGTTCCTTCCCGTGCTGATGGCTCTCCTATCCATGCCGATCTTCGCGCGCGCGCAAGCCGCAGAGGGGGAAGAATCCGACCATTATACGTTACAGGTGGCGGCCTTCCCGGACCGCGAGCCCGCCGACGATTTCATCAAAAAGGTCGAGGAGGCCGGGGAGCGCCCTTTCTGGGGCACGGTCGAGCTGCCGGGGCGCGGGCGATGGATCCGCATCTTCATCGGCTCTTTCGCGACCCCCGCCGCGGCGAAGAGTTACGGCCGGTCGCTCGTCGAGCGCGGAACGATCAAAGAGTTCGTAGTGAAGCGCGCGGGGGAGACGCGAGCGCTCAGCCGCCCCCGGACGGTCAACCCGACCCCTCGGGGCGGCCCCCGGTACAAGAGCACTCCCCTCACCTCGCGCCCGTGGTTCTCGCACCAGAAACCGCCCGGACCCTCTTCGACCCTCCCAATAAATAAAGCCATTCTGCGCGGCGCGAAGAGCAAGGAGCCTCTGCCGGCCGCGAGCGAAGAGAAGTTGATCAGGACGGGCGGGCCGCGGTCCCCTTTCTGCTGCCTGCCCACTCCCGGAGGGGCTTTGAACGATCCTGAGACCGCGGCGGAGAGCGGCTTCGACCCCGCAACCTCTGAGGAAGCGGCTCAGCACTCGGCCGCTCTGCCGGAGGCCAGAGATATCCCCGCGTCGCTAGCGCCGCCCGTCGATGCCGGCCTGGTCCCGCACCCGAACCCAGTCCGCCTCGCGTTAAAGATGGCCGCCCGGACCGCGAATGAGCCGGAGTCAGCGGCCGTCTTCCGAGCGGCCGGGGGGCTCCGCCTGAGCGGAGACATAAGGGACGGGCTCGACCGCCTCCGCTGGATCGCGGGGCCGGAGAACGCGGGCGTGGTCTTCGCGAACGCGGACGGCTGGGCTTCGATAGACACAGAGGCCCTCGCGAGGGCGGCGCGGGTGACGGGCCTGCCGCCCTCGGCGGCGACCCTCGTGCTCGCCGATTACATCAACTCGAATGACGGGCTGCTGCTGCTCGTGCAGATGATCTACGGCGCGCACAAATATCTTCTCTACATAGGGGACCGGGCGCCGACGGCCGGGGAGGAGATAGTGATCGCGGGCAGCTTGAATCTCGACAATAATTTCGACACCCGCATAAACCCCTACAGGCGGTTCGGCCGGAAGCTCGGCCGGGAGCTGCCGCCGGCGGGCTTCGACGCACTGGTCGCCATCAATCCGGTCACTCGCTGGTTCAACCTACACTCGAATCAGATGGTGCCGTGCGGCAACATCACGTTTCATGAGCTGGCCGAATCGCACGCGAAAGTGGCCCTCGGGTTGAATTACCTCAGTCAGCCGTCCCGGCCCGGAGCGCACAACGTGGCCATCGAGCGGGAGAGGCGTCTGAAATCGCAGAGGCCCTTCACCCGGATCGTGCTCACGACCGGCACCAACCGGGTGCTCAGGTCGGCCGAAGAGATAAAGCGATTCATCTCCGAGCACGAGGGCTCGACCGGGCAGAGGTAGCCCGAGCCGCCGGCGGGCGGGCCGCGCCAATCCTGAACGGCAACGCTTCTAAGGCTTTACAGCGCGCGGGGCCGTGTGGTAGCTTTTCTAGGTTCAGCGGAACGAAGAATTTTATTTAGTTAGAGGAGAACACCTACAGTGGCTTTGGCTAAAGAAGCTAAGAGTGAGATCATCGGTAATTTCAGGACTCATGGGACTGATACCGGCTCTCCGGAAGTTCAGGTCGCCCTGCTCACGAAGCGGATTAACAGTCTCACGGATCATTTCAAGACGCACGCGAAGGATAATCATTCGAGGAGAGGCTTGTTGAAGCTGGTCAGCCAGAGGCGACGTTTGCTCGATTACTTGCGACACAAGGACGCCGACCGCTACCGCGAAGTTATCAGCCGTCTGGGTATAAGAAAATAGGGATCGAGTCTGCCATTGGCCGGGGTTTACTAGAGCCGCCTGTAGCGGCCCGGCCAGTCGTCGGTTCTCTGGCGCGTTATCTTTCAGTAGCAGGGACGAACACGATAACCCCGTTATCGTCAGACAAGCGCGTGAAGCTGAGATGTCAGCGCGCCGCCTTACAGTTCAGACAAAACTACTTGTATCTATGGCCACGGGAGCGCGCCGGCAAGCTGCACCGCTCTACGTGGCCTTGTCTTTTGTGGCGTTAAATGGACGCTCTGCATCCATAGCTCGACGCCCTCTGACATCAATCGTTGAAAATTTATCGCGCGCATATTGCATCTGGATGGTCGCCTCCCCATTACTGAGGTGTATCAGGCAGGCGCGCAGCGGAGAAGGAGATATTTATGGAGTTGAAGGAGTCAGTGCAATTAGGAGGAGTGGAGTTTTCTATCGAGTTAGGTAAGGTTGCTAAACAGGCCGACGGGGCCGTCATAGTGCGCTACGGAGACACGATGGTTCTGGTGACGGCCGTCGGGAGCACCCCGCGAGAAGGAATAAACTTTTTCCCCCTCACAGTCGAGTACCGCGAGTACGGTTACGCGGCCGGGCGCATCCCCGGCAATTACTTCCGCCGCGAAGGCCGCCCCTCGGAGAAAGAGACCCTCACGTCGCGCCTGATCGACAGGCCGATCCGCCCGCTCTTCGCCGAAGGGTACAACAGCGAGACGCAGGTGGTCGCGCTCGTGCTCTCGGCCGACGAGAATTACGACTCCGACGTGCTCTCGATCACGGGCGCGTCGGCCGCCCTCTACCTGTCCGACATCCCGTTCGAGAACCCGATTGCGGGGGTCCGGGTCGGGCTGATAGAGGACCGATTCATAGTCAATCCCACGTACGATCAGGTGCGCGAGTCTTCCCTGAACCTCATCGTCGCGGGGTCGGAAGAGGCCATAGTGATGGTCGAGGCCGGCTCCAAAGAGGTCTCCGAAGAGGTGATGGTCGAAGCCCTGATGTTCGGGCACAACGAGATCAAGAAGCTGTGCCGCCTCCAGAAGGAGCTGTACCAGAAGCTCGGCGTCACCAAGCGCGAGGTCGTGAAGCCGGAGATGGAGCCGGAGATGCTCGCGGATTTCGAGGCCCGCATCACCGAAGAGCTGCGCGACGCCCTCGACACCGGGAAGCACGGCAAGCTGAAGAGCTACACGATGGTCGACGAGCTGAGGGCGAGGGTCGTCGAGGTCATCCCGGAAGAAGAGGCCGACAGGCGTAAGATGGCGGGCAGGATTTTCGACCACCTGAAAGAGAAGGTCTTCCGCGAAGACATCCTGAACCGCAGGCACCGCCCCGACGGGCGCAGGTTTACGGAGATTCGCCCGATCTCCATCGAGGTCGGCTGGCTCCCGCGCACGCACGGCTCGGCCCTGTTCACGCGCGGGGAGACTCAGGCCGTCGTGACCGCAACGCTCGGGACGAGCGAGGACGTTCAGTACCTCGACGACCTGGAGAAGGGCGAGATCAAGCGGCGCTTCCTGCTGGCTTACAACTTCCCCCCGTTCTCGGTCGGGGAGACCGGCCGCATCGGCTCTACGAGCCGCCGCGAGACCGGCCACGGCGCGCTCGCGCGGAGGGCGATAGAGCCGCTCCTGCCGTCCGAAGAAGAGTTCCCTTACGTGCTGCGCGTCGTCTCCGACATCACCGAGTCGAACGGCTCAAGCTCGATGGCGAGCGTGTGCGGGGGGACGCTCGCCCTGATGGACGCGGGCGTGCCGATGAAGGCGTCGGTCGCGGGCGTCGCGATGGGGCTCGTGATGGAGGGCAACAAGTACGCGATCCTGACGGACATCGCCGGGGCCGAAGACCACTACGGGGACATGGACTTCAAGGTGGCGGGCACGAGGTCAGGCATCACCGCGCTCCAGATGGACATCAAGGTGGCGGGCATAAACTCGCGCATACTCGCGGACGCTCTGCAGCAGGCAAAGGCCGGCCGCCTCTACATCCTCGACAAGATGGACGCGGTCCTGCGGGAGCCGCGCCAGGAGATAAGCGCCTACGCGCCACGAATCCTCACCATCCAGATACCCGTCGATAAGATCAGGGACGTCATCGGGCCGGGCGGCAAGGTCATCCGCGGCCTCGTCGAGAAGACCGGCTGCAAGATCGACGTGGAAGACACGGGCCGCATCAACATAGCCTCCTCCAACCTCGCGGCGGCCGAAGACGCGAAGCGCATGATCGAAGGCATCACGGCGGTGCCGGAGTCGGGCAAGACCTACCTCGGCACGGTGCAGCGCATCGCGGATTTCGGCGCATTCGTCGAGATACTGCCCGGAACCGACGGGCTGCTCCACGTCTCCGAGATCGCCGAGTACCGCGTGGCGAACGTGCGCGACGAATTGCACGAGGGGCAGCAATTGCTGGTCAAGGTGATCAACGTAGATCCTTCGGGCAAGATCCGCCTGTCGAGGAAGGCCGTGCTCCGCGAAGAGCGCGGCGAGACGGGCGACGAGGGCGAGGGCCAGGGCCAGCCGCCCGAGCGCAACGGGGACAACGAAGACCGCCAGCGCGATGATCGCGGCAACCGCGGGCCCCGGCCCGGAGGCAATCGCGACCGCCGCCCGCCTCGCGGGCCTCGTCGGTAGGCCGGTCACATCCCACGTGTCTAAGCGCGCGGCAGCTCATCGGGAAGTCCTGATGAATTGCCGCGCGCTCCTTCGTCGTGCGTCAGTTGCCGCGCGCCTGAGTGCGGGGAGGCGGGGCAGGCTCTTCGACTACGCGGCCGGGTTCGACCCTCTCCGCGGGTAAAAAATTACCGATCAGCCCGTCGTAGATGAACGCCCCGATCACCCCGCCCGCGAGCGGCCCGACTATCGGGACCCAGAACCAGTAATTGCCCGCCCGGAAGACTTCGCCGCCCCACCCGGCTACGAAGGTGAAGAGTCGCGGGCCTAAGTCGCGGGCCGGGTTGATCGCGTACCCGGCATTGAACCCGAAACACATGCCGACCGTCACCACCAGCAGGCCGATTATCAGGGGCGCGAGGTTCCCCGCGGGGGCGTTATTGCGGGCGTCGGTTATGGCCAGAATCACCAGCAGGAGCAGAGCGGTCCCGACGACCTGGTCCACCAGCCCCCCGAAGGTCGAAAGGAAAGGCTGCGGGTAGGTGGCGAAGATGCCCGCCGTCGCCGTAGCCCCCGTCACCGTCCTCACGCCGCCGTCGAAGGCGGTAAAGGCTTCGCGGTACGTGAAGAAGGCCACCGCCGAGCCCGCGAAGGCTCCCGCGAGTTGCGCGATCCAGTAGGGAATGATCTTCCCGCGCGAGAAATCGCGGCGCACCGCGAGGGCCAGAGTTACGGCCGGGTTGAGGTGCGCGCCGGAGACTCCGCCCGCTACGTAAACCGCCATCGTGACGGCCAGCCCCCAGGCGAGATTGATCGAGATGTAACCCCCATTCTTCTCGCCGCTCAGCACCACCTGAGCGACGACCCCCGCGCCGAAGGTCAGGAGGACGAAAGTGCCTAGGAACTCGGCGTAGAGTTCCCGCTTCAAGGTGTCACGACGCATGTTGAATACAGGTGCCGGTGGAAGGGGGCAAGGGCCTGAGACCACGGGCACTCTCCTTTCAGGTTTCGTTTTTGAATCGCCTTGAAATCCGCTCCGTTCACGGCGGGGACTATACTATGCCGAATTACGCGGAGGTGGCAATGGACGCGGGGCGGCTTTGATTAAGTCTTTCAGTCGGTCCTGATCTATAAACGTTTCCCTATGGCCTCGCCTTTTCGCTCTCAGGAATATCACCCTTGAGGCCTCGGCAGCCTGTCCGGGGGCTCGCCGCGAAGTTCGAAACGGACTTCGCCCGACGCGGTCACGCCGGTCCGCCGCCATCCCAGGTGCTCATAAAAGCCTTCGGCCCTGGTGCCCGCGCCCGTCGATAACCAGATCGTATGGTGCCCCTGAGCCCGGAGCCAGCCCACGGCCGTGTCGAGCAGCCTGCGGCCCAGCCCCCTGCCTTCCCACTCCGGCAGCAGGAACAGCGCCCAGATCGATGACTCCTCGCGGTCGGCCATGCTGAACCCGACGACCTCCCCGTCACTGACGGCGACCCACCCCCGGCCCCTCGCCTCAAGAGCAGCGACGATACGCTCGCGGGGGATCGGCGTCGAGAGCTTGTTCTCACGCACGAGCGCGCGCACCCGCTCAAGGTCGGCGATGTCGTCGAACGTCGCTTCTCGTATCGTGGTCATGCTCTGCTCCGCTGCATGTGGTTCCTGTCGGGCGCTACTTGCAGGAACTGTTCTGGCGAGCGCGCCGGGGAAGAAATAGTGGTGTGCGAAGGGCGTCCCACCCTACGGTTGCTTCTTAACGACTTCGACGAGCTTGCAGTCGTCGGGCCCGATCACCGGTAGTCTCTTCGTCGGATCGACTTTCTCGACCTTCAGATCCTTATAGCAGATGGATTTCGTATCGTCCCATCCTGCGGGGTCTGCCATCGACCCTGGGTTGACCCAGACCGCTATCAGCCTCCCGCCTGTCTGGAAGTAGCCGTCCACCGAATCATTGATGATGCACTTTTTCTTAGCGTCCACGAATAATTCGCGGACCTTCTTGAGTCCGGTGTTGAAGGCGGCCTTGTTCTTGTCGGTCAAGTCTTGAGGCTGGGTGATCGCCTTGCCGCCTATCTTTATCGGGTCAGCGATCTGTTTGACCAGGCCGCATGTCGAGCCCGTTATTTTGGTCGCCGTGAGCGCGACCCTTATCTTGTCCATCTCGGCAGGGGCCTGAGCCACGTCGCAACCTCGCAAGTCGATACTCTCAACCTTAGCGCTGTCCTTGATCTTTGAAGCGACTCTTTCTGCCGGCACGTAAGTCAGGTTGCCCGGAGAGCTGAACACCAGGTCACCGTCCTCAGTCATATGAGCCACGAAGTACAGCGTCCCTATGGGTCCCTTGATCGCCTTAAGCTGCTTTACTAAGTCATCAAGTGACGTAGCGTGCAATACCCTGGCGCCGGGGGCGATTGCGGTCGCAAGGGTGACAAAGTCTTTGTCCGAGACGAGGAGTACTGCGAAATGGTGCGGGACCACCTTATCTTCCTTTTTCGGAGTTCGTTGAATGGCAACCCCGGCCGAAGGGCCTGCCTGCTGCACCACATGAGCCAACTCATGCGCAATCAACCTCCGCCCTTCGCTCGTCCCCGGCGCGAAGGACCCCGCGCCGAACACCATGTCGCGCCCCACCGTATAAGCGCTGGCATTTACGTCCCGCGCCGATTGCTCGGCAGTCGCGCCTGAATGCACCCGCACCCGTGAAAAGTCTTGTCCGAAGCGCGCCTCCATGAAGGCGCGAACCTCCGGGTCCAGAGACTGGCCGGGCGAGCGTAATGCTTCGCGGACGCTCGGCGGCACCGCGGCCTGTCCCGCGCCTCCTGACCCGACGTGTTTGGTTTGCAAGCGCGCGGGCCCCTGAGCCGGCTTCTCCGCCTGACACCTGGGGCACTCTCCGCCGCAGGCGCAAGTGCGCCGGAGTCGCGCCTCGGGCATCCGCATCACCTGCTCGGCGACGCGGTCAGCCTCCCGCTCGAATTCGTCTCCCGGCTCGCTGATCGCCAGTTTCGTTTGCATCGGTCCTGCCGTGCCGCTCAACCCGGCTTTGAGTTCGTCGGCATTAGTCTGCAACATCCGTAGCACTGCCTGATTACCGACCGTGCGCTGCAAGTGCAGGGCCGGGTGTAGCTCATGACTTCGCGCCGCTGCGCCTGGTCTTGCGAGGTCACCTGACTTTTCAAGTTGTGATTGTCGGTGTCTCCGTGCGTATGTGCGCATCTTTCTTCCCTCTCTGTTCAGGCAGTGACGATTAACGGTTGGGACGGCCGGGCCGCACACATAACGTCGAAGGAACGATACGAAGCTCGCTCGCGCGGCTCCGGTTGACGCGATTGTCGGACGCCGCCCTCTTTGCCTGCCTGCTCCGGTATGTCGAGCTCTAAATCGCCATGGTATTTTACAGGCACCCCGCTCAGTTTAAGCGGTTTGAACTTCCATCGTTTTACCGCTTCGAGAGCCGCCTTCCTCAACAGGGGGTGGCCTTCTTTATACTTCGCACATTCTACAGCCCCATCTTCAGCTACCAATACATGTACAACGACTCTCCCTTCACAGCGGCAATCCTTCGGGGGGTGTATGTCAGCGATATTTGTAGCTTTATCTTTGAGGACTTTGGGCATCACCCGCACGGCGTGGTGAGTATCCGGGCAGGGCTCGGGCCTGCTATTCCTTCGTGCCTGAGCTTCGACGATAATGTAAGAGCACATTATAGAAATAGCTACAGTGAGCACTTTCTTTCGTGTCATTTGGCAGGCCTCCCGACCCCTTGGTCTACACGTAACAGCTTACGAAGTAAGAATACCTGTCAAAATCGAAGATGACGCTTTGAGGTAGATACTCCGATAGAAACGCCACGTCTTCCGGATTGACCGGGTGTTCATTGTACATCAGCTGATCGTTGTCAGGGTTGCCAAAATGCGCCCGGAAAGCGGCCAGGTCGAAGCCCGCAAACTCGTGCGCTTCCTCAAGCTCTTCTGTTTCGTTGCCGTAGACGGTAAGGCATCTCTTCTCAGGTGAATTCATATGTTCTGGATAAACGGATACCCGGATGATTTGAGGCTCTCTTTATTGAATCCCTCTACCGCCCCTGACCCCCGGCCTCTGGCCTCCGGCTCCTGAGGTCATCTACTTACTCACCACGCCCTTGCCTTCTACTACAGTGAGCACGCGGTCGACGCCGGGGACGCTGACCGTCTCCAGAGCGCCGCCCGGCCATCTTATTTCGAGCTTATCGACTTTCGTAAACGGGCCCAGGCCGAAGTGCAGGCGCGCGTCGTTGTTCGAC
Source organism: Blastocatellia bacterium (assembly GCA_035634255.1). Taxonomy (GTDB): domain Bacteria; phylum Acidobacteriota; class Blastocatellia; order UBA7656; family UBA7656; genus DATLMR01. The sequence goes on from DASQDI010000119.1 coordinate 27,253, forward strand.
GAGAAGCTCGCGCCGCTGATCACGTCGAGGCGCTGGCGCACCTTGCCCGTCGTCACGTAAGCTATCGCGCCCGAGGCGTCTTTCGGGCTCTTCTTCCCCACGTCCCCCACGAGTTTCAGGCTGAGCCAGTGGCCCGACGATTTAGTCACGTTCCTGAGCACGGTCGGCGCGACGTCCATGTTGTTGAGCACGGTGTCGAGGCGCCCGTCCCCGTCGAGGTCGCCGATGGCGAGGCCGCGCGCGGGGACCGCGATGGCGAGGCCGCTGCCGGGGGCCGCCGCCACGCGCTCGAATTTCCCCGTGCCGAGATTACGAAAGAGCACGGCCTGCTGAAAGTAGCTCGTGCCCCATTGCTGCGCGTCGACTCCCGGATACACATGGCCGTTGGCGACGAAGATGTCTTTCCACCCGTCGTTGTCGTAGTCGATGAAGCCCGTGCCCCAGCCCAGGAAAGGCATGGTCGGCTCCCCGTGGCCCGAGGGGAAGGTCACGTCCACGAAATTGCCCTCGCCGTCGTTGTGGTAGAGCGTGTTCGAGTCGTCCGAAAAGTTCGTGACATAGAAATCGACCCGCCCGTCGTTGTCGTAATCGCCGATCCCCAGCCCCATGCCCGCCTGCTCTCGCCCGTTCTCGTTCAGAGCCACGCCCGAAGGGTAGCCCAACTCCTCGAACGTCCCGTCGCCCTTGTTTATGTAAAGCTGTTTCGGGGTCGAATCGTTGACGACGATGATGTCCAGCAGGTCGTCATCGTCCGCATGGATGAAGGCGGAAGAGAAGCCGTAATACTTGTTCGGGTCGGTCACGCCGGCCCTCTCGCTCACGTCCTCGAACGTGCCGTCGGGCTTCTGGCGGTAGAGCGTGTCGCCCTCGCCCTTCAGCCCCCGCGGGCCGCACAGTACCGCGATGCCCCGGAAGGTGCAGAAGTTCAGGCCGATATTCGCGGACTTATTCGCCTGCTTGACCGCCTCCGAAGGGTTCGGCGGCAGGTTGTTCAGATCGAAGTCGAGGTAGCCGGGGACGAAGAGGTCGAGCCGCCCGTCTTCGTCGTAATCTCCGAAACTCGCCCCCGTGCTCCAGCCCTTCCGCGCCACGCCCACCTTCTCCGCAACGTCCGTGAACGTCCCGTCCCCGTTGTTGCGGTAGAGCCGCGAGACCCCGTAGTTGCCGACGTAGAGGTCGGAGTTCCCGTCGTTGTTGTAGTCTCCGACGGCGACGCCCATGCCCCACCGGTCGTTGGAGACCCCGGCCTTCTCGGTCACGTCTTCGAACTGCCAGTTGCCGAGGTTGCGGTAGAGGGCCGCTTTGGGAGCCTTCTCCTTGCCCTGAAAGGCGGCGAAGGTCGAGCCGTTGAGCAGGTAAACGTCGGGGCGGCCATCGTTGTCGTAGTCGAATATCGCGACCCCCGACCCCGGAGCTTCGAGGATGTAATCCTTATCCGGCCCGCCGGAGCGGTGCCTGAAATTCGACATGGCCGTCCGCGCCGTTATGTCTTCAAAGACGACCGGCGCTTTCGGGTCGGTGATGCCCACCGTCCGCCGCGAAGTGTAGACGCGCGCCGCTCCGGTCGAGACTCCGCCCGCGCTCTCCTGCGGTTGCGGGGCGGGCGTCTGCGCCAAGAAGGCTCCGGGCAGGGCCAGCAGGAGGCAGGCCGAATTGATTAGGAGCGCGCCGAGCTTGCGGGCGCGCGCGCGATTTGATCGAAACATATTCATAAATCTCGGATGCTTGATGTTTGTAGGTTCGATGTTATCAGCTATGGGCTCGAAATGTCAGCCGCCCGTGGATCGATTCCGCCTATCCTCGTCGATTCTCACTTCTCCGTGATCGTGTGATAGCGGTCCACGGCAAGGTTCTCGACGACCTGCGAGCCCCTGCCCGGCCAGCGCACCTCTACGGACCTGACGCTCGCCGCCGGCCCCAGCCCCACGAGGATGCGGGCGTCGTTTGACGAAAGGTAGCTGCCGGCGCTCATCACGTCGTAGACCCTCTTCCGCCCCGCCCCATCGGTCACTACGACGCGCGCCCCGAGGCCGTTGCGGTTCGACTTCACGCCCGCGAGCGACAGCCCGAGCCACCGGTTCTTCGTGTCATTCTTCCCGCCATTCTTCGCGTCATTTTTCGCGCCATCGTTGCGAAGAACGATGGGAGAGCCTCCGCACACGGCTATCACTATGTCGATGTCCCCGTCGTTGTCGATGTCGCCCGTCGCGGCCCCGCGAGCCGACATGGGCGTGTTGAAGGTCGGCCCGGCTGAAGAAGAGACGTTGACGAAAGCCTTGCCCGTGTTGCGCATCAACAGAGGCGGCTGCCTGTGCTTGAGGTAACTGGAAGTCTTCTCAATCGTGTCGAGCACGTGGCCCTGAGATACGAATATGTCCCGCAGCCCGTCGTTGTCGATGTCGATAAACCGCGTGCCCCAGCCCGAGTAGAGCAGGGTGATCTGCCCGACCCCCAGAGTGTTGGTGACGTAAGAGAAGGTCTCGTCTCCGTTGTTTTGATAGAGCGGGTAAGTCTCGTTCGAAAGGGCCGTGATGAAGATGTCCGGGTGCCCGTCCTCGTCGAAGTCCGCCGCGTCTACCCCCATGCCCGCGAAGGTCTTGCCGTTCTCGTCATAGCCGACGCCGGCGGGCAGGGCTATGTCTTCAAAAGTGCCGTCGCCCAGATTGCGGTAAAGCGACTGGCGCACGCTGTCGTTAGCCACGACGATGTCGGTCCACCCGTCGCCGTCGAAATCGGCGAAGGCCACCCCCAGCCCCTTGCCTTCCGGGTCCGCGATTCTGGCCGCCCGGCTCACGTCCTCGAACGTGCCGTCGGCCCTCTGCCTGTAGAGCGCGTTGGGGGCCCCCTTGAAGTTGTCGGGGTGGCAGTAGGCGCGGAAGCCGGGCCTGTTGTCTCCGCAATAGATCGAGCCCTTCTCGAAGTCCCATTCCATGTAGCGGACGACGAAGAGGTCGAGCCGCCCGTCGCGGTCGTAATCGAGCCACCCGGCGCTGGTCGACCACCCCGAGTCGGAGAGGCCCGCTCGCTTCGTCACGTTCGCGAAGGTGCCGTCCCCGTTGTTGCGGTAGAGCGATTGCCCCCCGTACCCCGTGACGAAGAGGTCCGCGCGCCCGTCGTTGTCGTAATCGCCGGCGGCCGCCCCCATGCTGTAGCCCTCGCCCTTGACCCCCGCGCGCTCCGTCACGTCTTCGAAGGTGCCGTCTGGCCTCTGGCGGTAGAGGCGGTTCCAGTACCTCGGGTCGTGCTTATCGGGCATCGCGCCCTTCGGCATGGGGTCTTCAATCTGCGCCCCGTTCGTGAAGAATAGGTCGAGCCGCCCGTCATTATCGTAATCGAGCATCGCCACGCCCGCGCCCATAGCCTCAGGCAGGTACTTCTGCGAGGTCGCGGAGGCATTGTGCCTGAAGCCGATGCCCGACTGCGCGGTGAAGTCCGTGAAGGTGACCGGGGAGGCCGCCTGCGGGGCCGAAGGCGGCGGTGCTTTCAGTGACTACCCGCTGCAGTACGAGCGGCCGGACCTCTGTTTGCCCGGCTGCTGCGCGTCCTGAGCACGGGTGAGCGAGCCGCCGACCGCGACGCACAGCGCCACCCATACTATGGCCCAAATGAAAGTTCTCATATGAAGGCTTATAGCTTAGCCTATTCCGCGCCTCTTTGCATGTCGGCCGGCCGCTTCGACCTGCTCTAAGTCTTGATGACAAACGGAGTTCGCCTTTTTCTGACCTCCAAATCGGATTGACACGGCGCGGTGCAGTATATTAGACTCGCGCCGATTCATTATATTGCGGCATTCTTTAATCGCTCCCAGGTTAAAAGGCTGAAACCCGGAAGACCTGGGAGCGATTCGTAAGCAGACCCACACGGATTGTTTGTAGTTAACTTCGACGCTCAATAAGGGAATTGAAGAAAGCGGCTAAAAAAGCCGACTCACTGTGAGGCTCACAATATGACGAAACATTGTAAGAGGCCCATGCTCTCTGCATGGATAAGTGTCCTTGCTTTGGTCCTCGTCCTCGTCTCTCCCGCATCCGCTCAGTCCAACAAAGGAACCATAGTAGGTACCGTCACCGACCCGAGTGGTGCCGTGGTTTCCGGCGCGACTGTCACGGTGACCAACGTCAACACGAACGCGGAGCGGACTGTGATGACAGGCGATGACGGAACGTATACCGTGCCGTTGCTCGACATCGGCAATTACAAGGTGGCGGTCTCGGCCCCAGGCTTTCAGACCGTCACCCGCGAAAATATAACTTTACAGATATCTGACCGGCTGCCGGTCGACGTGGAGCTTCAGGTCGGGAGCGGCGCGGGTGAGACCGTGACGGTCACGGCCGAGGCCCCGATCATTCAGACGGAGTCGAGCGAGCGCGGCAGCGTCATCACGGGCCGCGAGGTGACTGAACTGCCCCTGTCGGGCCGCAACTTCACCCAGCTCGCGACCCTCACGCCGGGCGTCTCCCGCGTGACGATAGGGACGCTCAGCGACGCGCGCGCCAACAACAACGGGGACCCGAACGCGGGCGGCCAGGGCCCCGGCGGCGGCGACCCCAGAGGCTCGACCGAGTCCGCCCGCTTCGCGCGGTCGGGCGGGGCCGTCCTCTCGGCCAACGGCCAGAGGCCGACCAACAACAACTTCTCCGTCGACGGCGTCGACAACAACGAGCCGCAGTTCGGCACCATCGGAGTCTTCGTCAACCCGGACGCCATCGCGGAGTTCAGGGTCACGACCAGCGTCCCCCCCGCCGAGCTCGGGCGCGCGGGCGGCGCGGTCATCAACACGTCCTTCAAGTCGGGCACCAACGAGTTTCACGGCTCGCTCTACTATTACGGGCAGAACTCGGCGCTCAACGCCTACCACCCGATCCTGAAGAGGAACCGGAACGAGGCCCAGGCCAACGGCGCGACCGTCCTGCCGACGAAGGCCGTCCAGCAGATTCACGAGTTCGGCGGCACCATCGGCGGCCCGATCTTCAGGGACCGAACCTTCTTCTTCTTCGATTACCTCGGGGGGCGTAACAACCTGCCGACGCCCCTGGCCTCCACCGTGCCTTCGGCCGCGGTCCGCGCGGGCAACTTCTCCGAGTACGCGCGCGCGATCCTCGACCCGCGAACCGGCCAGCCGTTCCCCGGCAACATAGTCCCGCAGAACAGGCTGAGCCCGAACGCGAGGGCGTTCTTCAACCTCTTCCCCCTGCCGACGGTCAACATCCTGAACCCGGACCAGTTCAACAACAACTTCTTCGCGCAACGCGACGTTCGCGAAGAGATCGACAACTTCGACATCAAGATCGACCACCGGCTGTCGGCCAACAACTCTCTGTCGGGCCGCTACAGCTACCAGGACAACGCGAACGTCCGCGGCTCGTTCTTCGAGCAGGTCCCGGCCGGGTTCGGCGCGGGCAACGAAGTCAACAACACGCGGCAGGTCGTCATCACCGACACGCACTCGTTCAGCCCGACGGTCCTCAACGATTTCCGGTTCGGCTTCACCAAGATCGACATCGGGATCCTCAACTGCGGGATCGGCGGCGCATGCGGCATCAGCGAGAGCTTCTCGTCCGACCTCGGCATCCCGAACACCAACGACGGCTCCTTCGAGCAGTCGGGCTCGATACTGGTCGGAGGCTTCGGCAACGGGTTCGTCGAGTTCGCCGGGGACGGCGGCCCCTTCATCGTCAACAGCAAGAACCCTTACTTCGCCGACACCCTCACGGTCATCAAGGGCAACCACACATGGAAGGTCGGCGGGGAGATGCGCCTGCGTTACCTCGAAACGATTGACGGCGGGCGCACGGGCGGACTCAAGGGCAACCTCTCCTACGCGGACAACGGCCCGGCCACCGGCGCGAACCCGAACTGCCCTCCGGGCTCGGGCACACCCGCGGCCTGCTTCGTCGATTCCAACGGGATACCTTTCGGGGGGACGGGCAACGCGCTCGCCAACATCCTGCTCGGGGTGCCCGCGCTTCAGACCTTCCGCGGCAGCGTCCCCGGCGGGGCGTTCAACCTCCGCTCGCAGGAGTACGGCCTCTTCATCCAGGACGACTGGAAGGTCAGCGACAGGCTGACCCTCAACCTCGGCCTGCGTTATGACCTCTTCCCGTCGGCGACCGAAGCGGACGGACGGCTCGGCAACTTCAGCATCGATGAGCGCCGCGTCCTCCTCGCGGACGGCGGCGGCGACCGCCTGATCGAGACCGACAAGAACAATTTCGGGCCGCGCATCGGCTTCGCTTACGCCATCGGGCCCGAGAAGACGATGGTCGTGCGCGGGGGCTACGGCCTGCTCTACACGCTGGACGCGACCGACCGGCCGCCCCTGGTGCAGAACCCGCCCTTCACCAACAGCGTCGGGTTCAATCAGGCTTTCGACGCCTCGACGCCCCGGAGCGTCTTCAACCTCGACACCGGCCCGCCCGACGTCCCGACCGTCGACCCGAATAACATCCCGCAGGCGGTCAGGGTCTTTTACGCGGACCCCGAGCAGAAGATCGCCTCCGTCCACCAGTTCAACCTAGGTATTCAGTGGCAGTTCACTCAGGACCTCGCGCTCGACATCGGCTACGTCGGCAACCGTTCGAGGAACCTTCTGGCCACCCGCGACATCGGGGGCGGCGGCACGGCTCAGGCCCGCAACACTCTGGGCCAGTTCATCGCCGCCAGCGCCTACGAGAACAGGGCGTCGGCCCAGTACGACGCTTTGCAGGTCCAGTTGCAGAAGCGCCTGTCTCACAACGTTCAGGGGCAGATCTCCTACACCTGGAGCCACAACATCGATGACTCGACGGGCGTGTTCGCCGGGATCGGCGAAGGGCGCGGCTCGATAGGCGGCCCGCAGAACCCGTTCTGCCTCCGCTGCGAGCGCGGCAACTCGTCCCTCGACGTTCGGCACCTGTTGAACGCGAGCGCCATCGTCGACGTGCCGTTCGGCAAGGGGCAGCGATTCTTCAGCTCGAACGCGACGGCCGACAAGATCATCGGGGGCATCCAGTTGAACTTCATCGTGACGGGCCGCTCCGGCTACCCGTTCACGGTCGTTGACGGCAACAACGGGAGCCGCCGCGCGACGCAGATCGGTGACCCGTTCCAGAACGTTCCGGCCGGGCGCTTCCTCAACCCCGCGGCATTCAGCGGGGGGGAGAACGTGGTCGTCAACGACGCCGGCACGGTGATCGCCTTCGGCTCGCTCGGGCGCAACACGTTCAGGGGGCCGAGCTTCTTCCGCACGGACATGTCCCTGTTCAAGAACACGGGCATCACCGAACGGATCAAGACCCAGATAGGCATTGAGTTCTTCAACCTGTTCAACCAGGCGACGTTCACGGTGCCGAACAACAACTTCAGGGATGTCGGCTCGTTCGGGCGATTCGACGCGGCTCTGCCCGGACGTGTCATCCAGTACCGCGCGAAGATTCTTTTCTAAAGAAAGATTCTTTCGTTAGCAGTCGACAGCCTCGGGCCGCGACTCAGGCCCGGCCCGAGGCTCCCTTCCCGAAGACCGGGCGCGCGTGCCGCCCGGACTTTTTTTTGCTAAGATACTTTCCGTTTCCACCTTTGTTATTTCCGAGTATTTGAAGATATGGAAGTACGTTTGTTCCTGCTAATCGCGACGATTCCACTCTGCGTGTGCCTCCCGGCTTCCGGCTCAGCATCCGCTCAGACGCCCGCCCCAGCGGCCTCGCGCTCGCACGTGGAGCGCTTCGCGACGAACGAGGCGCGCGCCGAGAAAGACGAGGCGGATGCCACGGCCCGTCTGTCGAAGAATCCTAATGACGCCGGAACTCTCAACGTTCGCGCCCGCGCCCGCATGCAGCTCGGGCGTTATCAGGAGGCGCAGGAGGATTTGCGCCGCGCCGTCACGCTCAACCCATCCAACGCCGACTATCTCGCGAACCTGGGCTACGCCCTTTACAGGCTCGGGCGCGCGGCCGACGCGGTCGCGGCCGAGCGCGCGGCCCTGAAGCTGGACGCGAACAACTTCACGGCGCACTATCAGCTCGGGCGTTTCCTGCTCCTCGGGGGCGACCCGAAACTCCTCCCCGAAGCCGCGTCCCACCTCAAGCGCGCCCTTGAGCTTGACCCCCGGCGGTCGGAGGTCCGCTTCGACCTGCTGACGGCCTACCGCGCGCTCGGGGACGCGCCCAACGCAATCGCCCAGCTCAACCTGTTGCAGGACGCGCGCCCCTCGGACCCCCGCGTCGCATACGCCGAAGCCCTGCTCGCCTCCGACCGGGGAGACATGAACGAAGCCATAAAAGGGTTCCGCCAGACCCTGACTCTCGACCCGAATCAGTTGGGCGCGCTTCAGGACCTCGGCCTCGCTTACATCAAGCTGAGCAAATGGCCCGAAGCCATCGAGGCGCTCGCGGACCTCTCGAAGCGGCGGGCGGATTCCGTGGAGGCGGCTTATTTTCATGCCATCGCCCTGTTCAACGCGGGGCGCGCGGCCGAGGCGGAGAGCGAGACCCGCCGCGCCTTGCGGCTCGAAGCCGGGGCGGCGGCGGCCCACACTCTGCTCGGGATAATTCTGGCCTCGAAAGGCGGGGCCGACCCCGAGGCCATCGAATCGCTCACGCAGGCCGTGGCGCTCGACCCGAACAGCTTCGACGCGCAGTTCTACCTCGGGAGGGTCCAGTACTCGGCGCTCGAATACCAGGCGGCGGCGAAGGCGCTCGCGGCGGCGGTCAAACTGAACCCGAAGCACGTGGAGGCCCGCTTCTTCCTGGGCACGGCGCTCGAAGGGGCGGGGAATTCGGATGCGGCGCTCTCGGAGTATCAGGAGATAGTGCGGCTCGCGCCCGAGTCCGCCTTCGGGCAGACCGGGCTCGGCGCTCTGCTCGTGAAGCAGGGCAAGCTCAACGAAGCGATCGAGGCGCTCAGGCGCGCGACCTCAATCGACCCCAAGAGCTTCGAAGCTCACTGGGCGCTCGGGCGCGCGCTCGCCCTGGCCGAGCGGTACCCGGAAGCCATCGAATCTTTTCAGGCGGCGGTCGCCATCATACCCGACCGCTCGGACGCGCATTATCAGCTCGGCCTCGCGCTCAGGCGCGCGGGCCGCGCGGAAGAGGCCGCGCGCGAATTCAAGATAGTCGAGAAGATCAACGCTGAGTTCCGCGCGCGCTCGCGGAGCATGAACTAGAGAATCATGAAGTCGAGGATTATGAGACATCCGGTTTTTTTGACGGCGCTCGCCGCAATCGCTCTGGTGGCGGGCTCCGGCATTTCGGCGCACGCGCAGAGGGCCGGCCCGAAGCGGCCGGCCTCCAACGTGAATGCGAACGACCTGAACGCCTCGGCGCGCTCGGCGCTCGATCAGGCGCTTCAGGCGCTCCAGGCCGACCGCCTCCCGGAGGCCGAGCGGTTCGCGCGCGCGGCGGTCGCGGCCGCGCCCCGCTCCGCCGTCGCGCACAACCTGCTCGGGGTCGTGCTCGACCGCTCGGGGCAGTTCGACGCGGCCCTGTCGGAGTTCAACGCGGCCATAAGGATTGACTCGAATTTCGTGAGCGCCCGCAATAACCTTGGCCGCTTCCTCGCCCAGAGGGGCCGCACGCCCGAGGCCATCTCGGAGTTCGAGCGCGTGCTGAAGATCGACCCGTCTCACCCGCAGGCCCACTACAACCTCGGGGCGCTCTACGCGGAGAAGGGGGATTTCGCGAAGGCCGCGGACCATTTCAATCGCGCGCGCGCTTCGGCCCCGGAGGACCCGCAGCTAGCCCTCGCTTACCTGAACGTGGCCTACCGGGCGGGCCTCGCCAGTGAGGCCGACGACGCGGCCGACCTGGTCGAGCGCACCGTGACGAACGATTCGCGCGCGCTCTTCACCCTCGCAACCGCCCTCGCGCAGAACGAGAGGTACGAGCGGGCCGCCCGCCTCTTCGCGAGAGTCAACGAGATGCGCCCGCGCACGTTCGAAGTGCTCTACAACCTCGGGGTCGCGCTCTACAACCTCGACCGGAACGACGAGGCCATCCGCGCCCTGGCCGAGGCCGCCGACATCAACCCCAACCCGGCCGAGACTCACTTCAGGCTCGGCGTCATAGCTAGCGAGCGCAAGGACCACGCGAACGCCGTGCAGGAGTTCAGGCACGCGGTCGAGCGCGACCCAAAGCGCGCCGAGTACCATTACATGCTCGGCCGCGAATACTTCCGCGTCGGGTTCTGGGAAGGCTCCATTGAAGAGTACACGCGCGCGATGGAGCTTGAGCCGAAGGAGGCCGCCTACGTCCTCGCGCGCGCGAATTCCTACTACCGCAAAGGCGAGTGGAATGCGTCGGCCGACGACTACGAGGCCGCCGCCGCCCTCAACCCCAACATCGAAAACATGGATTACCTGCTCGGCTACGCGCACAGGGCCGCCGGGAATTTTACGCGCGCGCGCGAGTACCTGGAGCGGTTCATCGCCAGGGAGCCGGACAACGTAGACGCGCTCGGGAGCCTGGGCTATGTCGCCTTAGAGCAGGGCCGCTTCGACGAGGCCGAGGTGCCCCTGAAGCGCGCGCTCGGCCTCGCGCCCGACAGCGTGCCGGTGCTCTACGACTACGCGAGGCTCGCCATCAAGCGGCGCGATTACGCGGAGGCGGCCGAGCGGCTTCAGAAGGTCATCGCGAAGAACCCGACGCACACGCAGGCGCATTACCAGCTATTCCTCGCTTACTCCCGCCTGAAGCAGACGGAGAAGGCTCAGGCTCAGCTCGCGGAGTTCAAGAGGCTTGAGGCGCTTGAGAAGCAGGTCAAGCAGGAGCGCATACTCGACGAGCGGCTGCGCACGCAGCAGATGCTCGGCCAGCCTCCGCAGTAGCGCGCCCGACTGAGATGCTTACCAAAATGGACAGATCGAAACCCTTTCTCTTATCTCTGCTGCCCCTCGCCCTCTTCCTGCTCGCCCACCCGGCGCGCGCGTCGAGGGTCGCCCCCGAAGTCGTCAAAGTCGAGCCGCCCAACTGGTGGGCTAATCATTCGATCAATCCCGTGCGGCTGCTCATCCGCGGGCGCAACCTGAAGGGCGCGAGGGTCGAAAGCCCCGGCCCCGGCCTCAGCGTCGGCGAAGTGCGCGCGAGCGATTCGGGCAATTATCTCTTCGTCGACATTTCGATAAGCCCGAACGCGGCTCCGGGCAGGCGCTCGCTCAGGGTCGTCACCCCGAGGGGCGTCGCCGAAGCCCCTTTCGAGATATCCCCCAGACTCGGCCGTGGGAGCCGGTTTCAGGGCTTCGGCACGGACGATTGCATATACCTGATAATGCCCGACCGCTTCAGCGACGGGGACGCGGCGCTCAACAACTCGTCGGAGTCTCCGGGCATGTTTTCGCGCGGGAACCCGCGCGGCTATCACGGGGGGGACCTCAAGGGCATCATCGACCGCCTGCCGTACCTGAAGGGCCTCGGCGTCACGGCCATCTGGACCACCCCGGTCTACGACAACACGAGCCGCCTCAGGGACTACGAGTGGGGGAAGAATGTGTCGGATTATCACGGCTATGGCGCGGTCGATTTCTACCGGGTTGAAGAGCGCCTCGGCACCGTCGAGACCTACAGGCAGCTGGTCGAGCGCGCGCACGCTCTGGGCATGAAGGTGATTCAGGATCAGGTCGCGAACCACTCGGGCCCGGACCACCCGCACGCCTCGGACCCTCCCACCCCGACGTGGTTCAACGGCACTTTGAAGGAGCACAAGGCCAACGTCTTCGACATCAAGTCGCTCACCGAGCCCTCGCCCGACCGGCAGCGGTTCGAAGACACCCTGCGGGGCTGGTTCGGAAACACCCTGCCGGACTTCAATCAGGACGACCCGGAGGCCGCGCGCTACATCATCCAGAATGCGGTCTGGTGGCTTGAGATGACCGGGCTCGACGGCATCCGGCAGGACACTTTCCCGTTCGCGCCCCGCCGCTTCTGGTCCGAGTGGAACCGGGCACTGCTGAAGGCATTCCCGACGATCAACATAGTCGGGGAGGTCTTCGACCAGAGGCCCGAAGTCGTCTCGTTCTTTCAGGGGGGGCGCGCGCGGTTCGACGGCGTGGACTCGCACCTTAAGACCCTCTTCGACTTCCCGAGCTATTTCGCCATACGCGATGTCTTCATCAGGGACAGGCCCGTCACGCGCCTGTCCGAAGTCCTTGAGGCCGACAGTCTCTACACCGACCCGCGCGGGCTCGTGACCTTCCTGGGCAACCATGACGTGCCCCGGTTCATGAGCGAGGCGGGCGCGACGCATAAAGGGCTGATGCTCGCCTTCACTTACCTCCTGACCATGCGCGGGACTCCGCAGATTTATTACGGGGACGAGATCGGGATGGAGGGGCGCGAGGACCCGGACAACCGCCGCGATTTTCCGGGAGGGTTTCCGGGCGACCCGCGCAACGCCTTCACCCACCAGGGGCGCACGACGCGGGAGCGCATGATCTTCGATCACGTGAAAGAACTGCTCAGGCTGCGGGCGCGCTACGACTCTCTGCGGAAGGGGGAGATGCGCGTCCTCGTGGCGAGAGAGGGGACGCTCGCTTACGTCCGCCAGCATTCGCGAGAGCGCATCCTCGTCGCGATCAACAACTCCGACAGGCCCGCCCACATGAGCATCACGCTCTCCGGGTCCGGGCCGGCGATGGATCGGGATTGGGTCTACCTCTCGCAGAAAAAGAAGGGCGCTAACATCCGGTCTTCCGGCAATGTAATATCAGTCTCCGTCGATCCCAGGGACGCGATCATTCTTCTGGACGGGTGAGACGCTCCCGAATTTCCCCGTTCGTTTGTTTTGGCTTTACAAAGGGCTTGTTAGTAGTTACAAAAGAACTCTGTAAAGTCAAAGCAGCGAACTTCAACGCATCTCATCAGCTCGAATATGAATAATCTGAGACCCTTGCTGAGGCTAACTCTACTCGCCGCGTTCGCGCTCGTGATCGGCTCGTCGGCCCCGGCCCAATCGAGGCCCGAGGTGATTAAGGTCGAGCCGCCCAACTGGTGGGCGGGTCACTCGGTCAACCCCGTGCGGGTGATGGTTCGCGGGCGCAATCTCAGGGGCGCGCGCGTGCAGGCGGCGGGGGCCGGCCTCCGGGTCGTGGGGATGCCGAAAGTGAACGACAGGGGCACGTACTTATTCGTCGACGTGTCGGTCGCCCCGTCGGCGCAGCCGGGCGCGCGGAGGCTGCGCCTGACGACCGCTTCGGGGACCGTCGACGCGCCCTTCGAGATCACGGCGGCGCTCCCGCGCGCGAACCGCTTCGCGGGGATCTCGACCGATGATGTCATCTACCTCCTGATGCCCGACCGCTTCAGCAACGGCGACAGGCAGAACGACGACCCCGCGAAATCACGCGGCCTGCTCGACCGCTCGAAGCCTCGCTATTATCACGGGGGCGACCTGCGGGGAGTTATCAATCGACTCCCTTATCTTAAAGACCTCGGGGTAACGGCCCTCTGGCTCAACCCGTGGTACGACAACAACGACGGCCTGAACGAGGTCGAGAAATATGACGGCAAGCCCATAACCGATTATCACGGTTACGGGGCCGTCGATTTTTACGCCGTGGACGAACACTTCGGGGACCTGTCCACCCTGCGCGAGTTTGTGGACGCGGCCCACCGGGCGGGGATCAAGGTCGTTCAGGATCAGGTCGCCAATCACACCGGGCCGTACCACCCGTGGGTCAAGGACAGCCCGACCCCGACGTGGTTCAACGGGACCGAAGCCGATCACATAAACGAGACGTGGCAGACCTGGACCCTGCAAGACCCGCACGCGACGCCTGAGGTCCACCGCCCCATCCTCGACGGCTGGTTCCTGAACATCCTCCCGGACCTGAACCAGAACGACCCGGAAGTGGCGAAGTACATAATCCAAAACACGCTCTGGTGGGCGGGCATGACGGGGCTCGACGCGATCAGGCAGGACACCCTGCCTTACGTGCCGCGCCGGTTCTGGCGCGACTGGATGGCGGCGATCAAGCGCGAGTACCCGAACATGAATGTCGTCGGGGAGACTCTGGACGGGGACCCGGCCATAGTCTCCTTCTTCCAGGGCGGCGCGAAGAGGTTCGACGGGATCGATTCGGGGATAGACACCGAGTTCGACTTCCCGCTCTACTACCCAATACGCGACGCCTTCGCGAAGAACAGGAACCTGAAGCCGGTCCCCCAGATGCTCGCGCGCGACCACCTCTACGCGAACCCCGGCGTGCTCGTCACCCACCTCGGGCTGCATGACGTGCCGCGCTTTATGGGCGAGGAGGGCGCGACGCACGAGGGGCTGATGCTGGCGCAGACGTTCGTGCTGACCACGCGGGGCATCCCGCTCCTGTACTACGGCGACGAGATAGCGATGGAAGGCGGCAACGACCCCGACAACCGGCGGGACTTCCCCGGCGATTTTCCGGGCGACAGGAGGAACGCCTTCACCGAGCAGGGGCGCAGCGAGAAGGAGCGGAAGGTCTACGATCACGTGCGCCGCGTGGCGCGACTGCGCGCGGAGCTCGAGCCTCTGAGGCGCGGCAAACTCGTCACGCTCGGGTTCACGGAGCAGCAGTACGCCTACGCGCGCACGACCCCGCGAGGGTCGGTGATCGTGGTCATCAACAACGAGGGCAGGCGGGCGGATTTCGAGTTCGACGTGACGCCGCTCAGGCTCCGCGAGGGCGCGAGGCTGTCGGACCGGCTCAACGTAACCGACGACGCGAGGGTCAGCGGGGCGACCGTGCGCGTGAAGATGCCCGCGCGTTCGGCGAGCATCTTCACCGTCAACTGACCGGTGCCGGATCGAGAGAGGGTTTCTTTCAGCCGTATACCCAGTTCCGTTTTCACCGTGCGGAAAACCTTATTGCCGTATCACTCCGCGAAGGGTAAAGGAGACTTATGTCAACCAAATTGATTGCCATCGTACTGATACTCGCTATGCAGGCTGTTCAGGCGCTAGCCCTGCAAAGCACAGCCGCGAGGGGGCAGGACCAGGACACGATCAAGCTGGGCACCGCGACGGTGCAGATGGACGTGATCGTGACGGACAAGAGCGGCCGGCGGATCAACGGGTTGAAGGCGTCCGACTTCGAGGTGCTGGACGAAGGGAAGCCGCAGGTCCTCGACTTCTTCACGGCCATCGAGGGGTCGCGGGTGACGGCCGCCGACGGGCGCGCGGCGGATGGGGGGGGCGAAGGCGCGGCGGCGAGGAAGGTCGCGGGCTCTAACCCTCTAGTCACTCCGTTCGAAGGCCGCTTCATCACCCTCGTGATGGACGACCTGCACCTCTCGACCGAAAACCTCCTGCGGGCGCGCAAGGTGCTCGCGGATTACATAAACACGCAGACGTCGGCCACCGACCTGATGGCCGTCACCGCCACGACCGGCGCGGTCGGGTCGCTTCAGCAGTTCACGACGGACAAGCAGAGGTTGATATCGGCGCTCAACCGGATATCGGCGCTCGGCGGCTTCTCCGACAGGGCGCGCGATTCCAGATTTCAGATGACCTCGGCCGAGGCGGTGCGGATCGACGCCGGGGACACGGCCGTGCTTCAGGCGGTCAAGAGGCGAATAGTGGAAGACGACCCGGCGATGAAGACCCTCTCGACCGTCAACGCGACGGCCAGCAGGCCGGGGCTTGGGCGGTCGGGAACGGGCCGGCCGCCGACTCTGGACCCCGAGTCACAGAACCCGGACACGGCCCCCACCAACAACGAGAACGAGCAGGTGAACCCGGTCGAGAACTTAATCCGGTCGGCGGCCAAGGCTCTGGTCAGCCAGATGGGGGTGGCCGCGCGGCAGAGCCTGAAGACCCTCTCGAACCTCTTCACCGGCATGGCCGGTCTGCCCGGCCGCAAAGTGGTCGTGCTCGTGACTGAGTCGCTCGTGACCGGCGTCGGGACCACGGAAGACCTCAGCGGGGAGATCAACAACCTGATCGACGCCGCGAGGCGGAGCGGGGTGAGCGTCTACGCGCTCGACGCCGCCGGCCTCCGCGCGAACAACACCACCGCGAGCGAGCGGCTCACGGGCAGGGACTTGCAGGCGAGGAGCACGCGGCTGGAGACTTCATTCAGCGACTTCGAAAACCTTGGGGCCGCGCGCACGCTCGTTCTCGGGACCGGCGGCGACCTGATAGCCAACACCAACGACCTGAGCGCGGGGCTTCAGAAGGCGGTAGAGGATTCGAGCACCTACTACGTGGTCGGCTTCACCCCGGCGGGCGCGCCCGACAACAAGTTTCACCGGCTCTCCGTCTCGGTCAGAGGCCGGCCCGACCTCGTGGTGCGGACCCGGCGCGGCTACCTGTCGATCAACGCGGAGACGGCGCGCGGCACGGAGACCGAACTGGTCGCGGCTCTGGTCTCGCCCATGCAGCGCAACGACATACCGCTCGAAGTGGTCGCCAACGTCCTGCCCAAAGGCGGCGACCAGTCCGTAATCACGGGCCTGACAGTCGGGCGCAACTACCTGACCCTGCCCGCGGCGGACGCGCCGGATCAGGTCGCCAGCTATGAAGTGGCGGCCTGGGTCTTCGCGGCCGGGAGGGACGATGTCGTCGGGAGGATGGAGCAGGTTATGACCTTCAACCTGAAAGACCCGGCGGTCAAAGAGAAGCTCAAGAAGGAAGGGCTCGTCTACGTGAGAGAATCGACGAAGCTCGAACCGGGCTTTTATCAGATCAGGGCCGTCGTCAGGGAGAAGAGCACCGGGCTCGTCGGCTCGTCCTACCAGTTTTTCGAAGTGCCGAACGTGAAGAACAAGAAGGCCGTCTCTCTGAGCAGCGTGCTCCTGACCCCGGCGGGGCAGATGGAGTTCAGGGGGCGGAACGGCTTCAAGCCGGGAACGGAGATGGACATGAGGTGGGTCGTGTACAATCCGCCGAAAGAGCTCGCGACGCTGACGCAGAAGGTGAAGCTGCTCGACGCGCAGGGGAAGGTCCTGATGGACAGCCCCCTGCCTTCGGCGCCCGCCTCGGGCGACACAGCGCCTCAGGGGACGAGGATGAAAGCGCCGCCGACGCGTGGGAAGTACGCGCTCGTGGTGAGCCTGTCGGACGCCAAGGGCAAGCTGGAGCTTGAGAGGCGCGCCGATTTCATAGTCGAGTAGGCGCGGCGTAGGGGGTAAAGGAGCGAATCAGATGCGAAAGCCACGTTTGAGCTTCTGGCAGATCTGGAACATGAGTTTCGGATTTCTTGGGATACAGTTCGGCTGGGGCTTGCAACTCGGCAACATGAGCGCGATCTACGAGAAGCTCGGGGCGGAGCCCGACAGGCTGCCCATCCTGTGGCTGGCCGCGCCTCTGACCGGCCTGATAGTTCAGCCGATCATCGGCTCCATGAGCGACCGGACGTGGAATCGTCTGGGCCGCCGCCGCCCGTACTTTCTCATCGGGGCGATACTCGCGAGTGTCGCCCTGTTCATCATGCCCACCTCTTCGACCCTCTGGATGGCCGCCGGCCTACTGTGGATACTCGACGCGAGCATCAACGTCAGCATGGAGCCGTTCCGCGCCTTCGTCGCCGACAAGCTGAACGAGGAGCAGCGCACCACGGGCTTCGTGATGCAGAGCTTCTTCATCGGGCTGGGCGCTACTTTCGCCGGGACCCTGCCGCTGCTTTTCAGCCGGATGGGCGTGACCGGCGCGACCGAAAGCGGCATCCCGCTCACGGTCAAGTACGCCTTCCAGATCGGGGCCGGCGCGTTCCTGCTCGCCGTGCTCTGGACCGTCATCACCACGAAAGAGGACCCGCCCGACGACATGGAAGAGTTCGAGCGGATGCGCCGGGAGAAGAGGGGCCCCGGCCATTTCTTCGAGGAGATATTCTCGGCCATCCGCGACATGCCCGTCGCCATGAAGCAGCTCGCGCCCGTGCAGATATTCACATGGCTCGGGCTCTTCAGCATGTGGCTCTTCTACGTCCCGGCCGTGGCCCGCCACGTCTTCGGCGCGACCGACCCCGCCTCGCGCGCTTACACGGAGGGCGTGGAGTGGGGCAACTTCACCTTCTCATTCTATTCGATAGTCTGCTTCCTGGTCGCTTTCGCCCTGCCGTGGCTCGCCGCCAGGACCAGCCGCAAGACGGTCCACTCCCTCGCGCTCGTGTGCGGCGGGCTCTCCCTGCTGAGCGTCTACCTCATCAGCAACAAGTACCTGCTCATCCTCTCTATGGTGGGGGTCGGCGTTGCATGGTCTTCGATCCTCTCGATGCCCTACGCGATCCTGGCGGGCTCCCTGCCGCCGGCGCGCGTCGGGGTTTACATGGGGGTCTTCAATTTCTTCATCGTGCTCCCCGAGATTTTTCAGGCCCTCACCTTCGGCCCGATCATCCGGGGAGTCTTCGGGGCCGACAACCCGAACAGCCCGCTCTACCTCGTTATGTTCGGGGGCACCTGCATGCTCATCGCGGCGGCCCTCGTCCTGAGGGTCAAGGACGTGACGCAGCGCCGGGCGAGCGGGCGCGCCGTGCTCGAGGCCGACTCGGACGAGCCGCTGACGGTCCAGGGGAGCGTCCAGCCGGTCCCGAGCACGGGCCTCGCCGACGAGCCGCCCGCGCGCTGATCTAATCGGTCGGGTTTCAGATCACTGGCGATAAAAGAGGGGAAGGGTCATTGATGTTTAAAGCGGTCCGGTCGCACGTCGGTCATCTCGTCAAATATCTCGTCACAATCGCCCTGCCCGTCGCCCTCGTCTGCGGGGCCGCCCCGGCCCGGCAGCAGAGGGACTTTTCGCGCGAGGCCGCGCGGCGTGCGCCCGACTGGGTGCGCGGCGGCGTCTATTACGAGATATTCCCGCGCGCTTTTTCCAAAGAGGGGAACTTCAACGGCATTACCGCGAGGCTCGACGACCTGAAGAACCTCGGGGTCAACATCCTCTGGCTGATGCCGATCCACCCCATCGGCCAGGAGAAGAAGAAGGGCTCCGTCGGCAGCCCTTACGCCGTGCGTGACTTCTACGCGATCAACCCCGATTACGGCACCAAAGAAGACCTCCGCCGCCTGGTCTCGGAAGCGCACAGGCGGGGCATGAAGGTGATCATCGACATCGTGGCCAATCACACGGCGTGGGACAGCGTGATGATGAAGACCCCCGACTTCTACACCCGCGACGCGGGCGGCAAGGTCATCCCGCCCGTGCCTGACTGGGCCGACGTGGCCGACCTCAATTACGACAACGCGGGGCTGCGCGCTTACATGATCGAGATGATGAAGTACTGGCTGAAGGAGTTCGACCTTGACGGCTTCCGCTGCGACGTGGCGGGGTTCGTGCCGACCGACTTCTGGGAGCGCGCGCGCGAGGAACTTGAGAAGGTCAAGCCGGACATCGTGATGCTGGCCGAGTGGCACTCGCCCGACCTGATGGTCAAGGCATTCGACGCCGATTATGCGTGGCCCTTCCACAGCGCGATAACCGAAGTCCTGACGGGCAACGCCCCGGCCTCGCGCCTGCGCGAGACGTGGGAGGAGGAGCGCGCGAAGTTCCCTCGCGGGACTCTCCACATGCGGTTCTCCGACAACCACGACGAGCGGCGCGCAATCGCGCGGTTCGGGGAGCGCGGCGCTCTGGCCGCCTCCGCCCTCGTCTTCACGATGGATGGGGTGCCTCTGCTTTACAACGGCATGGAGGCCGGGGACACGACCGAATCGGGCGCGCCCGCGCTCTTCGAGAAGATGCCCGTCTTCTGGCAGATATCGGAGCGGCGGCCCGAGTTCCCTCGGTTCTACCGGCAGATCATCGCGCTCAGGCGCGGCTCGCCGGCCTTGCAGCAGGGCGCGACCACATGGCTCAGGAATTCGGACGAGGCGCGGGTCGTGACCTACGCGCGCCGCGCGGGGGGCGAAGAATTTCTCGTGGCCATCAACCTGTCCAACCGGCCCTTCGTCGGTTTCGTCGAGGCGGGGCACGGGTCGGCCTTCTCCGAAGTGACCCCCGACCTGAGCGGGTCGCCGGAGCGTGCGAAGGCCGAAAGGCCGGCGGGCCTGCCCGCCCTCGCTCTGGACGCCTGGGGGTTCAGGATTTTCAGGAGGGGGCAGTAGCAGGCATCAGGAGTCAGGAGTCAGGGGGCAGGGAGGGAACAGAGATGGGCGGGCGGCGCGCGCGCGGTCCCAGGTCATAAGCCGATGATTGAGACCTGGAGGATTTTTTATGCCCGTGATGAGTTATCAGGACTTGGGGGGCTGGCAGAAGTCTATGGATTTAGTCGTTGAATGTTACCGAGTCGCCAATCACTTTCCCGGAACGGAGACGTATGGCTTAACAAGCCAGCTTCGAAGGGCGGCAGTTTCGATCCCAGCGAACATCGCGGAAGGTCACGGGCGCAGGCATACCAGAGATTTCATCAGGTACCTCTCGATTGCTTATGGCTCTTTAATGGAAGTCGAAACCCATATGCACATCGCGAACAGGCTGCGGTACATAGATGGTCACTCGCTCGAACTTGTAATCAGGAGGACCGGGGAGATAGGGCGAATGCTTAACGGGCTGATCCAGTCCTCAGGCCGGAAGGTGTGAATCGGGGGTCAGTGGCCGGGAGTCAGGGGTTAGCGTAGGAAGAGAGTTACGAATCATTCAAGCGCCTGTTCCCTCCCTGACCCCTGGCCCCCGACCACTGACCACTGTAGAATTACCATCACAGTGATTGAGAACAAAGGAGCTTTCTCATGCGATATGCTGGAGCATTGACCGCGATCCTGCTTGCCATAACGTTGCTCGCCGCCGGGTGCGTGAACGCGCCCCCGGACAGGAATGCCGGAGCGCCGGGCGGGCCTTCCGGGAAGGTGCGCATAGGGCTTTCTATGGACACGCTCAAGGAAGAGCGGTGGCAGAGTGATCGCGACTTATTCCTCGCGCGCGCGCAGGAGCTCGGCGCCGAGGTGCTGGTGCAGGTGGCCAACGGCGACGACGCCGTGCAGACTCAGCAGTCCGAGAACCTGCTGACCCAGGGCGTTGACGTGCTGGTCGTCGTGCCGCACAACGGGGAGGTGGCCGCCTCGATAGTCGACTCGGCCAAGCGGCAGGGCGTGCCGGTCATCAGTTATGACCGCCTCATCCGCAACAGCGACGTGGACCTCTACATCTCGTTCGACAACGTGAAGGTCGGGGAGTTGCAGGCCAAGTACCTGCTCGAACGCGCGCCGAAAGGCAACTACGTGCTCATCGGCGGGGCGCCCACCGACAACAACGCGAGGCTCTTCCGCGAGGGCCAGATGAACGTGCTCAAGCCCGCCATCGATTCCGGGGACATCAAGATAGTCGCCGACCAGTGGGCGCGCGAGTGGCTCGCGAACGAGGCCCTGAAGCATACGGAGAACGCCCTCACGCAGGCGAACAACAACGTGGCGGCCGTAGTCGTCTCGAACGACGGGACGGCCGGCGGGGTCGTGCAGGCGCTTGAGGAGCAGAAGCTCAGCGGCAAGGTGCTCGTATCCGGGCAGGACGCCGACGTGGCGGCGCTCCAGCGCATACTCGAGGGCAAGCAGTCGATGACGGTCTATAAGCCCATCAAGCCGCTCGCCACGCGGGCCGCCGAGGCCGCCATCGCGCTCGCGCGCAAGGAGAAGCCGGAGACGAATGGGGCGGTCAACAACGGGCGGAAGGACGTGCCTTCGATCCTGCTCGAACCCGTCGTCGTCGATAAGAGCAACATAGCCGACACGGTGATCAAGGACGGCTTCCGGAAGCTGGAAGATGTCTACAAGAACGTGCCTCGCGATCAGTGGCCGCAGGCGGCCCAGGCCAAGGCCATAGGCGGCAACTGATCGCCCAACCTTTCGACAACAGGCGAATATATGTCAGGAAGTGACGGCCCGCCGCTCCTGGAAATGCTCGAGATCACCAAGACTTTCCCCGGCGTGCGCGCCCTGGACGGGGTGACCTTCGACCTCTCCGAGGGGGAGATTCACGCGCTCGTGGGCGAGAATGGCGCGGGCAAGTCCACCCTCATGAAAATCCTCGGGGGCGTCTACCCTTACCCCGAATACGGCGGCGAAGTGCGGATCAAAGGCGAGGCCCACCGCTTCGCGAACGTGAAGGACGCGGAGTCCGCGGGCGTCGCCGTGATCTTTCAGGAGCTGTCGCTCGTCAAAGACATGACGGTCGGCGAGAACATCTTCCTCGGGCGCGAGCCGCGCAGCTACGGCGTCATTCGGTGGAGCGAGCTCTACAGCCGCGCGCAGAACCTCCTCGACGACCTCCACCTGCCCATCGACCCCCGGACCCCCGTCCGCAACCTCGGCATCGGCCAGCAACAACTGGTCGAGATCGCCAAGGCGCTCGCCACCAAAGACACGCGCATCCTCGTGCTCGACGAGCCGACCGCCGCGCTCACCGACACCGAAGTCGAGACGCTCTACTCAATCCTCGCGAAACTGCGCGGGCGCAGGGTCGGGATGATCTACATCTCGCACAAGCTCGAGGAGGTCTTCCACCTGGGCGACCGCATAACCGTGCTGCGCGACGGCCGGACCGTCAGCACCCACGCGACGAAAGACATCGACAAGCAGAGGGTCATCTCCCTGATGGTGGGCCGCGAGGTCGGCCAGCTCTTCCCCAAGCCCGAGCACCAGCCGGGGGATGTCGTCTTCGAAGCGCGGAACATCACGGTCAGGGACCCGGTCGTGCCGGGCAAGCGGCTGGTCGATAACGTCAGCTTCAAGGTGCGACGGGGCGAGGTGGTGGGCATCGCGGGGCTGATGGGCGCGGGCCGAAGCGACCTGCTGATGGGCGTCTTCGGCGCGCACTCCGGGCGCACTTCCGGGGATCTGCTGATCGAGGGCAAGCCGGTGAGGGTGTCGAGCCCCGGCGAGGCCATCAAAAACGGCCTCGGGTTCGTGACCGAAGACCGCAAGCGCTACGGGCTCGTGCTCGATCAGACGATCCTCAACAACATGACCCTCGCGAGCCTCCACCGCCTGTCCGGGCGGTACGTGACCAACATCGACGCGGAGGCGAGCGCCGGGGAGCGGGAGATGCGCAACCTCCGCATCAAGGCCCCCAACGTCTTCACGGCTGTCGGCACCCTCTCGGGCGGCAACCAGCAGAAAGTGGTCGTCGCGAAATGGCTCCTGACTCAGCCGGTCGTGCTCTTCCTCGACGAGCCGACGCGGGGCATCGACATAGGGGCCAAGCAGGAGATATACGCGCAGATAAATAAGCTCGCCGAGACGGGGCTCGCAATCGTGGTGGTCTCGTCGGAGCTGCCCGAAGTCCTGGGGCTCTCCGACCGCGTGCTGGTCCTGCACGAAGGCCGCCTCACGGGCGAGTTCGCCCGCGCGGAGGCGACGCCGGACGCGGTGATGGCCTGCGCCACGGGGCACTCGATTAAACTGGTTCGAGATTGAATTACGGGAAAACTTGACGAGGTCAAAATGGAGAAACAAGCCTCCGAACCTGTCGTAGACCGCCCGCCGGTGACGGCGGACTCCGCGCCCCAGGCCGGGGCCGGAAGATTCAGGCTGCCCACCGACGCCCTGCGCGCTTACGCGATGGTGATCGCGCTCATCGCCATCTGGGTGTACTTTTACTGGACGAACGACGTCTTCCTCGACCCGCGCAACTTCTCGAACCTGATGCGGCAGACGGCGGTGACGGGCGTGCTCGCGGTCGGCATGCTGATGGTCATCGTCACGGGCCAGATCGACCTGTCCGTCGGCTCGGTCGTCGGCCTCGCCGGGGGCATCGCGGCAATCGCTCAGGGGTGGCTCGGCTGGGGGCTCGCGCCCTCCATCGCCGCGGGGGTCGGGGTCGCGATGGCCATCGGGTGCCTGCATGGGTCGCTCGTGGCTTACGCCAACATCCCCGCCTTCATCGTCACTCTCGGGGGCCTGCTGGCATGGCGCGGCGCGATAAAGGGGATGTCGAAAGGCAACACGATCCCCATCGAGCTCGAAGGCTTCAGGGCCATCGGGCAGTCCTACGTCGCCCCGGTCGTGGGGTACGCGATTGCCGCGGTCGCCGTGGCCGCCATCGCGTGGCTCGCCCTGCGGCGCAACGCCGCGCGGAAGCGGTACGGCCTGAAGCCGGAGAACCCGCTCAACCTGGTGATGCGCGTCCTCGGCCCCTCGGTCATAGTCGTCGGCTTCATCTGGATGCTGAACTCTTACGCGGGCGTGCCGATACCCGTCATCATCCTTCTGGCCGTCGCGCTCGCCGGCGCTTTCATAACTCAGAACACCACGTTCGGGCGGTACCTCTACGCCATCGGCGGCAACCCTGACGCGGCCCGCCTGTCAGGCATCAACATTCGAAGACACATCCTCGCGGTCTTTATAATCATGGGCGCGCTCACGGGAGTCGCCGCCATCATCTACACGGCGCGGGTCGGCAGCGCCTCGCCCGACGCGGGGGTTCTGCTCGAACTCGACGCCATCGCCGCCTGCGTCATCGGAGGCGCGAGCCTGATGGGGGGGCGGGGCACGGTCTTCGGGGCCTGCCTCGGCGCGTTGTTTATGGCGACGCTCGACAACGGGATGTCGTTGAATAACGTGCAGGACTACATCCAGGACATAATCAAGGGCGTGATCCTGGTGGCCGCCGTGGGCGTTGACATGATCGGCCGCAGGAGCGGCTGACGCGGGCCGGCCGCGCCCGGACCATAACCGCTTGCCGATCTTCGCGGCGGCTCCCTATAATTTCCCTTTATGACTAATCACGCGACGGATCACAGGGTGGAGCTGCTCGGACTTGACGCGGGAGAACTGCGCGAGTTCATGTCGGGGCTCGGCGAAAAGCCTTTTCGCGCCCGCCAGCTTTACGACGCGATCTACCGCCGGCGGATCACCGACTTTGAGTCGATGACCGACCTGCCCAAAACCCTCCGCCGCATACTCGAAGAGCGCGCGGTCGTGACCCGCACCCGGATCGACAACCTCTTCGTATCGTCCGACGGCACGCGGCGGTTCCTGCTGAAGCTCGGGGACGGCCGCGAAGTCGAGGCGGTCTTCATGCCGGAAGAGCGGCGAGACACCGTCTGCATTTCCAGCCAGGTCGGCTGCCCCCTCGCCTGCGATTTCTGCATGACGGGGGTCTTAGGTCTGAAGCGCAACATGACGGTGGGGGAGATCGTCTCGCAGATCGTGCTCGTGCTCAACGAGGTGTACGGGCCGGGCGGGGGGAATCGGCCCGACGCGGGGTCCGTCAGGCTCGAAAAAGAGCTGTGGGACGACAGGCGTTTTAGGAAATTCCACACGAACATAGTGATGATGGGCATGGGCGAGCCCCTGCTCAATTACGATAACGTGATGAAGTCGATCAGACTCTTCGCCTCCGACGAGGGGCTCGCCATAACCGCGCGCCGGGTGACTCTTTCGACCGCCGGCATAGTGCCGCGCATCTACGACCTCGCGGGCGAAGACATCCGCCCGCGCCTCGCGATCTCGCTCACGGCGGCGACCGACGAGGTGCGCAACCGCCTCTTCCCGATCAACCGCAAGTACCCGCTCGCGGAGCTGATGGAGGCGTGCAGGAAGTTCCCGCTCGGGGAGCGCGAGCGCCTCACCTTCGAGTACGTGATGCTGGCGGGGGTGAACGACAGCGACCGCGACGCGCGCGATCTGGTGCGCCTTCTTTCGACCACGAAGGCCATGGTCAATCTCATCCCTCACAACCCCGCGCCTGAACTCCCGTACCTGTCGTCCCCGATGGGGCGCATACTCGAATTCCAAAGCATTCTCACCCAATCCGGGCTCCCTTCGTTCATCCGCAGGCCGCGCGGGCAGGACATCTCCGCCGCCTGCGGCCAGCTCGCCGCCCGCCATCAGGCTTCGGCTTGACCCTTTCCTTGCTTAACTGGTAAAAGGCGCGTGTGACCGGCCACGCCCCAACCCCGGAAGAGTTGAGCCGCGCGAGATACGAGCTGGAGATCTTCCTGCTCGGCGGGGATTTCGACCTATACGAAGACGGGCGATTCCTTTCCGCGGTTGAGCGCGGGCACTGCTCGGCGGAGCCTTCGTACGGCAAGCTGATACTGTCCTGCTGGGGCGACGGGTGGGCGCGCTCGTGGCGCGTCGTCGCGTGCGAAGCAACACCGGGCGCGGTCAGCCTCCAATGCTGTAAACGGCTCGGGCAGGTCCGCTCGGTCGTGTCCCTCGCCCGCACGGTGTCGGGCGAAAACACTTTGGCGCGGGCCTCGCGGGTTCGGAGCGGCTTCACTTCGGAACTCGCGCGATTGATCGAGGCGAATCTCGAAGGCGCGCGAGTAGAGCAGGTTCGAGGCCGCTACAGCCAGTTCATAATCAAAGAGGGCAACCGGACGTTCGCCGGCA
Organism: Blastocatellia bacterium; assembly: GCA_035634255.1. Taxonomy (GTDB): domain Bacteria; phylum Acidobacteriota; class Blastocatellia; order UBA7656; family UBA7656; genus DATLMR01. Next base: position 53,460 of record DASQDI010000119.1, read on the forward strand.
TCGGGGTATCCGAAGGTGAGCCGCAGGCCGCCATCGATGGGGCTCTGGGAGCCTGCCTCATGTGGCTCAGGAGCCTCTCCCGCCGCAATAAGTCCGCGAACGAGCGCCCGAATGGGCTGAAGATATTCGCCCCTCGCGGCCGCTCGCACACCATCGCGGCAAGATTGATGCTGGTCGAAGCCGGGGCCTCAACCGTCTCGCTTTACGAAGTCGATCAGGAGAGCGGGGCGGTCTCGCCCGTGTCGCCCTTCGATCAGGGCGATCTCGCGGACAATCTCAGGGCCGCAAGGAAGCGGGCCACATGGCCCCGCGAGGAGCTCCCGCCCGCCCTCGTCTCGCGGCTCCGGCCGATCATCGAGCTTGCGCCGGAGTTGATCGAACTGCGGAGGCGCGGGACGTGGGCCGAGCTTTCCATCAACGGGCTCACCTTCGCGCGGGCCTCTCTGAGGGGTGAAAAGATCGAGTTCGGGGTCGAGTCCGTCAGGACATTGCGCGAGCCCGTCGGCGAGGGCCTGCGCCGCCTCGTCCTCGAAATCGCCGAGAGGCGAAGGGCCGATTCAACCGACACCCAACACCACATCTACCGCGCGCACGCCGAGAGGTGGCTCGAATCCGCCCTGCGCAGGGACGTGAGTGCGCTCGACACACATGACGCGCGGCTCGACCCGCGCTTCGCCTACTCGCAGGTGCCGGCCTACCGGGGCGAGCAGAGGGCGTTCATCGACCTGCTGGGGGTAACGAGGGAGGGCCGTCTGGTCGTGATGGAATTGAAGGTCTCGGAAGACTCGGAGGCTCCTTTTCAGGGGCTCGATTACTGGATGCGAGTCGAGTGGCACAGGGGGCGGGGAGACTTCGCGCGCCGGGGGTACTTCAAAGGGGCGGCGCTTTCGGACGAGCCCGCGTTGCTTTATCTGGTCGCGCCCCTCTTCCGTTTTCATAAGGCCACGAGGCTGATCGCGGGGGCGATCTCCAGCCGGGTGCCGGTCTATCGCGTCGGCATAAACACGGACTGGCGGGCCGGAATTCGCGTCCTGTTGAAAGAGCGGTTGAATTGACCGGTGGGGCGTGGGGGCAAAAACAAAGGGCACACAGAGTGTGCCCCAACCTTAACCCCCTTGCTCGTTCGGTCACCGGGTTACTCGCAGAATCACGCCGGGCTTGTCGATGTTGGCATCGGCCTCGCTTTTCCCCGTGCCGAAGACCCCTCCGAAATAGATGAGGGCCCCGACGACAAGGAGGATCAAAAACGTGATCAGAACGTATAACCCCGCGGTAGAACCTTCCTCCGCCATTCTGTTTTCCCCCGATCAAACTTTCGCATGCTTAAAAGCATGCGAAAAGTCAGGCTCCCTTAGACAACGGTTCTGCGACCGCTCAGGAGGTTGAAGATAAGCACTATCACCGCGACTACCAGCAGCAAGTGAATGAGCGAGCCGCCGACGCCGCCGAGAAGACCTAACAACCAAAGTACCAAAAGAATCACTAAAATTGTCCAGAGCATGATTTCCTCCTTAGTGTTAATGGCGCTCAGGCCGCTGCCTCTTCAGCCCATTCCATTGCGCCGATAGATTTACCTGTTTCCTGGAAGTGGATGACTGACGATGGCGCAACTTTCCTCGGCTTAGCCTCAGCGAAGTTTGCGCAATTGCGGCTCATAAGAAGAAGAATCAGTTCGAGTGCGAGCCCGCCTATTGCCACCGCGACCGCCGTCAACAAGATCCCTGTTCCAATAGCTAAGATCACCATCCCAATTCCACCTCCGCTTATTGCTAAGGCAAGGGTTATTCCACAAGTGAATAAAGCGGCCCGCCCTTCATAACTCGCTGAAAGTAAATGGCCCCCTTGCGGCAACGACAGGGCGCGCGAAAAGGGAAGGGAACAGCATGCTTTCTTTTGATACGAGCGGAAAAAAACGGCCTGTAGGGGTATGGGACAGTTCTCGGGGGGCAGGGGCTAAGGAAGGAGCATTTCAGACTCTCTTTATAGAATCACTTTTCTACCCTGACTCATGACCGCGCCGCGCGAAGCGCATCATGCGCTATCACTGGCCCCTGACCACTGACGCCGGCCACTGCCCCCCAGTTCCTGAATCACCATCCGGAATTTTCCGCTCGGGACCAGAGGTATCTCCTCGCGGAAGTTCAGGGATATCTCCATCGTGTCGCCCATCTTCTCTTCGAGCGCCGCGAGTATGCGCCTGCTGTCGCGCTCGGTGTATTCCGGCTTCCTCTTTATTCGGAGCTCGACCTTGCCCTTCTCGCACTGGTAAAACTGGAGCTGCTGTACGTGATCGAAGATGTCGGTGTGGACGTTGACCGCCGTGATCGAGATCAGGTTGTCCAGCCTGCCCACGAGCACCTCCTGATGCCAGCGCCCGCGCGTCTCTTTGAGCAGCTTGTGATTGCGGCCGCACGAGCACCGCGGCGGCCCGAGCACGGCCCAGTCGTCGGTCCGGTACCGGATGAGCGGCATCGCGAAATTGTCGAGCGACGTGCCGACCATCTCCCCCGCCTCCCCTTCGGCCAGCGCCGGGGAGCCGTCTTCGCGGATCACTTCCACGACCCCGTACTCGGGGAAGACGTGGTAGTTGTTGCTCACCTCGCACTCGCCCGCGAGGATCGTGTTCTCGCTGTGCCCGTACCAGGAGAAGAGTCGCGCGCCGTAAAACGACTCGATGAACTCGCGCTGGCCCGGATAAAGATTCTCGGAGGAGGCCAGTATCGCCTTGAATTTCGGGGGCTCCTGCCCGAGCCCTTTCAGGTGGCGCGCGAAATCTATGACGGCCGACGGGTAGGAGTGGAGGTAGGGCAGGCGGCGGGCGCGCATGACGCGGGCGTACTCCGACACGTTCTCCGGGGTCATGTGAAAATTCGAGAAGACATAGGCGCGCTCTTCGGCCTGATACTCCCAGTGCCGGGGGCTCTTGACGGCCCAGCCTCTCAGGGCCGCGCGCCGGTCTTTATAATGGAACCCGATCCTCGCCCACTGCTTCAGCATGAAGGCCCGCTCGCGCCCCCCGGCGTGCCGCAGGTTGTACACGCCCAGGGGCGCGCCCATCGTGCCGCTCGTCGTGAAGTAGAGCCTGTCGCGCGGCCTGACGTTCTCCGCCAGGAAGTCGCGCGTGTTCGCCCGGACCGTCTCCTTGTCGAGCAGGGGGAGCTTCCGGAGGTCGGAGAGGTCCCGCACTCGGTCCGGGTCGAACCCCGCTTCGCGAAAGAGCCTGCGGTAAAAAGGCACGTTCGCCGAGCAGTGGCGGAGCATCGCGCGGAGCTTCTTAAGCTGGAACTCCATCAAGCGGTCTTCGGGCCAGAATTCGGTCTCGTCGAGGAGCTTGAGGACGGACGAGAACTGCGGGCCGTAGCAGATCGAGACCGGCAGGCGGTAATAGACTGGCTTCAGCCGGGATTTTATCGCGGCCTTTATGCTCATCGGGACTCCTAAGCGCGCACGGCCTCCTCGACCTGCTCCTGCTTGCCCACCCCGCGCGCGGTCGAGCTTGATCGAGCTATGAAGATTATAGCCGTGAGGTAGAGGATCGAGCCGACTATGAGCGCCTGGTTGAACCCCGTGAGCAGGGCTATGGCGAGGGCCGCGACCGAGCCCATCACCGATGTCGCCCCGTTCACGCCCCACGCCCACGGGATTATCTCCGGCGCGTTGCGCGACAGCAGCCTTATCCCCATCGGCATCGGCATGCCCATGACCGTCGCCAGCGGCGCTATCGAGACGACCGCGATGGCGATCCGGATCGGGTGCGCCAGGTGCACGAGGCCATAAAAGATCGGCGGCAGCACCGCTATGTAAATCAGCACGAGGGCGACGATCAGGAGCAGCACTCGCGTGAGCGCGCGCGGGAGGTTCGCGTCGCCGGCCCTGCCGCTCAGGTAGCTGCCGAGGGCGCTGAACGTCAGCAGGGAGAAGAGCACTACCGCGAGCGCGTAGACGGGGTGGCCGAGGAAGAGAATGAACTTCTGGATCATCGCCACCTCTACTATGATGAAGCCCGCGCCGAGGCAGGCGAAGTAGAGCAGGCCGGACATCTTCCCGCCGGAGCCCTTCGAGACCGCGCGGCCGCGCGCGAGCACGAGCGGCCCCAGGATGAAGAGCAGCACCATGACCGTCGTGATCGCGAAGAGGGCGAACAGCACGAAGGTGCCGAGGTTGGTCTTCTGCCACTCCCCCGCACCTTTGAGCGCGCGCCCGAGGTTCGACAGCCTGATCGAGTTGAAGAAGAACGGGTTGTTGTCCCACGTGGGGTCGACGTTCGTCTCGAACGTGCTCCAGACTTCCGAAGGGTCCGCGGCCTCGATCATTCGCGTGAATACGTTCGCGGGCCTCGTGAGAGGCGTGTAGAGCAGCTCGAACTCGTTGGCCGCGGCGACCGCCTCGATGGTACGCACCTCCTCGTCGGTGAATTCGCTCCTCTTAAAGAGGAAGGTCGCGGGCGTGCGCTCGTCGGGCACGCTCACGTCGCGGACGAGCATGATGTGGCGCGGCGCGTTGCTCATCCCCAGCTCGCTCATCATCGCGCGCGTGAGCGAGATGAGCCTGAGGAGCTGGTCGGGCGGCTCGAAGTACCACCGCGTCATCGTGAATATGCCGTCGTCCGTGAGGTGTTCGGCGTAATCCTTGAAAGCCTCGACCGTGTACAGATTGTTCTCCGTCAGGGCGAAAGCGCCCGCCGCGGTCGCGGCCCACGTGTCGACCATCGTGGCCTGCAACACGTCGTAGCGGTCCCGCGAGCTCCGGATGAAGCTGCGCCCCTCGTCCACCACGAGCCGCACTTCCGGCTGCTGGTAGATCGACCCGGAGTAGGTTTTGAACGGCTCGGACGACATCACGTCCCGGGCGATTATGGGGTTGATCTCGACCGCCGTGATCGACCGCGCCCCCGACACGCGCGCGGCCATCACGTCGTTGCCCCCGCCCGGCCCGATGATGAGGGTGCTCGGGGCGGTCTTCAGGTGGTAAGCGAGGGCGGCTATCCGGTTGCGCTCCTCCTGGTGGAGCGACGAATTGCTCGCGTCCTTCGTGATGCCCGTCGCCGCGTCCGCGTCGATCTTGATCTCGACCTGCTCGTTCAGGTCGCCTTCCACCGTGATGCGCGAGAAAGAGTTCCACTTGGAGAAGAGGACGCGCTTCTCCTCCATGCCCTTCGACTGCCTCACGTCGACCCGGCGCGTCGAGTTGTTGTAGGCGACCGCGCCCGCGAGCCCGACGGCCAGCGCAAGAGAAGCCGCGAGCCAACCCCGTCCCCCCTCGCCCGCCCTCGCGAAGAGCGCCGCGCCCCCGGCGGCTATGGCCGACACGAGCAGCAGGGTGTTTATGGCCCCGATGAGGTTGAGCACGGGGATGAGCAGGAGGCACCCGATGGCCGCGCCCGCGAGGTCGAAGAGGTAGAGGCGGCTGATCTCTTTCGCGAGCCTCGTGATGGCGAGCGTGATCGCGCAGCCCGAAAAGAAGAAGGGGAGCGAGGTCGCCCCGTAAATCTTCGCGAGCCTGTAGTAATTCGCCATCCCCGTCTCGAGCGTGAGCGGCTGCGTGAGTATGACGTAAAGCGCGAAGACCGTGCTCAGCGCGAACAGGATCGACGAGAGGCTGAGCCACCGCCCGGTCTTCGCGGGCGCGAGCCTGTGCTGGATTAAGTAAATGAAGACGCCGCTCGCGCCCGACCCGAAGAGCGCGAGGGATATCGCCATGAAAGCGAAGTGGTAATACATGGTCGCCGAAAACAGTCGCGTGAGGGCAAGCTCAAGCATCAGCGTTGCGAGCGTGACCAGCGATATTCCCACAAATATCTTTCTATGATTCATTCGTTAGCTCCGATTAAAAGTGAGGGAAGACTCCTGAAGCAACCTCTCGATCTCCCGGCTGACCTCTTCGGCGCGGGCGTCCCAGGTCGACCCCCTGACCGCCTCCTGCCGGGCGCGCCGCTCCTCGTCCGAGTCTCCTGAAAGCGCGCCCTCGACCTTCAGGATGAAATCGTCGTAGCCGCGGGAAATGCGCAGTATACCATCCAGGGACTCATACTCGTAAAGCGGAGTGATGACCACGGGCTTGCCGGTGGCGAGGTATTCGCGAACCTTGATGGCGCTGCCATAGCTGACGAACTCGTTGTCAGTCACCCACGGCAGGACGCACACGTCGAACATCGCCGCGTAGAGCGGCATCTGCGAGTAAGGCCGGGAGCCCAGGTAGTGGACGTTGGGAAGGTCTTCGATGTCGAGCCGCGCCGACTTCAGCCCGAGCAGGACCCACTGCCACTCCGGCCGCCTCATGCTCACGTAGCGGATCAACTCCTGATCGAGCAGCCACGTCTCTATCGCCCCGAAGTACCCGAGCCGGGGCGCGGGGACCTTCGCGATGTCCGGAGGCGGTTGCCAGTCGCGCGAAGTGGCGGAGGCGAAGTGGTCGTAATCGACGGCCTGCTGGAGCATCTTCGCTTTGCCCCGGATTTCAGGGTGCGCGGCCATGTCCTCTTCGAAGAGCTTGCGGCCCGAGTAGTAGACCAGACTCGCGAGGGCGAGCAAACGCTCGTGCATGTCGGCGATGACGCGGCCCGAGGTCGCGTGGTCCATTCGGTTGGCGTCGTACTTGTCGGAGACCTGATAAATCAAAACGCGCTCGCCCAGACGGCCCACGACCTCTCGCGCCGTGGGGATGGCGACCCACAGGACGGGGCGCTTCATCCCGAAGATCATCATCAGCAATCTTATCTGAGCGACCAGCAGGAACTTGTTCAGCGCGCGCCCGAGCGGGCTCGAATAAAAGGGCGTTACAATGGGGGAGACGACTATGATCCCCTCTTCGGTGCGGCGCACCATCTTCGCGTAACTCCGCAGCTTGCGCCTGATCTTGTTGAAGAAATCGGGGCTCTTCACCGAAGGCAGGCCCATCGAGATCGAATTAACGAACATCACGCGGTTGCCCGCGCGCGCGAAACGCCGCATCAGGTGATTCTTCGAATGAGGGTGGTGATACCACCAGTCCTCGCCCGCGAAGCAGATTATCGACTCGTCCTTTAGCATAGGCGTCAGGGGCAGGGGCCGGGGGCCAGGGTGGGAGAGGGATTCTATAAAGGGAGTCTCAAATCATTAACGGGGGCGAGTGCTTCCGTCCCCGCTCTGACTCCCGGCCCCTGACCCCTGGCCCCTGATGAATACCCTCCCGGCATTATGCCTCCACGTGTATCTCTCCATCACTCTCCGCCGGGCCGCGGAGCCCAGTCTCTTCCGCAGGGCTTCATCTGCCGCCAGACGGTCTATCGCCCGCGCCAGTTCCTCGGGGCTCCCCGGCTCGACCAGCAGCCCGCTTTCGCCGTCCTCGATCACGTCCGCAATCTGCCCGAGCCTGCTCGCGATTACCGGGCGGGCCATCGCCATGTACTCGAATAATTTCGTGGGAGAGCCGAAAAATTCGCTGCCGTCGGTCGCGGGCACATGGGGCGACGAGAGGATGTCGCAGGCGTCGAGATAAGCCCGGACCCGGTCGTGCGCGACCCGGCCTGTGAAGGTCCAGCCTGCCACTCCCTTCGCCCTTTCAATCAGAGTTTCCGACGCCACCCTCTGATCCCCGTCTCCGATGAAAAGGAAGTGGCAGTTCGAGGACGGGCTGACGAGGGCCGCGGCCTCCGCGAGAGTCGGCGCGCCGTGCCACGGGCCGAAAGTGCCGAGGAATCCCACGACCGTCCTGTCGTCGATGCCGAGCGCGCGGCGGACCTCGCGGCCGCCGCAGTCGGGGTGGAACTTCGAAGTATCGACCCCGTTCGGGTTGACGACTACGCGCTCGGAGGCGACGCCCGCGCTCACGAGGTTGCGGCGCTCGACATCCGACACGACGAAGATGCAGTCGGCCGCGCGAAGGTTCAAACGCTCGAACCGGCGGAGCAGCCACAACTGGCCGACTGGGTCCCAGTGCTGGCTGACCCAGACCTCAGACCCGTTGAATTCGAGGAAGAGCGGCAGGCCCGACGCGAGAGACAGGAGCACGCCCGTCCAGTTGAACCGGCTGTACCTCTGATAGATGAAATCGATCCGCCCTTCTCTTTGAATCGAAGCGAGACGCCGCAGGGCCTTCGCTGAGAAGGCGAGATTGTTCCACAACTCGAACAGAGCGCGGGTCGCGCTCATGCCCGAAGAGACCTCTATCACCTCGACTTCGACCCTCTCGTCTCGGACTCCGGGCTCGCCGCATGCGAGGAACTTCAACCGGTGACCGAGCGCGAGCGCGCCTTGCGTGAAGCCCGCGACGTGGCTCGCCATGCCTCCCGAGGGCGCGGCCTTGATCGCGGAGGGCAGGAGGGTCGCGCGCACGTAGAGCGCCGCGGGCGGCCCGGCGTGCGAGGCGCGGCCGGCAGGGCCGCCCGCCGCGAGCGAGGCGCGGACGATCTTTCTCAAGCCGAGGGACGCGCCGAGCAGGGAAGTGAGCAGCAGGGAGAGAGGGATGATGAGGCCGTATCCGAGGATCAGCTCGAAGGCGAGTCGGGGGGCTTCCCGAAACAGGACCCCGGCCCGCGTGCGCTCGAGCGCCCGCCCCGTGCCGTCTCCCAGAATGATGCGGCGCGCGCCGGTGAGCGCCCCGAACAAAGCCATGGCCCCGCGGGCGCTTTGGGTCCGCAGGTCGGAGGCGAAGACGGCGAACGTCTCAGGCGCTAGTGATCGAACGTAAGAGAGGGATTCGCGCTTAGACCTCCATTTGAGGTCCGCTTTACTTATCCCCTGAAGCTCGCGGCCTTTCAGGCGGCGGGCGGCCCAATCTTCGGCCGCGCGCTTTTCGCCCGACAGGTCGAGGATGAGGGCGAGGGGCTTACCGCTCCCGGCGTCCGCGACCCGTCCGGCGCGCTCCGATTCGGTTCTGCTTGATATATCAGGCGCGGTCACTTGGTAGCCTTGATCAAAATGTTCCAGCCAAAGCTGCGCGCCAGTCTCTGGAAGGCGTCTTCCGGCAGGAGCCTGCCCGCGAGCCCCAGCTCGGGGCGCGTGAGCTGATGCACATGGGCTTCGCACTTTCGGAAGTCTCTGAAGAGCCGGAGGGCTTCTTTGCGGGTGTAGGCTTTGACCAGCGGCCGCCCACCCGTTTCCGTGTGCTCGACGTAACGGCTCATCAGGGCGGAGGGGCTCTCCCTGAGCAGCTGGCCCCTCAGGAGCCCGCGTTTAAACATGATGCCGCCCCAGTAGTAGAGCGAGGTCCGGTGGTAAATCATCACGATCGCCTGCCCGCCTTTGCGCAGGACGCGGTATATCTCGGACGCGGCGCGCTCCGTGTCGGGCGTGTGGTGGATGACCCCGAAAGAGTAGACCACGTCGAACGTCTCGTCGGCGAAGCTCAGGTTCTCGGCGTCCCCGTTCGCGAACTCGCCCGCGAGGCCGTAGACCTCGAAGCGGCGGCGGGCTATCTCGATGCTGCGCGGGGTGAGGTCGAAGCCGGTCACCAGAGCGCCCCCGCGCGCGAATTGCAGCAGGTCGGTCCCGGTGCCGCACCCGACTTCCAGGAGCCGCTTGCCGGGATAGTCATCGAACCCGATGAGCTCTTTCATCCACGGGGCGTAGACCTGATAGCGGTACCGCTCGATGCTCTCGAAGAATTCGCGGGTCCCGAACTCCTGGTCGCGCGCCACGTGCGCCCCGCAGGGGTTCTCGCCCCACTGCTTCCGCGCGGCCTGTTTGGCCCCGCCCGCCTGCGGCGATTGCGGGAGGCGCTGTCGTAGTTTTCCCCGGTCGGCATTCATTGGAGTAAGTTAATCAGGCGTCGCCTTCGCGCTCGCGCCTGAACCGGAAATAGTAGTAAAGGTAGAGGGCGTAGTCCAGCGCCATCGCGCCCGCCACCGCCCATGCGGCCCCGGTGACTCCGTAGCGGGGCACCGCGAGCAGCAGCCCGGCGAGGCTCGTGACGGTGGTCGCTATCGCGATGTTCCGGAGTTCCGCCCCCCGCCCGTGCGACGCGAGGAACATATTGTACGGCTGAAACAGGCCCATGAACAGCCCGGTCAGGGCGATGGGCAGGAGCAGAGGGGCCGCGTCCGCGTACCTCGGGAAGGCGACCTTCAGGACGAAGGGGCCGAACGCGGCGAGGCCCGTCGCGAGAGTGAGCAGGGCGAAGGCGTTCCATCTGGTCAGGCGCGCCGGCACCCGGTCTAGGGCGGAGAAGGCGCGGAACCGCGTTATCGCGATGGCTCGCGCGACGGTCGAGATCGGGCTCCCCATCTTCTGGGCTATGGCGTAGAGGCCCAGAGGCGCGAGGTCCGTGACGAAGTAAGCGATGATCAGATTGTCGACCCTCGCCGACACCGCTCCGGTTATCCGCGCGAGGTACACGTTGATCCCATAGCCCCGGACCTCTTTCACTATGAGCCTCATCCCGCGCGCGGGGTGCTGAAAGCTCGGGCGCAGGCTCGCGAGGGTCCACGCGGCGCTGAGGCCGACTCCGGAGAGGTAGGCGATGAGCGCGGTGGCCGCCGTGAGCCTGTGGACCAGCGCCAGGGCCACCAGCACGATCAGGTAAGACCACGACATCCCGAGCTGAAAGAGCGAGAGCCTGCGGATTCGGTTCAAGCCCTGACAGCTCTGCTCCACGAGCCATTGGAAGGGTTGGAGGAAGGCGAAGGCCGAGACGGCGAGCAGCAGCCAGTGAACGTCTTTATCGAATATTAGGTCAATCGGCACGGCCGCGATTGCCACGAAGGCGGCGAAGGCCGCGCCCGCCGCCGCTGCCATCAGGATCAGCGCGCCGAGCGTCTGCCGCTCGCCCTCTTCGTCCTTCGCCAGGGCGAGCACGCGCGAGCCGGCCGAGAAGATGCCGACTTCGAAGAAGAGCCCGCAGATGACGATTATGCTCAGGCAGAAAGCGAATCGGCCCATCTCCGAGGGCTCCATCCACCGCGCCTGAATCAGGCTGACGAGGAGTCCCGCGAACATCGAGCCGGTGTGGGCCGAAAAGAGCATCCCGGCCTGCCTGCCGGTCTCGCCCAGCCTGAGCCGCGAGCCGAGAACAGAGATGCGCGAAGCCCTCCTCACGGGCAACTGGTTTTCAAGGTCTCCGTCCACTAACTCCTCTGGTACATGATGTTGTTAGGCTCCCGTTTGAATTGCGCCGGACCACTCGGGATGGCGCGCCTCGCGGCAACTCTCCGCGCCCGACTCCCGGCCCGACCCTTCGACCCACCGCTCGTACCAGAGGGTCAGGTTCAGCAGGCTCCAGAGGAAGAACGAATAGTTGACCTTTCCTTCCCTCTGCTGCCTGAGCAACTCCTTAAGGTAGCCCATGTCGAACACCTCCCTGCGGTTCAGCGAAGAGTTGAGCAGGGTGTCCTCAACGAACCCCCCGAGCCCGTCGAACATCCAGTCGTTGATCGGAGCGCCGAAGCCTTTCTTCCTGCGGCCCAGAACGCTCTCGGGGACGATGCCCCGCAGGGAGCGCTTGAGTACGTGCTTCGTCTCGCCCCCGCGGTACTTCATCGCACGCGGGATGGCGACGGCGAACTCCACCAGGCGGTGGTCGAGGAAAGGCACGCGGGCCTCGACCGAAGTCGCCATGGTTATCTTGTCGACGCGCATGAGCAACAGTTCCGCGAGCCTCAGCTTCAACTCCTGATAAATCATGCGCTCGAGCTGGTCGGCGTGCGGCCTCGCGGCGAGGAGCCGGTTCAAGTCTTCGAGCACGACCGCGTGAGACGAAGGCCCGTTTGGGTCGCCGTTGGAGGCGTCGGCCAGTCTCCGCTTCATGGCGGGCGAAAGTAGCTTCTGCTTGTGCGTTTCGTCGAAGACGAACGCGCCGCTCCAGAAAAGCTCCTCGCCGCTCGCGAGCCTCCTGAGCAGGTCGGGCACGATCTTGCCCCACCTCGGAGGCAGCGCCCACGACCCCGCCCCGTAGACGGACAGCAGCGACGAGGCGACCGCGCGGCGCACGGGGGAGGGGAGCCGCGAGAGGTGTCTCCACGCGCGGTCATAGAACTTCAGGTAGTGCGTGTAATCGGTATAGCCGCAGAAGAGTTCGTCCGCGCCCTCCCCGACCTGGACGACGGTGGTGCCCGTCTGCTTCGCCAGGCGCGAGACGTAATAGAGCGGGACGCAGACGGGGTCGGCGATGGGCTCGTCCTGATGGAAGACGAGCCGGGGCAGGAAGTCCAGAAACTCCTTCTGGCTTATCACGATTTCGTGGTGGTCCGTGCCGTACTCCCGCGCTACCGCCCGCGCTTCCTCCAACTCGTTGAATGCCGGCGTGTCGCTGAAGCCGACGGTGAACGTGCGAACGGGCTGGCTCATCAGCCTCGACATCAGGGCCACGTTCGCGGTCGAATCGACGCCGCCGGAGAGGAAGACTCCGAAGGGCACGTCGCTCATCATGCGCTTTTCAATCGATTCCGAGAGCAGGCGGCGAAGCTCGTCCGCAAGCTCATCCTCGCTCCGCCTCTTCATCTCGGCCGCCTTCTCGTCCGATGCTATCGCGTCCCAGTAGCGCGTCAGGCGCACCTCGCCCCGGCTGTCGCACGTGAGCAGGCAGCCCGAGGGTAGCTTGTGAATGCCCGCGAAGAGGGTGTCGGGCGCGGGCGTCGTCAGGAAGGTGAGGTAATGATAAAGCGCCTGCTCGTTGACCTCCCGGCCGACTGAAGGGTGTGCCAGCAGAGCTTTTATCTCCGAAGCGAAGAGGATGCGGCCGCCGGAGATGGCGTAATAGAGAGGCTTCACGCCTATGCGGTCGCGCGCGAGGACGAGCCGCCGGGCCTGATCGTCCCACAACGCGATCGCGAAGTCGCCTTCGATCTCGTTCACGAAGTCGAGCCCGCGCTCTTCGTATAGGTGCACTATGGTTTCGGTGTCCGTGCGCGAGCGGTAGACGTGCCCTCGCTCGACCAACCCTGCCCTTAATGTCTCGTGGTTATAAATCTCCCCGTTGAATGTGATCCAGACGCGCCCGTCTTCATTCGACATGGGGTTATGTCCGGCGGGGCTGAGGTCGACTATCGAGAGGCGGCGGTGGCCGAGCCCGACCCGGCGGTCCGGGGTTACGTAGACGCCCGCGTCGTCAGGCCCACGATGCGTCATCGTATCGCGCATGCGCGCGACGACCTCCGCGTCCACATTCGGCTCCGCGCCGCCGTATTCGTATATTCCGCAAATCCCGCACATATTTAAGCAGAGGCCGGTGACACTCGATCCGATGATCGCTCGATCTCAGGCGTCTGGATTCTCTCTCCCGGTTCCCGGCACGATGTGAAAGACGGCTTCGAACGGGACCCCTCCGGCGGCCCGGTATATGATACCAGATGAGCGCGCCCGCGTGCCGTAAGCTTCGGACACCCACCGGCCGACCAGCTTCGGCTCCAGGCCGTCTCCGTTAATCGGAATTATCGCGAGCGCGGCGTCCGGGCTCAGCGAGGGGTCGCGGGCGATGGCGCGCTTGTCTTCTCCGATTGAGACTTCGAGGCCGGAATCAAAGTTGAAGAAGAATTCGAACCTGTGCTCCCCCTGCCCCTCGAATATGTCCTGAATGATCCAGTAGCCTTCCAGCTTTTCGAACGTGATGACGCGGCGGTGTATCACCGGGTCGGTCAGGTCCGCGTAGGCGTGGTGCTCCGCGTCGAGCACGTCGCGCTCGCGTGCGCTCTCCCACCGGTTCACCACGGGGGCGACGTTGGGGCCGAGCGCGAACATCTGCCCTTCGGAGATGGCGCTGATGTCGCGGCCGTCGATCCGCACCGTGTTGTGATAAGGCGTCGAGCGGAACGCGTTGCGCCACCGCTCGCTGGCCGTGTAGACGAAGGTGCCGGGGTCGCGCAGGAAGGTCCGCCCGAAGGCGAATATCTCGAACGAGAGGGCGTCCGAATGCGCGTGCGAGCCGCGCCCGTTCGCGCCGTGGTCCCCGCAATCGATTATCGAATAGAGCGGGCCGTCCCTCTGAACGAAGACCTGCGCGCTCTCGAAGGCGCGCGATTCGGTTTCGCGCCCGCCGGCGGAGAGGCTTTCGAAGGCGGCCTGCCCTTCCTCCCCGAACCACCAGATCGCCTCCTCGTCGATCCGGCTCGACTGCTTGAACGAGTCGCTTTCAAGGAGGAGCGCGGCGAGGGACATCAGGTACGAGTGATCGACCGGGGGGCGCTCCCTGAACTTCAGCAAACGCCCGTCGTCCGAATCCCCGATCAGGGGGGCCGTGCCGTCGGGCTTCAGGTAATGGCGGGAAAATTCAAACATCCTTTCGAGCCGCTCCCACGCCTGGCCGGGGAGGTCCACGCGGCTCGCGCGGCTGATCGCGAAGAAGAGCGCGAATATTTCGAGGACGAAGCGGTGATACGCGGTCGAGCCTTCGTAACTGACCCCGTCGGGAAGCACCTGCCTGCCCATCTCTTCGAGCAATCCGGGGGCGCTGAAGCTCACCCACTCTTCCGACTCCTCCAACTCGGGCAGCATCATGCCGATGGCGTAAAGGCCGATCAGGTCCGACAGGTAATGATTGCTCGGGGCGCGGTGCGAGAATTCCAGGTTCGACCGGATGAACCGGCCGTGGGCCAGCATCATCTTCAGTATCAGGGCCACCGACCCGTCCGACATATTTCGCGAAGCCCTAAACATATCGAGCGCGGCGAGGACGTTCACGGCGCGGATGCCCGCCTCCATCGCCACGGTCCAGTTGACTCCGAAGCGCGGTGGGTTCTCCCGGTACCAGGAGGCGAGCTGGAGCAGGAACTCGCCCGAGTAGGCTTCGTCGCCGGTGAGGGCGTAGGCGCGGCCGAGCGCGGGCAGGTGTTGCAGGCGATTCAACTCCCAGACCACGCGAACGTCGGAGCCGCGCCCCCTCCGCATTGGCATCTCGGTGTAATGGAGCAGAGGCCATGACACCCCCGTGAACGGGTCCGCGTGCCATTCGATCTCGGGCCCCATCTCCAAGGTGCGCCCGAAGACCGTGATCCGGTGCGAGAGGATGGCGTCGGCATGGCGGGTCGCCTCCGCGACGGACTCGGGGAAGTTCTGGTGGATGATGTCGGCCGTCCGGCCAAGGTCGCCGAGCCCTTCGGTCAGGTGCGGCCCCCGGCCCTCGCGGATCCTCTGAGCGACCTGCGAGACGGGATCGCCCCCGAGCGAACGCCCGAGCGCTTCGTCCGTCACGTAGCCCGAGTCAGGGCGGTCCAGCAGGCGGCTGACGGAGCGGGATATTTTGCGCCTCGCGCGCAGCATGGCCTCCCCGGCGATCTCCCCGGCCGTGAGCCCGCGCGCCTTCTCGCGAATTTTAGATAGTCTTTCCAATATTCCGGTCGAAATCTCCCGACGCCAGCGAGAACCATGCGAAACCCCCTTCGCATGATTCGGTACGTGAGGTTGTTAGGGGCTGCCCGAAATCGGGCCGGGTTTTCCGGCCTCTTCCGTCGGGCCGTATTCCATCGGGTCGTCCCGCCCCTTCAAATCTCCGATTCCTCGGGTGTGAAATCATCGCAGATTCCACGGAGTCTCGCCACCGGATCGGCCGCGCGCCGGATTAAAAGTCAGGCGGCTTCCCGCCCGCCTTTGCTGGCCGAGAGCAGCAGCCCGAGGAGGAAGAAGAAATAGAGGTTCAGGTCCGAATAAGCCCCGCTCGTCAGCGTGAGGCCGGAGATCGAGTAGGCCGAGGCTATGGCGATGTAACACGCGGCGGCCGCGCGCTGTTCCGGCGTCCGGGCGCGAACGAGCGCGCGGTAGCCCATCAGGAAGATGAAGACAAACGCGGCCACGTAGAACAGGCAGGCGACGAGGCCGAGTTCCGCCGCGATCCAGAACAGGTTCGAGTGAGGGCTGCTCGCCGCGCGCGTCTCCAGAATCGATTCCTGTACGTCGCCCGTGCTCGAATACTTCTTCGAATAGTAGCGGGTGTAGTTCCCGAGCCCGACCCCGGACGCGGGATTCTCCAGAGCGATCTTCGCCGCAGCCTCCCACGTCGCGAGCCTGCCGTAGACGTTGCGCGGGCTCGCCAGCCTTTCCGTAAGGGAAGCGACCCCGAACAACGCCGCCCACGCGATGACGGCTGAGGCCGTGAGCGAGCCGATCAGAAGCAGCGCGGCCTTCGTCGAGAGCCCGGCCGCCCGCGCCCGTCGGCCCTCCCTCCTTTGATTCGCCTTCGCGTAAATAATCCAGCCGATGGCCAGAGCGAACGCCACCGCGCGGAACAGGGGCAGCAGGGTTGCGATGACGACCGACGAGAGGGCCAGCGCGTGGAGTAACTGCGCGCCCGCGTCCATCCGCACGCGGAATATTTTGGGCGCGGCCAGCAGGAAGGTCGAGATTAAAAGGCAGATGATCGCGTACGAAGAGTCCGAAGCGAAAGGCCCGTTGACGCGCCGCTCGCCTTCGCGAACAAGCTCCGAGCCCTTGTACTGAAGCAGGTTCGTCCCCGAAAGAAATTCGAATGCGCCGGTCGCGAAGAGGATGAGTGCGAGTGCCACCGCCGCCATCACGAGCGCGGCCCCGCGCCCTTTCGCCCGAAAGTGGTTCCGCGCGATGTGGAAAGCCAGGAGCGGCAGGATGAAAGAGTCGAGCGCGAGCTTACCCGCGTAGCCGACCTCTTCCGACTTCACCGCAACGCTCGCGACCGCCGCCAACGACAGCAATGCCCAAAATATCTCGAACTTCGTCGCCCGCAGCCGCAAGGGGCGGGCCTCGCCGCCGCTTTGTTTCGACCTCACGAACAGGACCAGAGCGAGCCCCGCGAAGATGGCTCGGTCGAAGGTTATGATCGACTTTTCGACCGGGAAGCGGACGAAGAAGGAGAGGACCGGCGTCGCGGCGAGCCAGAAGATGAGTATCGCCTCGACCGGCACCCGGCCCGCGAGCAGCAACGCCGAAGTGATGGCAATCGCGGAGGCCCCGGCCGCTTCAAAGTACCTCCCGGCGGAGCAGAAGACCACGGCCGAGGCGACGGCCGCGAGCGAGGCGGCGGCTACGAAGCTCTGGCGGTAAAAGCCCGGCGCGCGGCCGATTCTTCTGGATAAAAAGGCGGCTCTACTCATCGGGCTTCACCCTCGGGTCACGCCGCTCAGCGGGCGGCTTCCTCAATCGCGTCCACGATCCTCCCGGCCGCGCGGCCGTCCCAGAGCTCCGGCACTCGCCCGCGCGCGGTCTGGCCGTCGAGCGCGGCGAAGGCTTCGCGCTCGATCAGCAACGGGTCGCTGCCGACGAGCCTGTTGGTCCCTTCGGAGACGGTGATGGGCCGCTCCGTGTTCGACCTGAGCGTGAGGCACGGGATTCCGAGCGCGGTCGTCTCTTCCTGAATCCCTCCGCTGTCCGTCAGCACCAGCCGGGAGTTGCTGTAGAGCTGAAGGAAGTCCAGGTACCCGAGCGGCTCCGTCGCTATCAGGTCCCGTTGCCGCGCGATGCGGCGGGACAGGTCGTACTCTTCGAGGCGGGCGCGCGTTCGCGGGTGGACCGCGAAGACGACGGGCAGGCGCTCCTGAATCTTCTCAAGCGCGTCGAGTATTCCCGAGAGGGTTGTCTTATCATCCACGTTCGAGGGCCTGTGCAAAGTCATCGCGCAGAACCGGCCGGGCGCGACCCCGAGCCTCTCAAGTATGCGTGACTCGCGCGCCCGTTCGAGGTTGCGGTAGAGGGTGTCGATCATCACGTTGCCCACGAAGCGAATCTTTTCGGCGGGTACGCCTTCGCGCAGCAGGTTGTCGTTCGCGTCGAGCGAGGGGGTGAGCAGGAGGTCCGCGAGCGCGTCGGTGACTAGGCGGTTCACCTCCTCGGGCATCTTCCGGTCGCGGCTGCGGAGCCCGGCTTCGACGTGCGCTACGCGAACGTCCATCTTCGCGGCCACGAGGGTCGCGGCCATAGTCGAGTTGACATCGCCGACCACGACCACCCAGTCGGGCGCGTGATCTTCGAGCACGCGCTCGAAGGCCGTCATTATGCGCGCGGTCTGCTGCGCGTGAGAGGCCGAGCCGACTTCCAGATTTATGTCGGGGCGGGGGATGCCGAGGTCTTCGAAGAAAGAGTCGCTCATGCTCTCGTCGTAATGCTGCCCGGTGTGGACGAGGAGCGGCAGGATCGCGCCCGGCCTTCGGCGCATCTCCTCCATGACCGGAGCGATCTTCATGAAATTCGGACGGGCCCCGACGACGTTGATGATTCGAATCATGATGCTTAAGTCTGTTTACCGGCGGCCTTCCCCTTGTGGGACGGCCTGAGGTGATCGAACAGGGCCGACGCCGCCGTGAGGACGAGCGCCGCGATCAGAGCCGACGCTGTGACGCCGCGCCAGGCGGGCGGCCGGCCAGCGGCGCTCGAAATTACGCGCTCTTCCATCATCCGAGACTTTCTGGTTATGGTCGGCGATGAGGTGTTGGACTTGATCTCGGCAATCGTCGCTTCCAGCCTTATCGCCGAGTCCCTCGCGGCGGGGGAGGGTTGGGCGCGCAACTCCTCAAGCTGTTTCTCTACCCCGCGCTCGCGCTCGACGTGAGCCGACATCGCGTCGTTGAAGAGCTTGTCGTGTCGCGCGATCACTTCGGAGGCGACGGCCTCGGCGATCTGCGCCGCTTCTTCCGCGCTCTCCGACGAGGCGGTTATTCGTACGAGGATGGGGTAACGCTCGCGGCGCGGGCCCCCCTCGATGGCCTCAGCCCTGACGCTCCGCCGCAGCAGATTGGCCCTGAGGCCGGTCTTTTCAGACAACTCGCGCAGGAACCCCGCGCTGTTTATCGTCTCCGCCGTGAGGTAATAATCGGCGAGGGGCTCCCTCCACACGCGGCCGATTTCGAGGTTGGCGGTCGCGTTATAGGTGACAGGCTGGTTGCGCGAGAGAAGATAGGTGGCCGCCGCGGCCGCGAGGGCCCCGATAAGGATTAACCATTTCGCGCGCCAGACGGCCGCGAAGTACCTGTCGAGCTTTATGTCTTCCGTCGCTTCAATCCCCGGATCATTCATCGCAGTAAAAAGAATCTCCGGCTTGAGATTTGCAGCCCCGGCCGAGCCACGAAGTCTACAATCCTGAGCAGGCTTAACACAAGCCACCATGAAAAATGCGAGCGGCAAAACCAGTTTGCCGCTCGCAGAGCATGCCAGCACAGTAAGAATGAACGGAGCGCGGGGAGATTGCCGCGCTCAAAGCTCGGACGGACGAGGCCGCTATCAGAAGCGGCGGCGATACCGGTCCCGGTCTCTCCTCTTGATGAGGTAATAGGCCGCTCCGCCTCCGCCTCCGAGAAGCGCCCCGACGGCCGCGCCCTTCTTGCCGCTGAGCAGAGCGCCGACGCCGGCGCCGATGGCGGCCGGGGCCCCGATGGTGAGGAGCGCGCGCCCGGTCGAGCCGAGGCCCCCGCGGTCTCTACCGAATCTCCGACCGTCCCTGTCGAAGAACCTCCGGTTCCTGAAGGAGGATGACCTGTAGTAAGTCGACTGGTAAGGATACGCCCCGTAATAGGACGTCCCGTAGTAAGCGGGCCTGTAGTAAGTGCGTCCGGAAACGAACCTGTTTCTATACCGGCGGTCCCGGTGGTTCGCGAATAAGTCGGGAGTGATGATCAGGAAAAGAAAGGCGAAGGTAAGGAGCGCAGCTATTGATTTCTTTGTGAACATGAATACCTCCAGTAGTTTTTGTTTTTGCAGGCAACCTCACTAGCCGGCAACTCTCAGGCCAGTGACCGGGCCGGCCTTCCGCCGAAAAGCGAAATGGTTGTCTGCCTTGATTTTCCGCTCAAAAAAACGCCGGGCCGGAAATATCGGCCGCGCGCGGCTCGCCGGAAAAGTGCGCCATATGGTGTGGCCCCTACCCTAAATGCTCACCTGAGTTCAGGCGGAGGTAATGGGAAAGCCCGGAGATGGGCGTTGCAACGCGCGCCTCCGGGCTTCGGGTCGGGAGTCGATTTTGCTCCGGGCTTACATCACGCTGAAAGAGCCGGTGAGCAGGGACGTGCCCCAGTGAATGTTAACGGTCCCTGTGTTCCCCTGGCCGTTGAGGCCGATTGTAAGGACGTCCGCCGAGTCGCTCGCCGTCTGGAGCTTCAGGGGAAGCTCGGCGACGTACCCCTCCTTCAAAGCGGGAGCGCCCCAGACGCCGGTCTTGGGATGAAACGCGAGGACCCAGTTGCTGTCATCGACTTTCTTGACCCAGAGGGAGTACTTGCCGGCCTTCAGGGTCGTATCACCCACCTTAAGGTCGCCGGCCGTTTCGATTTCGGTGGCCTGATTCATGCCCACCCTCCAGACCATACCCGCGGGCGCAAGCTTGAGCAGGTCGCGGCCTTTAAGCTCGGGCCTGCCGTAGTTGATGGAGACTTTCTTGCCATTAATCGTAGCTTCCGCGGTGCCGCGGTTGCCCCCCTGCGCGAATGCAGTGGCGGCGAGACAGAGGACCAGCATGGTCGGAATCAGCCTGTTGAGTTTCATTGTCGTTGAGACCTCCACTTCAAAGATGAGTTGTTTTTCAATGGTAAAATAGTATCGAAGCGCCATAGGCCGGGCAAGCAACCGAAAGAGTTTTACAATCTTTTTACAGGGGCTTGAGAATGGGGCGAAACGACAACATTGTTGACAAATGACTCAACCCATCCATAATGATACCTGCCGCCGGAAGATAACGGCCCGCCTGCCCCTCTTCGATGGACATTCAATCGAGTAAAGAATCACGGCTCATAGGTGCTCTGATGAACGAAACACCCGTCTCAGGTCGGGCTGCGGCTGACCTGCCGCCCGCCTCCTTTTCCGTCGAGTCGATCAAATCGGTCGATCAGTTGAGCTCATACTATCTGGAGCTTGAGAGGCTGCTTGAGAGGATCGAGCGCGCGACTTCGCATTACCAACTCTTCGGCATTGACCGCGCGGCGACCCACGAACAGGTGCAGTCCGCTTACAGGGAAGTGGTCTCGTTGCTCTTCCCCTCCTACGGCATCAGCGCCGCCGTCCCCGTCGGGATGATCGGGAGGATGGAGCGCGCGTTCGACAACGTCACTCAGGCTTTTAAAGTGCTGGCGAATTTCAAGCGGCGAGTCGAGTACGACAACCTTTCGCAGTCGAAGCCGGGCGCGAAGACACCCGCCGCTCCGCCGCCCGCGCAGCCGCGCGAGGCCGCTCAGGCGGCGGGCCACGACACGGTCGAGATCAGGCGCATGGCTCAGCAGAAAGAGGTCTTCACGCAGTACTCGAAGAGCTCCATCAATGAGAACCGGCGCAGGACGGAGCGGTTCAGGCTGGCGATCCCCGTGCGCGCGACCGGGCACGACCGCAAGGGCGGCAGGTGGAGCGAGATCGGGCAGACCATCGACGTGAGCAGGACGGGGATAAACCTTCGCATGCGCAAGCACATCAAGTTTGGCATGGTGCTCTACCTGAACCTGCCTCTGCCGGTGAAGCTTCGCAGCCACGGCTACTCGGACTCCACCTACAACGTCTACGCGATTGTGCGCCGGGTGGACCCCCCCGTGCGGGGCGAGCGGTTCGTCGGGCTGGAATTCATAGGGGAGCACCCGCCCTCGGGCTTCCTTGAGACCCCGTGGGCCGTCTTCAAAACGGCGAAGTGGTTAGGCCACGAGCGCAGGCGTGCCCCGAGGACCGTGAGGCGCGAGGTGGTGTGGGTCGAATACTTCGACGAGGGCAGCAGGCTTCTGGGGAGGGAAGAGACGCAGACCGAAAACCTGAGCCGGGCCGGCGCGCGGATCGCCGTGAGGACCGCCCCTCTGGACCTGGAATTGATCAAAGTGACCGCGCCCGCCCACAAGTTCGAGAGCTTCGCCAAAGTGAGGAGCCGCTTCCTCGGGGCCGATGGCGCGGAGCGCCTGTGCATACAGTTCGTCGATAAGGAATGGCGGTAAGGTATTTACAGAGCCATGGATCACAGGCGCGACGCCCCCTCACGTGATCCGCTCCGACAACTTTATAACCACGCGGCCAGAAGAAAATTCAAAGCTCAGACCCCCTCACTAGGAGTCTCGTTGAGCACTTCGATCACTTCCGCGACATCGTTGGTCTCGCGCATGCGAATGAGCAACAGCCCCAGCTTGAAGATTAGGCCGGGAGGGTTTCGGACCAGGTCGCCCAGGGCGGTGGCCTTGAAGTCGAGCAGGTCGAGGACCGGGCCCCAGTTCTGCGGGCCGATGTAGGCCAGCTCGACGGCATGATTCCACGCGGCGGCCCGAGCTTTATCGAGGCTGAAGTTGATTATCGCCCGGTCGAGGCTCGGGTCTATGTGGTCCAGCAGGTTGATCCAGGGCGAGACTTGGTTGATCTCGTTCTCGACCTCAAGCACCAGCCCCGCGAGTATCTTGTTTATCTCATCGAAATCGTGCTTGAGCGAAGTGATCCGGCTGCCGGGGCTCGTCTCGGCCGCGGCTATGCCCAGATCGAAATTGATGTGCGCGTTTATGCCGAGCAGGAGGTGCTGGAGGATTATGGGCCTGAACTCGCCCGCCGCCTCGAAGGCCACCATCCAGCAGTTGCTCGCCCGCTCGCCCTTGAGGAAACGCGAAACCGCGTCGAGGTAGCGATTCGCAAAGATCACGTCGAGGCGCTCCATCCGCGGGCCATCTTCGAAGCGCCCGATCAGAATCCCTTCCTTGACCTTGAGCGTCACTTTGCGATAAAGCGCGGTGAAATACCCGAGGCGGCTCTCGTGAAGGATCGCCCACTCGATGATCTCATCCAGCTTCTCGATCACTTGGTCTATCGTCTGCGCGCCGTCCGTCTTTTCGGGAGCTAAAGCGGCCATTACCTTCTCCTTGCAAAAAAATCGATGGATTCAGCGGCCAATCTAACAGAGAAGCATAAGAGGATCAAGAGTGATATTTCTCACCGCCCCCTCATTAGGCCGTGCTCCAAAGACGTAGCCCGCGAAAACGTACAATATAGCGACTTCCAGTCGCGTTAGTACTCATAGCCGCAACTCCCTAGCCAGCCATCAATACCGTCAAGCGTTACTGCTCCGAGCGCGCCGTCGACAGACTCGACGTGCTCGCGCAATGGCGCAACCGGCCTGCCTGAGAGACTCGCCGGGCAGCCGCGCGGCTTCGGAGAAAAATGAGAGCTGGATGAACTTGGCGCGAAGGGGGAGATGAATGTCGTGATTGGGAATATCAGTGCTCATGGCGGACGAGCCGCAGAGTAAGCCCAACAGATAGGGTGGCCATGTGGAGCCGCCATAGGCCTGCCCGGACTTGTGATTATGTGCGCTGCCGGTTTGACGTTACCTGTCCCGCGATAAACCCGCGAAAGGGTAGGCGGTTTGCCTGCCCTGGGTAGGAATTCCAATGACCTGCGATTATTGGAGTCTTCTTAGGGCCTCCTTGTGCTTCTTTTCTGTTGGGTCAAGCTGCACTGCATTTCGGAACTCCAGGGTTGCTTCCTTTTTCTTCCCCATACGCTCTAACATCAAACCTAGCCCGTAATGAGCTTCCGCCCTGGGCTTTGGCTTCAGTTCCAATTGCACTGCTCTCTTGAAAGCTTCCGCTGCCCCGACTACATCAAACGCTCTATCCAGCGTCCATCCGAGGGCTCTATAAGCCTCTGTATTATTCGGCTCATTTGCTATCGCTTTTCGAAACTCGTCAGCGGCTTCCGGGTATTTTTCTTGTGCGAATAAATGCCAAGCCAGGTTGATTCGGTACTCAACGTTCTTCGGGGCATACATTGATGCGTCCCGAAAAGCTTGCTCTGCTTCCGCTGTTTTTCCGGCCTGCTTGAAAGTCCATGCCTGTGAATAATAAGAAGAAGCTTTGCCTATGTCCTCCTTCAGCAAATCGTCTTCCTTGGTTGTTTCCGCTCTTACAGCGGGCTTAACCGACTCGGGCGCCACAAACACTAAATCTCCCTTGTCCAGCTTAGGATCTCTGATCTTACCGTAAACCGGTGTTTGTGCCCGGTTTGAGTAGTTCGTGACCTTCTCGACCAGAAACTCTCCCAACTCAACACCCGTGACGTATCCATCTCTATTTCTGTCCGCTGCCCCTTGGAGAGCTTCAATAAATTGTTCTCTAAAAATGCTTCTGTCTGGCACCTCCTGGTCTTTAGTCCCGGCTGTTATGAAGAACCGTACCGGATATAGCACCTTTTCGGTTATAACAGGCGGAACGGGTAGAGGGCGCATTGTTTCAAACAGTGTGCCCGAAAAACAACTGTCGAAAATAAACAGGGCATGTTTCGATCCGATTTGGTTTGCATATTCTTGCATCTCACCCATGCCTATTGCCTTTTGCCTGAAGGCACCATTTTTACTCGGCGGGGGGATATCTGCTGGCAGAAAATAACCTAACGTGCGTTCGTCATCAGTGCTCAACGTGTATCCGTGTCCCGCAAAATAAAAAAGTAAACGAGCCTGCGGCACCTGCCCATAAGTGCTGATGAACTCTCGCATAGTATCGTCGAACTCTTTGCGAGTAGGATTGCTCAGCACTTTCACGGAGAACCCGTGCCTTTCTAATTCCAATTTAACCTTATCTACATCCTGTGCTACGCCGGGCAAGTTTCTTAGCTCTTTATTCGGACCGATCTCTCCGTACTCGTAACGGCTTACTCCTACTATCAGGGCATGGCTCTCACTGTACAGGTCTATTTCATTCCCGCCATTCATCCTTACCTTAACAATTTTCACTCCTCGGTTATCTTTTTGAGCTTCGACGTTTGTGCCGCTCAATAGATAGCCTGAGATTAAGAGAGTTAGTGAAGCGGCGATTAGGCAACGCGCTCTAGAGGTCATCGACAGCATACTTCTAACCTCCTAGAAGTGATACATAGCTATTGAGAGTAATGTTGGCTGGCTCATTACCAGGAGAAATACTCAGGGCTTATCAGGCGTCCACCAAGCCGAGCCTTGTGGGGATCATTATATACGCAACGGTCTGTTAGAGGTAATAAAAAAGGATCGTGATCCAAAAGTGAAGCTCGCGGAAACCCGCAATAAGTCAATATGTTTAATCAGCGCCGAATCGTGCATAGAAGCCAGCGATTGTTTGGTTTCCATCGGCCGAAGTTGTTTTGACAGGTGGCTTCAATCACTCAGCATCATTATCATTTCTGAATCCCGATCCCTCATTCGAAGATCGCCGCGGCCTCCTCGATCTGCGTGGTCACGTGGCAGGGGGGGAGGCTCCTGAGGAAGAGCCGCCCGTAGGATTTGGTCTTCACTCGCGGGTCGAGGATCGAGAGGACCCCCCGGTCGCTCGCGGAGCGGATGAGGCGTCCGAGCCCCTGCTTCAGGGTGATGATCGCCTCCGGGACCGAGTATTCGTAGAACGAGTTGCCGCCCTGGTCGTCGATGTATTTCTGCCGCGCGGCCACGACCGGGTCGGAGGGGACGGCGAACGGGAGCTTGGAGATGATGACGCACGAAAGCGCCTCGCCCTGCACGTCCACGCCCTGCCAGAACGAAGACGTGGCGAACAGGACGGCCCCATCCGTCTTTCGGAACCGGTCGAGCAGCCCGAGCTTCGAGCCCTGGCCCTGGACGAGGACGGGGAAGTCCACCCGGCCCCGAACGCGCTCGTACGTCTCGCGCATCGACGCGGCGCTCGTGAACAACACGAAGGCGCGGCCGCTCGTCGCTTCCAGTATCCGCACGATCTCCTCGACCGAGGCGTCGAGGAACTCGCGGCTGCGCGGGTCGGGCATGCGCGCGGGCAGGTAGAGCACGGCCTGACTCTCGTAGTCGAAATGCGACTCCACGATCAGCTCCCTCGCGTCGCCGATGCCGAGCCTCGTCTTCATGAAATCGAAGCCGCCGTTCGCGGTCATGGTCGCCGACGTGAGCACCGCACTCTGCACGCTCGAGAAGAGCCGCTCGTTGAGTATGGCCGAAACGTCGATGGGCGTGGCGTGGATGTACACCCCCCGCCCCCGCTTCTCGCACCAGTAGACGAAGCTGGGGTCGTCGCCCGTCACGATGAATTCGAGCTCGAACTTCAGGCTTTCGGCGCGGCGCAAAATGTTGTCCAGTTCGGGCGGAGGGTCTTTCGCCATCCCGAGGGTCGCGATGAGCCGGTCGATTGCATTCGCCAGATTGATGTAGGCCTCGCCCGCCGCCGTGGGCTCGTAGCCCCCCTCGTCGCCCGTCCGGACGAAAGTCGAGGTGTCTATCGTGTACCTCGCGTCCGCCTGATTGCTCTGCGGAGACCTCTGGAACCGGCCTGTCTGGAAGCCCGCGCGGCCGCCCTCCGCGTCGTGCCCGTCGCCGCGGAAAGAGAGCCAGAAGGCGTCCGAGCGTTGGGAGAGGCGGGCGAGGGCCTTGGTCAGCTCGCCCGCCTGATCCGGCTCCTTGATGGCGAGCTTCTGCGCGTCCTGGATGAGGTTGAGGACGCGGAAATTCGAGGCGGTCGACCCGAAATAAGAAGCGGCGACGTTTTCGATCTCGTGGGCCTCGTCGAAGATGATGGTCGAGTAATCCGGCAGCACGGCCCCGTACTCCCCGCCCCTGAGCGCGAGGTCGGCGAAGAAGAGGTGGTGGTTGACGATGACCACGTCGGCTTCCGCGGCCTCCTGCCGCATGCGCGTGATGAAGCACGAGTCGAACTCGGGGCACTTCTGCCCGAGGCACGTCTCCGCGCGCGCGTCTATGTGCGGCCAGAAGGAGAGGTCTTCCGGGAGGTCGAGCAGCTCCGCGCGGTCGCCCGTCTCCGTCGTCGCGGCCCAGCGGCGGATGTCGTCGAAGTAATCGACGTCGTCGAGGCCGTGGAGCACGGGCATCTCGTCGGCCATCTTCAGGCGGTGAAGGCAGACGTAGTTGGCCCTGCCCTTCATACAGGTCGCGCGGAATTTGCGCGGGATGATCTTCTGAAGGAAGGGGATGTCTTTTTTATAGAGCTGTTCCTGAAGGTTTTTGGTCGCGGTCGAGACGATGACGCGGCGGCCCGCGGCGAGCGCCGGGATCAGGTAGGCGAGCGTCTTCCCCGTGCCGGTCCCGGCTTCGATCAGGGTGACGCCCCCGTCGGTCAGGGCGTCGTTGACGGCTTCGGCCATCTCGACCTGTCCGGGCCTGTACTCGTAGTTCGAATGGTGCCGGGCGATGAGCCCGGCGGGTCCGAAAACTTCTTGCATGCTCTTTACTGACTCGACTGCGCCCTGCTGCGAACCAGCCTGTTCTCGTAAATCGGGAAGCGCTCGCACATCTCTTTGATGCGCGAGCGGATGCCCGCCTGCACCGTCTCGTTCTCCG
This sequence comes from Blastocatellia bacterium, assembly GCA_035634255.1. GTDB lineage: Bacteria > Acidobacteriota > Blastocatellia > UBA7656 > UBA7656 > DATLMR01. The sequence goes on from DASQDI010000119.1 coordinate 80,553, forward strand.
GGTCCGCGAGCGTCTCGGAGATGTACCCGGCGATCTGCCGCATCTCGTCTTCCTTCATGCCGCGGGTGGTGAGCGCGGGCGTGCCGATGCGGATGCCCGAGGCTTTCATCGGCGGCTGCGTGTCGAAGGGGATCGCGTTCTTGTTGACGGTTATGCCCGCGCGCTCCAGAGACTTCTCCGCCTGCGCCCCCGTGAGCCCTCGCACCAGTACGTCGACCAGCATCAGGTGGTTGTCCGTGCCGCCCGACACGATCCTGAACCCCGCGCCCGCCAGCTCCCGCGAGAGGGCCTTCGCGTTCGCGATGACCTGCCCCTGGTAATCCTTGAAACTGGCTTCCAGAGCCTCTTTGAAGGAGACAGCCTTGGCCGCGATGACGTGCATAAGGGGGCCGCCCTGGATGGTCGGGAAGACGGCCCGGTCCACCTCTTTCTGGAACTGCGCGCGGCACATCACCATGCCCGCGCGCGGCCCGCGCAGGGTCTTGTGGGTCGTCGTCGTGACGAAATCCATGTGCGGGATCGGGCTCGGGTGGAGGCCCGCCGCGATGAGCCCCGCGATGTGCGCGATGTCCGCCATCGAATACGCCCCCACGTCTCTGGCGATCCTGCCGATCCGCTCGAAGTCGATCACGCGCGAGTAGGCCGAGGCCCCGCAGAGGATGAGCCGGGGCCTGTGCTCGTGCGCGAGCCTCTCGAGCTCCTCGTAGTCGATCTCTTCCGTGTCCGACCTCACGCCGTAAGGGACTATGTTGTAGCTGCGCCCGGAGAAGTTAAGGGGGTGCCCATGGGTGAGGTGCCCGCCGTGCGCGAGGTTCATGCCGAGCACCGTGTCGCCGTAGTTCAGCACGCTGAGGTAGACGGCCATGTTGGCCTGCGAGCCCGAGTGAGGCTGGACGTTCACGTGCTCGCACCCGAAGATCTGCTTAGCCCGCTCGCGCGCCAGGTTTTCGACCACATCGACGAACTCGCAGCCGCCGTAGTACCGCTTGCCGGGGTAGCCTTCGGCGTACTTGTTGGTCAGGACCGAGCCCTGCGCTTCGAGGACCGCTTCGGAGACGAAGTTTTCCGAGGCGATCATCTCAAGGTTGTAGGCGAGGCGCTGCTCCTCGTTCGCGATGGCCTCCGCGACCTCGGGGTCGACCTCGCCGAGCGGTCTGTTCATCAGTGCGGTCATCTCTTTAATCCTCTCGCTTGAAATTCGCCCGCGGGGCCCGATTTTCGATATTACATCACGCGGGCGCGGGGGTCGAGTTAGCAGGTTTCTAATTCACTGGGCGGGCTGATAAAAGCCCTGCAAGTTGTCCCTAGAGATGGTCACCTGCGCTCTGAACTTGGAAGTCTCCGGGGGGAAGGCGGCCGCGCGGTTGTTGATCGACAGCCTGAGCGGCAGGCGGTTGCCGATGGCGAGCCTCACCTGATTCTGCGCGGGCGGGATGTCGTGCGCCTCGCCCTTCCTGAGCAGGATGTTGACCCCCTGCTTTGCGTCATCGACCCAGTACCGGATCGAGCTGTCCCCGTCCACCGCTTCGAGCTTCACCCTGATCGGCTCGCCCATCGCGGCCGGCGGCGGGTGCTCGGCGTCTTCCTGAGCGGGGGGCGGGGAGGGCTGCGGGGCGGGCGGCGCCTCGGCCTGAGGCGACGGGGTGGCCTGTGCCGCGGGAGGGTTGGAGGCCGTCTGCGTCTCGCTCCCCTGGCCGAGGTTCTTGACCAGGGCCACGACGATTATCCCGACGAAGAAGATTATACCGCCCGCGATAATCAACGTGGGCCAGTTCGCCCGAGTCGGCGCGCCGTGGAAGACAATCGGCTCCGACCGCCGCGTGCGCACCTCGTCCACGGGCTGCCCCTGCTGCCCCTGCTCCGCGCCCGCCGGCGCAACCTGCTGGTTGTACAAAGAGACGGCTTCGTCTTCGTTCATGCCGACCTGTTTGGCGTACGCGCGGATGAAAGACCGGGTGAATATTCCCCCTGGCAGGATAGAATAATTATCACTCTCGATAGCTTTCAGGAATCGCGTACCGATTCTGGTCGACTCTGAAATGTCGCTTAGGCTGATGCCGCGCTCTTCCCGCCTGCGCTTCAGTTCTTCGCCCAGTGTAGGCATATGAGCTGAGCGACCTCTCTTTCTCCTGCGATCTTAATTATCGGGGGGATCAAATCGAACCTCATCATAAATTTAACGCTCGGAGGTGTCAAGCAATTGCGCCCGCCGGCAGGCGCGCGCGTCCCAATTATTGGCCCGGAAATCCGTGATAATTGGCCTTTATCGGTGTTAAAGTTGGAGCCCTGATTGCATGTTCAACGGGGATGATGGAAGTGGGACGCGAGGCAACCTGAAAAGAGAGAGGAAGACAAAATGATTGAGATTGGCTACGCGCTTTCCAGCGAAGAGCACGCGCCAAATGATCTGGTCCGCTACGCGCGGATGGCGGAGGAGACGGGCTTCACCTTCGCGCTCATCTCCGACCACTACCACCCGTGGGTGGACCGGCAGGGGCACAGCCCATTTGTGTGGAGCGTGATCGGGGCGATCTCGCACGCGACGGAAAAGCTGCGCCTGGGCACGGGGGTGACGTGCCCCACGATCAGGATTCATCCCGCGATAATCGCGCAGGCGGCGGCGACCGCGGCTTCGATGATGCCGGGGCGGTTCTTTCTCGGGCTGGGGACGGGGGAGAACCTCAACGAGCACATACTGGGGGAGAGGTGGCCCGCTCACGACATTCGCCTGGAGATGCTTGAGGAAGCGGTCGAGGTAATCCGCCTGCTCTGGGAGGGCGGCACCAAGAGTCACTTCGGCAATTACTACGAAGTCGAGAAGGCGCGCATCTACACGTTGCCCGAAAAGCTGCCGCCGATTTACATCGCGGGCGACGGGCGGAAGTCGGCGGAGCTCGCGGCGCTGGTCGGGGACGGCCGCATAAGCGTCTCCCCGGAGGAGAAACTGACCCGCACCTTCCGGGACCTGGGCGGGGAAGGGAAGCCGATGATCGGCCAGTTCACCGCCTGCTGGGCGGCCGACGAGGCCGAGGCGCGACGCACGGCTCACGAGTGGTGGCCGAATGCCGGGCTCAAAGGCCAGCTGTTCACGGAACTGAGAACGCCGTCTCTGTTCGAGCAGGCGTGCGAGCTGGTGACGGAGGATCAGGTGGCTGAAGATGTAATCTGCGGCCCTGATCCCAAACGCCATCTCGAAAAGATTCAGGAATACCTCGACGGCGGGTTCGATCAGGTCTACGTACATCAGGTCGGGCCGGACCAGGAAGGCTTCATGGATTTCTACAAGCGCGAAATCCTGCCGGAATTCAAAGGGTAAGCGTCAGGGGCCGGGGGCCGGGATTCAGGGGAGGGATTCTATAAAGAGAGTCTCTTATCATCCCCGGCCCCCGACCACCGGCCCCCGCTAAATTTTCCGACCAAATCATTCAGGCCACCGTCTTATCTTTCGAAACATCGAACAGTAACCGATTAAGTGAGGAGATCATGAGAGACAATTACCGAAAATCGTCGAGAGCGCTTGCGTCGGTGGTCGCCCTGGCGCTTGCGGCCTCGCTCGCGCCGGGTGGGACGACGCCGGTCGCGGGGGCCGACAGGTCGAAGGCTTCGTCCAGCAGGCTGACGGAAGACCAGAAGATTCTCCACGCGCTCAACCGGCTCGGCTTCGGCCCGCGGCCCGGCGATGTCGAGCGCGTAAAGCGGATGGGGCTTGATAAATATATTGAGCAGCAGTTGAACCCCGGCAGGATCGACGATTCGGCTCTCGAAGCGCGCCTCGGCCCGTTTAAATCGCTCGACATGTCCATCGCCGAGATTTACGACAAGTATCCGCAGCCTCAGGAAATCGCGAGGAAGCTCGGGATGATAAGGCCGGGCGAGGTGAATCAGCCGAAGCCCACAGACCCCGTGAACGGGGCGATGGCCGGCGAGAAGGACGGCGACAGGGACTTTCAAAAGGAGAGGCGGCGGAAGGTCCTGGCTTATTACGCGGAGAACGGCCTGAAGCCGCCCAACGCTTTGTTGCAGGAGCTTCAGGCGCAGAAGCTCATCCGCGCCGTCTACGGCGAGCGCCAGCTTCAGGAAGTCATGACCGATTTCTGGTTCAACCACTTCAACATATTCTGGGGCAAGGGCGCGGACAGGTGGCTGACGACCTCGTTCGAGATGGAGGCCATCCGCCCGCACACGATGGGCAAGTTCAAAGACCTGTTGATGGCCACGGCCAAGAGCCCCGCCATGCTCTTTTACCTCGACAATTTTCAATCCATGTCGCCCGACGCGCGCCCGCCCGGCAGGCGCGGGAGGAATCAGGCAGGCCCGTTTCGGAGGAGGCCCGCGCAGCAACCGGCCGGGCAGATGGAGGGCGAGGAGCAGCGCCGCCAGCAGGCCGCGAACCAGCTTCGCAACCGCATGCGCGGCATCAACGAGAACTACGCGCGGGAGATCATGGAGCTTCATACGCTCGGCGTCGATGGCGGCTACACTCAGAAAGACGTGCAGGAAGTCGCGCGGGCCTTCACCGGCTGGACCATCCAGCAGCCCCGGCAGACCGGCCGATTCATCTTCCGCGATTGGATGCACGATGACGGCGAGAAGGTCGTGCTCGGCCAGCGCATCCCCGCCAGAGGGGGCATAAAGGACGGGGAGAAGGTGATCGAGATTCTCTCGTCTCACCCGAACACCGCGAAGTTCATCTCGACCAAGCTCGTGCGCCGCTTCGTGAGCGACAACCCGCCGAAGTCGCTCGTCGAAAAGGTGGCGGGCACCTACACGAAGACGGACGGCGACATCTCCGAGATGCTGAAGACGATCTTCGCGTCGAAGGAGTTCTTCGCGCCCGAAGCCTACAGGGCCAAGATCAAATCGCCCTTCGAGCTCGCGGCCTCCGCCATCCGCGCGCTCGACGGAGACATGTCGGGGACCCTCCACCTGAGCCAGTTCATCTCTAAAATGGGTCAGCCTCTTTACCTGTACCAGACGCCGACGGGCTACCCCGACCGCGCGGAGCAGTGGGTAAACACGGGCTCTCTGCTTGAGCGGCTGAACTTCGGGCTCGCGCTCAGCGCGAACCGGGTGCGCGGCGCGTCGGTCGACATCAAACGGGCGGCCCCCGCGTCGGGCGGCCGGGGCGAAGGCGAGGTGATGGAGCAGGCAATAGCCGTTCTTCTCAACGGGGAAATATCTCAGCAGACGCGCGCGATCCTGTACAAGCAGCTGAAAGAGGGCGTGCCGGTCAAGGGCGAGCTCGGCAAGCCCGAGCAGTCCGCGGCGAGTAACGAGATGAGCGGGGGTGATGCGATGGCCTCGGCCGATGAGATGCCCGCGAGGGCGCGGCAGGGAAGGCGCGCGAGGTGGCAGAATGATCTGCCTGCCACGCCCGCCTCTTCCGTCAGCCCTGAGGTCGCGAAGGCCTTCGGCCTGGTGCTGGGCTCGCCCGAGTTTCAAAGAAGGTAACCGGAGATATTCAGATGGCGATCACACGAAGATTCTTTCTTAAATCATCCGGGCTCGCGCTGGCGAGCTTCGCCGCCGCCCCTCCGTTCCTCCGCAGGGCCGCTCTCGCGCGGACGGCGGGAGGCGCGGGCAAGGACCGCCCCATCATAATCGCCATATTTCAGAGGGGCGCGGCCGACGGCGTGTCGATGGTCGTCCCGTTCGGGGATAAGAGCTACGCGGGCGCGCGGCCGCAAATAGCGGTGCCCGCGCCGAAGGCCGGGAACGCGGACGCGGCCATAGACCTCGACGGCTTCTACGGGCTTCATCCGGCGCTCGCCCCGTTCAGGCAGATCTATTCGTCGGGTCACCTCGCCATCGTGCACGCGGTCGGCTCCCCGGATAATACGCGCTCGCACTTCGACGCGCAGGATTACATGGAGTCGGGAACTCCGGGAAGTAAGAGCACTCCCGACGGGTGGCTCAACCGCTACGTCTACACGAAGAGGGACCCGAAGGCGACCGCGTTCCGCGCGGTGGCTCTGAGCGGGAACCTGCCGCGCTCGCTGATGGGCAGGGCGCCCGCCATCGCGATGACCAGCATATCGGATTTCGGAGTTCGCGCGGGGGCGGGCAATAATCAGGTCGCGCAGAGTTTCGAGGCCCTTTACGCGCAGCAGGCACCGGACATGCTTTACGGCACGGCAAAGGAGGCATTCGAGGCCGTGCGGATGCTCAGGAAAGCGAACCCGCGGCAGTACTCTCCGGCCAATGGCGCGAGCTACCCCCGCACGAGTTACGGGCAGGCGTTGCTTCAGATCGCTCAGTTGATCAAGGCGGACATCGGCCTCGAAGTCGCCTTCACGGACATAGGCGGCTGGGACACTCACGCGAACCAGGGCGCGTCGAGGGGGCAGCTATCGAATCGGCTGCGAGAATTCAGCCAGGGGATCGAGGCTCTCTATCGCGACCTCGGGGACCGCATGTCGAACGTCGTAATCCTGACGATGACCGAGTTCGGCCGCACCATCCGCCAGAACGGGTCGGGCGGGACCGACCACGGGCATGCGAGCTGTTCGTTCGCGCTCGGGGGCCCGGTCAAAGGCGGCAAGGTCTACGGCAGGTGGCCCGGCCTCGCGGCCGAGCAGTTGCACGAGGGGCGCGACCTCGCGCTCACGACGGATTTCAGAGACGTATTCGGCGAAGTCGCCGCGAAGCACCTGCGCGCGGACAACCTGAAGGCGATCTTCCCCGGCTTTAATTCGAGCCCCGCCAATTTCCGGGGGATTATTGGGTAGGGGCCGGTGGTCAGTAGTCAGGAGTCAGGGGCTAAGGAAGAAGCATTTCAGACTCTATTTATAGAATCCCTTTCGAGTAAATCGAGATCACGGGTGGCATCCCTGACACCTGACTCCCGGCCTCTGGCCCCTGATGCCTTCCTCCTGTATTATTCCTGCGCGCCGCTCGGTCAGGCGCAAATCCATAGCTGATGAAAGGAATTTTATATGTCAGATCACAGGCTCCTTGTCGGGAAATCGGCGATCATAACCGGCTCCGGCCGAGGCATCGGGCGCAGCATCGCGAAGCTGTTCGCGGACCACGGCGCGTCGGTCGTCATAAACGACATGGACGAAGAAGTGGCTCAGGCGACGGCCGTGGAGATATCGGAAGCGGGCGGCAGCGCGGTGGTGTGCGCGGGCAGCGTTACCAATAAGGAGTTCCCCGAGAAGCTCGTGACCACGGCCGCCGAGAGCTTCGGAGGCATCGACATAATCGTCAACAACGCGGGCTACACCTGGGACGGCGTGATCCAGAATATGTCAGACGAGCAGTGGTACGCGATGATAGATGTTCACCTGACCGCCCCGTTCCGCATCCTTCGCGCGGCCACGCCCTTCATGCGCGAGGTCGCGAAGAAGGAGATCGCCGAGGGCCGCCGCGTGCACCGCAAGATCGTCAACGTATCTTCGACTTCGGGCGTCGCGGGCAATCCGGGGCAGGTCAATTACTCGGCGGGCAAGATGGGGGTCGTGGGGGTCACGAAGACTATGGCGAAAGAGTGGGGCAGGTTCAACATCAACGTGAACGCGGTCGCCTACGGCTTTATCGACACCCGCCTGACCCAGGCCAAAGAGAAGCAGGAGAAGATCAACGTCGAAGGCAAAGAGGTGGAGCTGGGCATCCCCGAGGCGATGCGGCAGATGGCCGCGAACTTCATCCCGCTCGGAAGGCCGGGGACGCCCGACGAAGCCGCCGGCCCCGTGCTCTTCCTCGCCTCCCCCCTCTCCGATTACGTGAGCGGCGCGGTGATCCTCGTCACCGGAGGCTCTTACGTCTAAGAAACCTCTGGGAGTCCCGACGCGAGGGCGCGCGGCCCGGCATGGAATCGCGTGCCCTCGCCGGAACCCATCTCGCGCGGATGCCTGAGACCTCACCCCCGCCTCCTTCACAATTTTTAAAGTCGTGTGGTATATTGCTCGTCTTTTAAGAATGATGCTGCGAGTTGGTTGAACTTTACCGGGAGAACGAATTGAGCATACTTGTCGACAGGAACACGCGCGTCGTCGTGCAGGGAATAACGGGCCGCGAGGGGTCGTTTCACACGGCGCAGATGATAGCGTACGGCACGAAGATCGTGGCCGGGGTGACGCCCGGCAAGGGCGGGACCGAGCACGATGGCGTGCCGGTCTTCGACACCGTGGCCGAAGCGGTGGAGAAGGCCGGGGCCAACGCGAGCGTCATCTACGTGCCGCCCCCGTTCGCCGCCGACGCGATTATGGAAGCGGCCGACGCCCGCCTGCCGCTCGCGGTCTGCATCACCGAAGGGATCCCCGCGCTCGACATGGTGCGCGCGTTCGATTATCTTCGCGACCGCTCGACCCGGTTGATCGGACCGAACTGCCCCGGAATCATCAGCCCCGGCAAATGCAAGATCGGGATCATGCCGGGGCACATCCACAACGAAGGCCGCGTGGGAGTCGTCTCCCGCAGCGGGACCCTCACCTACGAGGCGGTCCACCAGTTGACGGGCCTCGGCCTCGGCCAGTCGACGGCCATAGGCATCGGGGGCGACCCCGTGATCGGCACGAACTTCGTTGACGCGCTCGGCCTCTTCGAGCAGGACCCCGAGACCGACGCCGTGGTGATGATCGGGGAGATCGGGGGCACGGCCGAAGAAGAGGCCGCGCGGTTCGTCCGCGACCACATGACCAAGCCGGTCGTCGGCTTCATCGCGGGACAGACCGCGCCTCCGGGCCGCCGCATGGGCCACGCGGGGGCGATCATCTCCGGGGGCAAGGGCACCGCCGAAGAGAAGATGGCGGCCATGTCCGAAGCAGGGATACTCGTCGTTAAGAGTCCGGCCGATCTCGGCGCGCGCGTTGCTGAAGCTCTCGGGCGTTAATGAACGCCCCTGAGTCGATGGTCAGTAGGCGATTCGAGACCACCCGTCTATTGACCATCGAATTTAATGAGGCTCGTTATGGGAGACGGTCCGGGAGTGTTGGGGAAGTCCTTGATCGCCCTCGGCCTCGCGATCGCCGCCGTGGGCGTGATCATAATGCTGCTCGGCAGGTTCCCGTCTTTGAGGATCGGCAGGCTCCCCGGCGATATTTATATCGAGCGCGAAAACTTTCGCTTTTACTTTCCACTCGCAACATCGATAATCCTTAGCATAGTTTTGTCCCTTCTCCTGTGGTTCTTCAGGCGGAGGTGAGGGGATAGGAAGGCTGACGTGAAGAAGACCGCGAGAATCGTCTGCGCCAATGACAACGAGTTCTGGACCACCCAGAAGCAGTTCTGGAAGTGGGTTCAGGACGGGCTGGTCGACGTGACCGGCCAGCAGCCGCTCACCGGAAGGTTCGGCGGGAAGCGCGAGAAGCTGCTCGTCATGGTGCGCCACGTCATCCTTGACAACGCCAACCCCGAGCATAAGCAGGAAGTCCTCGACACCTACTCGAAGCTCAAGCCGCACATCACCAAAAAGAGGGACTGACGGCGAACAGTGTCGCGGAAGCCGGTCGTTGACAACCGGCGCGCGCGCGTTTTAAGATGCTCGTGGCTCATCTGAAGGAAGCGGGTGTAACTCAATGTTAGAGTGTCACCTTTCACTATGAATACGCGAAGTATTGGGAACTTGACGGAGGCGAAGATTCTTGCCGCGCTTGTAGAGGTTGGTTATTTGGTATCTCACCCTTTTGGGGCTGGACACAAATATGACCTGGTCATAGATGATGGAAAGCAGCTTTCTCGTGTTCAGTGTAAGACCGGCCGTGTAAGAGATGGTTCTTTGCTATTTAATGCTTACAGTATGCCCGGTAATGGAGTGAAGCGACAGGGTTATAAGGGCGTCGCCGACTTCTTTGCCGTGCTGAACCCGGAAGATGGGCGGGTTTATTTGGTGCCTGTGAATGAGGTCGGGGAAACTGATGTTTCACTCCGCCTTGTTCCTACTGGTAATGGGCAGACGCGGCGTGTAAGATGGGCAGGCAGTTATCTGCTTCAACCCCGGTTAGAAGAAGAAAGCGCGAGTAGCTCAATGGTAGAGCATTGGCTTCCCAAGCCAAGGGTTGCGGGTTCGAGTCCCGTCTCGCGCTCCAATCGTTAAAGTAACTCCTCAAACGTCGGCGCTTCGACCCTTAAAAATCCACTTCAACTTAGTCTCACTTTCTCAGCACCAGCAAGGTCACTTCCGCCGGAGCGTTATACCGGACGGGCGCGAGAGTCATGCCGAGCCCGTTATTCACGCTCACGAGCATCCGCCCGAGTTCGTAAAAGCCGGTGACGTATTTCGTCTCGAACGACGGCCCGGTGAGTAAAAAGCCCGGCAGGGGGAATACCACTTGCCCCCCGTGAGTATGCCCGCCCGCGAAAATGTCGTAGCCATTCGTGGAAGCGAAATCGACCAGTTCTACCGCGGGCTGGTGGGCCAGCAGTATGTTTACAGGCCCCCGAATCCTCTGCTGCTCTAACGCCTCAAGGCGTCTCATCTCGGGCCGCGTCCTGTAGACCCATGTGACCCCCATGAGCGAGATGAAGGATGAGCCGACCGGCACGACCGAAGAGACGTTTTCCAGCACGTTCACGCCATTTTTTTGGAGGGCGCTCACTACCCTGCCTCGGTCCGAAAAATAGTCGTGGTCGCCCAGGCAGGCGTAGATCCCGCGCTTCGCCTGCATCCTGCCCAGAGCCTCGGCCCCCATGTCGATATAATCGACGCCGGACGTGACGAGATCTCCCGCGAAGAGGATCAGGTCGGCGTCGAGTGAGTTCACTCTGTCGAGGTAAGCCTGAAGCTTGGCCCCCTGGGTCTTGCCGTCGGCCTGGAGGTCCGCGATGTGAACTATGCGGAAGCCGTCGAGGTCATCGGGCAGCCCCTCTATCTTTACTTCGCGCTCCCTGATGCGATTCGTTAACGTATCGTTGTAAACTCGCGCCAGCACGTAGATCATCACGGCTCCCGACAGAGCGATCACGACCCATGCGTGAGCCTTAGACAATGTGACCTGTCGCCCTTTATAGACCGGATGAAGGAGCAGCCTGATGATGCCGGCTGCGGTCAGTAAGATGGCGAGCTGCATCGTTATGATGATCCCGATCCAGAAGGGGTAGGTCAAGAGCGCGTCGATGAGAGTGTTCGAAGCCTGCAACGCCGTCGAAAGATTCCGCAGCTCGAAAAAGTAGCTTATGAATAGCAGGGCCGGGTAAAGAATTATCCACAAAACAAGGGCCGCCGCCGCGAGCCGCACGCGCTTCGGCTTCCAACCCGTCACCGACTCTACAGACTTCGTGAGCCTCCATGCGACCAGCAGCAGCAGGAGCGCGCCGGCCACCGAGATCAACAGGGTCATTCGGACCGCCCAGGGCATACGTAAATCTCCTCGACCTGTTTAAGAGTCTCATTTATAGCATCCCGCGCCGCGTTTGCTGTAGCCGCTCGGAGGGCCGGGGGGTATTTAAAGCGGTTGCATTCATAAAGGATTCGGGTTAGGATGCCTCCGTTTGAGGCCGTGATCGAATCTTCGATCAGCGACTATTATATTAAGCAGGTTTTGAATTCTTCCGCCTATGATTGTCTGATTAATGAGTTGCCGTATCATCGCGAGCCGGTACCGTGGGCGAAGCGTTGATCCATGCGGGGAGGTCGCGGCGCACCCCGGCCGTTCCGGGCCGTGCGCGGCGGCGCGGCGGCGACTCATCCACCCTGACGGCCCATCACCCGATTTAAACTCGATGCGGGAAGTCATCACCGGGACCACTCTTTGGCTTGCGCTTTGCAGGTGTTCACGAGGGGCGGGTGATCGGGATGACCGGCCCGCGGCCACGGCGGAAGCCCCGGCTTCGCCGTCAGAATGCGCGAGATGATCGCGCGGGAGATACTGGGATGCCGAATCTGGATGTTTACGGTTGGAGCGATTTTTTCAAAGATGCGTTTGACCTGTTCGAAAAGCGCGGCCTGGAGCCCGCGAGGGTGGCCCTTCAGCACAACCACATTTACAGGCTCTACTCCGAGCGGGGAGAGCTCGACGCCACGACGACCGGGAAGATGCGCCACGAGGCGGTCACGCAGAGCGAACTGCCCGCGGTCGGGGATTGGGTCGCCATGCGATTTCGGGCCGAAGAGGGGAAGGCGACCATTCACCACGTGCTCCCGCGCAAGAGCAGGTTCATCCGAAAGGCCGCGGGCCAGCGCTCGGAGGAGCAGATCGTCGGCGCGAACATAGACACGATCTTTCTGGTCACGGCCCTCAACAACGATTACAACGTCAGGCGGATCGAGCGGTATCTGGCCGCCGCGTGGGAGAGCGGCGCGGAGCCGGTTATCATTCTAAGCAAGGCCGACCTGTGCGCGGATGTCGGGGAGAAGGTCGAAGAGGTCCAGGCGGTCGCCTATGGCGTGCCGATCCACGTCATCAGCTCGAAGGCCAATCAAGGGTTGGAGCCGCTCGACTCCTACTTCTCGGCGGGACGCACGGTCGCCCTGCTCGGCTCTTCGGGCGTCGGCAAGTCAACTCTGATAAACCGCCTCGTGGGCAGCGACGTGCAGAAGGTCAAAGAGGTGCGCGAGCACGACGACCGGGGGCGGCACGCAACGACCAATCGGGAACTTATCCTTCTGCCGCAAGGAGGTCTGGTCCTCGACACGCCCGGCATGCGCGAGCTGCATCTGTGGGACGCGGAGTCGGGCGTGCAGGGGGTTTTTGAAGACATCGAATCGCTGGCGGAGAGTTGTCGCTTCCGCGATTGCAGTCACGAAAACGAGCCGGGTTGCGCGGTGAGGGAGGCGCTCTCGGAAGGCAGCCTCGACGAGGCGAGGCTCGAAAATTACAGGAAGCTTCAGCAGGAGATGGAATTCCTCGAGCTGAAGCGGGAATTCAACGCCAGCGTCGTCGAAAAGAAACGATTCAAGAAGATGATGCAGGCGGTTCGTAAACGGGAAGAAAGTAGGTAAGCGTCAGGGGCCAGGGATGCAATCCATAATTTGGATTAAAACGAAAGGGGTTCAATAAAGAGAGCCTCAAATGATTCGAGGCTCTCTTTCCCGCCCTGGCTCCTGGCCCCTGACCACTGACCCCTAGTTAGCAATCTCCACCGTCAGGGAGACGGAGGCTCGCACCTCGATGTTGCCCGGCTCGACCGGGGTCGCCACGTCCGCCGCCTTGCTCGCGGCCATCTCCATCTGCCGCGCGAAGATCGGTACGGGGGCCGCGCCGCTCTCGTCGACGTGAAGCACGCGGACGATTCGCAGCCCGAGGGCGGAGGCCAGGGCGTCGGCCTTCGCCTTCGCCTTCAGCGCCGCCTCGCGGAGGGCCTGACCCCTCACCGCCTGGTCGTTCTTGAGAGTGAATTGCAGGCTTTGAATATTATTCGCGCCGGCCTGCGTCGCGGTGTCGATCACCGTGCCCACCTGCGTCAGGTCGTCGGTCTTCACCTGCACGACGTTCGACGCGGCGTACCCGGTGATCCGCGGCTGGCCGCCCTCCCTCGGGTACGTGTAGACGGGGTTGAGCGAGTAGCCGATGGTCTTTATCTCCGACGATGGCCCGAGCACCCGGCGGAGCGCGGAGATCACCGCGTCCACCTTCCGGGCATTCTCAGAGGCCGCGGCCTTCGCCGTCGCCGCCTGCGTCAACACCCCGATGTCTATCTGTGCCTGATCCGGCTTGGCCATGATGATGGCGTCGCCCGTCGCTCTTATGGAAGGAGGCGGCGTTCTGTTGACCTCCTGCGCCATGGCTCCGGCGGATAAGAGGACAATGATCGAGAGACACTTCAGAAGGTTTCCTGTCGTTTTATTCATTATATTTTCCACCTTATTCTCTACCAATTCTTCAGTCCCTTAAAACGGCTGACCCGGCACGGGGCATTAGCGGATCAACCCATAAAATGATGCGCGGCGAGCCCTTAAAGTTGGCAAACGCCGGGCGAATCATTCGCGCGGCTCGCAAAGCCCGAAGGCCAAGCCGTATAATACCGCCTAGTAATCTCTTTTCACAGGCCGGGCCGGGTGGTTAAAGGCGCTGTGCTATTATGGTGCGAGAGATCGGGTAGAGAGCGAAACAGATTCCGCGCGCGAAGCATCTAACCCTCTGGGTGGCGTTATGTCTGACAAAGTAAAGTTCCTCATGTCTTTCAGGGCCCGGCTGATGATGCTGCTGACATCGTTCCTGCTGCTGACCATCGCCTTCGTCCTGGTGCTGGACAACTGGGCGAGCAACCGCGCGGAGGCCGAGATCGCGGCGCGGAGCGGTCAGGTGCGGGAAGCGTTTACCACGAGCTTCGGGGACTTCGCGCAGGCGGTGAGGCTCGCCATCGAGGGCTTCGACCAGCGCGACTTCATGTATAACATGATCTCCCCCGAAGACATGCCCCCCACGGTCCAGCACATAATCGTAACCAAGGAGCACGGGGAGGTTGAAGACAGCACCCTGCCCGAACTGATCGGTAAATCCATCGACGTGCCGCAGCACGCGGCGGACGGCGCGAAGGTGAGCGACGGCGACCCGGTCGAGGGTGAGATCGAGATACACGGCAAGAACATAAAGACCTACCACATACCCACCGAGACTCTTGAGGGCCTTAGGTGGGTCATCGTCGTGATGAAGCAGGAGGCCATCATCAACCAGATCGAGACGGCGCAGAGGGCGCTCGCCGACAAGAACAAGGAGCTGTCCGACTACCGCATCGCCGCGACCACGGGGCTGCTGACCCTCGCGCTCGCCATCGCCGTGGTGATCGGGTGGCGGTTCACGCGGCCGATCAAGGAACTCGCGGGCGCCGCCCGTAGGGTCGCCGCCGGCGACCTCGACTTTCAGGTGAAGGCCGACAGGCCCGACGAGGTCGGGCAGCTCGCCGCCACCTTCAACGAGATGATCACGCAGCTCAAGTCAAAACACCTGCTCGAAGAGAAGCTCAACCAGGCCGAGCGCGCGGCCGTCATCGGGAGGCTCACGCAGGCCGTCGCGCACGAGATCAGAAACCCCCTCAACGTCATCAACCTCTCCATCGATCACGCGAGCACCCGCTACGCGCCGGAAGACGAGGCGAGGCGCAAGCAGTTCACCCGCCTGCTCTCTTCCATCAAGGACGAGATCGCGCGGCTCAACCGGATGGTGAGCGACGTGCTTAATTTCGGCAGGCCCGCCCGCATGGCCGTGGAGACGGTGGACCTGAACCAGCTCGTGGGCGAGACCATGTCGCTCGTGCGCGCCCAGGCCGACGAGCAGGGCGTCGAGGTCAGCTTCGAGAACGACTCGGAGCCGGTGAGGGTCCAGGGCGACCAGGAGCGCCTCAAGTCCTGCGTCTCCAACATCGCCATCAACGCGCTTCAGGCGATGCCGGGCGGCGGGCACCTGTCGGCGCGGGTCGTCAAGAACAACGGCTACGTCGAGGTGAGCATCTCCGACACGGGGGTGGGCATCCCCGAAGAGGCTTTGCCCAAAATATTTGACGCTTACTATTCGACCAAGCAGACCGGGTTCGGCCTCGGGCTCGCCGTCACGAAGAAGATAATCGAGGAGCACCAGGGCTCGATAGACGTGAAGAGCGAGATCGATGGCGGGACGACTTTCACCCTGAGGCTCCCGGCGGTGAACGCATGAACGTTTTCGCGCGTCTCAGTTAAAGAAAACCGAAATGGGGAGATTACGCATGGCGAGGAACAAAGTGCTGGTAGTGGACGACGAGAAGAACCAGAGGGAGATTTACAGGCTGGTCCTGGAGGACGACGGGTACGACGTGACGACGGCGCAGAGCGGGGAGCAGGCGCTCCGGCTGGCGCGCGAGACGGACTTCGACCTCGTGCTTACCGACTACCAGATGACGGGCATGAACGGCGTGGAGCTCCTGGGCGAGCTCCTGAACCTGGACCCGTCGATCATCGTCGTGATGATGACCGCGCACGGGTCGGTCGAGTCCGTGAAGGGCGCTCTGAGAGGCGGGGTCTACGACTACCTCGAAAAGCCGGTGGACCGGGAGCAGTTGTTGAAGGTCGTGCAGAACGCGCTCGGGCGTCTCCACCGGATCGACGACGAGATCATCGGCCAGTCCGAAGAGATGGAGCGCGTGAAGAAGATGATCCTGAAAGTCGCGGGGTCGACTTCGACCGTGCTCATACGCGGCGAGTCGGGCGTGGGGAAGGAGCGCGTGTCGCGCGCGATCCATAAGGCGAGCCCGAGGGCCGGCGAAATATTTCAGGCGGTCAACTGCGCGGCCATCAACGAGAACCTGATCGAGTCCGAACTGTTCGGGCACGAGAAGGGCTCGTTCACCGGCGCTCACACCATGAAGAAAGGGCAGTTCGAGATAGCCGATCACGGCACCCTCTTCCTCGACGAGATAGGCGACCTCAACGTCTCCATGCAGGCGAAGCTGCTCCGCGCGCTTCAGGAGAAAGAGGTCATGCGGGTCGGGGGCACGAAGCCGATCAAGGTGGACGTTCGCGTGATCGCCGCGACGAACCGCGACCTCGAGGCCATGGTCAAGGAGGAGCGGTTTCGCGAAGACCTCTATTACCGCCTGAACATAATCCCGATAGTCATCCCCCCGCTCAGGAACCGCCGCGACGACATCCCGCCCCTGGTCGATTTCTTCGTCGCGAAGCACAGCCTCGGGTCGCACAGGGTCATCCGCGGGCTGACGGCCTCCGCGCGCAACCTGATCATGAATTACTCGTGGCCGGGGAACGTCCGGCAGCTGGAGTCGGCCATCGAGCGCGCGATCCTGCTGTGCGAGGGTGATGAGATCGACGCGGAAGATTTGCCGGTGGAGATAAGGCAGGAGGGCTCGCCCGCGGCAGCCTTCAATTTCAAGCTGCCGCCTGAGGGAATATCCTTCGAAGACCTGGAGCGGTCTTTGATAATTCAGGCGATGGAGCAGACCGGGTGGAACATAACGCGGGCGGCCAAATTGCTCGGGCTCTCCTTCCGAACGCTCCAATACCGTCTGGAGAAGTTCAGCCTGAAAAAGCCGGGCAAGGATTGACCCCATCCGCGCGAAGGCCGTCTTCGACAGGTGCCCGGTGCCAGCGGTTTCCGCGAGCGGGCGAATCTATTTGACGAGGGAGAGGTTCCCTTTGTACTCGACCACGACGGACACGAGGGGTTCGGCGGCAAACTGCCGGTCGGCGGCCGTGCTCGTCTCGACCCTGCGCGGCGCGAACGAATTCCAGAGGGAGACCTCGTTATAAAGGTCAGATGCCGGGCGCTCGGCTCCGCATTCGTAGCAGACCTGCACCAGCTTGTTGTCGGAAGCCCTGTGAGGCGTGCCCCAGTAGTGTTTGCGTAGTATGCGGCAGAAAATTGACATAACCTTACCTCTTGAAATGTTGGCCCGCGAGTATTCGGCCCACACCCATTCGGGCGTTTTTAAATTAAGACCGGCTTTAATTCCGTTCGCTTTGACCTTGGTTGTGGGAGCCGAAACCTGAGGTACCGCGCCAAATCGCGACAAGTATATGCACCATGCGTAATTAGCGCAATACATTTTTTGCGGGAGGGGCCAGGCCGAGCGCCTTCCCGTACTCTTCCGGCGTGTTGACGTTTTCGAAAAAGAGGGCCGAGCCCGGCAGGTGTTCGATCTCTTCGAAGGGGACGAAGCGGGTCCGCACCCGCCCGAAGAGCAGGCGGACCTTTCGGTCTCCGCGCTCGATCATCTCCTCAATCGGCGCGAGCGCGGAGGTCGAATAGACGGCGCACAGGGGCTCTAGTCTTGAGTCTCTGCCGACAGGCACTACGGCCTCGTACCCGTCATTCGGGTCGCTCAGCCCGATGATGAAAGAGAGCAGGCCGGCCGACACGAAAGGAAGGTCACAACCGAGAAGGACCGCGTGAGACGTTTTGGAATGGGCGAGCGCGGTGCGAACGGCCTCTATCGGCCCGAGGCCCGGATTCTTATCTCTGATGACCGGAAGGCCGAGCTTGAGGTACTCGTCGCCGTTCGCGATGATCGACACGCTTTCGCTGACCGCTCGGAGCGCGTCGATGGCCCGCTCGATCATCGGCCGCCCCCCGATAGGGAGCCACGCCTTGTCCCGGCCCATGCGCGAGCTGAGGCCCCCGGCTGTTACGAACCCTGTGACCCTCATAAGACCCAAGTATAGCAGCAGGCTGAATCACGGGTCGCTTTCGTGTTAGTATCATCAGCTTGATGGCCTCGGGCTTGGGCCGACGACAAAAAACAGGGCGAGAATAGATGGACTCAAAAGACGGAAGCGCGGTCGAGATCGACCAGCAATTACTGACCCTCTTTCAGAGGACGGGGGCCTTGCTCGAAGGCCACTTCCTGCTGACCTCCGGGCTCCACAGCCCGCGCTACCTCCAGTGCGCTCTGGTGCTCCAATATCCTGAGCACGCGGAGTACGCGGGGAGGGCCATCGCCTCGCACTTTTCCGGCGAGCGGGTCGACGCGGTGGTCGCGCCTGCAATCGGGGGCATCGTCATCGGGCACGAGACGGCGAGGGCCCTGGGCGCGCGGGCGCTGTTCACGGAGCGCGAGGGGGGCGTGATGACCCTGCGCAGGGGGTTCACTCTGAGCCCCGGAGAGAAGGTGCTCGTGGTCGAAGATGTCGTGACCACGGGCGGCTCGACGCGCGAGACTGTGGAGGCGGTACGGCGGGCGGGCGGCGAAGTGATCGGGGCCGGGTCGGTGGTAGACCGCAGCAGCGGCGCGGCGGACGTGGGGGTCACGCGGGTCGCTCTGCTCACGCTCGACGTGCCGGCTTACGACCCTTCGGACTGCCCCCTTTGCGGGCAGGGCCTCGGGGTGGTCAAGCCGGGCAGCCGCAAGCCGTGACCGAGCGGCCCGCGATGCAAAACGTCAAAGCGACGATTCAATACGACGGGACCGCCTATCACGGGTGGCAGATGCAGGCCAACGCTCGCTCGATTCAGGGCGAGCTGACGCGCGTCGTCTCGCTGCTCGATCAAAGGCCCGCGACGATTCACGGGGCGGGGCGCACGGACGCAGGAGTTCACGCAGAGGGGCAGGTGGCGAGCTTCCTGCTCCGACGGCCCTTCGAGCCGTCACGCCTGCGCGACGCGATAAACGCTAACCTTGATCGCGACATAAGGGTCCTCGACGTCGAGTTCATGCCCGACTCTTTCAACGCGAGGCATTCGGCGAGAGAGAAGACTTACCTTTACCGGATCTGGACCGGGGACGTGGTGTCGCCTTTCCTCTACCGCTACTGCCACCACCACCGCGGCCCGCTCGACTTCGAAGCGATGCGTGAGGCCGCTTCATTCCTTCCGGGCAGGCATGACTTCACGGCCTTTACGGTGCTCAACTCCGAGTTCGATCATCACGTGCGAAACCTGAGGCGCCTCGATATGAGGCTCGAAGGCGAGCTTCTTTCGATCAATTTCACCGCCGACGCCTTCCTGAGGTACATGGTTAGGGCCATCGCCGGGACGCTCATCGACGTAGGGCGGGGCAGGATTTCGGCGCGGCATATGAAGGAGATACTGGAAGGCCGAGAGCGGTCGCGGGCGGGGGCCACCGCTCCTGCCTCAGGGTTGACTTTGATGCGCGTGGGCTATTAAAGTGACGGGGGAAAAGGGCAGGAATCGGTTACCACTCGCCTGTCACAGTGACCTGAGAGAATAATGATCAATAACATACTCAGCAAGTTCGAGAGCGTCATAGAGAGCGGTTCGAGGGACGAGTTCCTACTCAGGCAAATAGACTTAAACAGGCTGCCATCTCACATAGCTATAATCATGGACGGCAATGGCCGCTGGGCCGCGCGACGCAACCAGCCGCGCGTCGCGGGCCACCGCGCGGGCGCGGAATCGGTCCGCGCGACGGTCGAGACATCGGCCCGTCTCGGCATCTCCTACCTCACGCTTTATGCGTTCTCGACCGAGAACTGGAAGCGGCCCCGCCTTGAAGTCGAGGCGCTTATGGGCCTGCTGAGAGAGTTCCTCCGCAAGGAGATCCGCGGCCTCAAAGAGAACAATATCCGCTTTCAAACGATTGGGCGGGAGGAGGGCCTTGAGTCCGCCGTGAGGCGGGAGATAGACCGCGCGCGCCGAGAGACCGACCAGAACACCGGCACGGTCCTGTCGGTCGCCCTCAACTACAGCGGGCGCTCGGAGCTGGTCGAAGCCTGCCGCCGCCTGCTGGCCGAAGCCGCCGCGATGAAGCGCGACCCTTCCGAGATCACCGAGTTCGACGTCGAGCGCCACCTGTTCACCTCCGGCCTGCCCGACCCGGACCTGCTCATCCGCACCAGCGGAGAGATGCGGGTGTCGAATTTCCTGCTCTGGCAGATCGCCTACAGTGAAATCTACGTGACCGAAACTCTCTGGCCCGACTTCCGGCGCGCGGACCTGTTTCAGGCCATCGCCGAGTTTCAAAAGCGCGAGCGGCGCTTCGGCGGGGTCAAGCCGGCCGAGCCGATGGTCGCCGCTAGTATGAAGTGAGTCGGGGGTCAGTGGCCGGGGCCGGGATTCAGGAGTCAGGGTTCAGGGTAGGAGAGGGATTCTATAAAGAGAGTCTCTTATCATCCCTGACTCCCGGCCCCTGAACACTGACCCCTGATTCCTGACGCCTATGAAAAGAATTCTGACCGCCGCCCTCGCCCTGCCGGTCCTGCTTTACACCGTCTGGAGCGAGGTCCCTTATTTTTTCGTCGCCCTCGCGACAGTCGCCGTCTTCCTCGCGCTTCGGGAGTTTTACAAGCTCGCCTGGAAAGTCGAGTGCCGCGCCGACCCCATCGTCGGGCACCCGGCCGCCCTGCTCGTGGTGCTCTGCTTCGTCTTAAACCGCCCCGTTTATATACCGGCCATCCTTTCGGCGCTCGCCATCGCCGCGCTCGCGCTCGCCCTGTCGCGGCCTGAAAAGATGGACCGCTCGCTCGCGTCGGTCTCCGCGACGGTCTTCGGAGTCGTTTACGTCGCGCTGCTCGCGGGCTACCTGATCGGGGTCCGAATGATTCAGGACGCGCCGGGGACTTCGAGGCTCGGCCCGAAGCTTCTCACGATGTTCTTCGCCCTCGTGATGATGACCGACACCGGGGCTTACTACGCCGGCCGCACGTTCGGACGCCATAAGCTCGCCCCTCGGATCAGCCCCGGCAAGACCATCGAAGGCTCCGCCGGAGGCTTCCTCGCCGCGATGATCACCGGCCCCCTCTGCAAATTTATTTTCTTCCCCGAGATACCCATCGTCCACGCGGCCGCGCTCGGAGCCCTCATCGGAATTCTGGGGCAGGTCGGGGACCTCGCGGAGTCGATGCTGAAGCGTGGCGCGGGCGTGAAGGATTCGGGGAACCTCCTGCCCGGCCACGGAGGCATGCTGGACCGCGTCGACAGCATTCTCTTCTGCGCGCCGGTCGTCTACTATTACTCGTGGTTCTTCCTGACGGGAGCCTGATGGCGGACGCCGTGGGAGCCGCGACCCGCTTCGTGGGTGCCCCGAGCGGGTCCCCGGTCCGCGACCCTACAGGCACATCCATGAAAAACCGGTCATTCAAACTCCGGGTCGTTGCGGTGGTCGCCCTCGCCGCCCTCGGCGGGTTCTATTACGCGAGCCGGTCGAGCGCGGACGCGCAGGTCTACGGCAACGACTTCAACGTATATTATTTTGCCGCGAGGGAGGTCCTGTCCGGGCGCGACCCTTATCAAAGATCGCTCGGCGCGTGGACCCCTTACCTCTACCCGCCCCTGCTGGCTGAGGCGCTCGTCCCGCTCGCGCTCCTTCCGGTCCGCGCGGCCGCGTTCATCTGGTACCTGCTCAACCTTTCGTCCGTGATCGTGGCAGCCTCGCTTTGCTTGAAGCTCTCGGAGGCGGAGAGTGAGGGCGCGGGCCTATCTTCGACCGGGAGGGCCCTCATCCTGGTCGCCTCGGTCGCGGTCGTCGCGCGCTTCATCCTCGACAACTTTCAGCTCGGGCAGGTGAACCTCATCGTGACCGCGCTTTCGATAGCGCACGTTTATCTTTATTCCGGAGGCAGGAAGTTAACGTCCGCTCTACTTCTCGCGCTCGCGGCTTCGTTCAAAATCACGCCTTTGATCCTGCTGCTCTATCACGCGGCGAGGGGCAGGCTGAAGTACGCGGCCGGGTGTTTCGCCCTCTTCGCGGTGATGACCGCCGCGAGCTTCCTGCCGTTCGGCCTGCTCGGCTCGTCGGCTTTCACGGATTTCGCGAACCGGACCCTGAGGAATGAGCAGGGCTTCAACCTCGCTTACCCCGGAAACCAGTCGACGCGCGGAGTCGTCGGCAGGGTTATGGGCGAGAGGGGGGAGCGGACGCGCACGCCTTCGAGCTTACCTTCTATTGCCGCTTCGGCACTCCTGCTCGCCGCCGCCATCTTCGCCGCGAGGCGCGCGCGTGCGGAGATGGCGGCGGCCGCCCCGTTCTTCTGCTGCCTCGTGCTGCTCTCCCCGCTCAGCTGGAAGGCGCACTTCGTCGCGCTCGTCCTGCCCGTGGCGTACCTCTCGGCGCAAGTCGCGAGCGGGACCGAAGTCCGCAGGATGCGGTTGATTCTCGGGGTTCTGGCGGCCGCTTTCGCTCTGTTCAATCTCACCAGCCCTTTGATCGCGGGCCGCCTGGCCGCGGAGCTGGCCGACGCGGCGTCTCTGGTCTGGGCGGGCGCTCTGCTCATTTTTTCCTGCTCGGTCGGCTCGGTCCTGAGCCCCGAGGCGAAGGCCGCGGGCGTCGGGCCGGAAGTGTGAGCGCGCTAATTTGGCAAGCGTTGCCGCGTTTGTTAATCTGATTCTCTGAACTGCATCGGAGATAGATCATTATGAGCACCAAAGAGCGGACCGGAAGGAAAGCCGAGACCAGCTCCGGCATCGAGATGGAGACGGCTTTCAGGCCGGAGGATGCCCCGGTCGATTACGAGCGCGACCTCGGAGACCCCGGCAAGTTCCCATTCACGCGCGGCCCCTACCCGTCGATGTACCGGGGGAAGCTCTGGACCATGCGGCAGTACGCCGGGTACGCGACGGCGAGCGAATCGAACGCGCGGTACAGGTACCTGCTCGGGCAGGGGCAGACCGGCCTGTCGGTCGCTTTCGACCTGCCGACCCAGATGGGATACGATTCGGACCACGCGATGGCGCGCGGGGAAGTCGGGAAAGTCGGCGTGGCAATCGACACCCTCGACGACATGGAGTTGCTATTCGATCAGATCCCGCTCGACAAGGTCTCCACTTCGATGACGATCAATGCGACGGCGGCGATCCTGCTCGCGATGTACATCGCGGTCGCGAAGAAGCAGGGCGTCGGGCCCTCGGACATCTCGGGTACCATTCAGAACGACATACTGAAGGAATACGTCGCGCGCGGGACGTACATCTACCCGCCGCGCCCGAGCCTCAGAATCGTCACGGACATCTTCGCCTTTTGCGCCCGCGAGGTGCCGCGGTGGAACACGATCTCGATCTCGGGCTACCACATTCGCGAGGCCGGGTCGACCGCCGCGCAGGAGATCGCCTTCACGCTCTCCGACGCGATCACCTACGTTCAGGCCGCGATAGAGAGCGGGCTCGACGTGGACGACTTCGCGCCGCGGATCGCATTCTTTTTCAACTCGCACAACCAGTTTCTCGAAGAGGTCGCGAAATTCCGCGCGGCTCGGCGGCTGTGGGCCAGGATAATGCGCGACCGCTTCAACGCGCGCGACCCGAAGTCGCAGGTGTTGAGGTTCCACGCGCAGACGGCGGGCTCGACGCTCACGGCGCAGCAGCCCGAGGTGAACATCGTCCGCACGGCGATGCAGGCGCTCGCGGCGGTGCTGGGCGGCGCCCAATCGCTCCACACGAATTCGATGGACGAGGCCCTGGGGCTCCCGACCGAGCACGCGGCGCGGATCGCCCTCCGGACGCAGCAGGTAATCGGGTACGAGTCGGGGGTGGCGGACACGGCCGACGCGCTCGCGGGCTCTTACGCAATCGAGCGGCTGACGAACGAGCTTGAGCGGCTCGCGTCCGACTACATCAGAAAGATCGACGAGATGGGCGGGATGCTCAGGGCAATCGAGGTCGGGTACGTCCAAAAAGAGATCGAGCGCGCCGCCTACGATTATCAGCGCGAGGTCGAGTCCGGCGAGCAGACGGTCGTGGGCGTGAACCGCTTCACGGTGGAGGAGGAGAGCTCCGTCCCCATCCTCCGGGTAGACGAGGGGCTTGAGCGCGGGCAGGTCGAGAGGCTCGCGCGGGTTCGCGAGCGAAGGGACGAGGCGCCGGTGCTCGCGGCGCTCGACCGGATCGAGCGGGCGGCGCGGTCTGACGAGAACCTGATGCCGCACATCATCCGCGCGGTCGAAGTCTACGCGACGCTCGGAGAGATTTCCGACCGCCTGCGCGCGGTCTTCGGGGAGTACGCGGGCGCGGTTTACGAATAATGCAAGATAACATTCTGGAAGTCAGGGGGCTGAGCACGCATTTCTTCACGCGGGCGGGCACGGTCAGGGCGGTCGAAGACGTGAGCTTCACGGTCCCGAGGGGCTCGACGCTCGCCCTCGTGGGCGAGTCGGGGAGCGGGAAATCGGTGACCAGCCTCTCCATCATGCGTCTGATCCAGCAGCCGGGGAAGGTAGTCGCGGGCGAAATCCTCTTCAACGGGCGCGACCTGTTGAAGCTGAGCGCGCAGGAGATGAGGCGGCTCCGGGGGAGCGAGGTCGCGATGATCTTCCAGGACCCGATGACTTCGCTCAATCCCGTGTACACGGTCGGGGACCAGATCGCGGAAGCGATAACGCTGCACGAGAACCTCCCCCGGAAGCAGGCGTGGGCGAAGGCGGTCGAGATGATGAAGCGGGTCAGGATTCCAGACAGCGAGCGCCGCGCGAAGGATTACCCCTACCAGCTTTCGGGGGGCATGCGGCAGCGCGTGATGATCGCGATGGCCCTCTCGTGCAACCCCGAGTTGCTGATCGCCGACGAGCCCACGACCGCGCTCGACGTGACCATACAGGCGGAGATTCTGGAACTGCTCAGGGCGCTCAGGCAAGAGTTCGACCTGTCGGTACTCCTGATCACGCACGACCTGGGGGTAGTCGCGGAGACGGCGGACAGGGTCGCCGTCATGTACGCGGGCCGCATAGTCGAGGACGCGGGAGTGCGAGATATATTTCGCGGGCCGAAGCACCCCTACACCGAGGGGCTGCTCAGGTCCGTGCCGCGCCTGACCGAAGAGGGGCTCCGGATGCGCAGGCTCGAAACCATCGAAGGCACGGTGCCGAGCCTCCTCGCCCTGCCCCCCGGCTGCAAGTTCGCCCCCCGCTGCTCCTACGTGATCGAAGAGTGCACGGAGGGCGAGATCCCTTTGCTCGACGTGAATCAGGAGAGGAGGGCGCGCTGCATCCGCTTCGGGCAGGTCGGGGACGATTCGGCGAAGACCCACCCGGAGAGGTCCGGCAGGGGGGCGGGCAGGGGCGCGGCGTCGTAAGAGAGTTCAATTCAAGAATCGAATCTATGGCGAGCGATAACGGCAATCTTGTCGAGGTGAGAAACCTCAAAAAATATTTCCCTGTGAGGTCCGGGGTGCTCGGCGGCGGGGGCGAGAGCGTCCGGGCCGTCGATGGCGTGAGCTTCGCGATCCGCAAGGGCGAGACGTTCGGTTTGGTGGGGGAATCCGGCTGCGGCAAATCGACCACGGGGCGGTGCATCCTGAGGCTCATCGAGCCGACGGCCGGGGAAGTGCTCTTTGAGGGGAACGACCTGCTCGGGGTCGGCACCGACGGCTTGCGGCGGATGCGCCGCGACATGCAGATCATCTTTCAGGACCCGTACTCGTCGCTCAACCCCAGGATGAGGGTCGGGGAGATAATCGAAGAGCCTCTGACCATTCACCGGATCGGCGGCAAGGGCGAGCGGCGCGACCGCGTGGCGGAACTCCTGAGCCTCGTCGGGCTCGACGGCACGCACGCCGCGCGTTACCCGCATGAATTTTCCGGGGGCCAGCGGCAGCGCATCGGGATAGCGAGGGCCCTGGCCCTGAACCCTAAGTTCATCGTGTGCGACGAGCCCGTCTCCGCCCTCGACGTCTCCGTGCAGGCGCAGGTGGTGAACCTGCTTCAGGATTTGCAGGAGCAACTCGGGCTGACTTACCTCTTCATCTCGCACGGCCTGTCGGTGGTGGAGCACATATCGAACCGGGTGGGCATAATGTACCTCGGCAAGCTCGTCGAAGTCGCCCCGAGCGAAGAGATATTCCGCAACCCTCTGCACCCGTACACGCGCGCTTTGCTGTCGGCCATCCCGGTCCCCGACCCCGACCTTCACCGCGAGCGGCTGCCCCTGTCGGGCGACATACCTACCGCGATAAGCCCGCCTTCCGGCTGCCGGTTCCGCACGCGGTGCCCTCTGGAAGAGCCCGAGTGCGCGGGGGACGAGCCGCGACTTGTCGAAGTCAGCCCCGATCATTTCGTGGCCTGTAAGATTGTTGCGCCGGAA
This sequence comes from Blastocatellia bacterium, assembly GCA_035634255.1. Taxonomy (GTDB): domain Bacteria; phylum Acidobacteriota; class Blastocatellia; order UBA7656; family UBA7656; genus DATLMR01. The sequence goes on from DASQDI010000119.1 coordinate 106,883, forward strand.
GCGAAAAAATAGTAGGCTCTCGGCGGCAGGCCGTAAGAGTCAGGAAAAAGAAAGCATTTCCGTCCTTGCGCGCGCTTAAAACCACATTTCTGAGAACAGGAGAAATCGGCCATGAGTTATCCTGAGACGCAACCGGGTGATCCGCAGACCTCTCACCAGCCTCACCCTAACACCGAAACCGCGACCGAAGAACCGGCGCAGCTTGGGCCCGCGGGCAGGTTCTCGGGCGTGCTCTTTTCGCCGGGCGAAGCATTCAAGGACGTGAACCGGAAACCGACCTGGATCGCCCCCCTCGTCATCTCGCTCGTGGCGGCCCTGCTCGGCACCTTCGCCTTTAACGCGATAGTGAAGCCGGACTGGGACCGCCTGGGCCGCGAGGGGATAAAGAAGCGCGACGCTCAGATGAACACGACCACCCCGCCGGAGAATGTCGAGCGGGAGATCGCCGTCATGAAAGTGATAGGGAAATTCTTCCCCCTGATCGCCATCGTCGTCACCCCGATCTACTACCTGGTCATCGCGGGGATATTCGCCCTCGGCCTGATGCTGATGCAGGCGAAGACGACTTTCAAAAAGATATTCTCCGTGGTCCTGTGGAGCGGGGCCGTCACCTCCGTGGTGGGGACGGTGGTGATGCTAGCCTCGCTTCTGGTGAAAGACCGGGAGAGCCTCGACCAGATCAACCCGATGGACCCAGGCAATATTACCGCGACCAACCTGGGGGCATTCATGCCGTCGGACATTTCGGCCCCGTTAAAAGCGATAGCGACTTCGCTAGACATCTTCACCATCTGGTTCCTGGTCCTGCTCACGATAGGTTTCGCGGCCATCGCCGGGGCGCGAAAGATAGGCACGGGACAGACGGGCGCTCTGGTCTTCGGGCTCTGGATCGTGTGGGTGCTTCTGGGGGTCGGCCGGGTCGCTCTGATGGGCGCGTGATCCAAGCCGGGCGCGAGGCGCTGCGCCTTCCGCCTCCTCCGCCGGCATGTATCGTAATCGGCGCTTTACCGGCTGGTTGTTTTAAATCGGAACAGGGTATGAATTCCTTTATATTGGTCAATGTCATTCTTACCCTGTTCCCCTACCCTAAGGTTATTTAATCGGCCCGAAAACGGCTGAAAAAACCGGCCCGCCCTCTTCTCCCGTCGCGGCACGATTATTGCTCAAATTAAAAGTGAGGAGCTTTACGAAAGCCGATTGAGAACAGGAGATAAAAGATGGGGGAAGATAAATCAGATATAGACATGGTCGAAGTTTTCGAGCAGATGTTATATCAGAGAGCGGCTAAAGGCATAAGACCTGTGCTTTATGTTTCATCTTACACAGACCTGGAATGCAGCATGTTAATGCTTCTGGACGAAAGCCCCACGGGTCAGGCTTCGGGCGCGCAGAGGCCCGTGCCTCATGGCGTTGGCTACCATGTGATCACAAACTGATCACACTATGATGACAAAGCTGGCCACCGGCTTCCCGCGCGAGGCCGGAGGGCCCGAGCGGAGACCGATTCATTCGTAACGCAACGCCTCTATCGGATCGAGTCGCGCCGCTTTGACGGCAGGCCAAAGGCCAAATATCAACCCCACCCCGCACGAGACCGCAAATCCCAGTATCACCGCCCAGAGAGGAATCACCGAAGGCAGAGTCGGGGCCAGTAGTCTGAGGACGAGGCTGACGAGCCACCCGGCGAAGATGCCTATCACTCCCCCGACCGCCGTCAGCGTCACGGCCTCGGTCAGAAATTGCCAGATGATGTCGCTCTTTCGCGCGCCGATGGCCCTGCGTACGCCGATCTCTTTCGTGCGCTCGGTGACGGAGACGAGCATGATGTTCATCACCCCGATGCCCCCGACCAGCAGGCCCGCGGCGGAGAGGGGGACCACGATGATTCCGGCGACCGCGGCGATCTGGCTGATGGCTTCGAAGATCCCGTCGGGGGAACTGATGCCGAAATTGTTCGGCTTGTTCGAGGGGATCTCGCGCCTGCGGCGCATAAGCTCGGTTATCTGGTCGGTCATCAGGCCGTACTGGCCCTCGTTGGCGCGGACGGTGATGGTGATGTCTTCTATCTCCGGGTGCGCGGCCTTGAGCGTGTCGAAGGGGACGATCAGCTGCCTGTCTTCCACGGCGTCTCCCCCGAAGAGCCCGCCCGGAGCTTTCTCCATCACGCCGATGACCTGATAGATTTCGCCTTCGATCTCGATCTCGCGGCCGATGGGGTCGAGCGCGCCGTAGAGGGTCTCGGCGACCGCCGAGCCGATGATGGCGACCTCGGCCTTTCGGACCTGCTCGCCCGCCGTGAAGAACCGGCCCGTTTTTATGAATACGTTGCGGACCGTGTCGTAATTCGACCAGACCCCGAAGATGAGCGGGCGGCTCGACTCCACCCCCCGGTACTTCACCACGGGCTGGGAGCCCGCGGGCGCGAACGAGCCGACGACCATCGTCGGGCTCACGCCCATGACCGAAGGCAGCTGGGCTATTGCCTCCGCGTCTTCGACCGTCAGGTTCTTCCTCGTGCGCTCATTCTGGGATGGGCGGCTGAACCTTATGCCGATGCTGTCATACTTGGAGATGAATACGAGGTTGGGGCCGAACCTCTCCGTCTCCGAGATGACGTACTGCCTGAGCCCCGTGAGGAAGGAGGAGATGGCTATGACGGTCATCGTGCCGCCGATCACCCCGAGCATCGTCAGGGCCGAGCGCACCTTGTGCGTTCGGAGCGTGTCGAGCGCCATCATGACGTTTTCACCTATCTCCTGAATGTGCATAGACCCCTCACCTGCAAAGTAGAAATGGCCCCGTCAATCGGCCCGGAGGGCGACTATCGGGTCGAGCCGCGCGGCCTTGCGGGCCGGGTAGACCCCGAAGAAGAGGCCGACCAGGGTGGAGACGCTGATGGCGATGGCCGGGGCCCAGAAAGGGACGGCGACCGGGACCGGCGCGAACCTGCCGACGATTGACATCACGGCTATGGCGAGCAGGAGCCCGATTATCCCCCCCAGGGCCGACAGCATCACGGATTCGACCAGGAACTGCACTAGTATGTCCCTGCGCGTCGCGCCGAGGCTCTTGCGTATCCCGATTTCGCGGGTCCTCTCCGTCACCGTGGCGAGCATGATGTTCATGATGACGATGCCCCCGATCACGAGCGAGATGCCGACCACGGGGAAGGCGACAGCCGCGACCGTGCCCGTGATCTGCCCGAATAACTGCTGGGTCACTTCGTCGGTGATGATGGAAAAATCGTCGGGCTGGTTGAAGTCGAGCTTGTGCCGCGTGCGCAGGATGACGCGCACCTGGTCCTGCACGGCCTGGGCGGCCACGCCCTCGCCCGCGCGGGCAATGAAGGTGAGCGACCTCCTCTGCCCGAACTGCTTCAGGAAGGTGGAGAGGGGTATCTGGACGAAGTTGTCCTGCGACTGCCCGAGTATCGCGCCAAGCGACTTGGCGACCCCTATCACGGTGAAGACCTCTCGCCCGATGCGAATCTCCTTGCCGAGAGGGTCCTCCGTCGGGAAGAGCCCCTTGGCGACTTCGGCCCCCAAAAATGCCGCGTGCCTGCGGTCCTGGTCGTCGAACTCCGTGAAGTAGCGGCCGTGCTCCACTTCGACATTCGAGAGCGAGATGAGGTTGGAGGTGACCCCCTGAACGCCTATGCCGTCGAGCTGAACGTTGCCGTAGCGGACGGGCTGCGACGAGCCGTCCTGCGCCCCGACGTACGAGGCGAGCGTCGCGCCCTCGCGCAAGGCCGCGAGGTCGTCAATCGTGAGGTCGGGGTTTTTCCGAAGGGCTTCGAGGAACTTCTCGAAATTCCCGAAGCCCGTGGGGCTGGCCTTCTGAACGCGGAAGACCCCCGACCCGAGGGTCGCGATCTTTTCGCTTATGTAAACGTTCGCGCCTTCGATGACGGTCGCCACCGCCGTCACCACCGCGACGCCGATGATGACTCCAAGGAGTGTCAGGAACGATCTCAGCTTGTGCGAGAGTATCGAGGATAGGGCGATCTTGGCTGCCTCAAAAAACTTGTTCATAAGAGTTCAATGCTTCCGCCCGATGATGACCTGCGCAACGCAGCCTGTTTGGATGAATCCACTGAAAGCGCAGGAAGAGTATAGATACCGGCAAGCCTCATAGCAAGCAGCCGGTTCGGGAAGTGCTCCGCGAGGTCCGCCCCGCCGGGCCGCGGGGAGGGCGGGCGTTTGAGAGGAGCATTGTCGTGCGAGCGCCGAATAAAATGGCTGTTGACTTTTTTCGCCGAGGGCTAAAATGCGGCCTCTTTCGTTAACAGCTTCGCGGCCAGCGGGCAGACCGTCATTTTCGAGGTGAGCAACAACTTCCTCGGCCGGTCATCCTTCACCGGCCCGGGCACTCTGAACTCGATTCGCCCCTTCGCCCTGAACGGGCAGGCGGGCTTCGAGGGGCCGGTCAACCATGACACCTACGCCGCATTCGACCGCGTGATCAGTGACCCCTTCAACCGGCGGGTGGGGAGCGGCGTCGGGTCAGCCACCATAGGCCTGTTGCCATAAGCAGTCAGGGGTAAGAAAAAAGGAGCGCGGGCCGGCTTATTCGCAGATCAGGAATAAGCCGGCCCGCGCGTAGAGGAGGTTACCTTGTGCGCTCGTCCTTGTTGATCCGGCCGTCGAGTATGGTCAGCACGCGGTGCGCGTGCAGGGCGATGTCCGGCTCGTGGGTGACGAGGATTATCGTGTTGCCCTGGCGGTGAAGGTGGTCGAACAGGGACATGATCTCCTGCGACGTGTGCGAGTCGAGGTTCCCGGTCGGCTCGTCGGCCAGAATGATCGACGGGTTGTTCACGAGCGCGCGGGCGATGGCCACGCGCTGGCGCTGGCCGCCCGACAGCTCGTTGGGCTTGTGGTCCATGCGGTTGCCGAGCTCGACGCGCTCAAGGGCCCGCTTCGCCATGTCTATGCGCTGGGCCCGCGGCGTGCCGTTGTAGATGAGCGGCAGCTCCACGTTGTGCAGGGCGCTCGCGCGGGGCAGGAGGTTGAAGGTCTGGAAGACGAAGCCTATCTCCTTGTTCCGGATGTAGGCCAGCTCGTCGTCGTCCATCTCCGACACCTGCTTGCCGTTCAGCCAGTACTGGCCCGCCGACGGGGTGTCGAGGCACCCGATCAGGTTCATCAGAGTCGATTTGCCCGACCCCGACGGGCCCATGATCGCGACGTACTCCCCGCGCTCGATCTCGAAGGAGACCCCCCGCAGGGCGTGCACCTCTTCGGCGCCCATCACGTAGGTCTTCCAGAGGTCGTCGGTCCTGATCACCGTCCCCTCTCCGGGGACCGCCTGCATGAATACCGTCTCCCGTTCAAGCACAGCTTCTTCTATCATAGCCTCGCCTCTTTTTCCATCCGGCAATTCGCTCATCGAGCCTCTGGGTTGCTAGAGTAAATTTCGTTACTTCTCTACTTTGATTCGGCGTTCGGCGGCTTCACTTCCTTCTTAACCTGGTCCTTGTCCTTGAGGGTTCTCAAAGTCTTATAAGGCCCGATGATGATCTCGTCGTCCGGGCTCACGCCCTCTTTGACCTCGATCTCCTGATCGCCCTTGATCCCGGTCTTGATGGGCGTGAACTCCGCGCGCCCGTTCCTGAAGAGGAAGACGCCTTCGACTTCACGCTTGGCCTTGCCCCCCGCCGCGGGCTGCTCGGCCGGGGCCTCTTCGCCCGACACCTCGCGCGGGACGATGGCCTGCAGGGGCACGGTCATCACGTTCTCCACGGTCGCCGTGGTGATGACGGACGTGGTCGACATGCCCGGACGTAACTTGTCGCGGACTTCGTCGGTCGGGTTGAGCTTGATCTTGACCAGAAAGTCCTTGGCCTCCTGCGTCCCCTGAGTCTGCGAGATCGTCAGGCCGGACCGGGTGATGGCCGACGCGCCCTTCTCTATGACCTCTCCTTCGATCTCGATGTCGCCGAGCGCGTCCACTTTGACGCGGGCCCTCTGCCCGACCTGCACGTCGGCGATGTCGGTCTCGTCCACCTTGATCTCCGCGTTGATCTGCGACATGTCGGCGACCGTCAGCAGGGGCGTGCTGGACAGGTTGGCTAGCGCGAACTGGCCGACTTTGACCGGCAGGCTCGAAACGACCCCGTCTATCGGCGAGTACCTCGTGGTCTTCCTCAACTGGTCGGCCTCGATGCTGAGCTGCGCCTGGCTCTGCTTGACCCTCTGCATGGAAGAGTTGAGCACGGCCTTGGCGCGCGCGACGCCGAGCTCGGCGTCCTTGACCTGCAGCTTCAACTGATCGACGCGCGACTGGTTCGCTTTGACGGTCGCGCGCTGCTGCTCGAACCGCGACCTGGCCTGCTCGAACTGAGACTTGTTGACCACGCCGGACTCGACGAGCTGCTGGTACCGGTTGTACTCGCTCTCGGCGTATTGCAGGTCGGCCTTGCCGCGCTCAAGCTCGGCCTCGGCCGCGCCGAGGCTGGCCTTCATCTGGTTGACGGCCGACTCGGCCTGCTGGACCGCGACCGTCTGGTTGACGCTCTCCGCCTGCGTGACGCGGACGGCCGCCTCGTTGGCCTGCACCTGCGAAGATATCTGCGTCGGGTCCACGCGGACCAGCTCCTGGCCCTTCTTGACCCTGTCGCCCTCCGTGACGTAAATCTGCTCGACGCGGCCCGCCACTTCAGCCGTCAGATCGTAAAACTTGACCGGGCGGATTTCCCCCGAAGCCGTGACCTTCGATTCAAGCCTCTCGCGCCGCTCGACCTTGCCGGTCTGCACCGGCTCGCCTTCCTTCTTCTGGATGGCTCTGGATAAGACGATGATCGTGATGAGGCCAATGACGGCGGCCGATATGATAATGATCTTCCTCTTACGACTGATCTGCATAGTAAGGGGTTTTCCTCCGAGTGTTTAAGCTTCTGAGCAACCGCTTGATAGTACGCGCCTGTCTTTCAACAGGTTTCAATAATCTTCCGCGTTCATTGGCTCTGTTTAAAGGACCCGTGGAAGGTTGGCGGTTAATCGCAAACTGCAAAATTTCAAGGGCATATATATAATAACCAGCCCCGATCAATTGTGTCAAAAATATCGCGGCGCTCCGCCCCTTATGTCGCCCATTACGTCGGAGGCGTGCGGCGATAACGCGCGCGAAAGGGCGGCCCGCGCGGACTCCCGCGGCCGCCCCGTGCGAGCGGGGCCAAAACGTATTCAAACTGAAGATTGCTTATGTTATTCTAGTTCACCATTTCTATGGACGAACCGATTAAAGACCTCGAAAATGTTTGCCAGAACTGCGGGGCCACCGATAACGAGCCGGACGCCACCTTCTGCCAGACGTGCGGCTCGAAGCTCGGCTCCACTCTGTTTCTGTCGCCCGCCCCGCCCGAGCCTCTGCCGCAAGGCGGGATAATCTCGGGCCGGTACGTGGTCGAGTCCCTGATCTGGACCGCGCCGACGTACAACGCCTATTCGGCGGTCTCGAAAGACCCGCCCGGCTCCGCCTTCACCATCATCGAGCAGAGATTGTTTTACGATAACCCTCTGGACGAACTATCGCCCGTCAACGAGTCGGGCGGGCAGGGGGCGCAGGGGAGGGTGTCGGGCAAGCTGGAAGAGGCCGCGCCCGCCTTCGAGCGGTTCGGCATCTTCAAGCCGGTCGAGCACGTGGCCGAGGGCGAGAACGCTTACATAGTCTTCGAGCAGATTCAGGGGCAGGCCATCGCCCACCTGGACCAGACGGGGGAGAAGGAGGCGCGCGCGATTGGCCTCCAGCTTTGCGCGCTGGCCGAGCAGTTTCACCGACACGGGTGGGTCTACAACGGCTTCGAGCCTTACGGGATCGTGCTCGACAACGAAGGCAGGGCGCGGCTCATCGGGTTCGACAGGGCCCGGCAGGAAGGCGCGCCCGTCAGCGATGCGCCGATCTACACCAGCCGCGGGTTCAGCGCGCCCGAGCTCTTCGAAGACGGCGCCGTCTACGACGCCCGCTCGGACATCTTTTCGATAGGCGCGCTCCTGCAATTCCTCCTGACCGGGGAGAGCTTCGGGCCGAACGAAGGCTCCGGCCTTTATCCAGTGGCGACCGTGAGCCCGAACCTAGAGCGGTTGCTCTCTCGCGCTCTCGCGCTCGACCCGGCCCTCAGGTTTCAGACGGTCTCGGACTTTCGCAACGCGCTCGCCGCGCTCAACATGCCGGTCGTCTTGCAGGCGGGCCATTTCACCGACGTGGGGCTCGTGCGGGAGCTTAACGAGGACTCGATCCTGAGCCTGAACCTGACCCAGTACTTCGAGTCCGTGCAGACTCAGATCGGGCTCTTCATCGTCTCCGACGGCATGGGGGGCGAGGCGGCGGGCGAGGTCGCCTCCCGCGTCACGGTGCGCGCGGTGGCCGAGTGGGTCACGGACAAGCTCATCTCGGCCTCCCTCAAATCGACGCGCGAAGAAAAGATCGCCGCCCCGACTCAGACGGGGGGCCTGCGGCTCGCCATAGCCGACGGCTACGAGATGGCGACGACCGAGATGCTCAGGATGGCGGTCGTGAACGCGAACCGCGAGGTCATGGCTTACGCGCGCGCGCACCCGGACGACAAGGGGCTCGGCGCGACCGTCACGGTCGCGATGATCGTGGGCGACGTGCTCACCATCGCGCACGTAGGCGACAGCCGCTGCTACCTTCTCTCCGGGGAGAAATTCGAGCAGCTGACCGAAGACCACTCGCTCGTTCAGCGGATGGTCAACACCGGCAACCTATCCCGCGCCGACGCGCGGATACACCCTTACCGCAACGTCATCTATCGCTCGATAGGCGCGGACGAGCAGCTTGAGATCGACATCGTGAGGCGAAAGCTGAAGAGCGGGGACGTGATAATGCTGTGCAGCGACGGCCTCAACAGCATGCTCGGCGACGATCAGATACGCGACATCCTGCTCGTGAACCCCGACCCGAACGCCGCCGCCAAGGAGCTTGTGGTCGCGGCCAACGCCGCGGGCGGCGAAGACAACACCTCCACCGTGGTCGTCCGCATCACTTAACTCCGAACAGGAACATCAGGCGGGAGTACCTGTCGAACTGGTCGCGGTTGTCGCTGATCACGCTCGACCGGGCGTGCGGGCGCAGCGAGAGGCCCTCCCTCCTCAACCCGCGGGCCTCGGTCCGCGATCGCTCAGGCCACACGCGTCCGAGCAGGTGTCGCACCCGCGCGAAATCATCGTCGAACCTCGCCCCCGGAGCGAGCCCCCGAAGGCGCGCGACGAGGAGTCGGAAATTCTCTTCGGCCAGGAACGACGGGCGCTCGATCAGGCCCGAATAGTCGAACGAGTCGGACCTGATTCTGAAGCTCCGCTCCATAGTCGTGGAGTAGAGGTCGATCAGGGTCTCGTTCGAAAAGAACTCCGACGAATCCACCACCCCGCCCGACTGCGCGCGGAGGCCCGAGCCGCTCTCCGAATAATCGACGCGCCTGTTCTTCAGCCCGCCCATAACCATCAACTTTACTTCGGAAGTCGGCAGGGATATCGTGCCGCCGGAGTGCGTGACGTGAAGCTCTTCGCCCTCGGCCACGACCCTTCTCGCCCGCGCAAGCTCCTCCTGAAGGCGCAACTCCTGATCCGAGATCACCACGGCCCCCACCCCGCACGAGCGGGCGAGCGCCGAGATCAGGTCGGCCTCCTGCCGAGTGAGGCTGCGCGCGATGGGGATGGGCTTGCCCGAGGCTATTATGTCGCGGGCCTCAGACGCTTCGATGTTCAGGGCCGCCGCCAGCGCCGCTTCGTTCCGCCCCTGCCGGGCACCGCCCTGAATATTGTTTTGAATGTCCGGGGGCTCCAACACAGTGTTAAAAGCCTGCTCGAAGCTGTCGATGTTACGCTGTCTCGGGGCGGTCTCTATCCTGCTGACGGGGAGGGCCGCGCCGCAGTAAAGACAGGCCGCGCGCGCGGCGGGCGTGCGGCGCTCGCAGGCTGGACAATTCACTACATCCTGGCTCAACTCTTTCTCTCTTTCTCTTTCTTTCTTCGGGGCCGGTCGTCGGGCAGGGCGGATTATATAACACATTGCGGGCCGCGTCGATTCGTGACACGGGCGCGCCTGTGGTAGGATTTTCCCGGATGACTTTCCGCAAGCGGCTCACACGAAAAAATCTTCTAATCGCCGGCCCGGTCCTCGCCACAGTCCTGATCGCGGGCGCTTATGTCGTTCTTAGAAGACCTCCGCGCGTCGACATGGCGCGGTACGCCCCGGCGACCGCTCTCGCGTTCGTCGAAGTGCGCAACGTCGCGGACCTGGTGACAGGGCTCACCGACACTGACGCATGGGAAGAGATCGCCCCCCTGCTCGGAATATCAAGCCAGTTGGGTCAGGTCGGCTTCGCGAGCGACCTGATAAGCCGCGCGGGGGTGGGGCCGGACGAGGCCGTCATCGCGGGCCGCGCGCAATACGCCCTGGTCCTCACCGCCTTCGAAGCGGAAACCGGCGCGAGCGAAGACGGCTCTTTCCTCCGCCTGAGCCCGAGCCTCGCGCTCGTGATCGAAACACACTCCGACCCGGAAGACGCGCGGCGTCTCGTGCGCGAGCGCGCGGTCCTGCTCGCGCAGCGCGTCTACGGCGAGGCGGCCGTCGAGTCGGTCGAAGATTACGACGGCACCGAGCTTCGGATATTCCAAGGCCCGCGCCCCGACCGCCAGCTGGTCGCCGCCGCGAGCGGCAGCGTCATCGTCATAGCCAATCACACGCGGGTCATCAAGCCGTGCCTCGACGCTGTCTCCGGCCGCGCGCCCACGCTCGCGGAGAACCGGACGCTCAGAGAGAATCGGCCCGCGGTCGATCACAACAGTTCGATATTCGCCTTCGTGTCGGAGGCCGGGGTGCAAAAGCTGGTCGAATTCGGCCCGGCAGTCTTTGCGAGCCGGATCACCACCGACCCCGACCGGCTCGGCTCTCTCGCGAGGATGTTCGGGCAGCTCTCGAAAGAGACAATCGAAGGCGCGCTCTACGGCTACGAGTTCGCTTCGGGGGGCGCGGTCGAAAGGTACCTCACGGTACTGCGCCCGCGCGTCGCGGAGTCTCTGGCCGACCCGTTCAGGAAGAGTAGCGACCCCACTTTCGATTCGCTCCGCCTCGTCCCTGGGGGAGTCAGAGACTTCACGATCCTGAGCGTGGACCGGGCGGGCGAACTCCCGGAGCGGGTGCTGAAACAGCTGTCCCCCAACGTCGATGTCGTGGCGGGGCTTGCCTTCAGAGAGTTCGTCCTCAACTTCCGAAAGCAACTCGGGCTTGAGCCGGGAGAGTCAATCGGCGATGCCGTGGGGAATGAGATCACCCTTCTGAAATTCGACGACGCGGAGCCCACCGCGATGATAGTGAGAGTCACGGATAAAGAGAGGATAAGGCCGGTCGTCGAGAAGTATTTGAGACACGATGACTCCGCCGTCTCCGAAGAGGGCTACAAAGGGACCGCCATCTCATTATCGTCGAACGAAGATGGGCGCGCCGCCGCGCTCGTCGGAGATTACCTCGCGCTCGGCACGCGCGATCAGATCGCCCGGCTCGTCGACGCAGCGAGCGGCGGGGCAAACCTCGCGAGCGACGAGCGAATGAAGCGATTGATGGCGGAACGCCCGGCTAATTCTTCGGTGATCTCTTACAAGCCCGAAGAGAGGGAAGTGGGCGAGTTGATGCTCGCCGTCTCGAAGATAACCCGGACGACCGACGGGTCGCCCGACCTGCTGGAACAGGACCGGATCAAGGCCGCCCTGGACGATCTGAAGCCTTCCGTCAGTTTTACCGAGTTCAGGAGTTCCGGAGTCTACACGGAGGTGCGCTCCCCGGTCGGCAGCCTGACGCTCCTCAGTTCTCTGGTGGGGGAGTAGGCGTCAGGGGACAGGGATCAGGGGTCAGGATTCAGGGGCTAAGGAAGGGGGATTTCTATAGTGGTCAGTGGTCAGAGGCCGGGGTTCAGTGAGGATAAGAGGCCCTCTTTATAGAATCCCTCTCCTACCCTGAACCCTGACCCCCGGCCACCGGCCCCTGCCTCACTTCTTCACTGTATCTGCGGCGGAGCTGAGGGCGGCGGGAGTGGTCTTGCGGTTCCTGCGGCGCAACAGGCGTCGGCGCTCGCGGACCTCGATCTTGTCCCGCACCTTGCCGTAGAACTTCATGAAGTAATCGTACATCGACCAGAGCGCGAAGATCACAACCACCCAGAGCATGAATCGCCCCGCCCCGAAGCTGAGCACGCGCAGCCCTTCGACGGAGATCTGCCCGTCCCGAACGGCGGCAGACAGAACGCTGGCCGATTCCTCGAAGGAAGAGAAGGAGACATCGGGCTTGATCTCGGGAGGCGGCACGAGCCCCCACGCACTACCCGACACGCTGCCCAGGATCAGGAGCGTGATCGCGATCACCTGCGACAGCATCTTGAACTTGGCCTTCTTGGAGGCGGAGATGGTGAAGCCTTCGGCCGCGGCTATCGACCGCAGGCCCGTCACCGCGAACTCCCGGCCCAGGATGATCACGATGGCCCACGCGGGCGCGAGCCTGTTCTCGACCAGCGAGACGAGCGCGGCCGAGATCAGGAGCTTGTCGGCTATCGGGTCCAGTAAGGCCCCGAGGGTTGACACCTGGCCCCGTTTGCGAGCAATGTACCCATCGAGCCAATCTGTGAATGAGGCCCCTATGAATAGAGCAAGGCCGAGAAGCTGTTGAGGCACGCCTACCCAGTCGCTCGGGAATTTCGTCAGTAATACGACAACCAGTAGCGGGACTATGAAGATTCTCGAAAGAGTGAGGGCGTTTGGAAGATTCAACTTCTGGCTTCCTGAGTCGGGTTTTTTCAGCCTTATTCAGGGCATGCTGTAATGTCAAAACAACATATCCGGAGAGGCCGATTGACTATATTTTGACTCAGGTGCGTTGTCAAGCTGCGTTATTTTTGTTCCGGCCCGCGGCGCGGCCGAATTTGTCCGGGCCGCCCGAAACCTTTCCGGTTTTCCGGCATCTAAGAGACCGGGCGAATCGCCGCGACGGGATAAAGGGAATGCTTCGAGCTTCAAGGTTGACCCGGCTTCGCGAGGCCCCGGCCTGAAGTTACGGGCCCAAGCTCCGAACACCGCGACTCAAACGCATTTAATTTCGAATGACCAATATATTTAATAAGCTGAGGGCCGCACGCACGCAAACGCTGGCGATAATCGCCGCATCCGCCGTCGCGGCGGCCGTGCTGCTGGCCCTTTTCGTCTCAAGGGTCAACGACCGCATAGCCGCGGAGAAAGAGGCGCTGCGCGCGGCCGCCGCGATTGAAGTGGAGGAGACTCAGTTGCGGGCGACTCCGGCCGAAGGCCGCGCGCTCTACATCAACGCCGCCGACGCGCGCGCGGTCGCCCGGTTCAACGGCTCGCTCTTCCTCGCCACCTCGGGCGGGCTGATCGAGCTGGACTCGTCGGGGGGCGTGAAGCGCCGCTACACGACCCTCGATGGGCTGCCCGATAACGACCTGACGGCCCTCGCGGTCTTCTCCGGCCGCCTCTTCGTCGGCACCGCGACGCAGGGGCTCGTGGCTTTCGACGGGAACAGGCTCACCGGGTTCAGCTTCAAAAAGCCGAAGGCGAGCAGGGTCAGCTCGCTCGTCCCCACCGACTCGGAGCTCCTGATCGGCACGCTCGACGGCGGGCTCTTCGAGTACGACGGGGAGCGGTTCAGCCGCCGCCTGAATTCGGCCACGGGAGCCGATTTCAGCCGCGTCACCGCAATCCTCCCGCTCCGGTCCCGGCTCTACATCGGCACGCAGGATAAAGGCCTTTACGTCTGGCGTGAGGACCACGTCGAGCGGGTCGGGCCGAACGAAGGGCTCCCGTCGCCGCACGTTTCGGGGCTGGCGGCGCTCCCCGAAAGCATGCGCTCGTCGGGAGTCGTGGCGGTCGCGACCGATTTCGGAGTCGTCTCTCTTACGGAAGAGAATGCATTGACGCGCATCTCGTCCCAACCTAACGTGACATCGCTCGCCGTTTCCGGCGGGCGGCTTTGGGGAGGGGTCTTCACCGGAGGGATAGCCGACCTCTCCCCCGCGCGAGACGAGAGGCCGGGCGACCCTTCCGCGAAACCGGTTCAGGTCTCGGGCCTGCCCTCTTCCGCCCCGGCCAGAGCTTTCGCGAGCGAGGGGGTGTTGTGGGCCTTGACGGATGAAGGCGCGTTCCGGCGCGCGGACGGGGCCGAGCGGCCCGCGATGGAGCCGGTCGGCGCGGAGCTTGTTCGCGGGCGCGTGCTCGCGGGCTCGCACATCACGGGGCTCGCCTTCGATGGCGCGCGGCGGCTCTGGGTCGGCTACTTCGACAGGGGGGCCGACATCGTGCTCCCCGAGACCGGCGAGCGCATCGCGCACCTGGAAGACGACCGCGTGCGCGAGGTCAACTTCATCCGCTTCGACCCCGACGACGAGAGGATGCTGGTCGCGACCTCGAAAGGGCTCGTCATCTTTGACGGGCAGCTCAAGCAGGTCGCGCTCACGCGCGATCAGGGCGGGGTCATCAGCGATTCGGTGGCGCACGTCTCAGTCACGCAGGCTACGGTGACGGCCCCGGGCGCGCAGGCGGGCGGCCCGTCCCGCTCGCTCGTGCTCGCCACGGCAGGGGGGCTCTCGGAGGTGACGGGCGGGCGCACGCGCTCGATCACGGCCTTCCACGGCCTCGCGAGCAATCACCTTTACACTTCGGAGAAGGCGAACGGGCGACTTTACCTGGGGAGCCTCGCGGGGCTCGCCGAGCTTGAGGGGCTGCGCGTCGTCCGGACTTACAAGACCTCCAACTCGCCCCTCTCTCACGACTGGGTGACCGCGCTCGCGGAAGTGGACGGGGCGCTCTTCGTCGGGACGAACGGGGGGGGGGTGGACCAACTGCTCTCGACCGGCGAGTGGGTGAATTTCTCGAACGAGCTCGGGAAGTTCGAGGTGAATCAGAACGCGATGCATTTTGATGGGGAGCAACTCTACGTTGGGACTAGCGACAGGGGAGTTTTGATTTATAATACGCGCGCACGCCGCTGGGTCCGCATGAGCTCGGGGCTGCCGTCTCAGGGAGTGACGGCCATCACGAGCGACGACCGGTCCGTATTCGTCGGGACGATGAACGGGCTGATGCGGATAGAGAAGCGGGTGATCGGCTGATGGCCCTTAACAAGAGCCCCCGAACGACGGCAAAGCCCGGAGCAAAGTGTAGACGAGTAAAGGAACTCAATATGCCGACCTTTATAAAATGGCTCGTCCGGAGCCAAATCCTGATGGCCCTGCTGCTGCTCGCGCCCGCGCTGGCCGAGGCCCAGTCGGGCGTCCTGATGCCGACCCGGACGGGGAGGCCCGACCCGGCGATCCTCGCGCTCGACGAGATGAGCGTGCACGTGGTGATCGACAATCAGTTCGCGCGCGTTCGCGTGACGCAGATATTCGGCAACCGTTCCGACACCGTGCAGGAGGGCCGTTACGTATTCCTCATACCGACGACGGCTTCGATCTCCGACTTCGCCGTCTGGGACGGGGACGTGAGGATCCCCGGAGTCATCCTGGAGAAGCGGCGCGCGGAAGAGATTTATAACGACCTGGCCCTGCAATCAATCGACCCCGGCCTCCTGCAACAGGAGCGCGACGACAGTTCGACCACCGCCTTCACGGTCGAAGTCACGCCGATCCCCGCCTTCGGCACCAAGCGGCTTGAGCTTGAGTACACTGAGCTGCTCCGCGTGGACAACCTCGAATCTTATTACTCCTTCCCGTTCAAGCCGAGCGAGTACGGCGTCCAGACCGTCGGCCATCTCGACATCAGGTTGCAGGTGGCGAGCCGCTTCCCCATGACGGACCTGAATGTCAGGGGCAGGGTTTACCCGCTCTCGTTCATCGAGAACTCCCCGCAATACAAGTCGGCTTCGTTCGAGGCGAACGACATCCAGCTCACGGAAGATTTTTCTTTCAGCTATGGACTGAGCGTTCCCAAAAGCTCCCTTGAGTTCCTGGCCTACCGAGCGCCGGAGCGGGTCACCGCCGACGAACTGCGCGACCCGCGCCTCGCCGCGCGCGACCCGGACGGGTACTTCGAAGTCTCGGCGCTGCTCAACGAGTCGGGCCGCGCGCCCGGCGAGACCGAGCCGCCCCCCGCGCGCTCGGTCCTCGTGATGCTCGACACGTCGCTTTCCATGCAGTGGGAGAAGCTGTCGCGCGCCTACGAAGCAATCGAAGGGTTGCTCAGGTCGCTCGGGCCGCAGGACACGTTCAACCTCATGCTGTTCAAGGACGACGTGGCGGCCCTGGGCGACAAGCCGGTCGAGGCGCGGCCCGAGCAGATCGACCGCGCGCTCACGTTCATCAAGGCGGGCTACCTGTCGGGGGGGACCGACCTCGGCGCGGCGCTTGAGCGGGCGGCGCAGCTTGCGAAGGAGATGCCGTCGAACGGCCAACGTGCCATCGCCCTGATCACGGACGGCAACTCGACGCTCGCGACCACGAAGGCCCGCGCCATCGTCGAGCGATTCCGGAAGGCGAACGACTCCGGGCCGCGCGCGCGCCTTAACGTCTTCGGCGTCGGCTCCGACACCACCATATTTTTGC
>DASQDI010000120.1:0-20425 GCA_035634255.1 Blastocatellia bacterium
TGCCCGACGTGCTGCACATAGTGATAACGAGCCGGAGCATGCCGAACCTGTCGGTGACGAGGCTGAGGAGCAAGGGGCTCGTGGGTGTGCTCGACAGGCAGGACTTGTTGTTCACGCAGGAGGAGGTCGAGCGCCTGTTCACCGAGACTTTCGGCCGCTCGCTGCGGCCGGAGATGGTTAGCCAGCTTTATAAAGAGACGGATGGGTGGGTCACGGCCCTCCAGTTGATTCAACAATCTTTCGACCGCACGAGCGATCACCAGCACGGCACGTCGGAGCGCGAGGCGTCGTTCTTCGCGAGCGCTTTTCATCAGTCCGAGCTCGACATATTCGACTACTTCGCGGAAGAGGTGCTGCAATTCGAGACCCCCGAAACGCGGCTGATGCTCGCGCGCCTCTCCCTGCTCGAACGGGTCGACCCCGCGATCTGCGACGCGGCGCTCGGCATCAGCGATTGCCGCGAGCACCTGCACGCCCTGGCGCGGCGCAACGTCTTCATCTCGCACACGTACGCCTCGGGCGTCGAGGAGGAGTACCGCCTGCACCCGCTCTTCCGCAGCTTCCTGAATCGGTGGCTCGCGAATGAGGTGGGCGCGGCGGAAGTCAAACGCCTGCACAGGGAGTGCGCCGCGTACTTCGCCCGGACGGGCCAGTGGGACCTCGCGGTCAATCATTTCACCGAGGCCGAGGCCGCGGGCGACGTGGCGGCCATGCTCGCGAAGTACGGCGCCGACCTCGTCGGCTCGGGCCGGTTCGAGACGATCAAGCGCGCCTTCGAGCGCCTCCCCGAGGCGTCGCTTTTCGACAACCCGCACGCCCTGATCACGCGCGCCGACGTCGGCCTGATCGAAGGCGACCACGCGCGTGCCCTCTCCCTTTACGTGCAGGCGGCGCAGATGGCTCGGGCGAAGAACGAGAAGCTCGCCGAAGCGGAGTCGCTCCGCGGCCAGGCGTACATAGCCCGGTACAGGGGCGATTGCGAGCACGCGGTCCGTCTGGCGACTGCGGCCATCGAGCTCGCGCCGGAACTGCCCCGCCTGCGCGCGCGGTGCTTCAACATAATCGGCCTCTGTCAGTTCATCCTCTTTCACGACACCCGGAAGGCGATCGAGAGCTGGCGCGCGGCGCTCGAAGAGGCTCGCCGCGCCGACGATGACCGCTTCAGCCGCATCGTGCTTCACAACCTCGGGCTGCCCTATTCGAGGGAGGGCGATTTCAACGAGGCCCTCCGGTGGCTGAGCCAGATGATCGAGGGCCGCCCGGAGAACGACAGGCTGTACTCGGCCAAGGCCAAGGCCGTCCCCTTCCCGCAGGAAGCCATAGCGCACCTGAACGTGGCGCGGCTCCAGGTCGTGCAGGGGCGACTCGACGAGGCCGAGTTCCACCTCCATCTTGCGCTCGACCGCTGCCAGCTCTTCAACCTCAAGACGGCGACTGCCGAGACGCTCGAAGCCTTCGGCAATCTCTACCGAGAGCGGGGCGACTTCAACCGCGCGCTCGACTTCTACAACGAAGCCGCGCGCGCGTACCGCGACGCGGGGCTCGCCCTCACGGACCGCGAGCTGCTCGACGAGCGCGCGACGCTCTACCTAAGGATGGGGGAGACGGCCCTCGCGGAGCGCGAGGCCGACGAGTACTACCGCGCGCGCGCGCAGGGCTCGCCCGCCGAGCGGGCCGCCGCGCTCATCACCCGCGGCCGCATCGACATGGCTCTGGGGCGCACGGACGCGGCGGAGGCGGAGTTGACCGAAGCCATCCAGCTCACGCGCTCCGACAACCTCTACTTCAACGAGGCGCGCGCCGTGCTCCCGCTCGCGAAGCTGCTCTGGGACACGGGCCGCAGGGACGAGGCGCTCGTCCAGCTTCGCCGCGTGATAGACCTGGCTATCCGGTACGACTACTCGTTCTGGCTGGCGTCGGAGGCCGCGCACTCGCCAGCCCTCTTCGGCGCGGCGATTAAAGCGGGGATGGCCGCGGATTACCTCGTGCAGGTCGTGCCTCTTGAGGTCGGGCGGGCCGAGGCGCGCGCGCCCGAAGACGGGCCGAAGCCCCCGCCCGCGAGCCCGGTCGAATCGATCATCGAGAGGCCGACCTGCGACCTGGCCCTGAACCTGCTCGGCCCGGTCGAAATCCTCCGCGCCCCCTCGGAGCCGCTCAAGGAGGCATGGCGGCTGTCGAAGGCCCTGCACATACTATGTTACGTCGCCTCGCGCCGCAATCACCGCGCCCCGAAAGAGACCCTTGTCGACATATTCTGGGCCGAGGCCGACGCGGAGACCGTCTCCAAGAATTTCCACCCGACCATCTCTCACCTGAGAAAGGCCCTGAACTCCGGGCAGGTGGTCAAGAAGGATTTCATCCTCTACCGCGAAGGCGCGTACCTGCTGAACCCCCAGTACACGTACCAGGTGGACACGGAGGAGTTCGAGCGATTGATCGCGGACGCGCGCGAGTCCCGGCGCGCGGGCGACGCGGACGGGTCGGCCGAGAAGCTCGCCGAAGCCATCCGGCTCTACCGCGGAGACTTCCTCGAAGAGTTCTATTACAACTGGATCGACGAGCTTCAGAGCTATTACCGCGACCTCTACCTCGAAGCGTTGAAGGAGCTGATAAGTTATCACGGGGAGCGGAACAATCACGATCAGGTGATCCGGTACGGGCAGATGATCCTGCAGCGCGACCATTATCAGGAAGAGGTGCACTGCCGCGTGATGGAAGCCTACGTGCTCTCGGGCAATCGCGCGGCGGCCATCGAGCAGTTCGACGGCCTGAGAAAGCTGCTGCGCCGCGAGCTCGGGGTCGAGCCCCTGCCCGCGACCATCGCCCGCTACGAAGCATTGATCCGGTGACCCGCAATCATCCGCTGACGCGGGCCATTAGGCACTGATGCTAGGGAATTCCCGCAGATATGGATAGCCTTAGCTTGTGGGTGCAGAGCTTTGGATAAAGCGGGAGTAAACTATATTAGGTCGCACGATAATTTCCTGAAAAGCAAATAGGAGGATTATGGCACTGGACAAAAAGCACTCGGTCAAAGTCAAACTCCAAGTTCTGGAACTATCGAAAGCAGGGAGCGGCATCGAGCTTGATATATACTCTGAGGGAGAAAAACTGGGTACAATCGAAATAGGTCATGGCTCCTTCGGGTGGAGGCCAGTCAACAAGAAGAGGTTCAAGAGGACTGATTGGTCTACATTCGCAAGGTTCATGCAGGATGTATGGTAAGTATTTCAATCTTAGCCATTGGCTCATACACTCCGGAAGGAATCTACAATTTAAAGTGTCAGAAAGACTACCAAACAATCTTTCCGGTTTGGTGTGGCGGCAGGTTGCGCCTAACAACCGCATACAGCGGAGGCCGCGAAACAAGTCTTGCATGATTCGACCAGTGTTCCGCGCGGTCGACGCTGAAGCGAGTTGTTAGACCCAGGCCCGCAGATTGTTGCGCCAGATCATAAGGCTATGATGTAATCCTGCAATCCTACTAACGAGGTTGTCTTATGCCAACATGTGCGCGGTGTAGAAAAGAAACTGGTCTCATCGGCAGCTTCCTTGGTTTTAACAAGCAAACAGGCCGCTGTGGTGCTTGTGAAAACCAAATAAAACAATCTATGAACCGCTTCCGTCAGGCGTTCTTAAATTTTTGCGCTGATGGCATGCTATCTCCGCAAGAATGGCAGCAGTTGCGTAATATCACAATGCAAGACAACATTGATTGGAATGAAGCGCTACAGTACGTGCGAGGCGACGCGTTACATTTTCTTGAGCGTACTCTAACCTTTGCTGCCGCTGACGGTATGATTACGGATGAGGAAGAACGCTACTTTCACGAGTTGCGCAAATATTTGTTGATCCCGTCAGAAATAGCACGGCCACTTACGGAGCGATTGAACTACCTAAAGTATATTTCTGGAATTCGCCAAGGTAATCTACCTGTCATTCAACCCAGCATACACCTCGAATCAGACGAAAGGTGTCATTTAGAAACTGCCGCAGTCTACCATAAAATCAATGCCCGCTCTTCGCGTTTGATCCCTGGGCGCTTCATCGCGACTAACAAGAAAATCCATTTTCTATCGGAGACCGGCGGCTGGACTATTCTCTGGAAGAGTGTGATGCGCGTCGACCGGGGGCAGCAAACCATCTACTTGGAGCTCTCAACCAAAACAGGTAATGGGCACTATGGCCTCAATGATCCTGTGCTCGCTGAAGCAGTAATTGACGCTCTGGCGCGAATGTCAAAACGCCAGCTGATCGCGCCACAAAAAGATGCTGAAAGTCGTCACATCCCGCAGGATGTTAAGATCGCAGTATGGCAACGTGACCAGGGAAAGTGTACGCAATGTGGTGAAAGCTCTTACTTGGAGTTCGATCATATAATCCCATTCAGTAAGGGAGGAGCTAGTACACTAGGCAATGTTCAGTTGCTATGCAGAAGATGCAATTTGGGCAAGGGTGATCGAATATAATGTCACTTCGCCCAGAGAACATCTTTAATGTCTCCCGTATCATCCCTGAAATACTATCGGTATGAAATACTCAAGCACAGTGCAAATGTAGAGCAGCTGACTCGCAAGGTGTCGGCTAAAGCCGGAGAGGGTGATTCTGTAAGCTGAAGTTTGTGGCCCCAGTCATTCGATATGCAGATGGTACGGTTGACCCGAATTCCGGTATGAAATTTTACGAAGAAAAGAACCGATGATTGCGCCTGAGCGAGCCGCCGAAGCAAACATTGTATGATTCCTACCCTTGCTCGGCGGCCCGCTGGGCTCGGCCGGTAGCCGCCTACTGTTTCTTCTGCGGTCTGGTGATGAGGTCGATCATCACTTCGACGTTGTCTCCGAGGAAGTTCGGGGCGGCCTTGTTTCTGAAGCTGATGCCGTAGTCCTGGCGGTTGAGCACGATCCTTGCCGAAAAGCCCATCGCGCCGGGGGTCCCGTCGGGGTTCTTCACGGGGCCTTTGATGGTGAAGGGGAGGGCGATCTCCTTGGAGACCCCGTGCATCGTGAAGGTGCCGTGGGCGAGCAGGTTGCCGCCGCTTTTCTCGATGCGCGTGCTCTGGAAGGTGATCTCCGGGTACTTCTCGACTTCGAAGAAGTCGGGGTTCCTCAGGTGCGCGTCACGCCTCTCGATGCCCGTGTCGATGCTGGTGGCTTTGATCACCGCTTTAACCGATGATTTGGTGATGTCGTTTTCGTCGTAATCGATGTCGATGGTGAAATCCGTGAACTTGCCCGTGACTTTCGCAAGGCCGTCCATGATCGGGACCGAGAAACTAACATTCGAATGATTCGTGTCTATGCTGTACTTCGTCGTCGCGCTCAGAGCGATGACCGCCAGCGTACCCATAATTGCCGCGACTATAGTGAACCTCTTAAGCATCAATCTCTCCTCTTTGATGTAAATTGTTTTTGGCCTTGCAGATGAATGGGCCGTGATGAGTATTGCATACCGGTCAGATTCCTTCAATTCGAAGCCATGCCTTTGCGCGGCGGCATTCCTGGCGCGTGCCCTTTCGATCACCGCTGCCGCGAGACAAACGCGCGCGCCTCTTTAAGGGCCTGCTCTCTGGCGGCCCCGTCACTCACCTCAAGAAGTTCCCGGTAGAAAGCGCGGGCCGAGGATTCGTCGCCCGACGCGCGCGCCGCCCGAGCGGCACCTAGCAGACTGTTGAAGCGCCGCGGGTAGAGTTCCAGCGAGCGCTTGTACGCGACAACCGCTTCGGCCGGGCGCGCGTGCTCCAGGAGAAGGTCCCCTAAAAGCTCGTAGGCCGGGAGCGTGGGTCCCGGAGTCACCGCGTGCTTGGGCGTCGACAATTCGAGGTCGGCCGCCTCCCGCATCAGCGCCACGCTGCGCTCCCTGTTCTGCTCAGCGTGGGCCAGCCACGCGCCCAACGCGAGGCGGAGGACTCGGATGTTGCGAGTGAAGAGATCTTCGCCCGCGCCGCTGGCGGCGGCTTCGAGTTCACCGAGACGACTCTCGGCCAGCCGAGCCTCCCTGACCTCCCCCTCGCGAGCCGCTCCAAGACCTCGCGCGAACCACGTCACGGCCTCGGGCCATACGAAACGTTGCCAATTGAGCGTCGAAGGCTGGCGAGGAACCAGCGACATCGCCTCGCGCCACGCGCGGCGCTCCAGGGCATACCGGGCCTGCGTGGATGTCAGGTGGAAGGCCGTCTTGAACGTGGGCTCCAGCCGGGCCGTCCCGAGGAGCCGCTTCAACTCCGCCGCGGCCTTGTCGTCCGCGCCCCTTTGGAGATGCGCGTAGATGAGGTATTCGATTGCGTGTGGGAATTCGTCCCACACGAACTGACCTTTATCACCCGCGGGGTGCTTCAGAGCAGCCTCCGCGGCGCGCAGGTTCCCACGGATCACCGCCTCCCAGTCCCCGAGCCGGGTGTAGATGTGGGTCGGCATATGGAGCGCGTGGGGGTTAAGCGGGGCGACCGTCTCGTACTTGCGAATGATTTCCAGCAGCTCGCGCTCCCGCCCCGGCACGTCGTTGGCGTGGACGAGGTAATGCATGGCCCCTGGGTGTTCAGGGTTCCGCTCGTACACCGGGAGCAGGAGCCCGGCGGCGCGATCCGAGTGCGCTCGCGAAACCTTGTCGGAGGGCGCGATGGCGAGGTGGGCCAGGGCGTAGAAGGCGGCCGCTTCCGGGTCGCGTGGGAAGGCGGCATACACCCTCTCCATGGCCTGCTCCCACCGGCGAATTCGCTGCCAGTAGTCGGGCGACTCCGGCTCGCGGAAGAAGGCTTCCGCCGCATCCACGAAGAGGCGCTCGCGTTCCGTCGGCGGCTCAAGTGCTTTGGCCTTCTGCACCGCCTCCCATCCGCGCCTGAGTTCTTCGGGCCCCGGACGGGTGGGCCAGAGCGGTTGGAACAGGGTCATCGCGATCCCCCAATGTGCCATCGCGCACTGCGGGTGGGCCTTCGTCATTTGCTGAAACGCTTCCCTCGCCTGAGGGTAAGTCATGTGGTGGAGGAGGGCGACTGCGCGGTTGAACTCGGCCCTGGCCTGTGCGGAGCACGAGATGGGGAAGTCGATCTTCCCCAGAGCGTGCCCGGAGTGGTCATGCGCCTGGGCTCTCACCCCATCCGCCCCGCCCGAAAGCAGGATCATCATCATCACCGCGTTAAAGCACCAATGGGTGCGGCCTGACCGGCGCTCCGTCGCCTTCTTCGACAAGACTCCCTCCCCCTGTATTCCACGATTCATCATCTACGTTCTCCTTTTCGCGGCCTTGCAACTCCCGCCGAATCCGAAAGGGTTCGACGCTGCCTGATGCTTCGCATCGGCCGGGCTGCGGGCGGCTCTGTTGGAACGGTGAGGGATTCCAGAAAGGATTTCCTAAAAATAGAAGCTAACCTACCGATAACTCGCTTCGATAAGCCAGAGGCGCCCAATGACGAGGCTGCAATCGTTGAGTCGCATTCGGCGCAGGGTCCACGACTTTGCTCGCACGTGATTATTACATGCGCCTCGTTTTACAACAACGTTCAGCCGAGGCGTAAAGCGGAGGGCTCATCGCGCGCTTCCAATCGGGGCGCGGTTTTGTCCTGGACATTACAGAATTTCTGCTTGACACTAAACGGCGCTTGCTATAGTATGCGGTCGCTTTTCGCGCATATCACTTAAAAATTCAACCAGAGCGTTCACACAAGACTTGAGCAGTACGTGGTGAAATCTTGATAAGAACCGCGAGTAGGAGGCGTCCGATGAGGGAGCCTTCATTTGCGGTTTTCTCGTTCAAGTCTCGCCGGCCGTGTTGTTCAGACGTTCCGGTGGATATTCAACCAGCTGCATTGCTATTCCTCCGGGAGGGCAGTGTAAGACTTGGAGGAGGATCACTCGATGTCAACATCACAAGGCAAGGTCAAGTGGTTCAGTAATGCCAAGGGCTATGGATTCATCGAACAGCCGGGGGGGGCGGATGTCTTCGTGCACTACTCGGCGATTCAGGAAGAAGGCTACAAGTCGCTCAAGCAGGGCGAGACTGTAGAGTTCCAGGTGGTCCAGGGCCCGAAGGGACCTCAAGCCGAAGCCGTAAAGAGGCTGTAAGAATTTCTCAGGCGCAAAGGTTCGCCTCGCTCTTCGGAGCGGGGCTTTTTAATTCTCCCCGCCGGCCGCCTCCGTCTGATCCACCGCGCGCGCGGTGAACCTGACCTCCCCGTTATCGACCGTGATCAGGAAGTCCACCGACTCCGACCCGAGCCGGCTCTTTATCTGGCCCGCCCGCGAGCGCATGAATTTCGTGAAGACATCGAGGCTGAGGTTGCCGAGCCTCTCCCCGCATGCGCGCCGGGCCGCGATGAGGTGGTCGTAGAGCTGGCTCACCTTTTCGGGCTCGCGCTCGGGGTTGCTGAAGCGGATTATCACGGACTGCGCGCGCGCGGCCGCCTGAGCCTCCGCCGTCGGCGGCTTGCCGCTCTCCTCCCGCCCCTGCGTCTGCCTCCGCCACAGCTCGCGCATGACGTTGTAGCGCGCCACCAGACTGTTGTAGCGAAAGCGCTGGCTGAAGCTCATGTTTCGCGCGTCGTATATTCGCTTTATGGCCGTCTCCACGCGCCCTTTGGTGTCGTTCGGGGGCCGGAGCGTGCCGCCGTTGAAGTAGATGTCGTACTCGACTTTCAGGCGGCGCATCTCCTGCTCCAGCCTGTCGAGTTCCTGGTCCAATGGATTTACTACCTTCTGTTCCATTCAAGTCGCTCGTCCGGGGCGCGGGGTGGTTCGTTGTGGGGGTTGTGCTAGAATGTAAGCCAGGCACCTCGCGGTGTCAACCTTAATTACATGTCAAACGAATTGTTGAGATTGCTGCCCTCGATTGAGCGGCTGCTTGCCGGCCCCGCCGCCGCGCGACTGTCGGCGGAGCTGAGCCGCGCGCGCCTGCGTGACCTGCTGCGCGAAATCACCGACGACCTGCGCCGCGAGATGTCCGAAGGCAGTGTCGGCGTCGAATCGATTCTCGCCCGCGGCCCCGGCCTCGGGGGGAACGGGGACCGGCAGGCGTTGCTCGCGGCGGAGATCGAGCGGCGGCTCGAAGCGCGGGTCGAGGGCCTGGCCCGCCCGTCCCTGCGAAGGGTCGTCAACGCCACCGGCGTCGTCATTCACACCAACCTCGGGCGCGCGCCGCTCGCCCGCGCGGCCGTGGACGCCCTGTCCGACGTGGCGGGCCATTACTCTAATCTCGAATACGACATCGAGCGCGGGGGGCGCGGCAGGCGCGAGTCGCACTGCCAGGACCTGCTCGCCCGCCTCGCGGGGAGCGAGGCCGCTGTCGTGGCGAACAACAACGCCGCGGCCGTGATGCTCGTGCTCAATACGCTGGCAGAAGGCGGGGAGGTGATCGTATCTCGCGGGGAGCTTGTCGAGATCGGGGGCAGCTTCCGCATCCCCGACGTTATGGAGAAGAGCGGCGCGCGCCTGCGCGAGGTCGGCACGACCAACCGCACCCGCATAGAAGATTACGAGCGCGCGATAAACGACAGCACGCGGCTCATACTCCGCGTTCACCCGTCGAACTACCGGATAATCGGGTTCACGGAGCGCCCGCCGGTCGAGGCGATCTCCGACCTCGCGCGCCGCGCGAACATACCCTCATTCGAGGACCTGGGCTCCGGCTGCCTCATAGACCTTGAGCCCTTCGGGGTGAGGGACGAGCCGGTCGTTTCGCGCTCTCTCGAAGCGGGCGTCGATGTCGTCTCTTTCAGCGGGGACAAGATGCTCGGGGGCCCGCAGGCGGGCGTCATCGCGGGCTCGCGCCGACTGATCGAGCTGGTCCGAAAGAACCCCCTGATGCGCGCCCTGAGAGTGGACAAGATGACCTACGCGGCCCTTGAGGCGACCCTGAGGCTTTACGAGCGGGGGGTGGCGCAATCGGAGGTGCCGGTCATCCGGGCCCTGACCGAGACTCGCGAGCGGATAAGAGAGCGCGCAAGCCGAATGGCCGGGCGCATTCCTGAGCTTACGGGCGGCAGGATCAAAGCCGGTCTTGAGGAAGGTGACTCCGTCATCGGAGGGGGTTCGGCCCCGGAGGTAAAACTCCCGACGGTGCTCGTCACGGTAGAGTGCGCGGCCCTGTCCGCGTCTTCGATTGAAGAGCGGCTCCGGGCCCACCGCGTGCCCGTGATCGTTCGCACGGAGCGCGATCACATATTGATCGACCTTCGCACGGTCGAGCCGGATGAGGAACCGATCATACTCGAAGCGCTGTCGGCGCTCGGCGAACCTGCACCCGGCGAAATTGCATCGATAAGAGGATAGGACTTCCCGGCTCCGGGCCTGTGATCGGCCCGGCGGAGCCAGAGTTGAGGAACGAAATGGTTTTGATATTTTTAAACCTGATTCAAGCGCAACCGCAGCCGACATCGAAGGTCGTGTGGGTAGTCGCGATCCTGCTCTTTCTCGCGGGCGTCTCCATGATCGTCTACTTCTTCACACGCCTGAAGAGGGTCGAGAAGGAGCCCGAAGAGGACTGGAGCTTGTCGAGAAACACTCTCTTCGTAGCCCCCACGCCGGGCGCGAAGGAGCGAGAGGGCGTCCCCGGTGGGACGCCGGAGCCTTCGGCCGAGCCGGTCGAATCTAAGGTCGAATCGAGCGAGGTATCGGCGCTCGATAGCCCCGACGACCTGCCGCCGCATGTCCCTTACGCCGAAACGCGCGAGCTTGCGAGCGAGGATTTCACCGGGCCGACGGTGACCGCGCCGGAGGAGGTGACTCCGTGGGTGCCGACCGAGCCGAGGCCCGCCGAGGTCATCGAAGAACCCTTGCCTTCCGCCGAGGCGACCCGCGCGCTCGGGAGCGTTCAGGAGGAGCCGCCGGTCGAGCCCCCGAGGGGGAAGGAAGAAGGGGGCGCGGTCTTCGACGAAGAAGTATGGGCAGAGCTCGGGCCTTCAGGCTCTTCGCACCCGGCCGACGTCGAGCCCGCGGCATTCGCCAGAGTGGACGAGAGCACGTCGCGCGCTCCGTTCGAGGCCCCTAGCATAGAACCCGTCAACGTAGAACCCGCCACTCAGCGAGAGCCGTTCGAGCCGCCGCGAATAGAGCCCCTGGCTCCGCGCGTGGGCGAGGCCGCGCCGCGACTTTCGAAGCCTGTCAGCGAGCCCGTGCCCGCTTCGGCCCACGCTCCGCGAGAGGTCGAGCCATCCATCCCGTCGGTGGGCCGCGAGCGAAAGATGGCCGGGTCGGTGCTCGGGATTTCACCCGAAGCGGCAAAGGGGCCTTTGATCCTTGGGACCCCGAGCAAAGCGCCCGATGAATTCGGGATAGGCAGCCTCACGAATTATGGCAAAGACCTGAATGAGAAGGCGGGGCACGGCGGCACGATAGCGCTTGCGGTGGCGATCTTACTGGTCGCGGGCGCGGTGCTCTCATACTTCTACATTCCCGCGGTACACGCTCGCGTCGATGATCTGGTCATGCGGATGAGGGGCCGGAACCCCGCCGCCGAGCAGGCCGCCGTAATCGCCAACGAGCCGAAGGCGCGGATATTCCCCGCGCGTAATCCCGAAGTGGTAAAGAACATGGTCAAGGCGAGGGGGGCCGTCGATAACCTCTCGAAGCAGGAGCTAGCGAATCTGTACGTGGAGGTGTCGCTCGAACGCTATGACGGAGGCCCCGCCGACACGCGCAACATCCAGGTGAACCCGACGAACCTCGCGCCGGCGCAGCGGGGGGTCTACGAGTTCCCGTACGACGGCAAGCAGTACAGAGGCTACGGAATCACCAGGCTGACTAGCAACGGCGAAGAGGTGAAGTTTATCGCTCCGAAGCAGCAGTAGTATCAGCGGCCGGGATTCAGGATTCAGGAGTTAGGGGCTAAGGAAGGAGCATATCAGGCTCTCTTTACGGAACCCCTTTCGAGTAAATCGAAACCACGGAGGGTGCCACTGGCCCCCGGCCCCTGCTTTTATTTCTATTGCCGCCGATAATCGTTATTCGTATAATACGAGCGCTGAAAGTTCAGACTCTGATCTCTGTCGCCCTGTAGGACTTCCAGGCCAGCCCCTCCACTACTGTCCCCGCTGATTTCCGGTAAGTAGCTGACCGAGCTACAAACAAGGCAGGCGTTAATGTCATCGAGTATTGATCAACTGCTGACCATTGCTTGCAGCAGGGGCGCGTCCGATCTACACATCAAGGCCGGGAGCTTTCCGTTCATCAGGGTAAACGGCGAGCTTCAGCCTATGGTCGAAGCGCAACGGCTGTCGGCCGAAGATACGCTCAACATGGCTTTCGGCATCATGAACAACCGCCAGAAGCAGCGGTTCAACGAGAATGCCGAGATAGACATCGCTTACGGCGTGTCGGGCCTCGGGCGTTTCCGCTGCAACATATTTCAGCAGCGCGGCACCGTGGGTATGGTGCTCAGAGTGATACCGACGACTGTGCGGACGACCGAGGAGCTGAGGCTGCCTCCCGTCATCGAGAAGATCGCCAACGAGCAGCGCGGGCTGGTGCTCGTGACCGGGACCACGGGCTCCGGCAAGTCCACGACCCTCGCCGCCATAATCGATTACATCAACCGCTGCCGCACCGGGCACATCGTCACGGTCGAGGACCCCATCGAGTTCCTCCACCGCGACAAGAAGTCTTACGTCAATCAGCGCGAGGTCGATGTCGACACCAAGAGCTTTTCGGAGGCGTTGCGCGGGGCGCTGCGCCAGGACCCGGACGTGATACTCGTAGGCGAGATGCGGGACTACGAGACGATAGAGACGGCCCTGACCGCCGCGGAGACGGGCCACCTCGTCTTGTCGACCCTTCACACTCTGGACGCGACGGAGACGATCAACCGCATAGTGTCGGTCTTCCCCCCGCACCAGCAGCGAGCCGTCCGGCTGCAGCTGGCGGGCGTGCTTCGCGCGGTGATCTCGATGAGACTGGTGCGCGCCGCCGAATCGATCCAGGGGCGGGTGCCGGCCGTGGAGGTCATGGTAGTCACCCCTTACATCCGGGACTGCATAATACAGCCGGAGAAGACGAACCTGATCCGCGACGCGATAGCGCAGGGCACTTCCCAGTACGGGATGCAGACCTTCGACCAGTCGCTGTTTGATTTGTACTCTCGCGGGTTGATAACATACGACGAAGCGCTGGCGGGAGCGTCCAATCCCGACGAGTTCAAGCTTCGAGTGTCAGGTGTCCGATCCGTCTCCGATCAGGCGCGCGAAGACATGGAGCGGTCGCGCAGGCGAACCGGCCCGCTGGACGCGGCCAAGCCGGAGACAAAGCAGTTTGTAAATTGGCTTTTGGAAGGTACAGAACACGTAAACCGGTGAGTCGCGACGCGGGCGGAAAGCGTGGCGGGAAGGGAGAGTCGCCCCCTCGCAAGGTCAGCCCGGAGAAGGCCCGCGACAAGGTCTTCGCGACCGCGCTCAAAATATTGGCCGCGCGGCCCAGGAGCGAAAGCCAGTTGCGCGAGCGGCTGCTCTCAAGGCCGTGGGCCGAGCCGGAAGCCGTCGACGCCTGCATAGAGAGGCTGAAAGAGCTCGGCTACGTGAACGACAGGACGTTCGCCGAGAGTTACGCGAATCACCGGGTCAACCTCAAGCCCGTGGGCCGGTCGCGGATCGCCCGCGAGCTCGCGGGGAAGAAGGTGTCGCGCGAGACGATCAGCAAAGCCCTCGACAACGTGTTCGAGGAAGTCGGCGAAGACGCCCTGATCGACAGGGCAATAGAGAAGCGGATGCGCACCTACGGCCGACCGACCGACCAGAACGGCGCGAAGCGGATGTTCGATCATCTCGCGCGCCTCGGCTTCGAGTACGACCTGATCGTGCGCAAGCTCCGCGCCCTCAGAGCCAGCATCGAAGAAGAGTGAGAGGTGGGGACCGGCGGGGTTTAAAGCCCTTGATTCCGGCCCGGCAGCAGGATAGTGAGGCAGCATCAATGAACGATAAAGATAGACGCGCTGCAAAGCGCATCACGCACATTTGCGAGGTGGAGTGCGAAGGCGCGGGGGTCAGCCGCCTCAACACGCGGGTCAACGATTTGAGCGTGACGGGCGTCTTCATAGATTCGATGACCTGTTTCTCGGTCGGCTCGGTCCTGAAGCTCAGGTTCCGCGTGCGGGACGTAATGATCGAGGCCGAGGGCGAGGTGCGCTACTCGATGCCGCAGGTCGGGATGGGGGTGAGGTTCATCAACCTGAAGCCCGAATACCTGGCCGTCCTCGAGAGCCTCATCGAAGGGAAGCCGATTCCGGAGGCGCCCGCGCCCACCGCGCCTCCGAACGACTCACAGAAGAACGTGCTTGAGCCGCCGAACATCTACGCCCCGCCGGCTTATACGCCGTCTCAAAACGTGCTGCTCGGGAACTTCGCCATCGTTAGCATGTTCGACGTGATCCAGATGGTGGAAAACAGTAGGCTCACGGGCGCGCTCGCCATCATGTCGCCGGGCGTCTCGGGCGAGATACATTTTAACGACGGCCAGATAGTCGGCGCGAAGGCGGGCTCCTCGTCGGGCACCGAGGCGATCATCGGCCTGCTCGACGCCTCCGAAGGCGCTTTCGAATTCAAGAAATCAAACCACTCGTTTCCCTGCACCATAAAGGCCATGAACAACATGGCCCTGCTGCTCGACCTGCTGCGCATCAAGGATGAAGAGGCGACCCTGATGTGATGCCCGGAAATACGAGATATTGACGCGGGGTGCTAACGCGAGATGTTCCGGGGGCCGCCTTCCGATCACTACTCTGGCCCGCGCCATCCCTTACATTCATTCGGCCCGGCGGATGGGGCCAACTTTGACAGGGCCTTTTGGCTGGCATATCATCGCGAGTATGAGAGTGCTGACGGCGGACCAGATGCGTGAGGTTGACCGGCTGACCTCCGAGCGGTTCAAAGTGCCCGGCCTGCTGCTGATGGAGAACGCCGCCGCGCGCACGGTAGAAGCCCTCGAGCAAAGCCTCGGCCCCGTTTCGGGCAAGCGCGTCCTCGTCGTGTGCGGGCGGGGCAACAACGGGGGCGACGGCGCGGCCATCGCCCGACAACTCAGCGCCAGGAGCGCGCTCGTCGATTGCCTCCTGCTCGGCCGCGTGGAGGACGCGCGCGGAGATGCCCGCGCGAACTTCGAGGCCGCAAGGTCTCTCGCGAAATCATCAGATTCCCATTTTCGATTTGTCGAGATCAACGACCCGGAGCAGCTCGCTAAAGAGTTCCCCGCTCGGGCTCACGACTGCCTCGTCGACGCGGTATTCGGGACGGGGCTCACGCGCGCGGCCGCGGGGATTTACGAAGAAGCCATAGACTTGCTGAACGGCCGGGGGCGTGACGCGCCGGTGATCTCAGTCGACCTCCCTTCTGGCCTGAACGCGGACTCGCCCGCCCTGATCGGGCCCGCCGTGCGCGCGCGCATGACCGTGACGTTCACCTCCGCGAAGGTCGCGAACATTCTGCCCCCGGCCTCTGATCACAACGGGGCGCTCGTGGTGGTGGACATCGGCTCGCCTCGGGAGTTGATCGACTCGGCGGGCTCGCGCCTGAGTTGCGTGGAGCCTTCGATGATAACGCTCTGGCTCCGCGAATCGCGCCGCCGCCCCGACGCCAACAAGGGCGACGCGGGCAAGGTGCTGGTAATCGCGGGCTCGCGGGGTAAGACCGGGGCCGCCTGTCTCGCGGGCGCGGGCGCGATGCGCGCGGGCGCGGGGCTCGTGACGGTCGCCGCTCCCGAATCATCGCAACCCGTGATCGCCTCCCGATTGCTCGTGGAATGCATGACGGAGCCTCTGGCCGAAACCTCGGGAGGCTCTGTTTCGCGCGAGGCGTCGGGGCGCGCTCTTGAGCTTGCTTCGGCGCGTGATGTCGTCGCCATCGGGCCGGGCCTCGGCTCGGGCGACGATTCCACGCGGACGTTCGTGCGCGACGTGGTCGCGAGGCGCGAGCGCCCGATGGTTATCGACGCGGACGGGTTGAATGCGCTCGCCCCGTGGAAGGATGAGCCGAAAGGGAGCCCCGGCCTCCCGCTGATAGTGACCCCCCATCCCGGAGAGATGGCGCGACTGGTAGGCCGCCCCATCGAAGAGGTGGTCAACAACCGTGTGGAGGTGGCCCGCGATTTCGCTACCACTCGCTCGGTCGTCGTGGTCCTGAAGGGGAGCCGAACCGTCATAGCCGCGCCCGACGGGGAAGTGTACGTGAATCCCACGGGCAACTCGGGGATGGCGACGGGCGGGACGGGGGACGTGCTCACGGGCATCTGCGCGGCGCTGCTCGCCCAGAAAAGCGGCGACCCGGTCGGGGCGGCGATTGCGGCGGTGTACCTGCACGGGCTTGCGGGAGACATCGCGGCCTCGCGCGTGGGCGTCAGGGCCCTGATCGCGTCCGACATCGCCGCGAATCTGGGGCATGCGTTTATCGAAGCGGGAGGCGATGAAGAGAGGCTCCCGAAAGTGACGACTGATGGGTGACGAGATCCAATCGAAGGCGGCCGGCTCAGAAGAGATAATCACCCGCTCGGCGGAAGAGACTTTCGAGGCGGGGCGTCGCGCGGGGGAGCGGCTTCAGGGGCGGGCGGTCTTCCTGCTGAGCGGGGACCTCGGCGCGGGCAAGACCGTCTTCGCGAAGGGGCTGGCCGCGGGGCTCGGCCTCGACCCGGCGGACGTTACGAGCCCGTCTTTCACCCTGATCAATGTCTACGAGGGGCGGTTGCGGCTCTACCACATCGACCTTTACAGGCTCGACGCGGGGGCCTGCTTCGACCTGGGGCTCGAAGAGATACTCGAAGAAGAGTCGGCCGTGACGGTGATCGAATGGGCCGAGCGCCTGGGCTTCATGCCGGAGAATGCCGTCGAAGTCTCCATCGAATACGTGCCCGATGAGGGGCGAAAGATCAGCATCAAATGAGAAGCGCGGGCCACATGCCCGCGCTCCCGGAATCCGTTTGAAACCCTCTTCATGATGTCCGCTCAGACCGTCATCACGTCTTTCTCTTTCTGCTCGGCGATCTCGTTGATCCTCGCGATGTGCTGATCGGTCAGCTTCTGCACCTGTTCGAGGGCGTCTTTTTCGGAGTCCTCGGATATCGATTTATCCTTCAGCATCTTCTTGAGGTGGTCGTTGGCGTCGCGGCGGACGTTGCGCACGGCCGTGCGGTGTTCTTCGGCGACTTCGTGAACGACCTTGACCATCTGCTTGCGGCGCTCCTCGGTCAGGGGCGGGATGGGTACGCGGATGAGCTTGCCGTCGTTTGAAGGATTGAGGCCGAGCTCGGAAGCGCGGATGGCCTTCTCGATAGACCCGATCTGCGTGGGGTCGAAGGGCTGGACCGTCAGCATAGACGGCTCGGGCGCGTGGATCGTCCCCACCTGATTGAGCGGCATCTGGGTGCCGTAGTACTCGACCGTGACGCTGTCGAGGAGGCTAACGGAGGCGCGCCCCGTGCGCACGGCCGCCAGCTTCCTGCGGGAGTCTTCGACCGCGCTGTCCATGCGTTTACGCGCATCGTTAATGACGTCCTTGATTTCCATTCGAATTCCTCCACCCTTTGAGTTAATTTCAGATTTCGAGATATGAAATTATCCGCGCCCCCGGCTAGGAGAGTTGCCCCCCGGCCTCTCGGGTCTCCGGCACCCCCTCGGAGCACACGACCGTGCCGACCTTTTCGCCGCGCACGACGCGGGCGATGTTGCCGGGCGTATGAAGGTTGAAGACATGGATCGGCACGCCCCGCTCGCGGCAGAGGCTTATGGCCGACGTGTCCATCACTTTGAGGTCGCGCTGTATTACGTCGAGGTAGGTGATCCGGTCGAACATCGTGGCCGTGCTGTCGGTCTTGGGGTCGGCCGTGTAGATGCCTTCCACCTTGGTCCCCTTGAGTATGGCGTCGGCCTTGATTTCGAGCGCGCGGAGCGCCGCGGCCGAGTCGGTCGTGAAGTACGGGTTGCCCGTGCCCGCGGCGAAGATGACGACGCGGCCCTTCTCCACGTGGCGTATCGCGCGGCGGCGGATGAAGGGCTCGGCCACTTCGTGCATCTCTATGGCGGTCATCACGCGCGTGAAGACG
This sequence comes from Blastocatellia bacterium, assembly GCA_035634255.1. Classification (GTDB taxonomy): domain Bacteria; phylum Acidobacteriota; class Blastocatellia; order UBA7656; family UBA7656; genus DATLMR01. The sequence continues at coordinate 18,006 of DASQDI010000120.1, forward strand.
TCCTGCTTTTCGAGGGCGTCCTGCAGGGCGAGGGCATTCATGACCGTGGCGAGCATCCCCATGTAATCGGCCGAGGCGCGGTCCATGCCGCGGGCCGACCCCGCGACCCCGCGGAAGATGTTGCCGCCCCCGACGACTATGGCTATCTCGACCTTGAGGTCGCGGACATCCCTGATCTCTTTCGCGATCCTCGTGATCGTCGCCGGGTCGATGCCGTAGCCCTGGTCGCCCATCAGGGCTTCGCCCGACAGCTTAAGCAGAATTCTCTTGTAAACAGGCTTCGATGTAGCCGACATAATTTTGGCCCCGCTCTCCAGCCCTGCGGCCGCGGTCCCGCGCGAGCAAAAAAAAGCCTCTCGCGAGAGAGGCTTTTTGTCAACTATTGATTTCCGCCGAGCAGGTCCTGAACCTCTGCTCCCAGGTCGGAGACCCGCTTTTCGAGCCCCTCGCCCATCTTGAACCGCGTGAACCTCCGCACCCGGATGTTCTCGCCGGTCTTGGAGATCATCTGCCGGACGAACTCGGCGATGGTGATGTTCTGGTCCTTAACGAAGGGCTGCTCCATCAGGCAGACTTCCTGGTAGAACTTGCTGAGCCTGCCCTCGACTATCTTGTCGAGGACCTGCTGGGGCTTGTTGGCATTCTTTGGGTCGGTGCGCGCCTGCTCTAAAGCGATCTCGCGCTCTTTATCGAGCACGTCGGAGGGCACCTCTTCCTTGGTGGTGTAGCGCGGCTCGGCCGCCGTGATATGCATCGCGAGGTCGTGCACGAAGCTGCGGAACTCTTCGCCGCGCGCTACGAAGTCCGTCTCGCAGTTGACCTCGACCAGGACCCCGATCTTACCGCCCGCGTGTATGTAAGCGTCGACGAGCCCCTCGGCCGCGACGCGGCCTGCCTTCTTGGTGGCGGTCGCGAGGCCGCGCTTGCGCAGTATCTCTATAGCCGTCTGCTCGTCGCCGGCGGCCTCGGTGAGCGCGGCTTTGCATTCCATCATGCCCGCGCCGGTCTTCTCCCTCAGAGCTTTGATGGCGCCTGCTGTGATCTGGTTTGACATTATTACCTGCTTCTCCCTGTTTAGATATGAATAACGCGCGGCTCAGTCGGATGCAGGCCGCGCGTTAATTAAAGAGTCGGGACGAAGACCGAAAGATGAATGAGGGAACGTGCTCGCTTCTACCCCGGACCTTCCGCCTTCATCCTTAATTCTATTCCGCGACTTCCGCCTTCTCAGCGCCCTTGTCGCCGGCCTGCTGGCCGGGGCTCAGCTGCGCCTCGGTCGGCTCGGTGACGGGCTCGCGGCCGAAGGCCCCGGCCACGGGCGACGCCGAGGGAGCGGGCTGTGACTGCGCGTTCTCCCTGTCGCCGTCCATCGGCCCGCGGGGGGCAGTCTGCACGTCGTTCTGCGTGACCTGGGCGGCCGTGTCGGCGCCCGAAGGGGCGGCCGAGCCCGCGACGGGTCCGGCGCTGAGCGGTTCGGGGATGGGCGGCGCTCCGGGCGGGACGTAGGTCGTGCGCCGGCCGCCGCGGTCCCCGCGACCGCCGCGATCTCCGCCGCGCCCGCGCCCGCGGTCCCCACGGTCCCCGCGATCACGGCGCTCGCCGCGGTCCTGCCGGGGCCCGTCCGACGGGGCGGCCGAAGCCATCGCGGCTTCCATCGCTTCCGCGCCCTCGCCCATGTCAGCCCCGCCTTCCTTGAGCATCTGCTGGCCCTCGATGATGGCGTCGGCCATCTTCGAGGCGAAGAGCCTGACGGCCCTCAGGGCGTCGTCGTTCCCGGGGACGATGTAATCGATGCCGTCGGGGTTGCAGTTGGTGTCGACGATGGCGACGATTGGGATGCCGAGCTTGTTGGCCTCGTGGACGGCGATCTCTTCTTTATTCGAATCGATTATGAACATCACGTCGGGCAGCCCGCGCATGTCGCGGATGCCCGCGAGGTTCTTTTCGAGCGCCGCGTGCTCGCGGTCGAGGCCGAGCCTCTCTTTCTTGGTGAGGGCCTCGTAGCGGCCGTCGGTGCGCATGGACTCGATGTCCTTCATGCGCTGGATCGACTTCTGGACCGTCTGAAGGTTCGTGAGCAGCCCGCCGAGCCACCTCTGGTTGATGTAGAACTGGCTGCACCGCTTCGCCTCCTCCTCGACGGCGTCCTGCGCCTGGCGCTTGGTGCCTACGAAGAGGAACGTTTTGTTCTCCAGCGCCTGCTGGGTTACGAACTTGACGGCCTCTTTGAAGAGCCGCTGAGTCTTTTGAAGGTCAATGATGTAAATGCCGTTGCGTTCGCCGAAGATGTATTCCTTCATCTTCGGATTCCACCGCCTGACCTGGTGCCCGAAGTGGACCCCGGCTTCAAGCAGTTCTTTCATGGTTACAGTAGCCAATCAATCCTCCTGCGTAAGCTGCATTGGTTTATGTACTCACCG
>DASQDI010000121.1:0-44302 GCA_035634255.1 Blastocatellia bacterium
GAAGGCCCGCCGGGCGGTCATTTTTCTTAAGATGATCACGGTCATTAAAAATGAATAAAGCCGCCGGTTATTCAGGCATTTTATCCCGGCCCGCGGCTACACCTTCCGGTCCCTCATCTTCAATCTGAAGTAGTCAGGGTCGAGCCCCGCCGCGCGCGCGCGCAGGGCGAGGCCCCTCAAAGCCCCGTTCCCAACGTCCACGCGGCGGATGTTGAAGAGGTCGGAGCCGCGCCCGTTCGCCCCGCCGTAAGCGGACGCCGAGGCGTAATACCCCGCGCGCCTCACCGCTTCGACCGCCCGCTCCGAGATGTCGGAGGGCTTGCCCCACGGGAAAGAGAAGCAGCGGGCGCGCGCCCCTAGATGATTATTGAGCGCGGCGAGCGATTCGTTCACCTCGCGCTCAACCGTCTTATCGTCAGCCTTGCCGAGGTTCGCGTGATTGACCGTGTGCGACCCGATCTCGAACCCCTCGGCCTCCATCGCGCGAAGGTCATCCCAGCTGAGCTTGGGGAATCGGGCCTTTTCTCGGCCCTCCTTCAGGTCGTGCGGGAACTCGCGTCTGGTGTCTATGAAGCCCGTCGCGACGAAGAAGGTCGCAGTCACGCCCGCTTCTCTCAGCACCGGCACGGCCTCCGTGAAGTTGTCGCGGTAGCCATCGTCGAACGTTATTACGACCGAGCGCCGCCTCGCCGGGGCACCCGACCTGAGCCGCCCGCACAGCTCGGAGAAGCTGACGCAGTCGTAATTCTTTTTTAAGTATTCGAGATCGCGGCGGAACTCGTCCGGCGGTTTCGTCAACACGTCGCTCTCGCCGATGCGGTGGTAGTAGAGGACGACCGCGCGCGAGCGCCCGAGCAAGGAGAGCACCGCGTCGCGCAACTGCACGTAACCGCAATAGAGGTAGAAGGCGAAGATCGCGTTTTTGACCAGCGAGCCGAGCAGGGCCGCGAGAGGCGGCCTCGCGGCACGCGCCCGCCCGTCGGCTTCCGCGACCGCGCGTGATGTCGCCCGGTTCAGTAATGAATCTGCTCGATCCTGCATTGTTGCGGCTCGCTTCTTTCTATTAATTTTCTCGAAAGCTCATCGCTCGAATGGCCCCGCCCGGACTCGGGAATCAGCTCGCGGTATATATCGAGCAGGGCGCGAAGCCGGGCTTCGGGCGAATGGCGGTTTATGGCCGTCGCGTAGGCATTCTCGATCAGGCCGCGCGCCAGAGAGCCATCCCTCAGCACGGCCCCGATAGCCCGCGCCATCGCTTCGGGGTCGCGAGGCTTTACGAGCAGAGCGCTCTCCGAATGCGTGACGATCTCCGGCACGCCCCCGACTTCGGTCGCGACCACGGGTAATTTCGCGGCCATCGCTTCGAGCAAAACGTTGGGCGAGCCTTCGCTGTGAGACGGCAGGGCGAGCAGGTCCGACATCGCGTAGTAAGGCCGGACGTTGCTCACCTGCCCCGCGAACATCACCCGGTCCGCGAGCCCGAGTCGCGCGGCGGCGGCCTCTATTCGCGGGCGCTCCGGCCCGTCGCCCACGACGACGAGCCTCGCGCGCACGTCCCGGTGAATCTGCCTTAAAGCGTCGAGCGCGCGTATCAAATCCGAGTGCCCCTTCTCGCGCGAGAGCCGCCCGACCGCGAGGATTATGCGCTCGCCGCTCGCGACCCCGATCCGCGCTCTCAAAGAGGCGGCTTCTGCTTTCGTCTCTTCATCCATCATGCGGCCCGCGTCGACGGAGTTGTGGAGGACGCGAATGCGATCCTGCCGGACCCCGAGCCGCGAGAGGTCGAGCGCGAATGCATGGCTCACCGTGACGACGCGGTCCGCGCCCCTGAGCGACCAGCGGTCGAGCTGGTTGTAAGCCCGCATCTTCAGGTTGGTCGTGGTGTACCCGTGATGGAAGGCGACCCAGGGCGCGGTCCTTGCCGGCCTCGAAAGCCTGAACAGGAAGTGGGACTTCACGTTATGAGTCTGAACGATGGATGGCTCCGCGCTCTCGACGATCCGGCGCAGGGCCGGGATCACGCGCCTGTCGAACCTGAAGCGCTCGCCGATGACGGAGGTCTCGACCCCGGCCGCGCGCGCGGCGATTACGAATGGGTTGCTCGATTCATTCAGCACCGGGTCCCGGCCTCCGGCGAGTTCCGAACGCTCGAAGGTGATGATCGAGGTGTCGACGGAGGGGAAGCCCGCGGCTTCGGTCTCGAAGCCACGCGCGCGCGCGCAGAAGTCTATCAGGTTTTTGGCCGGCCCCGTGACCGTGCCCGCTTCCATGATCGCGAGCAGCCGAACGTCTGATTTCGCGGGTCGAAGGTTCATCTCCTGACACCTGCCTGCAACACTCTCTTCGCCCCGTCGGAGAGCAGGGCCGCCATAGCCATTTCGTTATTCGACGAGGGCGGGAGGAGGACGAAGCCGTCTTCGCCGCCCGTCGATTCGCCGGCCTGAAGGTTCGAGAAGAGGGAGTAGAGATCGCCCCACGAGACTCGTTTGTCGGCCCCCTCGACCCAGCCCCACTCTTCGCGCGGTCGCGGGCTGAATGCGCGCTTCGTCACCCAAACGTCTCCCCCGCGGCCCCACGTTGACACGGCCTTTCGCGCGAAGTCTTCGGCCCAGCCGGGCACCTGCTCCGTGCCGATCATCAGGAGGGCGGAGATGCGCGCGTCCGTCTGCTGAACTACCGGGTTAAAGGGGAAGCTCCTGTGAAAATTGACCAGAGGGTCTTGCAGGTCGACGGTGATAATCGCGCTTTCCGGTTTAAGCCGAGGCCGCAGCTCCCTGATCCGCGACGAGACAAGCTCCTGCTCGTGAGCGAGGACGGGCGCTGACATTCGAATCACGTTAGCCGCCGAGGCGACCGCGATGAGCAGAAGCACCGCGGCCTTCGTCGGGCGGGCCGCCTTCGGGCTCGTGAGGAAGAAGGCGAGCGCCAGAAAGAGGAATGGGTAGACGGGAAGGTAGCGCTCGATGGCCGCCCCGTCGAAGAAAGCGGCGAATGCGATCAAGGGCAGTATGCTCGCCATCAGGTAGAAGAGGGCCTGCCTGCCTCTCGCCGAGCGCAGCAGGTTGAAGGCGATCACCGCCCCGCAAACGTAGAAGAGCGCGAGCGCCCAGAGGCTCATCAAGATCACCTCCGGCAGAGAGACCGGGTTGAGCGGGTCTTTCACGAGGAAGCGCTTGAGCACCACGCCATCGTTACCCATGTCGATCAGGGAGCGCGGCACCCCGAAAGCGACCCGCGCAACTCCCTTGATGTGCGTGACCCCGTGGGACGACGAAGTGATCCACGCGCGCAGGTCCGTCACGTTGTAAATCCCGAGGTGCGCGAGCACGGCTCCGTAGGCGAGCCCGGAGGCCAGCGCAAAGGCGAACGCGGTCCGGATCACGAGGCGGCGCGGCCGTTTAAGTCCCGGCAGCAGGAACGGCAAAGCGAGCGCGCCGGGGATCGCCCAGACGTAGAGGAACCAGAAGCAGACGGAGCAGGCGAAGGCGACGCCTGCCAGCACGGAAGGGCGAAGCAGGCGGCCGGGCCTCTCATCAAGCCCCTCCACCGGCCCATCTTTCTCCCGCGCGAGGATGAACAGACCGAGCAGGAGGAAAGCGAGGCCGGGGATGTAAGAGCTTCCCGTCTGCGCGAAATTCAAAAAGCCGTGAGAGAGGGCGAAGGCGAGGGCCGAAAGGCGCGAAGGCCATTCGCGTTCGGTGACGCGCTTGAGCAGGCCGTAGATCAGCAGCACGCTCATCAGGCCCGCGAGCCAGTTCAGGGTCACGAAGACGAGCGCCACCTTGGCGACCTCGTCGGGGCCGACTATCTCTCGGGTGACGGGCTCGAACACCTGGTAGATGAGCCAGCCGAGGGGCCTCCAGAAGAGGTGGCCGAATTCCCAGAACTCGACCGACTTCAACACGGACTCGACGTAATCGACCGTGTCGGCCATGAAGTGAGCCCCCGTAAAAAATGTCGCGACGACGTAGACGAGCCCTATGAATCCGTATGGCCGCGCGGCGGCCGAGCGTTGCGCGACGGCGGAGCCGCCACCCGTCTTCACATTTCCTTCCGTGACGCTTACAGTCATTTACACACCGGGCCTGATCCAAAAAATCTGCGGTAATTGGATAAAAGTGCGAAAGGGGCTTTCATTCCTGCCAGAGGAGAGATTTTCTGACCTTGAGGTAATACTCTCCGCCCACGGCCTTGGTGATCTTTTTTGCGTTCCAGAATATCAGTTGCCTGAGTCGGGGCCCCACGCGGCCCGAAGCTATGGCGGCGGCCTGCGCGGGCGAAGTCCCCTGATGGACGGTGTAGCGCCCGAGGACGAGGCAATTGTCAACGAAGTGCCAGCCGGTCGTCGGCTCCGAGGTGAAAAGAATCTCCACGCCCGCGAGCGCGGCGGCCTCCGCCACCTTGCGCGAGTAATGGCCGCCCGGCACGGAGGCCGTGATGACTTTATATCCGAGGATGTCGGACAGCCTCTTGACGCTGTCGCCCCATTCGCGCTTCAGGCGGTCCCAGTCGCAGCGGGCCATGCGCGTTGGGTGCGAGCACGAATGCGTGCCGATGACGTGGCCGCGCGCGTGGATGTCGCGAATCTGGTCGCTGGTGAGGAAGGCCGGGGTGTCGATGAAATCGGTGGTGACGAAGAAATGGCCGCGCCACCCCCTCTCTTCGAGGCTGCTCGCAATCGAAGTGTAGGCGCTCGCGCCCCCGTCGTCGAAGGTCAGCAGGAAAGGCGGCTCTTTATCCGGGCAGTAAGGGAGGCCGAAGGCGGTCGAGGGCTTGCGCTTTACGGCGGCGTCAATCGTGTCGAGATGGGCCGCGAACTGCCCCCTGTCGAGTTTGTAGATGGCCGCGTCAGGCCACGGGAACCCGCTGGCCTCGTGCTCCGGGCCGTCCACCACGTCGTGATACATGAGCGAAATGATCTTCATGCGTTGCTGAGCCTCGCTTTGCTTTCGTCCCTGACGCGCGCCCTGCTCTTCCACCTCAGGTAGCTGCTCAACCAGGGCTGCCCCCACGCGGCCGAGGCACGCCCGCCCGTCTCAAGCGTGACCGCGCGCCCTTCGTAAATCTCGCGCATCTTCTCCCGAAGCTCGCAGAGGTTGTCGAGCACTACGCGGTGCTGAATGACGATGTGCGACTCGTTCACTTCGTCATACGCGCAGCCGTAATAGCCGTAGACCGGGCCGGTGTCCACGCCCCTGTCTATGCGGAGCAGGGTCATGCCGACTCTGCTCAGGTCATCGTTCGCGAGCGCCCAGAAACAGCCGTGCGCGTTCCGGTATTCCGGGCAGATGCCCGGATGCATGACGAGCGTCCCGAGTCTCGGGATCGTGAAGACCGACTCTTTGAGCAGGGTCTTGCACCGCGCGACCACCATGTCCGGGGCGGCCTGGCGGATGAACTCTTCGGCCTCCTGGGAGTTCGGGCTGTGAGTCACGAGCACGTTTACGCCTTTCAGCTCGGGGTAGATCGAGCAAAGCTCCCCGAGCTTCGCCTCCTCCCACTCCCGGTCCTTTCGGGCCAGAAAGAGCCTGTAGTAAAGCCTGAAGGCGAGCACGTCGAGGAAGCGCGCGAGCCCCACGCGCCTCATCTCGCGCCTGATGCGGCGCTGCATGCGCTGCTTATTCTCTCTCAGCACCACTACGCCGCGGAGGTCGGAGAACGACGACATCCACCGGGCCAGGGCTTCGCGGTCGAGGCCCGATCCTTCGTGACAGATGAGCAGGGTCTTCATCTTCGCCGTCATAAGCCCTCCGCGAAGGCCCCCGCGAGCACGCGGCCGCCCATCTCCTCGGGCACGTCGAGGCCGAGCAGGGTGAGGACCGTGGGCGCGATGTCGAGGTTATTGCATTCCGGCACCCGCTCCCCGCGCTTTATCCCCGGCCCGTAGATCGCGAGCACGCCCTTCGGGTCGTGGCAGCCGGATTTGACGAGGCCCGTGCTGTAGACGAGGTCTTCGTAGCGGAATGAACGGTCTTCGCCGAGGTGCGGGAAGAAGCAGCGCGAATCTTCGGAGACGGTGTCGTAACGTTTCAGGGTGACGGTGACGCTGTTCTCGACGGCCTCCGCCTCGAACATCCTCTGGCCGGGCGCGTCGATGTAGGCGCGGTCGAGCGCGCTCAGGATCGCGTCCCGCGCCTCGGGCGATTCGGCGTAGAGGTTGAACTGGTCGGACATGGTCGAAAGCGCGCGGGCCCTGTCTCCCATCCCCAGAATGTCGAGGATCTTGTCGAGCGACCTGAGCTGCACGATGGCCTTGCCGTTCTTCAGTTTGGTGATGAAAGGCTTCTGGCCCATGCTCGACGCGACCACCATGACCGTCTCGCCGTCGAGCAGCCTCATCATGCGTTTGAGCAGGGCGTCGGCGGTCCTGTAGCCGTGCTCGATGGCGCTCCCGAACACGCGCACTTCGTCGGGGCTGGTGTGCTGGGGGAAGAGCTCGGGCTGCATGGCCTTCCAGTAGCTGTGCATGTAATGGGCGACGTGATTCGAGTGGAACGTGGCGAAGCGCGGCCTGTGCCTGCGGTAGAGCCGGCTGAAGAAGTCGTAATTCAGAAGGGGCTGCAACGCCACCCTCTGCCAGCGGACCTCCGGGTTCAACCGCTCGCGCGCGAGCTGGCGGGTGACGCGGGCTATGGTCCCGGCCCCGAGCCCGAGCGCCATGAGCTTCGCGCCGAGCTGCGCTTTGAAGAGAAGGCCGTCGTGGTCCGAAGGCAGGCGGACCGAGCGCGTGTACGTGAGGTTCAATTCCTGAATGGCGCGCAGGTCTTCCGGGTAGGTCGAGGGGTCGGGCGAAAACGTGTCCGGCACGTAGAAGCCCTTCACGGGGCGCGGGGGCCACGAGCAGAGGCTCCCGTAAACCCCGACGCTCAGCCCCTGATCGTGGCAGATGTCCCAGATGCGGCGCGCGGTAATGGTCTCCGGCGGCTGTTGCAGGAAGAAGACGTTGTGGTCCGATTGCGGGCGGCCGGTGTAAACGGTGGTCCAGGTGATCCACGGGTCTAGCTGCGGGGGCAGGTCCACGCTCATCGGCGCGGCCCACGCCCCTTCACGCTTGAGGCGCGCGAAGGTCGGCAGCTTCCCCTGCCCGATCAGCACGTCGATCAGGTCCCAGGTGATCTCGTTCAGCTCTACGAATAAGACTTTCTTGCGCCCCATGATTGGCCTTCTCTAATAAATCTCCACCGCTCTGGCGAGGCTCGCGAGCCTCGCGTGAGTTTCGAACAGGGTCCCGCCGATGGCCGACCAGTCGTACCGCGAGCGGACCAGGGCGCGGCCCGCCTGCGCGAAGTGCTGCCGGAGCGATTGGTCTTCCGAGAGCGAGAGTATCGCGCGGCTCTGCCCTTCCGGGGTGTCGGCGAGCAGGATGTTCCGCCCGTCGATCACGGCGAGCCCTTCGGCCCCGAGCCGGGTCGATACGACCGGGACGCCCGCGGCCATCGCTTCGAGTATCTTCAACCGCGAGCCGCCGCCGATCCTGAGCGGCACGACCTCCGCGAGCGCGTCGCGGTAGTAAGGCCGCACGTCGTCAACCGTGCCCGTCACTTCGACCCCCGGACAGCGCGCGAGCGCGCGGACCTCGGGGGCGGGGTTGCGGCCGACGACGGAGAAGACGAGCCCCGGCCTCTGCTCGCGCAGGGAGGGCCACGCCTCGCGCACGAACCGGACGGCCGCGTCCACGTTCGCGTGATAATCCATGGAGCCGACGAAGACGACTCGATTGCGCTTCACGATTGACTGAGGGCAGGAATTTTGGCGGTCCCGGTACGCCTGTTCGATCTGTTCGTCGGCATAATACTCGACATCGACCCCGTTTTCTATAGTAATCACGCGGGCGTTCGGCTCAAGCTCAAGCAGGCGCGCGCGGTCCCTGTTGCTGACGGAGATGTGCGCGTCCACCTCGCGCATGGCCCACCGCTCAAGCTCTTCGAGGCGGCGCGCGGTCATGCGCGCGTAGAGCCTGCGCGCCGCGCTCTTAGTATGCTCCCCGTACCGCCACATCACTTCGGAGTCGATGTTGTGCCAGTCGCAGACGACGACGGGCGGCCTGCGCGCCGCCCTGAAGACCGGGAGGTAAGCCGTCAGGGGCACGGTCTCCACCTGCACCACGTCGAAGTCCTGCTCGTCGAGTAGGCTCGCGAGCCGCTTGCGCATCGCGCCCGTCAGGTAGTTGAGCACGGGGAGGGGCGTGCGCCCGACCGCGCCTTTGACGATCTTGTTCAGGGTGTAGCCGCGGTCGCGCGGGACGGTGATGACGCGCTCGCACGCGCTTTCGATTGCCGAGAGGTGCGGGCTCGGGGCGGGGCCGGGGCCGTCCGAGAAGCCGAGGTACGTGACGCGGGCATTCCGCGCCAGCTCGCGCGCGAGGTGAAAATTGCGGAGCTTCGCCCCCGTGTCGAGGGGCCAGCATTCTCTGGGCGCGAAATAGAGCACGCGCAAAGGCGATTCGCCGTGCCTCAAAAAATCCGACGAGCGCATCAGGTTATGCATACTCGATCTCCTCCCTTTGATCGTCCTCTCCGCGGCCCGCCCTGTCGCGCGCGTAGAGCGCCGCCGCCATGCCGGTTATGAAGCAGAAGATGGGCGAGTAGGCGTGCGTCAGGAAAAAGCCGGACACGACGAAGCCTATAAAACTGACCTCGACGGCCGACGCGAACCAGAACAGGTCGCCATCTTCTTCGCCCCCCGCGAGACGCCGCCTGACGCGGCGGGCCGCGCGGATGGAGACGACGATGATCGTGACGAAGAGCGCGAGGCCGACGACCCCGAGCTCTGTGGCGACCTGCACGAATGAGTTGTGAGGGGAGATGTCGAGGCCCGTCTCCGAGTACTTCATGTGCGCGACCCCGAAGCAGGAGATGCCCACGCCGGTCAGGGGGTGCGAGGCGAAGATGCGCAGGCCGGTGGACCAGATGGCGAAACGGCTGTTCTTCTCCTTCATGGTGAAGTTGTAGTCCTGCTCGTAGTTGTAGATGGTGCCGATGCGGCTCCAGTAAGACGCGGGGGCCACGGCCGCGAACAGGGTCACCCCCACGACCAAAGCTACGAGGGTGTACTTGCGCATCTGCTTCGAGCCGCGCATCAGGATGAGCCCGCCGACGACCAGCAGGCCGATGAACCCTCCGCGCGAGCCGGTCTTTACTATCCCGACGAGCATGAGGCCGATGGACGAGACGAGCATCAGCTGCGCGAGCGGGCGGCTCCCTTTGAGCATGAAGAAGGCGTAAGGGAGGGCGACGACGAAGAGCAGGGCGAGGTCGTTGGGGTCGTAGCTGCCCCCGATGCTGACGCGGCCCGGCTCGAATTTATAGGTGACCAGGGGGCCGAAGTTGAGCAGCATCGCCGCCACGATTGCCGCGCAGCCCGCGACGAGCGCCCCGCCTACCGCCCGCGCGCTGCGGTCGTCCCTCACGGCCTGCGCGATCAGGTAGAGGCAGACTACGTTCCGCGAATAGATGTTCAGGATGTAGCTGAGGCTGTCGGAGGGCCAGAAAGAGAAGGGCAGGGTGGCGACCGCGAGCGCGAGCAGCATCAGAACCCACTTGAGCTGCGGCACCTGCATGACCCGGACGCGCGAGACTATCTGCTCGCGGGAGGAGAAGAGCGAGAGCGCGGCCAGAAGCACCGTGAACTTCGCGACGGAGAGGTTCTTGATTACGGGAAAGAGCTGGAGTATCTGCGTGACGAAGATGAGCGTCAGTACCGCCGCGCCGATCACCAGCACGGACGGGCGCGGCCTGCGCGCGGGCCGGTCTTCAAGCTCATCAAGGTCGATCTCCCCGCCGGCCCCGCCCAGATCGATTTGAGCTGTTCTGTCGTAAGCGCTGATCATACTTTTGAAAGGGGGCTCTCGAAATCCGGCTCTTGAAGTCGGGGGCCGTACCGCCAGGCTATTCGCTCCGCACCCAGACGTTGCGCTTGCCCAGTATGAAGTAGAAGAGGCTCACGAGCGCCGCCGCGTTCATCACGGAGAAGACGTAAACGAAGTTGAGCAGGCGCGCCTTGCGATTCTTCTTCAGCAGGTACCCTCCGGCCAGCACGCTGCAGTAGAAGGCGAGCTGGGCCGCGAGGGCCGCTTCATAAAAGAGCGAGCGGGCGGGCCCCGCGACTATGACGAGGTTCGCCGCGAACAGGAGCAGGAAGAATATAGGCACCAGGAGCCGCATGAGCTTGTGGGAGTGGAACTGAAAGATCAGGCTGCTGGTCGGCAGCAGGAGCCTCGGCATGAGCTGGCACAACTGGTAGTTGCCCGTGAGCGTGCGCACCTTGCGCGAGAACTCCCGCGAGGCCGTCTCCGACGCCTCGTCGTACGCGAGCGCCTTCTCTTCGAAGACCACGCGGCGGCCGGAGAGGGCGATGCGCATCGGGGTGTACACGTCGTCGAGTATGGTCGCCGCGGGGAGGGGCTGCCACATCTCTCTCCGTATCGCGTAAATGGCCCCCGTGGCCCCTATGACGGAGTTGCAACGGCTCTCGTTCCTGCGGATCCACTTCTCGTACCGCCAGTACAGGCCGACGCCTTCGCCGACGGACGCGCGGCCGCCCGCGTTAACGATCAGCTCGCCGGAGACCGCCCCGACCGTCTCGTCGTTGAAGTTGGCGACGAGCGCCCTGAGCGCCAGCCGGTCGAACCTCTGGCGGGCGTCGGCGAACACGATGATCTCCCCCGACGCGATCTCGACCCCGACGTTGAGCGCGATGGCCTTGCCCATGCGTTCCTCGTAAGAGAAGACGCGCACGCGGCCCGACGGCGCGCGGCGCGCGGCCTCGGCCGTGAGGTCGGACGACCCGTCGGAGACGACGATCACTTCGAGCAGTTCTTCCGGGTAATCGAGGGCGAGGAGGTTCTCGACCCTGGCTTCTATGTTCTTCGCTTCGTTATGGCAGGCGATGACTACGGAGACGCGGGGCGTTATCCCGGCCCTTGAGACCCCGCGCCTGCTCACCCGCGCGAGCAGCCACACGATGGCCGGATAACCCATGTAGGTATAAACGATGGCTATTATCGAAAGCCAGAATAGCGACTTTGCCATTTACCTGTGTCCACCTTCGGGAGCCAGAACCCTCTCAGGTGAATAAAATGGTCAAAGTGAATCTATTTCCAGATTCGGGTCGGCCCCCTCCCCGACCGACAAGTGAGCGCCTTTAATTAGTCTTTTCTTTCGAATCAAAGGGTGGTATAAGAATTCCTCGAACGGCGCGGACCCCTCTTCACCAACGAGCTAAAAGCATCGAGGCGCTGTCAGCCCCGGCTGTTTGAGTTTACTGTCGCACCCCCTCTGAGAGTTTGAGAATCGCCGCCCTCAATGCCCCGAAGGCGCATGAATACAGCTCCCTAACACGACCCAGCCTCTTCGCTATCAGGATTGCCCCTGACCGAGGGTATGTCCCACGACTGGCGCGCAACCTGCCGGGCGCAGGTCGCGGTTGTCACGTAAAAGACGCGCAGCAAAAGACCGCGCGCTTGTTTGAAGGTCGCGTGAGTCTGCCAGGCTCGCGCTGAAAAGTGGGAGATTGATAGATGACCGACGTAAACTGGGCCGACCTGCTCGCCCAAGAGGATGTGGAAGGCCTTTGGAACGGCCTGTACCAACTGATATCCCGCCACGCCGCCGTGCGACCTCTGCACTTCGCGACCGACGGGGCGGCCGTCGCCTCGCAGATGGAGATCAACGCGGACCTGACTCAGGAGCTTTTCATCGAGCTTTTTCAGAAGCAGCGTTTCGAGCATTACCTCCGGCACGACTACACCAGCGCGGCGATAGAGAACGAGCTCGCGTACATAGAGATACCCAACATGGTCGGCGCGCGCCTGCGGAAGCGGTACCCGGAATCGTTTCGGATGGCGCGCAGGGTCAGCGCCCTGCTCAAGTCCAGCCCGCGCTTCCGCCGCCTTGGAGGCGACGCGGAGGAGGCCTCCCCCGCGGAGCCGGAGAGTAAGCCGGAGGCCAAGCCGGCGCGCAGGCGCGGGCGGCCGCCCAAAGCGAAGGCGGCTCAGGCGGGCGAGCGGTCCGAGATGCAGGACGCGCGGCTCGTCGATGACGAGGACCTTGACGCGGACGACCTCCCGGCCGACGAGGTCGACGAGAAGCGGGGCGGCCAGGAGGCGGGCCAGAAGCGCAAGCGCATGGTCAGCCAGGTCTTCGGCCTGAAGGAGTGGGGCGCGGCGAAACCGGCCGGGGATTCCGGCCACTTCGCGGACCGGATCAAGAGCGTGCCCATGAGGAAGCGCGACACGCGCATCGTCGGGCGCTCCGGCTCGTCGCAGCTGATACTCTCTAACCCCGAGCTTGAAGAGTTGATGGTCGAGGTATTCAAGGCCATCGATTCGCCCGCCGACGTTCGCACCCTGAGGCAACTGGTGCTCTCGAAAATCCCACTTCAGGATTACAACGTCTCTTCGCTCGACGAGCAGGTCTCGATGGGCAACGACGGCGCGGCGCTCAAGCGAGACCCCACGGACATGCGGGCGACGCCCGAAGTGAGCCTGCTGCGCGAGGAGCAGGCCGAGCAGGTGGTGAGGATGGCGGGCGAGTTTTTATCCACCCTGCGCCGGGCCGTCAACAACAACGAGCGGCGATTCTCGCGGCTGGTCGAGACCCTGTGGCATTGCTACTACAACCCGCAGTCCCCGTCGCAGATGGAGATCGCGCGGCTGCTCGGCGTGAGCGACTCGCTCGTGAGCGACAACCGCCGCCTGATCGAGCACGAGTTGAAGAAGCTGAAGCTCACGGTCGAAGACGGCTCGGTCTTCTCGGAGTCGCTGCAAAGGCTGGTCGCGCCGGTGGACTACCGCGGCGCGCACACGATGCATTAGGGCAGGCGTGATTTGGACCGACCGCGGCGGGCCTACATGAGGCGCTCGCCGGGGCCGCCATTCGAATAGAACTTTCTGAGGAGGTCGTCCACCTCTTTCTTGCCGATCACTTCGAAGACCAGGCGCGGGCTGACGTTCAGGCCCTCGGCGAGCTTGAGCGCGGTCTCGACGTTGAGCGTGTTGACGACCGAGGAGAGTATCTTGGACAGAAGGCCCTGATCGAACCCGGTCTGGCGGCAGAAGTCTATCTGCCGCATGCCTTTTTCGCGCAGGCGGGTGCTGACCAGATCCGCCAGAGGGCTCCGGCGCTGTTCGCCACCGCTTCCGTTCGAAGAGGGCGTCGCGTTTTGAGCGTATTGAAACACAGGCTTCGCCATTAGGGGCTCCTCAACTTTTCTCTTTCACTTTCTGCCCGGCGCGGTATGAAGCTACGGGTCGAAAGCCGCGGGCGTGGGTCCACTCAGCCGCGCGCCTAGCGACCTCCGCGCGTAACGAACGAGATGAAATTCGCCACCCCGAGTACGCTTGTAATCTTCCCGATCTTCTTAAACATGTTGCCGTGGACGACGATTGTGTCGCCCGCGCGCAGGTAGGCATTCTCTTCGGGGTTCGCCTTCCCTTTCAGAATCTTCTTCACGTCGACGGTGAGCATCTGCACGCGCCCGTCCTCGTACTGGCGGAGGATGGAGACGTTCGAGCCGCTGCCCGTCTCGGTTATGCCCCCGGCTAGGGTGATCGCGTCGAGCACGCGCATGGGGCGCGCCATGATCTTGACCCCCGGCTCGCGCACGTCCCCGAGTATGCCGATCTTCGCGCTGTGCGCTTCGAGCAGGGCGACGGTCACGCGCGGGTCTTTGATGAACTCCGATATCGAGGTGGAGAACAGGGTTTGAAGCTGCGGGATGGTCTTGCCCGCGACCGGCACGTTGCCCATCAGAGGGTAGTAGACCTGGCCCACGGGCGAGACGGCCACGCTCGGGAGCGAATCCTCCGGGTGCTTGTCGACGTAGATGCCTATCACGTCGCCCGGCCCGAGCCTGTAGGAGTTGTAGAAGCTCTGGTAGACGGAATTGATCTGCGCCTGAATCGCGGCCTCTTCCGAAGGGCCTATCTGCTCGGGCGAGTTCACCTGCATCTCGTGCGCACCCGCGCCGTCACCCTTCCGCGCGCCCCTCTCTCTCGTCTGGGCCGGGGCGAGCGGGCCGAGCGCGAGGGCCGCGACGATCACGAGGCCGATTAATTTCATTCTCCGGTTAATCATCGATTTCATCTCCTGTCTCGCTCACCTGGCCCCGCGCCCGAACAGCACGGTCTTGACGGTCTCGAAGATTATGGCCGCGTCGAGGAAGAAGGATTGATTCTTTATGTAGTAGAGGTCGTACCTGAGCTTCTCGATTGCGTCTTCGACCGACGAGCCGTACGGGTATTTGATCTGAGCCCAGCCCGTAAGGCCCGGCTTTATCAAATGCCTCTGCGAGTAGTACGGGATTATCTTGTTGAGCTGCTCGACGAAGACGGGCCGCTCGGGCCTCGGCCCGACGAAGTTCATGTCCCCGCGCAGCACGTTGACGAACTGCGGCAGCTCGTCGAGCCTGAGCTTGCGGATGACGCGCCCGACCCTGGTGGCCCTCGGGTCCGAGCTCGTCGCCCACACCGGGCCGGAATCCTTCTCCGCGCTCGCGCTCATGGAGCGGAATTTGATTATCTTGAACCTGCGGCCGTTCTTGCCCACGCGCTCCTGCGTGTAAAAGATGGGGCCGGGCGAGTCGAGCCTGACGGCCAGGGCCACGACGAGCATTATGGGGAACGAGAGCGCGAGGCCGGCGGCGGCGAGCAGGACGTTCACCACGCGGCGGGTGTGATAGGCGACGGTCGAGAAGCGAGTGTTGCGCGAGAAGATGAGCCAGGAGGGGCGGAGCATATCCGTCGCTATCTTGCCGGTGAGCCGCTCGTAGTAGCAGGCCGACTCCTCGACGGCGATGCGCCCGCTCAGGCTGAGGTCGAGCAGCTCTTCGGTCGGGAAAGCGCCGCGCCTGTCCTCGACGGCGACGACGATCCTATCGACCTGGTGCTCGTCGACGAGCCTGACTATGTCGCTCGTCAGGCCGAGGACCGACGGGTTGATTAGACTCTTGCCGACGATCTCGGGCTTGTTGTCGACGAAGCCGACGATGTGAAACCCCACGTTGCGCATCTCAAGAGTCGCGCGCGCGATCTCGACGGCCTGCCTGCCCGAGCCCAGAATCATGACGCGCTCGCGGATGCCGATGTTCGGGTGGCCCGCGCTCCAGGCGACCACCAGACGCCACGTCGCGACGGCCGCGAAGGCGAGCGCGAGCGTCACGAGAAAGACCCCGCGCCCCATCTCCAGCATCGGCACGGCGTAAAAGAGGATGGACAGCAGGATCGTGGCCGCGCCGAGCGACCGGGCGAGGTTGAACACGACGCGGCGGTAGCTGCGCGTGGCGGGCAGGTCGTAAAGGTCGAAGAGGTAGAAAGCCACCTGGATGAAGAGCGTCACGAACATGAGCTTATTCAATCCGTTATTACGCATTATCTCGTAATAGAGGTCGTCAACCCTTATGAAGGCCGCCGCCAGTCCAACCAGCAGGAGCAGCACCGTCTCTGAAGTAACTAGAATGAACCTTCTCATTTTCTCTCTCCCCAGTTGCGAGGCGCTTGTGAGGGCAACTTAGGGTTTCGGGGGCATTATTTTCACTCCGGCCTCGAAGGCCGGTTCAGGTTTCCCATCACCTCGATCTTTCCCGCTTATCCTTCAGGGCCGCCTTGATGCCGGCCTTCTTCTTACGGTAGCCGTAAGCGACCTCTTCGTCGGTCTGGGCCTCGTTGAGGACGACCCCCAGCCGGCGTTCTTTCGGGATGAGCTTCAGGGCGTCCGAGACCATCTCGTGATGGGTCCGGGCCGCGCGCACGACCATCACCGAGCCATCGACGATGGAGGCAAGCCTCTGCGCGTCGGCGAATTCCAGTATGGGAGGCGCGTCGATCAGGATGAAGTCGAAGTGGCGCTCAAGGTCTTCGAGCAGCTCTTCCACGCGGGAGGAGGTCACGGCCTCCGAGGCCGCCGCGTGATCGATCAGAGGAGCCCCGGCGCCCTTCATGCCGTTCGCTGCGTGATTTCTAGCGGCCTGAGGCGCGAGCAGGTAGAGGCTGTTGGGGTCGAGCCGCACGGCCGCGTCTTCGAACTTCGCGCGGCCTTCGGTCATATCGAGCCACCCGCCGCGCGGCTCGACCCCGAGCATGCGCGCCGACGACGGGCGTCTGAGGTCCGCGTCCAGGAGGAGCACTCGGCGCGCCCCGGCTTTCGCCATCACCCACGCGAGGTTCGCGGCGACGGTGCTCTTGCCCTCCCCCTCCTGCGCGCTGGTCACGAGCAGGGTCTTCAGCTTCCGCTTCGAGGCGAAGTTGATCAGGCGGACGGCTAGCGTGCGGTAGCGCTCGCTCGCGAGGTCGTCGCCCGAAGCGATGGCCGGCAGGTGCGGGTCGAGCGGGAGGTCGTGAACGTTCGCGCTCTGGCGCGGCTCCACGAATGCGGGGGCGGGGGCCGGAGCGACGCTGAGCTGGGGGGGCGGGGCCGACGCCGCGAGTATGTCCGTCAGTATGTCGGATTGATTCGCGGCCCGCTCGCCGGAGAAATGTTCGTGCGCAGGTTGATTGCGGGCGAATCGATTCGGGGACGGGTCGTCAATTACCGCTTGCTGAAAGCTCGCGGAGATGAACCCGTCGACATCCGCCGTGGTGTCGAAGAGGAAGGGGGAGCCGGGTGCCTGCGCGTCAGGAGCGGTGCTCGCCCGCTCCTGCCCCCGGTCTAGGGGCTCGGGGCAAGGCCGCCCGGCTTCGGCCATAGCGGGGCTGCCGATAGGTTCGGCGTTATCCCTCCACCTGTCCGCCCTCATCAATGCGTTGTAGACTCTGCCCATTTAAACAATCCTCGTTATGGCCCGAAGCTACGAGCTCTTGACGACGCGCACGCGCGAGAAGAATTTCGACGGCTCCGACTCGCGGTCCGGCGCGCTTCCGCTCCTGTTCTGAGAGGGCTGACTGGCGCGAATGTAGTGGACGTTCTGCGAATTCGGCCGCGCGCCGTGTTCTGAAATACCGGAGGGGTTGACGGCCTCGACGCTGAACGAATCGCTGCGGTCGCGCTCGGCCACGGCCTGGGCGACCGACTGGGGCGACACGGTGGCCATCGGCGCGAGGTCCAGCACGTCCACCACTTCTCCGATGATCGAGGCGTTGATGCGGGGGCAGGCCTCGCCGAATCCGGTGAGCAGGGCGTTATCACAAATGTTATTGATGATGCGCGGGATGCCGCCCGAGAACTGGTGGATCATCTGAATGGCTTCGGGCTCGAAGAGGTTCTCGTCTCTCGCCCCCGCCACGCGCAGACGCCAGCGGATGTACTCGGAGGTCTCGCGCGCCGACAGCTTCCGTATCGAGCACTTCAAGCTGATGCGCTGCTTGAGCTGCCGGAGCTCCGGCTGCGCGAGGACCTCGTGCAATTCGGGCTGGCCGCATAGGATCACCTGAAGCAGTTTTTCGCGGTTCGTTTCGAAGTTCGACAGGAGCCTGATCTCTTCGAGCAGGTGGAAAGGCAGGAGGTGCGCTTCGTCGACTACCAGCACCGTCCGCAACCCCTGCGCGTGGCGCGACATCAGGACGTAGCCGAGCATCCTCAGCATGGCGGCCTTCGACTGCTGCGGCCGCAGTTTGAATTCGCCCGCTAGGAGGTCGAAGAATTCGCCCGTCGAAAGGAGGGGGTTGAAGATATAAGCCGCGAGGACCGAGCGGTCGAGCGATTGGAGCATCGACCTGAGGATGGTGGTCTTTCCGTTCCCCACCTCGCCCGTGACGACCACGAGCCCCTTGCCATTCTCTATGCCGTATTGGAGGTTGGCGAAGACTTCGAGCAAGCTCTCCGTGCGGAAAAGGTACCTGGGGTCCGGCGCGAGGCTGAATGGTATGTCGCGAAGTCCGTAATATTCCTGATACATCGTTCTACCCTATTCCCTCTCAAGTGAGTTAAATGATTAATGCGGCGATCTTTCTAGAAGCGAAGGCTGACCGGCGGCGGGCGGGAGAGAACGCATGCCCGGGCCGCCGCCCCGCCTCGCCCGCCTTCACTTGTTCCCTATCAAAGCGAACACGTTACTGAGTATCAGGACCTTGGTGAGAGCGAATATGGCGACGAGCGCGAGCGTGGTACCGACCGCCACCTGAAGCCGCAGGCGCATCGCGGCCTGTTTGCGCTCGGAGGGGCTCACGGTCTTCGGGATGGCCGCCAGAAGCGGGAGCCTCGTGTAGTACTCCACGTCCTTCACATCCTGCAGGGTGCTGAAGCGGCGGAACTCAAGCAGGAAAGCGACCCCGACTCCCAGAGCCAGGCCCAAGAACGTCGAGAGGAGGAAGAGCAGGCGGCGGTTGGGCCAGAGGGGGACCTGGGGGAGGTTCGCCTGATCGAGCACGCGGAACCGCTCGACCTTTTCGCTGCCGAGAGTCTGGCGCTTCAGCTCCGCGCCTTGGAGCTTAGAGAGCACTTCCTTGTAGGTCTGTTTGAGCCCGAGGTAATCCTGCGCCAGCCGCGCGGCCCCCGCGTCGCGTGACGCGGGTGAGGGCGCCGGGCCGACCGGGCCCGCGGGGGCGGCCGCGCGCGGGGGATTCGCCATCTGGCGTTCGGCCGCGCGCGCGGTGACTTCGAGCTCGGCCTTGAGCCGGTTGCGCTCGGATTCGAGGGCCCTCAACTCCCGCATCTCGGGGGTCTGGCTCACCTGATCCGCGCCCTGCTGACGGGCCTCATTTATGGCGCGGTTGATGGAGGCGATCTGATCGTTGACGGCGATGACCCGAGGGTGCTTGTCGGTCAGCTCCTGCTGATTGATGAGATTGTCCCTCACGCCCTGAAGCTCTGCGCGCTTGGCGACGAGGGCTCCGAGCGTAGGGTTGTCGCGAAGTGGGGCGCTCTTCTTCTGCTGCTCGACGACCTGCCTCTGCTCCGATATGCGGCGGTCGAGGTCCGACATCTGCTGCTGAATCTTATACTGCTGGTCCTTGAGATTCTCGATGCTCATCTGCTGCGTGCGGATCGCTTCCAGAGAGACCCCGCCGCCGCGGACGCCCGCGCCCGCCGGCGCGATTGGCGCGTCCTCTTTGAGGTTCATCAGCCACGGCCCCTTCTGTTCGAGGTCCCGAAGCTGGGAGGAGAGTTCGGCGGCCCTCTGCCGCAGCACGTCGGCTTCGCCGGAGGCCTGCGCCTCCATCGCCTTGATGTTCTCTTCGATGAGCCCGTTCGCGAGCTCGGCCGTTACGAGCCGGGCCGTCTCCGGGTCTTGCGCGCGGTAGGAGATGGAGAAGGCGTCGGTGGTGTGCTCCCCGCTCGTGTTGACGTTCACGTCGATGGCCTGGCGCATGCCGTCGATGACCTGCTCGATGGGCGCGTTCTTCGCGAGCTGTTCCCGGTAGAGGCCGTGTTTGCCGATGATCTCTTCGAGCCGGGTGCGGCTGGTGACCTGCTGCCGGACGGTGGTCAGCCGCCGCGAGAGGTCGCGCTCGGACGAGCCTTCGCCCTGCTGCGACTCGACTATGATGAAGGTCGAAGACTCGAACACGTTGGGCAGCAGCTTTATGGCGATGGCGGAGGCGACCATGACGATGAAGGTCGGCACGATGATGGCCAGCTTGCGGCGGCGCACCGCCCGAATATAGTCCGCGATGTTTCGAGGTCTTAGCGAATCCATGATCACTCGCTCCGCTCCGGCTCGTGGCCGGGCCCGAATATAATCTTTCGAAGTAACTCGCCATCACTCGGGTGACGGCCGGTAGCTCAGAGGGCGCGGTAAACCCGAAGCCCACTTTATGAAAGTATCAATTACGCGGCCATTCCAGAGGCGAATCTTCCGACCCCGCTACCCGGCCGGGTTACGGGAAACGCATTGCGGCCGAAAGGCGCCGCCTCCCGCCCCATGCCCCGGATTAAATAGTGTTGACAACAATAAAGCCTTACCTTATAAACGAGCCCGAAGCTACATTACGCCCTATTTGGACTTCGGCCTCTACGAGCGGCCCTCGGTGCCGAGCCGAGTAACATCACCGAAGGTGATGGCCGGACCAAAGCTCTGCTCTCATCAACTGCCAGGCATGCTTGCCCCTAAGAGATGAATCACATTGCCGAATTGTGAGATTGATTTGCCTGACAGCCAATACCTGTCTCGGCCTTTCACAGGCAAGAACAAAAAGAGGATTTTTTCTATGCTCGCTCAAGGGTCTTATGTGTCCTCACCAATCGACCCCCCGATATCGCAGGGAACGGACAACCTTTATTGTCTGGCGACGGCGCTCGATGAGATCAACGAAGGCGTGATCTTTCTTAACTCCGAAGGGCAGTTGATATGGCACAACCGCGCGTTCGACAGGCTGCTGGTCGAGAATCGCGAAGGGCACCTGCTGGTGGCCGCGGTTATAGAATTCGCTTCGGATTATTACGGCGATCTTTACGAAGCCGAGGCGTCTCAACACTCGATGGACTCCATCATACGCGACGTGACCGTGGGCCGGATCGCGCACGAGCTCCACTGCACGTTGATGCCCAAAGGCATGCTCGGTCCCGAGAGCTACCTCTTATGCCTGGTGAAGCGCTCGGCCTCGCGGTGGTCCAGCTACCAGGAACACCTGCGCCAGGCGTGGGGCCTGACCGAGCGCGAGGCCCAGGTGGCCGTCGAATGTCTCAGGGGCAAAAAGAACCTTGAGATCGCGGACCAGCTCAGAATAAGCGTCGAGACCGTGAACAAGCACCTCGACAAGGTCTACCAGAAGGCGGGCGTGCGCGGCCGCGCCGAACTCGCGTCTCGCATGCTCGACAGCGGCCTGTGACCGAAGCGCCCTGATGTAACCCACTCCCGATGTTCGACCGCTCCTGAACCGAAATCCCCCGCACACTTGAAGAGACGATTCAACCTTTCAGGGTAAGGCTCCGGCCGCGGATGCCGCGGAGTCGGAGCCTCGACCGCCCGCCGCTCTTGCGCGAAAAGGGCCGGGGGCTTATTTTTAGTCTGATGCAGATAGAGAAATCCCCATCGACCGTCTTCAATCTTCTCGAAGACAAAACGGGCGTGTTGTTGAACCTGGACACCCTCATCTATTACAGCCTGAACCGCACGGGCGCGGCCATCTGGCAGCAGATCGAAATCGAGAAGCAGGTGACACTCGACGACCTCGCCCGCTACGTGTGCGAGCAGTTCGCCGTCGACGAAGCCTCGGCGCGCGAGCATACCCGCGCGTTCGTCGACCGGCTCTCGGACCTTAAGATGATCCACGCGCGCTGAG
Organism: Blastocatellia bacterium; assembly: GCA_035634255.1. Classification (GTDB taxonomy): domain Bacteria; phylum Acidobacteriota; class Blastocatellia; order UBA7656; family UBA7656; genus DATLMR01. The sequence continues at coordinate 21,155 of DASQDI010000121.1, forward strand.
CGGGCGGCCCTGTAATCCGGTCAAAGTGACGCCGATTGTCATCCGAGCGTTCCGGAAATTGTTACCCCATTCGGGGGCGTAAAACCCAAATGCAAAATTATAAAGACTTAAGGTTACCCGAACAGGTTCTCGGAGATGGCACGGGCGTTGCCAAGTAGCAGGCGTAGCTCAAAAGGCTGCAACAGAGACCGAGATCACGGGGGCGATGTCGGTCTCTGTTGAAACTGAGAGAAGTGACAGAAGTACTTTGGAAAGCCACGAAGGTCGGGGTGACGGGGGCCACACCGACTTTTGTGGCTTCCTTCATCTGGGAAGCATGTTCAGAAGGTATTCGCGCTCCCTTAACTGATCCGTAACCGCCTCTGTGTACAATCGCAAAGTGATCTCAATACAGAGGAGGCGATTTGTATGTCAGCCGTGATCTCAAACATCCACGCTTTTTATACGGGTCAAACCGTGCGGACCGACTTCGGCCAGGGAATAGTCTCTGCCGTCAGCTACATCGATTCCGTACTCTACGTGAGCCTGAGCAGAGAGCCGTCGGCCCTGTACATTTTCCGTCCCGAACAGGTGGAAGCGCTCGCTTCCTGAGGCCTGTCGCCGGAGGTTAATATGGAGTTTATGACCATTACTGGAATAGCAGAGAGCCGCCGCTATATCGCCATCTACCGTAAATGGTTTAACGAAAAGCTCGGAGCCTGGGAACTGGAACTGGTCCCCGGCACTCTCAGATGGATCAATTGATTTGAATCCTCAATAATCTCACGCCTTCAAATAATTCCGACCTCTTCGCCCCGCTTAATAACCATCTTCTTTTCTCTGTCTTCCCTTGGCCCATTCAACTTAAGTTAATATTTACCGCATTTGAAGGCCGACACTTCAAGTAAATACTATTGTTTTAAAAAAAATTATCGACGAGGAATTATTTAAGAATCAAGGACTTACGGGAAAATAGGGAAATTTCGGGCGGGAGCTAACATTTTACTTTAACTTTTTTCTTGCATGGTGTTGAAAGGTATGATACAAACTGTCTCCGTAAACAACACCGCTTTATGTTCCTGCCATAAAGCGGTACTGTTTCAGCGGTGCGTCGGGGTTTGGAACATTCAGCAAGGGGGCTACTGGATGTTCAAGGGGGCTTGTCGATTAGACGACCTGGCGCACCGCACTATAATACTCATCTACCCCTGCTTAGTCAACAACTTCTTTATACGGCATTATTCCGCTCCCGTCCGTTTTCTGCTCCGTCTCGCGTTCCCTGTCCCAGGATTTTAAGCAGGTAATCTATTGTTATCCCTTGTGATCCGCCGGGCTCCGCCCAGTTTGTTCCCACCGGAAAATTCCAGGCAGGCCGTATCCTCCGAGGCGTAAAGAAGCAAAGCTATCTTTGAGGGCTTGGATTGACAATAGTTTGAGCCCTATGCTAAAAGCATCTGCGACACGTTGCGTTGGGTTTAAATCGGCAGCATTCTTTTATCAAGATAAGAGCAGTCAAGATCGAGTTGTACGAGTTTCAGAAGGCTTCACGGCTATTTTTCTGCGCGCTTAATCGACAGTTTGGATTAACTAATGGCAGACGAGAATAAAGACACCCCCGAAAGCCACAACGACGGGCAGGAAGAGAAGGGGCGCGAGGGCGACGGCCGGCCGGCCGGCTCACCCGAGGGAGGGCCGCCCAAGGGCTCCGAAGTCGGGGCCGATGTGCCCGAGAAGGCGCAGCCGCTCCCGCCCGAGGCCGGGGCGGTAGACCCCGCGGCCGAAGTCGAAGAGAAGGTGAAGCCGGGGCTCACTCCGGGCGAAGAGGTGAAGACGGAAGCCAAGGCGGAGAACGCCCTGCCGGGCGTGGAGAAGCCGTCGAAGACGCCCATGGTCGAAGGGGCGAGCGCCGAGGGGGGCGAGCCGCCCGCCGCCAAAGAGCCCCCGCCCGCCCGACCCGCGCCGCCGCGCGCGCCCGCGTCCGAGAAGGCGCCCCCCCCGAAAGCGGCTCCGGCGGCCGGTCACAAGCCAGCCCCGCCCGCGAAGAAGGGGCCGTCGATCACCTCCGACATCACCGACGACCCGCTCATCAATCGAATCAGGGACCGATTCAGCGGGGCCATCACCGAGGCGGTCGCGACGCTCGGGCAGCAGATCATCCGCGTGAATAGAGAGTCTTACCTCGAACTCTGCCGCTTCCTCCACGACGACGGGGAGGCCTCGTTCGACATGTGCACGGACCTGACGGCGATCCACTGGCCCGAGCGCGCGGGCGAAGAGTTCGACGTGGTCGTCCTCCTCTATTCGGTGGCGAAGAACCGCAGGCTGCGCGTCAAGACCGCGCTCGCCGAAAACGCCGCGTGCCCGAGCGTCACGCACATCTGGGCGGGGGCGGACTGGATGGAGCGCGAGGTCTACGACATGTTCGGCATTCGGTTTGACGGGCACCCCGACCTCAGGCGCATACTTCTACCTGTAGACTGGCCGGGCCATCCCCTTCGCAAAGAGTATCCGATAGAGTATCGTGATAACGAGTGGACCGACAGGCACATCGAGTACCGCGAGATCGACTACGACACGAGCCTGATCGACGTGAAGTACTCGGAGCGCAGGTGAAGCCCGGATAAAAAGTAAGGCATGAGATTTATCAAGGCCGGGCGCAACCTTTAATTCTGAATCCGCGTCCGGCACCAATCGAGTTGATATGCAAGAGCGAGACGTGACCAAGGGCCAGGAGACCCTCTTCGACACCGAAGAGATGGTGCTCAACATGGGGCCGCAGCACCCTTCCACGCACGGGGTGCTGCGCGTCCTCCTGAAGCTCGACGGCGAGACCGTCACCGACCTCGACTGCGACATCGGCTACCTGCACAGGGGCGTCGAGAAGATCGCCGAGCACGACACCTACGCGATGATCACGCCCTACTGGGACCGGCTCGATTACGTCGCGGCCGTGTCGAACGACCTAGTCTACGTGGAGGCGGTCGAGAAGCTGCTTCAGGTCGAAGTGCCCCGCCGCGCCGAATACCTCCGCGTGATACTGACCGAGCTCCAAAGGATTGCGTCGCACCTGTTGTGGCTCGGCACGCACGCCATAGACATCGGGGCCGTCACCGTGCTCCTGTACGCCTTCCGCGAGCGCGAAGAGATTCTCAAGATATTCGAGGACTTCATAGGCGCGCGGCTCACCGCCCACGCCTTCCGCATCGGGGGGCTGTGGTGGGACGCCTACCCGGAGTTCGTCGCGCGCGTCCGCGAGTTCCTGAAGATCATCCCGGGCCGCATCGACGAGTACGAGACGCTCCTGAACACCAACAGGATATGGCTCAGCCGCACGGTCGGCATAGGCGTCCTTTCCGCCGAAGAGGCGATCAACCTCAGCCTCACGGGGCCCGCGCTCCGGGGGTCGGGCGTCAGCTACGACCTGCGCAAGGCCCAGCCCTACTCCGCGTACCCGGAGTTCGATTTCGAAATCCCCTTGGGCGAGAACGGGGACACGTACGACCGCTACCTCGTGCGCATGGCCGAGATGCGGCAGTCCGTGTCGATCATCGAGCAGGCCCTCGACGGGCTGCCCGAAGGCCCCGTGATGGCCAAGGTGCCGAAGGTGATCAAGCCGCCGGTCGGGGAGGTCTACCACTCCATCGAATCGCCCAAGGGCGAGATCGGCGCCTATCTCGTGAGCGACGGCACGGGCAAGCCCTACCGCATGCGCGTGCGCCCGCCGTCGTACATAAATCTGCAGTCGCTCAAGCGCATGAGCATAGGGCACCTTGTCGCCGACGTGGTGGCAATCATCGGCACGATAGACATCGTGCTTGGCGAAGTGGACAGGTAATTAAGAATTTTGAGCCGCGAATTAGCTGCCCGGTCGTCCGCTCTCATCTTCACCTGATTCGGGCCTCAAAATTCCCGACCCGGTTGGTACTATGCTAAGCATAAACACGATACTGCTGCTGGTCGCGCCCGAGTGGGTCCTGCGCCTGACGGGGGAGCGGCAGCCGGACGTTTTCTGGGCCGAGTACATCGTCTGGCCGCTGATCCAGATAGCCCTGGTCCTGTTCATCATCCTGACCCTCGTCGCCTACCTCGTCTACCTGGAGCGGAAGGTCTCCGCGTTCATCCAGGCGCGGCTCGGCCCGATGCGCGTGGGCCCGTGGGGCCTGTTGCAGCCGGCGGCCGACGGGCTCAAGCTCCTGCTCAAAGAAGACATCATCCCCCTGAAGGCCGACCGCGCGGTCTTCATGATAGCCCCGATCATCTCCGTGGTCGCGGCGCTCGTGGTGCTGTCGGTGATCCCGTGGGGCGCGGCCTGGGCGACCATAGCGAACATAAACATCGGGCTGCTCTTCATCCTCGCGGTCTCCTCCGTGAGCGTGCTCGGCCTCGTGCTCGCGGGGTGGTCGTCGAATTCGAAGTACTCCCTGCTCGGGGCCCTGCGGTCGTCGGCGCAGATGGTGAGCTACGAAGTCGGCATGGGGCTCTCGATCATAGGCGCCCTGATGTTCGCGAAGACCCTCTCGATGTCGGGCATCATCGACGCGCAGAGGGCGGACGGGGTCTGGTACGTCTTCTTCCAGCCCATCGGGTTCCTCGTCTACCTCATCAGCGCGCTCGGGGAGACGAACCGCGCGCCGTTCGACCTGCCCGAAGCGGAGTCGGAGCTCGTGGCCGGCTACCACACGGAGTACTCGGGGTTCAGGTGGGCGCTCTTCTTCATGGCCGAATACACCGCGATGATCGTGACTTCGGCCGTGGCCGTTACGCTCTTCCTCGGCGGCTGGCACTTCCCCGGCCTCGACTGGCTCAGGGGGCAGACAAACCAGGCCGTCTTCGTAATCGCGAGCGTGCTCATCTTCGCGGCCAAGCTGGCCGTGTTGATATACGCTTACATGTGGATCCGCTGGACGTGGCCGCGCTACCGCTACGACCAGCTGATGGACATCGGCTGGAAGTGGATGATCCCGGCGGGCCTCGCCAACATCGTGCTCACGGGCATCTACTACGTGCTGGCCATGCCGAAGGCCCAGGGCGGGCTCTTCGGCCTCATGCAGTCGCAGGCCACGCAGATGGGCGAGCGGCTCGTCCCGACCGCGTGGGGCAAGCTCTATTTCATCGCCACGGGGTTCGCGGTCACGATCCCCCTGGTGTGGCTGCTGCTCGCGACCATCAACCGCAGGTCTCGCGACTTCAACCTGCACGAGCAGCGCCAGCTTCAGATGAATCTCCGCCGCGAGAGAATTCAAAAGAGCGCCGAGCCGCAGGCGGCGGGGAGCGCTCAGTGACAGCGAAAATTTATAGGTGATTTATGTCAGCAGCAATTACACCCGTCAGGAAACGCACCCTGGGAGAGCTGATCAGGCGTCTGCTCCTGCTCGACCTCTTCAAGGGGCTGGCCCTGACCTTCAAGTACAACCTGCGCGCCTTCTACGAGCCGCGCGACGGCGGCAACCCGAACCAGGCGATCTACACGGAGCAGTACCCGCTCGAGCCCGCGCGCGTGTCGGAGCGGTTCCGCGGCGCGCCGCGCCTGAACCTCGACCCCGACACGAGCGGGACGCTCTGCATAGCGTGCGACCTCTGCGCGCTCGCCTGCCCGGTCGACTGCATCGAGGTCGGCTCGATACGCCGCGAAGTGCGCGACGGCGAGAAGGTGAACAAGAAGAAGGTGCTCACCACTTTCACCTTCGACACCTCGCGCTGCATGTTCTGCAACCTCTGCTCGGAGGCCTGCCCGACCGACTGCCTTGAGTTGACGCAGAGCTTCGAGCTCGCCGTCTACCACCGCTCGGGCTTCCGGTGGGACCGCGAGATGCTGGAAAAAGGGATAAACTACGTCCGCTACACGAAGTGAGGCCGGGGCCGGCGGCCCGGAGAAGGAGGCTGAGGCGATGAAGCTACAGGGGTGGGAGGCGGTAATATTCTACGTGCTGGCTGTGATGACGCTCGTGATGGGTGTGCTCGTGGTCACGGCGCGGGTCGCGGTCCATTCGGCCCTGTTCCTGATCTCCACCCTCGTCAACGTCGCCCTGCTCTTCATCCTCCTACGGTCGGAGTTCGTCGCGGGCGTCCAGATACTCGTCTACGTGGGCGGGGTGATGGTGCTGTTCCTCTTCGTCATCATGCTCGTGCAGACGCGCGCCGAAGAGGAATCGCAGGTGAAGCTCTACACGTCGCAGATGGGGTGGGCCGTCGGCATAGCCATCATGCTTGCGCTCTCGGTCTTCTTCGCGATACAGCCGGCGCAGGGGGCGTTCCGCCCGCCCGACTCGGTCGTGGCGAGCCAGGCCGCCTCCGACAGCGGCAACCTGACCGGCCAGCGCTCGGGCGCGGGCTCCACTTCGAGCGACACGCAGAACGTCGGGGAGGCGCTCTACAAACAGGCGGCCCTGCCCTTCGAGATCGCTTCCCTCCTGCTGCTTGTGGCGATAGTGGGCGCGGTGCTGCTCGCGCGCGGCACGAAGCAGGAGAAGCTGCACGACTGAGTTTAGATTGTTTACCGATTCGACTAGGAGGACGCTGTGATCAGTTTTGCCATTGGCGCGCTCTTCAGTGTCACCGCGCTGCTGCAAGCCACGAGCGAGCCGTTCGTCAAGCGATTCGAGCCCACGCCCATCAACTTCATCATGCTCAGCTTCCTGCTGTTCGTCATCGGAGTGGCGGGCGTCCTCTCGCGCAGGAACATCATCATCATCTTCATGTCGATAGAGCTCATACTGAACGCGGTCAACCTGAACCTGATCGCCTTCTCGCGCTATCTTCAGCTCAACCAGGCGGCGTTCGCGGCCAAGGGGCTTGAGGTCAACCACCTATCGGGCCAGGTCTTTACGATTTTCGTGATAGTGGTGGCGGCGGCGGAAGCGGCCGTCGGGTTGGGCATCGTCATCTCCCTGTTCCGCAACCGCGAGACGGTGGCGATTGACGAGATTGATCTACTGAAGTGGTGATCGAAGCAAGGATCAGCAGACGGCCCTCGCCCGCGACAGGCGCCGGACGATTCGCCTGATTCGAATCAGGCTGGCGCGGCGGGGCGGGGCCGGAAGCCCGGTGATAATTCTATGCTAAAACTTGTCTGGCTTATTCCGATCTTTCCTCTGCTCGGCTTCCTGATCAACTTTCTACTGGGCCGAAGGCTGCGCCTCAGCGAGCGCGCCGTCTCCCTCGTCGCGTGCGGGGTCATACTCGCCTCGCTCGTCCTCACGCTCGGCGCGTTCTACGACTACGCGGCCAACTACGCTCCCGCGAACGGCGACAGGCCCTACATCACGAGCGAGTCGGGCGGCTTCCCGCACTCGTTCACGTGGCTGCCCGGAGGCCGCGCGCACAAGACGCTCGGGCAGGAAGGGGGGCTCGCGAATTTCTCCATCGAGTGGAGCTACCAGATCGACCAGCTTTCGCTCGTGATGATGTTCGTCGTCACGTTCGTCGGCTTCCTGATCCACGTCTTCGCCACGGGCTACATGCACGGCGACAAGGGGTTCTACAGGTTCTTCTCGTACCTGAACCTCTTCATGTTCATGATGCTCCTGCTCGTGATGGGCTCGAACTTCATGATCATGTTCGTCGGGTGGGAGGGCGTCGGGCTCTGCTCCTACCTGCTCATCGGCTATTACTTCGACCGACGCGAGGCCGGGGACGCCTCGAAGAAGGCATTCATAGTCAACCGCATCGGGGACTTCGGTTTCGCCCTCGCCATCATGGGCGTGTTCGCCACCTTCGGCACCCTCCAGTTCACCGAAGTCGCGCGGCTGATCGGGCCTTACCCGGTCGAGCAGTTGTGGCAGTTCGGGCTGATGTCGTGGCTCGCGCTCGGGCTCTTCATCGGGGCGACGGGCAAGAGCGCGCAGATACCCCTCTTCATCTGGCTGCCGGACGCGATGGCCGGCCCGACCCCCGTGTCGGCGCTCATCCACGCCGCGACCATGGTGACGGCGGGCGTATTCATGGTCACGCGCACCAACTTCATCTTCCAGAGGTCGATCACCCTGATGCTGGTGGTCGCGCTCATCGGGTGCCTCACGGCATTCGTCGCCGCGACAATCGGGATCACGCAGACGGACATCAAGAAGGTCCTCGCCTACTCGACCGTGTCGCAGCTCGGCTTCATGTTCCTGGCGGCGGGCGTCGGCGCGTTCGTCGCGGCGATCTTCCACGTCTTCACCCACGCATTCTTCAAGGCCCTGCTCTTCCTGGGCTCCGGCTCGGTCATCCACGGCATGCACCACGAGCAGGAGATGCCGCGGATGGGCGGGCTCCAGAAATACCTGCCGACCACCTACAAGACCATGATGATGGGGTGGCTGGCCATCTGCGGCATCATCCCGTTCGCGGGCTTCTGGTCGAAGGACGAGATACTGTGGAAGACCTTCGACACCCACTTGTTCGGCGGGGGTAAGATCCTCTGGTTCGTCGCGTTCTTCACGGCAGGGATGACGGCCTTCTACATGACCCGCCTGATGGCGCTCACCTTCTGGGGCGAGGAGCGGTTCCGCAAAATCCACGCGGGCGGCGAGGCCGACGAGGCGCACGCCTCCGCGCACGACAAAGACCATGCCGCGCACGACGCCGTAACCGCTTCGGCCGGGGACCGGCCGCACCACCAGCCGGGCGAGCACGTCGGGGCGCACGACGCCCACGACCCGCGCGGGGCCCACGCGCATTTCGAGCCGCACGAGTCGCCGCGCAGCATGACCGTCCCGCTCATCGTGCTCGCATTCTTCTCCGTCTTCGTCGGCCTGATCGGGATACCGCACGCCTTCCCCGCCCTGTTCGGGAGCCACGCGAACATCAACCTGTTCGAGCGCTGGCTCGACCCCGTGATCGCGAAGATACCCGCGGCCGGGGAAGCCTCGGCGCACGGCGAGGCCGCGCACGGGGCGGTCAACCCGATGGAGTACGTGCTGATCGTGCTCTCGCTCGCAATCGCCGGGGCGGGGATATACCTGGGCCGTCTGTTCTACCTCAAGCGCCCGGAACTCCCGCGCGTCTGGGGCGAGCGCCTGCGCCCGCTCTACACGCTCAGCTTCAACAAGTGGTACTGGGACTACCTGCTCGACGTGAAGGGGGTAGAGGCGGGCAAGAGGGTCAACAGCGGGCTCTGGAAGGTGGACGCGCGCGTGGTCGACGGGGGGGTGAACGGGACCGGGTGGCTCACCCGCTGGGGCGCGGCGATCTCCAACGCCTGGGACAAGTACGTCGTGGACCTCGCGGTCAACGCCACGGGGAAGGTGACCTTCTGGAGCTCGTTCATATTCCGCGCGGTGCAGACGGGCCACTGGCAGAACTACGCCTTCGTATTCGCGGCGGGGCTCTTCGTCATTCTGGTGCTCTACCTGTTCCCCGCGGTCATGCTGACTTTCAGGGCCATCGCGGGCAGGTAGGGTCGATTCGAGATATTGATCTGAGACACCGCCCTTCGGGCCACGACGGTTGACCCGAAGCCGGTTCGCACACGCAATCAAAGGAGACTCTGGCTATGGGCCAAATCGAGATACTGGGGATCGGCATCCTGTCGTGGGTGACGTGGCTCCCCACCGTTGGCGTGATCATACTCCTGTTCTTCAACAAGGCGAAGAACAATGCGATCCGCTGGTTCGCGAACATCTGGATCGGGCTCTGCTTCCTGATCTCGATCCCCCTGCTGACGGGGCTGAAGGGCGCGGGGCCGGGGTATGACAAGGCCCTCGGCGGGCTGCAATTCATCGAGAACTACGAGTGGATACCCCTGATCGGGGCGCGGTACCAACTGGGCGTCGATGGCCTGTCGCTCGTGCTCGTGATGCTGACGACGCTGCTGGGCGTGATCGGGGTGGTCGTCTCGTGGTCCTACATCCGCGACAAGGGCCGGGAGAAAGAGTACTACATCATGCTGCTGCTGCTGCAAAGCGGCATGATCGGCGCGTTCGTCGCGGCCGACCTCTTCCTCTTCTTCATCTTCTGGGAAGTGATGCTCGTGCCGATGTACTTCCTGATAGGGATATGGGGGGGCAAGAACCGCCTGTATTCCGCCATCAAGTTCTTCCTCTACACTCTGGTCGGCTCGGTGGTGATGCTGCTCGCGGTCCTGAAGCTCTTCTTCATCTTCCCCGAAATGGTCAAGACCCAGGAGCAGAAACAGGCGGTCCTCGCCACGGCGCGGCGGCTCGCGACGAGCCCGGTCACGGGCCAGCCCAACGTGAAGATGTACAACATGGCCGAAGACGCGATCAACCGCGCCGCCGCCAACAACCTGCCTTCCGGCTACAGCCGCGGCTCTTTCAACATAACGGCGCTCACGGCCATCGGCCCGCACATCAAGGCCGTTTATGGGATGAGCCTGGTCATCTGGCTCTTCATCGGCTTCGCGCTCTCGTTCGCGATCAAGGTGCCGATGTTCCCCTTCCACACGTGGCTGCCCGACGCGCACTACGACGCGCCGACGGCGGGCTCGGTCATACTGGCCGGCGTGCTGCTGAAGATGGGCACGTACGGCTTTATGCGGTTCTCGCTCCCGATGTTCCCGGACGCGGCCACGCACCCGACCGTGCGCAAGGTGATGGTCATACTCGCCATAATCGGCATCATCTACGGCGCGCTCGTGGCCATGGCGCAGAAGGACGTGAAGAAGCTGATAGCCTACTCGTCCGTCTCGCACCTGGGCTTCGTGATGCTCGGCCTCTTCGCCCTCAACCCGAACGGCATCAACGGGGCCGTGTTGCAGATGATCAACCACGGCATCTCCACGGGCGCGCTCTTCATGCTCGCCGGGATACTCTACGAGCGCAGGCACACCTACGAGATCGCCGAGTTCGGGGGGCTGGCTCACGTCATGCCTGTCTACTCGACGATCTTCCTGATAGTGACGCTCTCCTCGCTCGGCCTGCCCCTGATGAACAACTTCATCGGGGAGTTCCTGACGCTCAGGGGCGCGTTCGAGGCCAACGTGTGGTGGGCCGGGTTCGCGACCCTCGGCATAATCCTCGGGGCGGCCTACATGCTCTGGCTCTACCAGAGGGTCTTCTTCGGGCAGGTCACCAACCGCCTCAACGAGAAGCTGCCCGACCTGAACGGGCGGGAGGCCTGGCAGTTCGCGCCGCTCATCTTCCTGATCTTCTGGATCGGGATCTACCCGAAGCCCCTGATCGATTTTATCAACCCGCAGACGGAGACGGTGGTCGCGCAGGTGGTGCCCGACTACTTCGAGAAGTCTCAGGTGGCCGAGGACGGTCGCGAGGGCGAGCCCGCGGCCGAGCCCGAGGCAGGCGTTGACCCGGAAGTGACGAGGTGATACGCGGGCGCTTTAGGCCGCCCGCGAAAGGTACTCGCAAAAGGTAGACGATGCAAGCACTGATACAAGCTACTTCAGCCCCGATAGACCTCCAGGTGATCATGGGCCAGACGGCCCAGCTCATCATGCCCGAAGTCATACTGACCCTGTTCGCCTGCGCGGCCCTCGTGCTCGACGTGATGCTGCCGAGGGACCGCAAGCAGGTCGTCGCGTGGGTGAGCCTCGCGGGGGTCGGGTTCTCGCTCGTCTCGCTCGGGGGGGCCTACTACAACGTCGTGCGCGGGGGGCTGTCGCAAAAAGGCTTCTTCGACATGATAGTACTGGACACGTACGCCATCGTCTTCAAGCTGATGTTCCTGATCGGCGCGGGCCTGTCGATCCTGCTGGCGATCAAGTACCTTGAGGTCGAGAGCGAGCAGAGGGGCGAGTATTACGCCCTGATACTGTTCGCAGTCGTCGGCATGATGTTCATGGCCTCGGGCATCGACCTGCTGACGCTGTTCATCTCGCTTGAGCTGATGGCCATATCGGTCTACATCCTGGTCGGGTACCTGAGGCGCGACCAGAGGTCGAACGAGGCGGCGATGAAGTACTTCCTGCTCGGGGCCTTCTCGTCGGGCGTGCTGCTGTACGGCATCTCGATGATCTACGGGCTCACTGGCTCGACCAACCTCGCGGACATCGCGAGCGCCCTGCCCAAGGTCGCCGTCTCGAATTTCAACCTCTACCCAAACACGCCCGGCAGCACGTCGGCCGACATGCGGTACCTCGTGCTGCTGTCGATGATCCTGATGGCGGCCGGGATGTTCTTCAAGGTCGCGGCGGTCCCTTTCCACATGTGGGCCCCCGACGCCTACGAGGGCGCGCCCACGTCGGTCACGGCCTTCATGTCGGTGGCCGTCAAGGCCGCCAGCTTCGCGATGTTCGGACGCCTCTTCCTCTACGGCATGCCCGACCTGAGGACCGCGATTCAGGGGGACTCCGTCACTGGCGTCGCCGCCCTGCCCGGATGGGCCTTGTTGCTCGGGGTGGTCTCCGCGGTGACGATGGTATGGGGGAACCTGGGGGCCCTGACGCAGGCGAACACCAAGCGCCTGCTCGCCTACTCTTCGATCTCGCACGCGGGTTACACCCTGCTCGGCCTCATCGCGGGCAACACGACCGGGTACACGGGCTTCATAATCTACCTCTTCATCTACACGGTCATGAACCTGGGGGTCTTCGGCTGCATAATAGCGCTCAGGCGGCGCGGGATCGCGGGCGACCGACTCGAAGACCTCAACGGGCTGATGCGGAAAGCGCCCTGGCTCACCGTGATGATGACCATCTTCCTGCTCTCGCTCGGAGGCATACCGCCCACGGCCGGATTCATCGGCAAGTTCTACCTCTTCGCGGGGTTGATAGAGACGGGCAACCCGTGGCTCGTGCGGCTCGCCGTGCTCGCCGTGGTGATGAGCGCCGTGTCGCTCTACTACTACATCCGCTTCATCCGCGCCATGTACATCGAGCCCTCGACGGAGCCGCAGCCGATCAGGTTGGCGCCCTCCCTTCAGGTCGCCCTGGGAGTCGCCGCCCTGCTCGTCATGCTCATGGGCATCTTCCCCCAACGCATAATAGACCTGACGCAGAAGGCCGCAACGTCGTCGGGGCTCAAGATCGGCGGCCCGCCTTCCCCGCAGGCTTCACCGACTCCGCCGCAATCGCGCCCGTCGAACGCGCCGCCCGGTTAGGGCGAAGCCGAGGTGACGCCGGAGTGATCCTGGGGTGATGCCAGAGTTATGTCGTCTGACAAGAACAAACAGGACGGCGGCCCGAGCTGGCGGCAGTCGGTCGCCGCGATAGGGCTGGTGCTGGCGATCCCGTGGATGATTGGCGTGCCCGCGGTGATCGGCCACTACATCGATAAGAGTTACGACACGGCCCCGCTCTGGTTTCTGGTGGGCCTCTTCATCGGGTTGTTCGGCACGGCCTTCGACATCTATAAGCTGCTCAAGCGCCTCGGCCAGCTCAAATGAACAAGTTCAAAGACAAAATCGTCCTCGTCACCGGGGCCGCCTCCGGCATCGGGCGCGCGCTCTGCGAAGAGTTGGGCCGCGCCGGGGCGACGCTCGTCATGGCGGACATTCACAGGGAGGGCCTCGCGCGGCTGGCTTCGGGCCTGGCGGAAGGCGGCGGGCGGGCGCACGCGGCGCACCTCGATGTCTCGAACGCGGAAGAGGTTCAGGCCCTCGTCGATAGAGTGATCTCGGAGCACGGTCGCCTGGATTACATGTTCAACAACGCGGGCATAGCCATCGCGGGCGAGCTGCGCGACCTCAGCCTCGACCACTGGCGTCGCATCATCGACGTGAACCTGTGGGGCGTGATCTACGGCACGAGCGCCGCATATTCGGCGATGGTCGAACAGGGGTTCGGCCACATAGTCAACACGGCGTCTCTGGCAGGGCTGGTCGGGTCCCCGACGATGATCCCTTATGCCACGACGAAAAGCGCCGTGGTGGGCCTCTCCACTTCGCTGAGGGCGGAGGCCGAAGAGTTCGGCGTGAAGGTGAGCGTGGTCTGCCCCGGATTCATTCAGACCGGGATATTCGACGCGGCCATCTACGTTCATTCGAGACAAAAAGACATCCTGGACCGGATACCTTTCAGGCTGATGGACGTGACACGGGCGGCGAGGCTGATCTTACGAGGCGTCGAGCGCAATAAGGCGATAATAGTCTTCCCCTTCTACGGGCGTCTGCTCTGGTGGTTCCAGCGGATGCACAACTCCCTAACGATGCCTCTTGCGCGAAAGACGCTCAGAGACTTTCGCGCGTCGCGCGCCCGAAGCAAAGCAAGGGGAAATTCTTAATCACTTCTTAATCACCTCTTAATGCGAAAAGTACCGAGCAGGAGCCAGCGGCGGGCCTCATGCTCGCGCCCGGCCTTCGCGACGAGCGGCGTCGTGTAGTGCCAGAAGGGGAGCTTGTAGACCGAGACCGCCCCTTGCAGGTTGATGTTCGCTATCTCCGACAAGTGCCAGTTGTTTTGGTAGACGAGCCAGTGGTGATCGACCGCCTCGTTGGTGAACATTATGTGGAAGTCCACGAAGCCGTCCCTGTAATCTTCGTTCTCCGGGTGGTGGTCGTTGTGCGGCCCCGCGTAATCCCCATGCTCGTAGCAAAGCACCTGATACCCCCACCCCGAGTGATCGAGCCCGAGGCCCGAGACCGACTCGACGAATCGGACGAAACTCTCCGAGCGCATCATGTCGAGCAGCCCGATCTTTTCCGCCGCCCTAAACGAGCGCGCGCTGCGCCTCCTCAGGTAAGCCGTCTTCGCCCGCACGGTCTTGGGCAGGGCCTCCTCGTAATTCTCCTTCATCCCCGTGATCGACTCGCGCGGTATCGCCCTGCGGATCGGGGCCAGCAGCGGGTAAACGTGCTCGTCCAGCAGCCTAAGGCAGGAGTCGGCCTTCTCTTTTTCGATCAGGTCTTCGAGGATGACGAAATACTTTTTCGACCCGTTGAAGAGCGAGCAGGCCGACCCCTCTTCGCCGTTCAGGACGCTCCTGCCGTGAGGCGTAAGGAGGTCCGAAAACTCGCGCGGAAATTTTCTCATATCGCTTTCACCCGTGACTCGGATTAACTTCGCGGAACCGCACACAAGACATGACGCGGAATCAGAGCCGCGAAATTCACTGCCTCTTCGGGGGAGAGTCGACCACCTTCTGCCTGCGCTCGTCGAAGTAGAGCACGCGCCCCTCGCGGTACGACCGGACCGACATGCTGATGGCGACCTGGGCCTTGTACCCCGTGAGCGCGTCGAGCACGGGCGTCTCGCGCGTGCGCACGCAGCGCAGGAAATTCTCCATGTGCGACTGGCGCGGCTCAACCTTCATCACGACTTCGGCCGCGCCGAACTTCTCTTCGAAGCCCTTCCTGAAGAGGGCCTGCGGAGCGACCACGATCTGGTCTACGCGCCCTTCGAACCTGCCTTCAGGGACCACCATTATCGTGCCTTCGTGCCCGCGGATCAGGCCGGGGATGTGCGTCGTGTTGGTCATGGTGGAGCTGAGCACGACCGAGTGCTCCTTCGCGTAGTCGGCCACGAGCGTGAACGTGTCGGGCACTTCGCGCCCGTCCTTGAAGACGTATATGCCGCCGCTCCCCGTGACCCTGTAGGGGAACTGCGCCTCGCCCCAGCACAGGTTGAATGGGGCCATCACATGATAAAAGAGGTCGGTCGCGATCCCCCCGGAATAGTCCCAGTACTTGCGGAAGCGGAAGAAGCGGTCCGCGTCAAATTTCCGCTTCGGCGCGTCGCCGAGCCACATCTTCCAGTCGATGAAGTCGTCGCCCTTGCCGTCGGGCCCGGCCGTCTCGTCGATCTTCCAGTTCCACTCCCCCGCCATCGAGTTGCGGTGGTACGAGCCCTGGCTCATCACGAGCTTGCCGATCATCCCATCCTGAATCGCCTTCCGCGCCCTCCACCACTGGTCCGAGCTCGTGGTCTGCGACCCCACCTGCATCACGCGGCCCGTCTTCTTCACCGTCTCGTAAACTTTCCTCGCCTCTTCGACCGTGTGAGTCATGGGCTTTTCGAGGTAGACATCCTTGCCCCTTTCCATCGCCTCAATCGCCATGCGCGCGTGCCAGTGGTCGGGCGTCGCGATGATGACCGCGTCGACGTCTTTACGTTCGAGTACCTCGCGGTAATCGAGGTAGCCGTCGCAGGAGGCCATCTCCTGCGCCATGCGCTTGCGCCTCGCGTAGACGTCCGCGACCGCGACGACGCGCGCAGGGGTGTCGGGACTCTTCCCCGTCTCCATCGACCACCTCAGCAGGTCGCGGCCGCGGCCGCCCGCCCCGATGAGGCCGATGTTGATCCGGTCGTTCGCCCCGATCACGCGGCCCTGCACGCCCCGCACGCGGCCGAGCGCGGAGGCGGCCACCCCGGCCGCGGCGACGGACTTAACGAAATCTCTCCTGTTGATCTTCGTCTCAGACATGGTGGTCTCCGAAATTGAATAAGGTCCGCATATGAATTCCGAGTGTTGCTGTAAAACTTTGAAAGTCGGCGGGAAGAATATGGCATACGGCGTCGCGAAATCAAGGCGGCCGCCCCCGCGAAGCCCGGAAAGTTGACTCGCCACCACCGATTTGATATGACTTGCCAGCAAGGAGACGGATGATGAAGAACCTCAGCGACCGCGTGGCGATAATCGGGATGGGCTGCACGAAGTTCGGCGAGCACTGGGACAAGTCGGCCGAAGACCTGATAGTCGAGGCCGCGTACGAAGCCTTCGAGGACGCGGGCATAGAGCCCGCGCAGGTCGAAGCCGGGTGGGTCGGCACCCTGACCTCGGGCATCTCGGGCCAGGCGCTCTCGCGCCCGCTCAAGCTCCAGTACATCCCCGTGACCCGCGTCGAGAACATGTGCGCCACCGGGCAGGACGCCCTGCGCAACGCGGCCTTCGCCGTCGCGGCGGGCGCTTACGACGTGGTGCTCGTCGCGGGGTTCGAGAAGCTGAAAGACAGCGGGTATTCGGGGCTGCCGGGCGCGGCCTCGAGCGTCATAGGCGCGGGCAACACGGCTCCGGGGGCCTTCGCCCTCGCCGCGAACAGGTACTTCCACAAGTACGGGATCGGCAAGGAAGAGCTCGCGAAGATTTCGGTCAAGAACCACTTCAACGGCGCGCGGAATAAGAAGTCCCACTTCCAGAAAGAGATCACCGTCGAGCAGGCGATGAAGGCCCCGATGATCGCTTCGCCCCTCGGGCTGCTCGACTGCTGCCCGACCACCGATGGGGCCGCGGCCGCCATTATCACGCGCGCGGACCTCGCGCCGCGGTTCACCAAAGACTACGTGCTCATCAAAGCGATGGGGCTCGCGGTCGGCCCCGGCACCGGGCGCATGGACCCCGACTTCGACTTCACCAGCTTCCCGGAGACGAAGGCGGCGGCCCGTCAGGTCTACGGCCAGCTCGGGATCAAAGACCCGCGCAAAGAGATCAGCATGGCCGAAGTCCACGACTGCTTCTCCATAACCGAGCTGATTATTTATGAGGACCTCGGGTTCTCGGAGCCGGGCAAGGCGAAGGCGGACATAGACGCGGGCTCGTTCACGCTCAAAGGCGACCTGCCGGTGAACACCGACGGCGGGCTCAAGTCATTCGGCCACCCAATCGGGGCGAGTGGCCTGCGGATGCTCTACGAGATATACAACCAACTGCTCGGGCAGGCGGGGGAGCGGCAGGTCAAAGACATGAAGCTCGGGCTCGCGCACAATCTCGGAGGCAACCCCGGCTCATTCACCTGCTCCATAATCGCGCTCGGGCATGCGTAGGGCGATCAGCGGAAGAGACGGCCGGAATCCCTCCGATGGGTCGATGCCGATTCGCCCCGCGCCCTCGACAGAAAATCGCGCACGCCGGGGGCGAGCCGCGCGAGCATCCCAAGGTTCTCCCCCTCCCGCATGCCGGAGACGATGAAGGCCAGATAGCCGGGGTCTCGAATCCCGCCGCCTCTCTGCGAATGCTTTGGCGAATGCTTTGGCGAATCCTGTATTCCAGCCCTGCGGGGGCCTTGCCTTCCGCCACCGCGTCGCGCAGGAGGCCCCTGATTCGCAATCGCGCCTGCAACGCATCGGAGCATCCGCCGCATTTTTCCAGATGGTTCGATGCCCCGCGGCTGGTCTCGACGGGCAGATCGTTGCTCATATAAGAATCGAGGTATTCTCTGATTCGCGGGCAATCGTTCTGCCCGAACCTGATTATGCTCATTCGCCTTACCCTCACCGAAACAGGTCGCTCACGCAAGGCGACGCGGCAGCCCCGAAATCTTCGGCCCTTATTTCCCGCCGGACCTCGCGGGAATTCACCGCCCCTGAGAGTCGCCCGATTCAGGCACTCAAATGGTTTATGCCGGGCGCGGCGCGTAATATTCCCTCGGCGGAGAAAATTATTTTTTTAATGAGGCGTCGGCGAGGCGTCGGCGGGCGATCTCGCAATATCCGGGGTCGAGCTCGAAGCCGGTCGCGTGCATGCCGTACCGTACGGCCGCGACCATCTCGCTGCCCGCCCCGGCGAAAGGGGTGAAGAACTTCCCTCCCCGCAGGCCGGAAATCATGAACATTCTAGACAGGAGCCTGAGCGGCTTCTGCGTCGGGTGCCTGCCATAGAGCAGCTCGTCCGGCCCCTTGTTATTCGGCACGTCCCAGACCGTGCGCAGTTGCCTGCCGGGCGATTTCAGAGAGTCCCCGGCGAAGCTCGCCGCCTTCACCTCTTCGTAATTGAATTGGTACACGCGGTTGTTAGGGCCGCCGGTGTGCGCCCAGATGAGCGTCTCGTGGCTCGCGGTCAGCCTCCGGGCCGAGAGGTTCGGGAAAGAGTTCCGCTTGTACCACGCGACTTCGTTGATGATCTCAAGGCCGAGTATCTGGCAGGCGATGTTTACGAGGCCGGAGTTGTGGTAGGTCGAGTGTATCCAGATTGAGCCCTCCGGCCGGACCAGTCGGCCGAGCCCGGAGAGCCAGGTGAGAGTGAATTGAAAGCCCTCGACGCCCGACAGCATGTCCCACTGGTGGCCCGCGAGCTTCCAGCCCCCTCCGAACCCGCTCAGGCCGTGGTCGGGCCGCAAACGCCACAGCGAGGGGGTGGAAGCGCCGTAGGGAGGGTCGGCGATGGCGAGGTCGAACGATCCGTCCTCGAACCGCTCCATCCCCGCGAGCGCATCGCCGAGGTAAAGCGTCGCCCGGTCATTATTCAGGGCTTCGCGGGCTTCCCCGCCCGCGCCTTTCCGTCTCCCCGTCCCTCCCGGCTCAGTGTCGTGCAAGGTCATTATGCAACGTGATGGTATACAAAGCGGGCGAAACGATCAACAACCATCGAGCAGGCGACAACCTCATAGCCTTTCGCTTGGCGGCAGCTTTCATCCGCCACATACTCTGCTTAGATTTTTCAATAACGCAGGATTTGAATGGATTTTATAAGGTGATGTTATGCAGAACCTCCTTTTACCTTCGCTGGGAATCAACGAGTTTCGCGCTTACAAACCCTGCTTATAGAACAACCCGGTCGAGTCAACCTTATCGTAGGGGAAAATAATGTTGGCAAGTCCACCTTGCTCGAAGCCCTGTGGCTGTACACCCAAAGAGCCGGCTCTCACGTTCTAATTGAGCTTTTGAGGTCACGAGAGGAATCCGTAGAATTCATCTCGGAAGACACGACTAAATCACAAGAAAGAATATGGGACATCAGGCATCTGTTTCATGGACACGTGGACCTCAGAAATTTCAACAAAGTAATAACTATAGGACCTGTAAATTCCCCTGACGGAACTCTCCGGCTTGGCGTCGAGTGGTCCGTTACAGAAGAGAACAGCGAGGGAATTGGTCAGCATCGGCCTCCCCTTAAACATAGACCCGAACATCATACCCTGTCACTTTATCAGGGCTAACGGTTTAAGCCCGCCAAGTATTTCTCAACTCTGGGACGAGATCGCATTGACTGATCTGGAAGACGGGCTGTTGATCCGCCTGGAGAATAAGGAATCCGGGATAGGAGCGACTTTGTTCAGTGAGCGGCAGTTGAGCATCGCAACCAGAGAACAGATAGAGGTGCGCTGATATTGGCCGATAAGCGAGTAATATTAGTCGAAGGCAAGACTGATGAACACGTCTTTTACGCCCTGCTAAATCACCACGCCATTCCAAAAATTTATCGAGTTAAGGACAAACAAGGCATAGCCAATCTCCTCGATACGCTTGATGTCGAAATCCTCGCCACTGAGCTTGAAAGTCTCGGCATCATTCTCGACGCGGATGTGGATATGGCGGCTCGGTGGCAAAGCCTGAGAAATATATTGGGCAACTCCGGGATGCCGAGGCCGGCCATGCCCGGAGATTAGTCGGATGGGTGCGACGGCTTTTCGATCTCAGGTAGCTATATAGGGTATCGCTGTGCTTATCATTTCAGGTCGAGGGCCAGGACGGTCTTTCTGTCGCGCGCGTAAAGCCGCGTGCCCGAGAGGGTCGGCACCGTCCACGAGTTGTTCGCCAGCAGCTCCACTTTCGATTGGACCTTCAGGCCTTCGGGAGTAGGGGTGGCCAGGGCGAGGTGGCCGTCTTCGTCCAGAAGGATGAACCGCCCGTCCGCGTAAATGAATGAGGCGCGCGCGAGGCTGCGGTCCCTCCATGCGACCTGACCCGACTTGACGTTTACGGCCGTAAGAGGTGCGGGGCCGAAGTCTCCGCTTGAGCCGTAGACGTAATCGCCCACCCGAATGGCCGTGCCGAAATGGACCCGCATCAACCGATTCGCCCAGACTTCCTCGACCCTAGTCCTGCCGCCCTCCCTGACCAGCCTGATGACGCGGCTGCCCCCGTTATAGCCGGAGCTGACGAACAACAGGTTGTCGTCTCCCCAGACGGGCGTGCTGGTGTTGAGCCCGTAATCGGTGGCGTGAGGGTGAGTCCACAGCAGGTCGCCCGTCGCGGGGTCGAGGCCCACGATCTCTCCGAACATGAAAGCGACGAGCTGGTCCTGCCCCGCGACGTTTATTATCAGAGGGGAGCAGGTCGAGTTCCTGAAGTCATGCTTCTTCCACGCGACCGAGCCATCGGCCTGATTGAACGCGATCACTGAAGCGCCCGGCCCGCCCACCATCATGATCACGGTGTTCCTGTAAGCGATGGGGCTGCACGAATAGCCATTCACGCGAAGATTCCCTTTGAATTCGCCCATCAGATCGTGAGCCCAGAGCAGCTTGCCGCTCTCCCTGTTCAGGCAATGGAGCTTTCCGGTCGCGCCCACCGCGAAGACCTTATCGCCCGAGACCAGAGGCGTGGCGTGCGGGCCGGGGCCGTTGGCCATGTCATAATCCTTGGAAAACGGCGCGGCGTAAGCGAACTCCCAGACGGTCCTGCCGGTGCCCGCCTCCATGCATATCACGACATCCTGCTCGCCTTTGCGGTACATCGTGTAGAGCTTCCCGCCGGCGGCCACTATCGCCGAATACCCCTCGCCAAGCTCGCGGCTCCAGAGCCGTCGCGGGCCTGATTCAGGCCACGCGGGCGGGAGGCCCTTAACGTCCGACTTGAAATTGCGGTGCGGCCCGCCCCATTGCGACCAGTCGGCGGAGGGCGAAGGGGAAGCCTCGCCCGAAAGGCTCTCCGATTTTCCCGCGACTACACTCGCCGCGGCGGCCTTCTCGACGGGAGCCCCGCTCTCTTTTAAAGCCCCCGAATCGGGGGGAGGGCCTGCGGCTCCCGAAGCAGGCTTGACGAACTTTTCAGGAGCCTCTTCGAAGACCTTCATGCAGTTCGTGCTGCCGAAAATGTATATGCGTTCTCGGTAGACCGTGTAAAGGTCCGGGTTCCCTCTGACGGGAGGCCCCATCCGCGCGCAGCTTCCGCCGAGCTGAATCTCGTAACGCTCGGGCTCTTTTTCAAACAGGGCCTTGTTCTCCGGATTCGCGAAGAGGTACTGGAACCGGCCGCGCGTCACCGATATCTTCAGGTCGCCCTGAGCCTCTTTCCCCTGAATGAGCATTAAAGGATCGAGCCCCTCAATCGCGATGGCCGTCTCGGCCTGGGCTTTCGTCACCGGGCTGAAGGGCGGCATAACGATCAGAAGCAGGAGTGTTAAAATCGACTTTCTCATGATCTTCTCCCCTTAGGTACCGCTACTCGCTTCTCAAAGCGATCATCGGGTCGATGGAAGTTACCTTTCGCGCGGGCACGAAGCAGGAAATCCCCGCGACTCCCGCAAGCACCAGAGACACGGCAAGGTAAGTGAGCGGGTCGGTCGGCTCGACGGCGAACAACAGGGACGACAGAACCCGCGTGAGCAGGAGCGCGCCTACCAACCCGAGCGCGAGCCCTATCATGACCATCGTCATGCCCTGCCTCAGGACCATGCCGAGCACCTTACCCTGAGTGGCTCCCAGGGCCATTCTTATGCCAAGCTCATGCTTGCGCTGATTCACGCTCAGGGCCATCACGCCCGCGATCCCAGTCGCCGTGATCGTCAGAGCGACGAGGGCGAAGAGGCCGAGCAGGAGGGTCGTGAGCCGGGGCGATGCGAGCGATTCGCTCTTCACCTGCTCAAGTGTCTGCACGTTCGTCACGGCCGTTTCCGAATCGACCTCGTGAATCGCGCTCCTCGCGGCGAGGGCGAGGCTCATCGGCTCCATAGCCGCGCGGGCGAGCAGGTAGCCGCCTCCGGGATTTTGGGCGAGCGGCACGTACATCTCGTCGGTGGGGTCTGTGCTCAGGCCGTACTGCTTCACGTCCCCCACGACCCCGACTATCTCGACCCAGTTCCGCCCCCCGTCAAACGACACCCGCTTGCCTACGGGGTCTTCGTCCCCCCACCTGTGCCTCGCCATCGACTGATTGATCAACGCCACCTGCGGCGACTTCTCGTCGTCCCCCTCCGTGAACGTTCGCCCTTTGATCAAAGGCATGCGAATCGTTTGGAAGTAGTCGGGCGAGACGTTCCGAAAATCGGCGCGTGGCGCAATCTCTCCGTCCGCGATGGGCCTCCCTTCGATCTGAAAATTTCTGTAAAAGATGTTGTTAATCGTCCCCGTCGGGTTCAGAGGGAAGGTGGAAGCGATGGCGGTGGAGACGACCCCCGGCTGAGACTGCATGCGTTCGATCAACTGTTTATAGAGCTTCCGGTACTGCTCCGGCGTGGTGAGCTTCGACCAGTTGGGGCTGATTCGCATGACCAGAACGCTTTCGGGATTGAAACCGGGGTTGATCTCCTGAAGCCTGAGCAGAGAGCGCAACATCAAGCCTGCGCCGATCAGCAGCATGAAAGAGACCGCCACCTGCCCCACTATCAGCCAGTCCCTCACCCTCCGGCCTCGCACCCCGCGCCCCGCACCCCTGCCCCCCTCCTTGATCGCCCCGGCCAGCCC
>DASQDI010000122.1:0-9720 GCA_035634255.1 Blastocatellia bacterium
TCTGGGAAGACGCGACCCTGTTCTGCATAACGCACGACATCAGCGAAACGCAGAATTTCGAGAGGGTCATAGTGATCGAAGAAGGCCGCATAGTTGAAGACGGCGCGCCGTCAGACCTCATTCGCAGGCCGCGGTCGCGGTATCGGGAATTGCTCGAAGCCGAGAAGGCCGTGCGCGAGGGGCTGTGGTCCCGAGGGACATGGCGGCGGATCAGGCTCGAGGACGGGGCGCTGACCGTGGAAGGGGAAAAGCAATGAGCGCGACCTCTTCTTTAAACGCCTTCTGCTGGCCAGCCTCCAAACTCGGCGAGGCCATCGAAGAGCTTGCGGTCAGGACCCGCCTGCTCGACAAACGCCCATCGATGGCCGATGACGCTCTATCGCTTGAAAGCCCCGAAGCTCTGAACGGCGACCGGGAGGCCCTCGACCAGTGGATCGAAGCGGCGGCCGAGTGGGTCGGGATCGAAGCCGAGCCCCTGGACTTCTCTTATTCGGAGGTCGAGCAGATGCTCCGGCTCTCCGGCCCGGCCATCGTCCGCGTCCCGGCGCGCGGCGATGTCGAGTTTCTGGCCGTGGCGGGCGGCCGTCGCGGCAAGGTCGTCGTGCTCGGCCCGGACAAGAGACTTCATGGCCTCGGAGCGGGCGAGGTCCGCGCGTCCATCTGCCGGGAGCTCGAAGCCCCCCTGCTTGCGGGGCTGAATCAGTTGCTCGACGAGGCGAAGGTGCCGGAGCGCCGGAGAGAGTCCGTGCGCTCCATGATGCTGCGCGAGTCTCTGAGCGCGGTGACTCTGCGCGACTGCTGGCTCCTGCGCGTGGCTCCGCAGGCGAGCTTCCGCCGGCAGGCGATCAAGCTGCGATTACCGCACCGCCTGGCGGCCGTCGTCGTTGCGCAGGCGATCCAGTATTTCCTCCTGATCGCCTCGTGGTGGGTGATCGGGCGCGGGGCCTTGGAGGGCCGGCTCGATCTCGGGTGGCTGATGGCGTGGGCGCTCCTGCTCTTAACCATGACGGTGTTCAGGCTCGCGGTCGCATGGCTGCAAGGGGTCATCTCCATCGGCGCGGGCGCGCTGCTGAAACAGCGGCTCCTGTACGGCGCGCTGCGGCTCGACAGCGAGGACATCCGCAAGGACGGGGCGGGGCAACTGCTCGGCCGGGTGATGGAAGCGACGGCCGTGGAGACCCTGGCCCTGAGCGGGGGCTTCTCAGGGCTGACGGCCCTCGTGGAGCTGGTGCTGGCCGCCTTTGTCCTGGGGGCGGGTGCCGGGGGCTCCCTTCATGTGCTGCTCTTTTGCGTCTGGCTCGGTTTCAGCCTGCTCGTAAGCTGGCGCTTCTACCGCCGGCAGGAAGGGTGGACAAAGATGCGCCTCGCCATGACGAACGATCTGGTCGAGCGAATGGTGGGGCATCGCACGCGACTGGCCCAGCAGCCGCGCGAGCGCTGGCACGAGGGCGAGGACCGGGACCTCGCGGAATACATAGACTCGTCAAGGCGGCTCGACTCCTCGACCGTCCTGCTGGCGGGCCTCGTCCCGCGCGGCTGGCTTCTGGTCGGGTTCCTGGGGCTCGCCCCGTCCGTGATCGCCGAGGGCGCGTCGATGGGCGGGCTCGCGGTCGGCATCGGGGGCGTGTTGCTCGCGTATCAGGGGTTGGGGAAGATGGTCGGGAGCCTCTCTCAACTCACGGGCGCGTCCATCGCCTGGGATCAGATAGCCGTCCTGTTCAAGGCGGCCGCGCGGCCCGAAGTCAAAGGCTCGCCCTCCGAGATATTGGACGCGAAAGCCTCGGGCGGCGGCCTCGGTGAGAAGTTGATCTCCGCCCACGACCTCTCCTTCAGCTACGGGGAGCGGGGCGAGCCGGTCTTCCGGCAATGCAGCCTTCAGGTTTACGCGGGCGACCGCATACTGCTCGAAGGCCCTTCCGGGGGGGGCAAATCGACGTTCGCGTCGCTGCTGGTGGGCCTGCGTTCCCCCGATTCGGGCCTGCTGTTGCTCGAAGGGCTGGACTACCGGACTCTCGGCGCGCGGGGCTGGAAAGCGCGCGTAGTCGCCGCGCCGCAGTTCCATGAAAATCATGTGATGACCGGCACTCTGGCCTTCAACCTCCTGATGGGGGACCGCTGGCCCCCCGGCCCCGGCGGCTTCGACAGGGCCGAAGCCATGATGCGCGAGCTGGGGCTCGGGGAGCTGCTCGATCGCATGCCTTCGGGCCTGTTGCAGATGGTGGGCGAGACCGGCTGGCAACTCTCACACGGCGAGCGCAGCCGCATCTACATCGCGCGGGCCCTGCTACAGCGGCCGCGCATGGTCGTGCTCGACGAGAGCTTCGCGGCGCTCGACCCCGAGAGCCTTCGCCGCGCGCTCGACTGCGTCCTGGCCCACAGCTCGACCGTGCTCGTGATCGCCCACCCGTAGCGGCCCCGACTTTTGTAATATTCCCTCCCGATCTTGACACGGCGGAATAGATATTACATATTGAACCGGGAGGGTGACCCTCCACATTTCGGCTAAGCATTAGGAGGAAAGCATGAAAGACACGAAAAAAGAGACTCCGTTCTTCGCGCGTTTTCTCGAAGGGCAGGAGTTCCCTCAGGTGAAGACAAATATCAAAGCGGGAATCGATCCCACGTCGAAGCTTCGGGATCAGATTAACGAGACTCAGAAGTACCCGTCCGACGGCGACGAGACATAATCAAAGCCCCTCTTCGGAGAGTCGGGCGCGCGCTTCGGCCGAGCGGTGATGCCGACTTCATAAGCCTGGGTTGCCGGTCTGATTCCATCCTCACCACATTTTCAGATAAGGCATATAGCCTGGCGGGAATCGTGTAAAAAACTTTTTACACGATTTCTGAAAGGCCATGCATTCCCACAAAGGCAGTGTCGAGCACACTCCGAGGCACGCCTCCGACCGGGGCTAAGACTAAATCGGACCGCCGCCTGCGACGGTCGCACGTGCTTCAAACCTGATCGAAGGAGAAAACCTATGAAAGAGACGAAAGAGCTTCCGTTCTTCGCGCGGTTTCTGGAGACCCAGGGAGCGCACGAGGCCGAGGACTTCCCCAGGGTGAAGACCAACATCAAAGCGGGTATGACTCTGAAGTACCCGTCGGACCGGGACGAGAATGATTGATCGTGCCCCGATGTAGGTGAGGTTTGAAGGCGGACCGCGACCCGCGCAGCCGAGCCGGGCCGAACTTGTTCAAATCTAATAAAGGAGAAAATCATGAAAGATACGAACGAGCTACCGTTTTTCGTACGGTTCCTGGAAGGCCAGAACTTCCCTCAAGTGAAGACCAACATCAAAGCGGGCGCGACATTGAAGTACCCGTCCGACCGCGATGAGGACGTGACGCAGAAGTACCCGTCCGACAACGACGACGATCCGCCGTCAGCCTAGAACGGCTTTCGATCCCGCGGGCCGCGCCCTCGAACAGGGGACGCGGCCCGCCGCTTTATATAAATGGCTTTCTGATGATTACCCGGAGGGCGCGCCGTGTTACAATTAGGGCCTAGCGAGACACGGGCGACGCGGCACAACCGGCTCGACATTTCGGTCGAATTTGAACCTCTGAGGCTATGCCTAAAAAATCACCGCGCGACGCGGTACTGCTGCTGACACACACCGGAGATTTTTTCACCATTGATCGCGTGGCGGAGGCGATTGCGCGGCGCGGCGCGAGGCCCTTCCGTTTCGACACCGACTCCTTCCCGCTCGAGGCGAAGCTTTCGGCCCGCTTAGAGCCCGATGGGCTCGGGCACTTCATCTCGTACCTCGGGGAGGAACTCGACTCTGGGCGCGTACGCGCCGTGTGGGCGCGCAAGATGTGGAGCCCGAGAATGGACGAGAGCCTCGACCCGCAATACCACCAGATGTGCATGAGAGAGTCCTCGGTGATGCTCAGGGGATTCCTCGACGGGCTGTTCGACGTGCGGTGGGTGAACCACCCCGACAGGGATCACGAAGCCGAGAACAAGCTCAGGCAGTTGCGCCTCGCGCGCGACGCGGGGCTCTCCATCCCGCGCACCCTGAACACGAACGACCCGGCGCGCGTGCGCGAGTTCTTCGACGAGGTGGGCGGGTCGATGGTGGCGAAACTGCTCAGGCCGCTTTCGACCAGCATGGGCGCGGCCCCATATTTCGTCTACACCAGCGAAGTGCGGGAGGAAGACCTCGACGACGCGGGCCTGCTCCGCCACTGCCCCATGCTCTTTCAGGAAAAGATAGAAAAGGAGTTTGAGCTCCGCGTCGCTTACGTCGACGGGGAGTTCTTCGCGGGCGCGATAGACGCGAAGGATTCCGGGAAGGGGCAGGTTGATTGGAGGCTTTCGGAGCCGGGGGAGTGTCTCTGGACGCGCGGCGAGGTCCCGAGCGGTGTCGCCGCCGCGTTGAGAGCTTTGATGTCGAGGCTCGGGCTGGTCTATGGCGCGATAGACCTGATCATGACCCCGCGAGGGGAGCACGTATTTCTCGAAGTGAATCCGGGGGGCGAGTGGGGCATGCTCGAACGCGACCTCGACCTCCCCATCTCCGACGCGATAGCGAGGGCCCTTTTAAAATAACCCGGGAGATTCCAATGTCTGTTCTGATAATAACGAAGAGCGACGATAACGAGAGCGTTTCCATGGTGGCCGACGCGATAAGGGAGCGCGGGGGGAGGGCCTACCGCTTCGACACCGACCGCTTCCCCACCGAGCTGAAGCTGATCCACGTTCACGAAAAGGGGTCGGAGCGCGTGACCGTTTCCGGCCCCGAAGGCGACCTCGATCTGAACGAGGTGACGGCCCTGTGGCACCGCAGGCTCAACGTGGCCGGGCGTCTGCCTGCTTCGATGGACAAGCAGCTCCGCGCGGCTTCCGTCGGGGAAGCGCGCGCCTCCCTGTACGGGCTGCTCGCCAGCCTCAAGACGTTTCGCATGGACCGCACGCCCTACCTCCGCCACGCGGAGAACAAGCAGTTACAGCTTCGGGTGGCCGACGATATCGGGCTTGAGACTCCGCGCACCCTGATCACGAACGACCCCGATTCCGTCAGGGGCTTCATGGAGGCATGCGGCGGGAGGATCATCACCAAGATGCTTTCGTCTTTCGCGATTTATGAAGACGGGATGGAGAAGGTGGTCTTCACCAACCCCGTGACGCCCTCCGACCTCGAAAACCTCGAAGACCTCCGCTTCTGCCCGATGACTTTTCAGGAGATGGTGCCCAAGGCGCTTGAGCTGCGCGTGACGATAGTGGGCGATCAAGTCTTCAGCGCCTCTATCGATTCCCAGTCGTCCGACCGCGCCACGCACGACTGGAGGCGCGACGGCCTGGCGATGCTCGACGACTGGAAGGAGTACGAGCTGCCTGAGGAGGTGAAGGCGAGGCTCCTGCGGCTGATGGACTACTTCGGCCTCAATTACGGCGCGGTCGATATTATCGTCACCCCCGAGGGGCGGCACGTGTTTCTGGAGATAAACCCCGCGGGCGAGTTCTTCTGGCTGGAAAGGGTCCCCGGCCTCCCGATTTCAAAAGCCATCGCCGACGTGCTGC
Organism: Blastocatellia bacterium; assembly: GCA_035634255.1. Lineage (GTDB taxonomy): Bacteria > Acidobacteriota > Blastocatellia > UBA7656 > UBA7656 > DATLMR01. Next base: position 5,528 of record DASQDI010000122.1, read on the forward strand.
TCGGCCGCTCCATGCGCAGGGCTCGCGCTTTATGGGAGTAGCCCTTCAGGAACCCTCCCTCCCCGTGAGTGAGGCGATTGCCGAAAGCAGCTCGGCCGCCTCGACCGGCTTGGGCACGAACACCTGGTAGCCGGACGCGAGTGCGCGCGTGCGGTCTTCGGCCCTGACGTGCGCCGTGAGGGCTATGGCCGGGAGGGCGCGCCCCCCGTCGAGCGCCCGCACGTCGCGGATGAAGCTGTACCCGTCCTGCTCGGGCATCGCGATGTCGCTCACCAGAACGTCCGGCCCGCCCGAATTATCCTGCCTCAATAATTCGAGCGCCTCGCCCGCCGAGCCGAATGTCCTCACGTCCACCCCGTGGTGTTCGAGCATCACCTTGAGCATCTCCCTAGACTCGTAATCGTCGTCGACGACTACCGCCCGCAAGCCGTGGAGCGCGTACGACTCTTTGCCTGCACCCTCGGGCCGCTGCGCCGGGCCGCCGGGAGGTTCCGAAAGGCCGGCGTTGCCGGAGCCATTGGCCTTCAGGCTCCCGGTCCTCCTGAGAGGCAAGGTCACGGTGAAGACCGCCCCCAGGCCCTCGCCCTCGCTCTCGGCCTTCACATTCCCCCCATGCATTTCGACCAGATGGCGCACGAGGGCCAGCCCGAGCCCGAGCCCTCCATGCCTGCGCGTGTACGAGCCGTCCGCCTGAAGGAAGCGGTCGAAGACGTAAGGCAAAAATTCCGGGTTTATCCCCTGCCCCGTGTCTTTCACTACCACCCGCGCGTGAGAGTTCTCGCGGGTGACGCGCACTTCGATCCGGCCTTCGTCGGGGGTGAATTTGACCGCGTTCGACAGCAGGTTCCATACGACCTGCTGCAAGCGGTCCGGGTCGCCCGAAAGGCCGGCCCCGGCTTCGATGTCGGTGTCGAGCCGTATGCCCTTCGCGTCCGCGGCTGGCCTCACGGCGTCTATCGCCGCCGCGACGACTGCGGCCAGATCGACCTGCCCCACCCTCAGGCGAAACTTGCCGGAGATGATCCGCGACACGTCGAGGATGTCCTCGATCAACTGCGCCTGCGCCTTCGCGTTGCGCTCCACCACCCCTATCGCCCGCGCGTAGGTCTCCTGATCGAGCTTCCCCCTGCGCAGCATTCCGGCCCAGCCCAGGATGGCGTTGAGCGGGGTGCGGAGCTCGTGCGAAACGATTGCCAGGAATTCGTCCTTGGCGCGGTTGGCCACTTCGGCGTCCTTGCGCGCCGCCCGCTCGTTCTCGTACAGGCGCGCGCGTTCGAGGGCCTGCGCGCACTGCTGCGCCAGGGCCCGCATGAAGGCCCTGTCGTTCGCTTTGAAGCTCCTCTTCTCCTTGAAGTTGAGCCCGAGCGCGCCGATCACCCGGTCGTCTACTATGAGCGGTATGGCCGCGGCCGACCCCTCGCCGATGGTCGGGCGGTGTTGCGCGAGCGCCGGGTAATTCGTCACGCGGTCCGCGTCGGATTGGAGGTAGACGGCCTCGCCCTTAATTATGGCGTCGCCTATCGGGGTGGAAGCGTCGAACGAAAACGTCTTCCATTTCTCAACCGTCTCGCTGTCGTACCCGATGACCTTCACGATCTCTATCTGCCGCGCGGGGGCGTTCAACATGGCCACGGACCCGGCGGAGGCCCCGAACGCGGCGATCCCCTGATCGACTATGACTTCGGCGACCTGAGACGCCGTGAGAGCGCCGGAGAGCGCGGCGGTCACCGATTGCAGCCGCTCAAGGCGGTGGGCCGTCTCCTCCGCCACTCGCCTCGCCTCCTGTTCTTTAGACAGGAGCCGCACGCGCTCGGTGACGTTTTCGGCGATGCCGGTGACCCGGTATACGTCCCCCGAAGCGTCTCTGATCGGGAAGCCGCGGTCCCTGATGTGGCAGACCTGCCCGTCGGCCCTTACGATTCGGTACTGCTCGTCGGTGTCCTCCCCGCGGGCCTGCCTGTACATGGACGAGATTATGCGCTCGCGGTCGTCGGGGTGAATGGAGTTGATTAACGATTCGGGCTCCTCGTACAGGCTGCAGCGCGTGCGCCCCCATATCTCTTCATAAGCGGGGCTGACGTAGATCGTCTTCCGGGCCTTCGGGTCCGACACCCAGAATACTTCGCGGATGTTTTCGGCGATCTGCCGGAACTTCTTCTCCGACTCTTCAAGCTCGATCTCGGCCCGGTTGCGCGTGGTCGTCAGCCAGCTTATCAGCAGAGACGCCACGACGAATATCGCGACTCTCACCAGAGAAGCGGACGAGAGCGAGGGGGTGAAAAGCGGTTCGGCGAGGAAGAAATCGAGCGCGATGGACGAAAGGACGGTGCTGAGCAGCCCCGGCCCCCGCCCGCCGTACCACGCGCTGAACATCACGGCGGCGAAGAAGAGAGGGGCGCGGCTGTCCTTTATAATCGGCCACAGGAGCCACTCCAGAGCCGCGGCGATCACGACACTCAGTACTGCAACACCATAGCGCATTAGCGGCGAGCGCTTTACTTCGATCATATCCCTCACAAAATGAAAACCGGATGAAGTCCCGAATAAACTACCCGACCGATCCGGGGTGAGATTATAGCGAAGCCATAAAGCAGGGGCCAGTGGTCGGGAGTCAGGAGTCAGGGAAGGAAGGGGATTCTATAAAGAGGGTCTCAAATAATTAAGGAGCGCGAGGGTTGCCATTCCCGCCCTGGCCCCCGGCCACTGACCCCTGACCCCTGGCCCCTGTTCCACCCGTTTCCTATAACGTTCCTTTAGGTGACAGCCGCGTTATGCCCTCATCGGCCCGCCACAGGCCCGCCCAGAGCCACCGGTCAATAGTAATAATCGGGGGTGCGATAACCATTTACATAAGTGAGCGTTATTCAAGACAAACTTATCATTGCCCGCGTAAGCCCCTGAGGAAACGGGCTCGGCGCGGCCGCTCACCCTGACGGCAGAAAGATATAAAAGGCAAAGGCACACTCATTGCACTTGTTGCGCGGTACCCCTACATCAGGTTGTTATCGCTGCCCCTTGAAAGTTGTAGATTCGAGCCCCGATCCCCCGGCCCCGACCCCCTGTATTCCGCTCTGCCTCTATATAAAGGTTTCCGTTTTTAAGCATTCGAGTGAGAAATCATGAAGAGATATTTGTTGACAGCCTGTTTGATCCTCGCGGCCATCATGCTTGTGAGCGAATTTAATAAAAGTCCTTTTCCGGCCATCTATAACATGGTCGAGGCCCAGTCTCTCCATGTGCCCGAGCTGCCGAGAGTCTACCTCAACACCGCGTACGTGCCTGCCACGGGGAGCACGATAAGAGTGCCGGCGGGCGGAAACCTTCAGACCGCGCTCAACGCGGCCAACCCCGGCGACGTTATCGTGCTGGATGCGGGCGCTACTTATATCGCCCCTTCCGATGGCTTCGTCCTCCCGTACAAGGCGGGGAGCGGGTGGATAACGATTCAGACCTCGAATCTCGCGGGGATTCCCGCCGAAGGCACTCGCGTTAACCCGTCCGTCCATTCGGCGGCCATGCCGAAGATTCTGGCGCGCGACGCGGGGCCCGCAATCGTGGCCGTCACGCGCGCGGGACAGAGCGCCCCGCATCATTACAGGTTCGTCGGCATAGAGATCGCCCTTGCTCCGACCGTGACCTTCAACCACGGGCTCGTCAGGTTCGGCGAGAACAACGACGTGCAGAACACGATGGCCGCGGTGCCGCACGACCTGATCATCGACCGCTGCTACATTCATGGGCGGGCCGACGCGACCCTGGCGCGGGGCGTCGGGCTCAACAGCGCGCGCTCGGCCGTGATAGATTCCTACATCTCCGAATGCCACGGCGTCGGCTTCGACACGCAGGCGATAGCGGGGTGGAATGGGCCGGGGCCGTTCAAGATCGTCAACAACTACCTCGAAGGCGCGGGCGAGAATGTGATGTTCGGGGGGGCCGACCCAAAGATCCCCGACCTCGTGCCGTCGGACATAGAGTTCCGCCGCAACTACTGCTACAAGCCTCTCTCATGGAAAGTGGACGAGCCGAATTATGGCGGAAGGCACTGGTCTGTCAAGAACATATTCGAGTTGAAGAACGCTAGGCGGGTGCTCGTCGATGGGAACGTCTTCGAGAACAACTGGGTGGACGGGCAGAACGGGACGGCCATCCTGTTCACGGTCAGGAACCAGGAGGGGACGGCCCCCTGGTCGGCG
>DASQDI010000123.1:0-42667 GCA_035634255.1 Blastocatellia bacterium
CCCCGCGTCGAGCAGGGCGAGGAGCTGAAGCTCAACAAGCTCGTCCCCGACCAGCACTTCACCGAGCCGCCCCCGAGGTTCACGGAGGCGACCCTGGTCAAGGCGCTTGAGGAGAAGGGCATCGGCCGCCCCTCGACCTACGCCTCGATCATGACGGTCATACAGGACCGCGAGTACGTCGAGCGCAAGGAGGGCCGCTTCAGGCCGACCGAGCTGGGGATGATCGTCAACGACCTGCTCGTCGAGAGCTTCGACGACCTCTTCAACGTCCAGTACACGGCCCACATGGAGGAAGAACTGGACGAGATAGAGGAGGGCAAGATGCGCTGGACGCAGGCCCTCGCCGAGTTCTACGGGAAGTTCACGAAGGACCTCGAATCCGCCAAGGCGCACATGCGCGACGTGAAGCGGCAGGAGATCATCACGGAAGAGAAGTGCGAGAACTGCGGGTCGAACATGGCGATCAAGTTCGGCCGCTACGGGCAGTTCCTCGCCTGCACGAACTACCCCGACTGCAAGACCACGCGCGACATCCCCAAGGTCCACGACGAGGCGGGCGAAGAGGCGCACGCCGAAGCCGCCGAGGAGACGTGCGAGACCTGCGGAAAGCCCATGGCGATGAAGCGCGGGCGGTTCGGGCAGTTCCTCGCCTGCACCGGCTACCCCGAGTGCAAGACGACCCGCAAGATCCAGAAGGGCGGGAAGCTCGCCGCGCCCGACGTGGTGCTCGAAGAGCTTTGCCCCCAGTGCGGCAAGCACCTCGTCGTCAAGCAGGGGCGTTTCGGCCCGTTCACCGCGTGCTCGAACTACCCCGAATGCAAGTACATCAAGCAGGAGACGACGGGCGTCTCGTGCCCCGAAGACGGCGGCGAGCTGATCGTCAAGAAGGGGAAATACGGGAAGTCATTCTACGGCTGCTCGAACTACCCGAAGTGCAAGTTCGCCTTGTGGGACAAGCCCATCGCGCAGGCCTGCCCCGAGTGCGGGGCCCGCTTCCTGGTCGAAAAAGTGAACAAGGCGGGCGAGCGTTTCATGCAGTGCCGCGCGGAAGGCTGCAAGTTCAAGCAGCCGCTCCCGGACTCGCCTCCGGGGGACGAGGACAGGACGAGGCTCACCGCGTGAACCACCACGCGGTCTGAAGAGTCGGGCGGGTTTCAATTCGGCAGGGTTGGAACCCGCCTTCTTATTTCTTTATGGCATGACTTTGCGGGCCCGTCTCTGCTATAAAACCCCTGTTGAACTTTTATATCCGATGACCTTTATGGTGAAGAAGCGTATAACGATCCTCTTCCTGCTGATCCTCACGGCCCTCGCTCTCTATCTCTCATTCATTCTCTTCAGACCTTTCCTGAAGCCCCTGCTGACGGCGGTGGTGATCGCGGTCGTCTTCTTCCCCGTGCAGGCGAGGATGCTTCAGGTCGTCCGGAGCCCGAGCCTCTCGGCCCTCTTCTCAACGATACTGGTGACCTCGATCCTGACCATCCCGGCGGTGATGCTGGGAGCGGCCATATTCAACGAGGTCACGCACCTCTACGAGTTCCTCGACCAGAAGAGCGAGCAGAGCGGGGGGCTCAGCCCTTTCCTGATGCAGACCCTCGACCGCCCGCTCCAGTGGCTCGGGCAGTACGTCGACATATCGAAGATCGACGTCCGGGGCTACGTGGCGGGCCGCCTTCAGCAGATCAGCGGGTTCCTTCTGGGGGAGACCAGAGTCATCGTCGGCAACCTGACATCATTCATCATCAACACGGCGATCACCCTCTTCACCCTGTTCTTCATGTTCCGCGAGGGGCGGTCCATGCGCCGCCGCGCCGCCGCGTACCTGCCCCTGCGACCGGACCAGGTCGAAAAGCTCTTCAACGGCGTGAGCAACACGCTCATCGCGACCGTCTACGGTGGGCTGGTCGTGGCGGCGGTGCAGGGCGGTTTGGTCGGGCTGGCCCTCTGGATTTTCGGAGTGCCGTCGCCCGTTTTGTGGGGGGTCGTCGCGGCCTTCTTCGCGCTGCTCCCGCTCGTGGGCACGGCGGCGGTCTGGATACCCGCGTCGATCTACCTGATGGCGACCGGGCACCCGGTCAAGGGGCTGATCCTGATCGGCTGGGGCGCGGGCGTCGTCGGCACGGTCGATAATTTCCTGCGGCCTTACCTCATCAGCGGGCGCGTGCAGATGCACACCTTATTGATATTCTTCTCGGTCTTCGGAGGCATCCAGCTCTTCGGTTTTCTGGGACTCTTCGTAGGCCCCGTCATCCTCGCGGTCACGTCCACACTCCTGAGCCTGCTCAGGGACGAGAGCCGAAACTGGCAACAGCTATGGCTGGACAACTCCGACGGGGATAACGTCGAGCCCGCAGCCATGACGGGCGGGCCTGCGACCGCGCCTTCGGCCGAAGCTGATGGCAGGCCGCGGGAAAATTGATCGCAAACGCGGTGCAACCCCTGGAAGGTTTTTGCAAACTAAGCATTCCGAAAGCTCCGGCCCCCATCAGTCCGGGAGGTTATCCATGCGGTTAATTATCGCCCTTCTCGCAGTCTGTTCTCTCGCCCTGTCCGGCTGTAATCAGGCGAGCAATCGGGAGGCTCAGCTCTCCGCGCAAAAAGCCCCGCAGGACCAGGCCGCGGCCGCGGGCCTCGGGCAGGTCTTTCAGCCGTCGTCCGAGGGCAGGGGCCGGTCGGACGCTTCCTCCGTGGTCCCGCTCTCTAAAGTGGACGCCGTGCATGCTTCGACCGAGGCGGCCCAGCATAAGATCATCCGCAACGCCAGCCTCACCATCGAGATCGACTCCCCCTCGAACACCCTGGGCGGCCTCACGGAGGCCGCGGAATCACAGGGCGGCTTCGTCGTCACGTCGGAGTCGAGGCAGAGTGACGGGCGCTCCCAATCCGTGGCGGCCCTGAAGGTGGTGATCCGCGTCCCTTCGGCAAAGTTTTACGACGCCCTCGAAAGGGTCAGGCGCGTCGGCGGGCGCGTCATAAACGAGAACATCTCGGGGCAAGACGTTACGGAAGAGTTTCTCGATGTCGAAGCCCGCATCCGCACGAAGAAGGCCCTCGAAGCCCAGTTCCTTGAGATAATGAAGCAGGCCAGAAGCGTTTCGGACGCGCTCGAAGTCCAGAGGGAGCTTGGGGAAGTTCGGACGGAGATCGAGCAGCTCGAAGGCCGGCGGCGCTTCCTCGAAAATCAGGCCAGCATGTCCACCATCACCGCCATGCTTCAGGAGCCCGTGCCGCTCGTGGCCTCCAACCCGGTGGGCTTCATGGGCGAAGTGAGGGAGGCGGCGGGCGACGGCATCGACATCGCGGTCTCGATTGTTCTGGGGCTCGTGAGGCTCGTGATAGTGATGCTGCCGATCACGTTATTCATCCTGCTGCCCATCGGCCTGTTCCTGCGAGCTCTCTTCAGGTGGTTCGTGGCGACGAGGAAGAGGGAGGCCGTCGCGGTCAACGCGGGCGGCGAGTAAGCCCCGCCTCCGCCGCGGGCCGTCACTAGCGCGGACCAAAACCCCGACGCTTTACAATGACGGCGGGGCTGCTGTACCCTTGAGGCTGAGGATTTTTAACTTCCTTCGTCTCTTAAACCCTTATAATAGCGAGAAACGTTATGCGCTCGATTAAAAATTTCAGGCCGTTCACAATCAGCCCCGGACATTCAGGCAACAACTGGTTGCAGGACTTCTTTCGCCGCTACACCTTCCTCGCCTTGGCGGGCCTTTCGGTCATAGCGGGCATGATGTTCGGCGCGACGGTCGCTTACCAGGCCAGCATGACCGAGGAGGCTCAGCAGGTCGCGGCCCTCGCGACCTACCGCCCGAATCTGGTCACCCGAGTCCTGGCCGAGGACGGCAAGACGGTCGTGGGCGAGTTCTCACTTGAGCGGCGAATCCCCGTCACTTACGACCAGATCCCCGAGCGCATGAGGCAGGCCATATGGGCCATCGAGGACGACAGGTTTTTCCAGCACATCGGCGTCGACCCGATCCGCATCGTGACCGCCGTGGTCAAAAACGTCAGCACGGGGCGGAAGGCCGAGGGCGCTTCGACCCTAACGCAGCAGCTCGCCCGCGCGCTCTTCCTCACGCCGGAAAAGACCTACACGAGGAAAGTAAAAGAGATCCTCCTGTCGCTCCAGATCGAGCGGTATTACACGAAAGAGCAGATCATGGAGATGTACTGCAACCAGATATTTCTGGGCGGGGGGGCCTATGGGTTTGAGGCGGCCTCTCAGTACTACTTCTCGAAATCTCTGAGGGACCTGTCGCTCGAAGAGTGCGCGCTCCTGGCGGGGCTGCCGCAGGCCCCCAGCCTCTACTCGCCCACCCGCGACGAGAAGGCCGCGACCGACCGGCGCAACATAGTCCTCTACCGGATGCGCGAAGAGGGCTACATCTCCGACGACGAGTACAACCGCGCGAAGTCGGCCCGCATCCACCTGAACATCACCCCCCAGCGCGACAACAACAACTCGATCTATGGCTACTTCGTCGAAGAGGTCCGGCAGGAGGCGGAGAACACGTTCGGCACGATGGAGACCCTTACGCAGGGGATGAACATTTACACCACCATCGACCACGTGGCCCAGCGCGAGGCCGTGCGCGCCGTCCGCCGGGGGCTCCATGCCTACGAGGACCGCCACGGCAAGCGGTGGCGCGGCAAGCTCAACAACGTGCTCGAAAACAAGGTCGCCAACGACCTGGCCCACTACTCTCACCCGGACTGGATGGGCGATTACGCGGTCGGGGAGTACATCTATGGCCTCGTGATGAACGCGTCGGCGGCGGGCGCGGAGGTCCGGTTCGGGGACTTCAAGGCGAACATCACCGAGGCGAACACGAAGTGGGCCGGGGGCGCGCCTTCGAAGCTCCTGAAGAAAGGCGACCTCGCGGTCTTCAAGGTCATCAAGGTCGACAACGACAAGAAGACCCTCGACGTGAACCTCGACCAGATGCCTTCGGTCGATGGGGCGCTCGCCTGCATCGAGTCGAAGACCGGGGAGGTGAAGGCGCTCGTCGGCGGGTACGACTTCTCGACCAGGAAATTCAACAACGCGACCCAGGCGGAGCGGCAGACCGGCTCCGTCTTTAAGCCCTTCCTCTACGCCGCCGCCATCGAGTACGGGTTCACGCCCGACACGGTGGTGAGCGGGGCGCCGTTCACCGACCCTTCGACCGGCTGGTCGCCGCATAACTATGACGGGGGCGCGGGCGGCGGGATGCTCCCGCTCCGCAACGCCCTCCAGTCGTCGCTCAACGTCGTGGCCGTCAGGCTCCTCCACATGATCGGGGTCGATAAGGGCGCGGAGGTGGTGAAGCGGTTCGGCCTGCCGAACCCGATGAAGCGCGTGCTGCCCTCGGCGCTCGGGGCGACCGAAGAGCCGCTGATCGACATGGTGAGCGCCTACTCGGCCTTCTCCAATTCGGGGACGCGAGTGCAGCCCCACCTGATCCGCCGCGTCACCGACTCGGACGGGAACACGCGGCAGGAGATCAACCCCGAGATCTACAAGGTGATCTCGCCCTACGTCGCGGCCCAGATGCAGGACATGATGCGCGCGGTCGTGACGGGAGGGACGGCCGGGGCCGTCATGGGCAACAAGGAGCTGGCGAACCGCATGGTGTGCGGGAAGACCGGGACCGTCAACGATTTCACCGACGCATGGTTCATCGGGTACACGCCCTCTTACACGGCGGGCGTCTGGATCGGGTACCCCGGCGTGAAGCGGTCCCTCGGCAACAAGGAGGCGGGGGGCGTGGCCGCCCTGCCGATGTGGATTCACTTCATGGAGAAGTTCCTGAAGGGTAAGACCAACGACAAATTCCCGAAGTCTCCGCCCCCGGATAAGGAGATTCTCGCGCGGCGCTCGGAAGCGGAGCGGGCCATACGGAGAGTTGCGGCGGAAGAGGCCCTCACCCCTCCCATAGACAGCATCGCCGACCAGGCCAAGGACGCCGCCAAGGAGGGCGAGGAAGTTAAGGAGCCCGGCGAGCGCCCGGTCCCCAAGATGGAAGAGCCCGAGCGCGGGCTGCCCCCGAGGGTGAACCGCGAAGACCGGGGCCGCCCGGAACCGGACCGCATCCCGCCCCCCAAACAGAATGAGGATAAGGGCGAGAACGATAAAAAAGATAAGAAGAAACGCGGAAAGAACGGGTAAGTGGCCCTCCCGGAGCGCATGCGCCCCGCCCGCGCTCCGGGAAAACGAGAGCACTTTAATCAGGGACGCATGTATTTATTCATAATATTCATCGTGATAACTCTGGCTGTCATCTGGTGGATCAAGAGCGAGCGGAACCTGAGCTTTAACGAGCGCCAGTATTTGAAACGCCGCGGCTACGAGGCCGAAGAAGCGCCCGAGCCGAAAGAGCCGGTGGCGAAAGACGCGCGCCTGCTCAGCCTGCTCGAATCCCTGAGCGACCTCTCGCCCTACTCCCGGCAGAAGGCGGCCGAGGACCTCTCCCGCATGTGCTCGTCGGGCCGGAGGGACCCGAGGATGTTCGCGTCTCTGGTGACGGCGCTCGACGACAACGACGCTTCCGTGCGCAGCGCGGTGGCCACGGCGCTCGGCAACCTGGGCGACGACCGGGCAATCGAGCCGCTCGAACGGCGCATCGAGAACGAGGAATCGATCCACGCCCGCGCCTCGGCGCAGAAGGCGGTCGAGAAGCTCGCGGCGGGCCGGGCGGCGAAGAATGCCGGGAAAGAAAAGGCGGTTTGAGAATTTTTGAATCGAGTTCGGACTAAGAAGGCCCGAAGGTCACAGCTTGTCTTCCCCTCGGGCGTAATACCTGAAGGCCATCTTGGCGAGCTTCCACACCTTGCCCCACTCGATTGTCCCCGACTCGCCTCTTATCAACTGGTTGACGAGCAGGGTCCGCAGGTGTCTTCCTTCCCGCCTGAACATGAACCTCTTCGCGTAGGGCCGCGCGACCTCGAAGAAGTTGAAGGTCGGGTCCACCTGCGTGCCGATCCCTTCGAGAGTCATGATGGCCCGGATGATGTAGGTGAAGCTAGCGGGTATCTTGAAAGGGAACTCGTAGATCACCTCGGCGAGGTCGAACATCAGCTCCTTGAACTTCACCTCCCCGATCCTGAGGCTCAGGTACCGGTCGAACAGCATCTCGATTGTGGGCCGGAAGCGGGCCTCTTCTTCGGGCGACAGCTGGATGAAGCCCATCCTGACCATGTCCCCCACGAGGCCGTGAACGTCCCGCTCGACGATGTGGAAGAAGGCGTTGATCAGCTGCGATTGCAGCTCGACGGGCAGCCTGCCCACCATCCCGAAATCGAAGAAGGCGAGCCTCCCGTCGCCCATCACCCTCAGGTTGCCGGGGTGCGGGTCGGCGTGGAAGAAGCCGTCTTCGAGAAGCTGTTTCAGGTACGTCCGGGCCAAAAGCTTGACGACCTCGTGCGGGTCGCGCCCGGCTTCGCGCAGGCTTTCGGTGTCCGTCACCTTGAGCCCGTTGATGAACTCCATCACGATCAGCCGGCGGGAGGAGAAGACCTGGAAGATCCGCGGGACGTAGACCTCTTTCCAGTCCGCGAAATTCTTCCGGAACATCTCGGCGTTGCGGATCTCCGACTCGTAGTCCATCTCTTCGGCAATCGTGGACCTGAACTCGTTGAGTGAGCCCTGCCAGTCCACGCCCCGGACCAGGTTCGGGTACCGCTCCAGTATCCGCACCAGCTTGTGGAGGACTATGATGTCAAAATCGATGCGCTCTTCTATGTCCGGCCTTTGGACCTTGACGGCCACTTCCTGGCCCGTGCGCAGCCTCGCGCGGTAGACCTGCCCGAGGCTCGCGGCGGCGACGGGCTCCTCCTCGAAGCTCTCGAATATATCTTCTATCCGGGCCTTCAACTCCCGCTCGACAATCGCGCGGGCCTGATCGTTCGGGAAGGGCGGCACTTCGTCCTGAAGCTTCGAAAGCTCCTGAATGTACTCGACCGGCAGTATGTCGGCGCGGGTCGCGAGCGTCTGCCCGATCTTGATGAAGGTCGGCCCGAGCCTGACGAGCTTCTCTCTCAGGGCCACGCCTTCGCCGTGATGCAGCTCCGACTTCGAGAGCTTCGACCTGCCGAACCACCCGCGCTTGTTGACGTAAACGCGCGCGGCGAATAGCAGGTATAGGTAGAGTATGTGAGCGAGGCGCAGGTAGCCTTTGAAGCCCGCGTCGGGCGGCGTCGCGGGCAGAGGCTCCGCCTGAATTTCGACGGGCTCGCGCGTCGAGGGCGGTAGCGCCTGTTCGCCCACGGTCTGGATCGAAGTTGTCTCTTGCTTTTCCATCAGTACTCAATACGAAGCAAGCAGGCGGTCCGTTGCCACACGAAAATATTAGCACACCCCGCCGGTCACGCGCGCCGCCTGCCCGACTCGGGGCGTCTCAGTTTTATCGGAAAAGAACGCGAATGAATCTCCGCTTGCCGACCTGGATCAAAGCCTCCCGTCCCGCCTCGCCCGCCAGCTCGTATTTGACATCGCCTACGCGCTCGTTGTCCACGCGCACGCTGCCCTGGGAGATGAGCCTCTGCGCCTCCGTCACCGAAGGCGCGAGGGCTTCGGCCGCGATGAGTTTCGCGAGCCTGACCGGGCCCGCGGGCCGCTCGACCGACGGGGTCTCCGACGGGGCCTGCCGCTCGCGGAACATCCGGTCGAACTCGTCGCTCGCCTCTTCCGCCTCCGCGGGCGAGTGAAAGTCCGCGACTATTCGGCGGCCGAGTTCGGCTTTGACATCGCGCGGGTGCCTCTCCCCGCGGGCGGTCGCCTCTTTGAGCGCCGACAATTGCGGCGGGGTGAGGTCCGTGAGCAGCTCGTAATAACGCCACATCATGCCATCGCTGATCGACATCACCTTGCCGAAGATTTCGCGCGGGCTTTCGGTGATGCCGATGTAGTTGTTGAGGCTCTTCGACATCTTCTGCACGCCGTCGAGCCCTTCGAGCAGGGGCGTGGTCATGATCAACTGCGGCTCTTTTATGCCGTAGGCGCTCTGGATCTGGCGGGCCATGTGGAGGTTGAACGTCTGGTCCGTCCCCCCGAGCTCGACGTCGGCCCTGAGCCCGACGGAGTCGTAGCCCTGGACGAGCGGGTACAGAAGCTCGTGGAGGTTGATCGGAATCCCAGCCTCGAACCTGTTCCTGAAGTCCTCGCGCTCGAGCAGCTGGGCGACCGTGGCGCGCGCGGTGAGCCTCACGAAGTCGTCGGCGGTGAATTCGGACATCCACTCGCGGTTGAATCGGATCTCAGTCGTCCCGGGGTCGAGGAGTTTGAATATCTGCTGCTTGTAGGTCTCGGCGTTCTCGATGATCTGCTCGCGGGTCAGGGGGGGGCGGGTGGCCGACCGGCCCGACGGGTCGCCGATCATCCCCGTGAAGTCTCCGATCAGGAAGATGGCCGTGTGGCCGAGCTGCTGGAAGTGCCTCATCTTTCTTATGAGGACGGTGTGGCCGAGGTGGATGTCCGGGGCCGTGGGGTCGAAGCCCGCCTTGACCCGCAAGGGGACCCCGGTGCGGGCCGACCGTTCGAGCTTGCGGCGAAGCTCGTCTTCGGGGATGCATTCGACCGTGCCTTTCCTCAGGTATGCGATCTGTTCGTCTATAGTCATCACGTTTCAGAATCCCGCCGCGGCTCCGCCCCTGCGGGGGTCTGCGGCTCCCAGGCGCAGGTTGGTTTTCGGGTCGATCATTATCGCGTGCACGTCCCCCATTATCGGCTTGGTGTAACCCGGCTTCGCCTCGAAGACGTGCCCCTTCTTCTCAAGCGCGAGCCGCGTATCCCTGTTGATACCGAATGGCTCCCAACGCACTTTATCAGGAAACCACTGGTGGTGAAAACGGGGCGCATCCACGGCCTGCTGCGGGTTCATCTCGAAGTCGATCACGTTTATGATGACCTGTAGCACGACGCTTATTATGGTCGCGCCGCCGGGGCTGCCGAGCGCGAGGTAGGGCTTGCCGTCTTTCAGAATCAGAGTCGGGGTCATCGAAGAGACGGGCCGCTTTCGCGGCGCGATTGCGTTAACGTCGGTCTGGACGAGGCCCCACGTGTTCGGCACGCCCGGCTTCGCCGTGAAATCGTCCATCTCGTTGTTCAGGACTATGCCCGTCCCTCTCGCCGTCACGCCCGACCCGTAAAGCTCGTTGATGGTATAGGTGTTCGAGACGACATTCCCCTCGGCGTCCGCGACGGTGAAGTGCGTCGTCTCGGTCGCCTCGTACTCCGAGGGCTTGCCCGCGCGCAGGCTCCCGCTCGGAGTCGCGCGATTCGGGTCGATGGTCTTGCCGAGGTCTTCGGCGTATTTTTTCGAGATCAACCCCTTGACCGGGACCTTCCCGAAGTCGGGGTCGCCGAGGTATTCCGAGCGGTCGGCGAACGCCCTGCGGAGCGACTCGATCAGGAGGTGCAGGGTGTCGGACGAGCCGAAGCCGAGCTCCTTCAGGTTGTGCCGCTCAAGCATGTTGAGCGTTTGGATGATGGCGATGCCGCCCGACGAAGGGGGCGGCACGGTCATTATCTCGAACCCGCGGTAGGTGCCCGTCAGCGGCTCGCGAACCGTCGGCTCGTACTCCTTGAGGTCGCGGGCCGTGATCAACCCCCCGTTGGCCTTCATGTCTTCCGAGATGAGGCGCGCGGTCTCGCCCTCGTAGAACTCGCGCGGCCCCTCCTTCTTCATCCTCGCCAGAGTCGCGGCTAGCTCGGGCTGGACGAACCGCTCGCCCTCTTCGTAGTACTTGCCGTCCCGGATGAATATTCTCCGCGTCTCCGGGTGCTTCGATATCAGCTCCGCCTTTTCGCGCATGCCGCGGGCGAGGTACTGGCTGACGGGGAAGCCCTCGGAGGCCAGCTTCCGCGCGGGCTCGATGACGTCCTGCCAGCTCATCCTGCCGTGCCGCTTGAGCGCGAGCGCGAACCCCGCGACCGTCCCGGGCACCCCGACCGCTTTGTACCCGACCGAGGAGGCTTTATCGATGACGTTTCCCTCCTTGTCGAGGTACATTCCGCGCGTCGCCGCGAGCGGCGCTCGCTCGCGGTAATCGATGACCTCGGCCCTCCCGTCCGCGCGGCGGATGAGCATGAATCCGCCGCCTCCGATGTTGCCGGCCTCGGGCCAGGTGACGGCCAGGGCGAGCCCCACCGCGACCGCGGCGTCGATGGCGTTGCCCCCGCGCCGCATCGTTTCGACCCCGACGCGCGACGCGATGTCGCTCACCGAAACGACCATCCCGCGAGTGGCGCGTAGGGGCTCGCGAGACGCGGCGCGCGGGGCCGAAGGTATCGCCGCAGCGCAAAGAGATATGGCGAGTGAGAAGGATGCGATTCTTTTTATAGCCTTCATAGTGGCCCTCATAACTCCTGCCGAACCTCAGATGTAAAACCCGACGTACCACCTTATGAGCGGCTGCCCGACGAAAAGAGCGACCAGGGCGGCCGGGCCGAGAAAGACCCCGAACGGAATCTCCATTTTCATGCTACCACCTCGCAGCCAGATGAGCCCAACGCCGATCAAAGAGCCGAGTAAAGACGCGATGAAGATGGTCAACAGAGTCAGCTGCCAGCCGAGATAAGCCCCGACCATCAGCATCATCTTCACGTCGCCGAGCCCCATGCCTTCGATCCCCCGCAGCCTGTAATACCCTTCGCGCACGAGCCACAGGCTGCCCCCGCCGACGGCGGCCCCGAGCGCGGAGCCAAGGAGCGTGACCGCCCACGCGGGCCAGTCCCCGAGGCCCCAAGTCGCGCGCGTGGCCTCAAGCACTACGGGGTCGGGCGCGAGAATTCTCAGGATGACGACGGCGACGAGGCCCGGATAGTTTATCGCGTCGGGCAGTATTTTATGCTTCAGGTCGATGAATACGAGCGGGATGATAAGTGTGACGAAGACGATGTCGGCCAGCAGCAGCAGGCTCAGGCCGTCCTTGAGGAAGAGGAAAAAGTAGAGAAGTCCCACGAGCAATTCCACCGCCGGGTAGACGATGGATATCCCGACCCGGCAGTTGCGGCAACGGCCGCCGAGGATCGCGTAGCTGAGCACGGGGATGTTGTCGTAAGGCTTGATCGCCGCGTCGCAGGCCGGGCAGTGGGAGCCCGGAAAGACGACCGATTCGCGCAGAGGCAGCCGGTAGATCACGACGTTCAGGAAGCTGCCAATTATCAATCCCAGAAAAAAGACCGCAAATCCGACGAAATACGAAGGGAGATTTTCCATTCTTTCCTTGTCTGATCCTCGGGAATCCAGTTTGCCAAAATAGATCACCTGGATTAAATTAGCGCCGCGCGCTATTGTCAAGCGTGGCCCCGGCCACTCTGACGCGCGAAAGCAAAATATGAAAATTCTACAGGTCTGTTCGGCGAGCGTGATGGGAGGCGGAGAGGTTCACGTCGCCGACCTTGTGCGCGCGCTTTCCGAGCGCGGGCACGCCGTCTATCTCGCCGTCAGGCCGAACAGCCCTCTCCGCGCGCCGCTCAGCGGGGTCATCACCAGCTGGCACGAGATGCCTCTGAGGAACTCTCTCGACCTTCAGTCCGTCTCCGCAATCGCCGACATAATCAACCAGCACGGGATAGACATAGTCCACGCGCATGTCGGGAGGGACTACCTGGTCGCGGCGATGGCCTGCCGCAGAGCGCCCAGGGCGAGGCTCGTGCTGACCCGGCATCATTATCTCCCGCTCAAGCGAAACCCGATATATCGGTGGCTGCTCGAAGACGTGGGCGCGGTCATCGCCGTTTCCGACAGCGTGCGCGATTCGCTGGTGGAGCGGCTGGGGCTGCCCGCGGAGCGGGTCGTAACCATCCCTAACTGGATCGACCCGGTGCGGTTCCAACTCATCGAGCGCGACCGCGCTCGCGCGGCGTTTCAGATCAGGTCCAGTCTGGCGGTCGCCTGCGTCGGGCAGATAACGCCCGCCAAGGGGCAGGAAGAGTTCCTCCGCGCGGCCAGCCGGGTCGCGCAGACGCGGGCGGATGTTTTGTTCATGGTCGTGGGCGAAGAGAAGTCCGACGGCCCTCCGTTCACGGCCGAACTGCGCAGGCTGGTCATGGCACTCGGGCTCGGAGACAAGGTGCGGTTCACCGGATTCGTTCGAGACATACCGACGCTCCTGGCGGCGGTCGACGTCGTCGTCGTGCCTTCATGGGATGAAGGGTTCTCTCTCGTGACCATCGAAGCGATGGCGGCACGCAGGCCGGTGGTGGCCTCAAACATCCCGGCGATTGCGAAGATCATCAGGGACAATCACACGGGGTTGCTCTTCCCGCCGCGGGACGTGAAGGCCCTGTCCGACAAGCTGAGCTGGCTGCTTTCGGACGCGCCGCTGCGCGAGAGGCTGGCGGCGAGCGGGCAGCGCGATGTCTACTCCCGGTTCGGGCGCGATAACGTGATCGACGAGATCGAGGCCCTTTACGCCGACGTGCTGAAGCACCGCGAAGTCGCGCTCAACACGAGGCGGTGACCCGCGGGCGGCGCGTTACCGAGGCGCGTCTTTCCAATCCTTCTTCCCGTTGACCGACAGCTCCCAGAGCTTCAGCTGCTTGAGGAAAGCGTAGTGCGCCGCGAAGGAGGAGATTGCCAGCCCCGGCACGCGGTCGAGAAACCCGAGCTTGAGCACGTAAGACTTGAGGAAAGCGGCGACGGGCGAGAGCAGGATCGAGGCCGCGTGCGCGCGCTTGCCCCCCGCGTAGAGCTCTTCGGCGGCGAGGGTCGTGTAATTATCCATCCTCAGGTGATGCTCCGAGGCGCTCTCGACCGTGTAATGGAGTATCTCTCCCGAGAGCCGCCCGACCGCTCCATCGACGACGACCGACTCGTGGACGTAATCCCCTCGCCAGCGCCCGCGCCTGCGGTCGTAAAGCCTCAGCTTGAAGTCCGGGTACCAGCCCGAGTGCCTGATCCACCGGCCGAGGTAATAAGTCGCGCGCGGCATCTCGTACCCCGAGGCGGAGGGCTCGCCCTGATCCCTGAGGGCGGCGAGCTCGCGGGCGAGTCCTTTCGAGACCCGCTCGTCCGCGTCGAGGTTGAATACCCAGTCGTTGCTCGCCTGTTCGGTCGCGAAGGTCTTCTGGGCGGAATAGCCGGGCCAGGGGTTGACGTACACCCTGGGCGTGAACTCGCGCGCGATCTCGACCGTGCTGTCCGAGCTGTTCGAATCCACGACGATGATCTCGTCTGCCCATTGAAGGGATTCGAGCGCCGCCCCTATGTTTCGCTCTTCGTTTAAAGTGATCACGGTCGCGCTGATCTTCATCACGCCTAATAGAATAAACAAAAACGGATTGAATGTCGTTGGTAGATGTTACCGGACGGAAAGAAAGGGACTTTATGAGGTTTCTACTGCGGGACATACGCTACGGAATTCGAACTCTTTCAAAGAGCCCTGGCTTCACGGCCCTCGCCATCCTGATCCTCGGAGTCGGCATCGGAGCAAACACGGCCGTATTCAGCCTCGTCAACTCGACGATGTTCCTCCCGGCCCCGGCGATTCAGGACTCGGACAGCCTCGTCGCGGTCGGCGAAAGACATGCAGGCATTCCTCTCCCCCTCTCTTACCCCGATTACTTCGACCTTCGACAGCGCGCGACCGTCTTTTCAGACCTGATCTCGGTGAACGATTACACGTTCAGCGTCAGCGCCGACGGAGAGCCCGAAAGGATTCAAGGGTCGATTGTGTCGGGAAATTTCTTCCCCGCGCTCGGCGTGCGCGCGGTCGTCGGCAGGACCATCCTGCCGGAAGACGATCAGAGGCCGGGCGAGCACCCCGTCGCCGTCATCGGGCATGGATTCTGGCAACGCCGCTTCGGAGGCGACCCGAACGTCGCGGGCCGGACGCTCAAGCTCAATGGCCAGCCCTTCACCGTAGTCGGGGTCGCGCCGGAAGATTTCAACGGGCCTGATGCACAGAAGAGGAGAGACATCTGGGTTCCGGCGATGATGTCGGGCCGGATGGGCCCCGACCTGAAAGACGTTCTGACCAGCAGAGAGAGCGCCTCGACTTCGGTGATCGGGCGGCTAAGGCCGGGGACCGGCATCGAGCAGGCGCAGGCCGAGATGTCCGTCCTCGCGGGAGGGCTCGCGTCGGCCGGCCGGGGAGGGAGGCTCGTCGAAGGGATCGAGGTGCGGGAATGGAATCGCCTGCACTCCAGCGGGGAGGGCCTGATCGCCGCGTTCGCGGTGATGGCGGTGGTCGCTCTGATCCTCGCGATCGCCTGCGCGAACGTTGCCAACCTGCTGCTGGCCCGCGCCGGCGCTCGAAGGAAAGAGATAGCCATCAGGCTCGCGATGGGGGCGGGACGCGCGCGCCTCGTCCAACAGCTATTGACGGAAAGCTTCCTGCTGTCGCTCGCGGCGGGAGCGGCGGGCCTGCTCTTGTCGCTCTGGGCAACCGACCTGATCCGGGCGCTTATTTTAATGGGGCAGCCCGACGGCGACGCACTCCGACTTGATCTTCGAATGGATGTGCGCGTGCTCGGTTATACGCTCGCCGTCTCGTTCATAACCGGAATCCTGTTCGGGCTCGCTCCGGCGCTTCAATCGACGAAAGCAGACCTGATTCCCGCTCTCAAGGACGGGGATCATTCCGCCGGGTACAGAAGGTCGAGGTTGAGGAGCACGCTTGCGGCCTCGCAGATCGCGGTCTCTATGGTCCTTCTGATCCTCGCGGCCCTCTTCGTGAAGACCACTCTCAATCAGAGGGCGGGCAAGGCCATCGCGGATGACCGGAACGTCCTTCTGCTCTCAGTCGCTCCCGGAGACCAGGGGTACTCGGAGGCGGCCGGGACGCGCTTTTACCGGAGCTTCATCGAGAGCGTTCGAGCAATAGCCGGGGTGGAAGCCGCGGGCGCGGCCGACGCCGTGCGCGTCAGCGGGGTGAGCGGCGACGCGAGAGTTCTGCCCGAAGGGGACGGCGCGCGGGCAGGTGCGGAAGCGCGCCGCGTGAGCGCGCAGGTAGTTAGCTCCGGTTATTTCAAAGCGATGGGCTTCCCGATGGTTCAAGGGCGCGACTTCGACGAGGGCGACCGGAGCGGAGCCCCCGGAGTCGTGATCGTGAACGAGACGATGGCTCGCGCGTCGTGGGCGGGAGAGGGCATCGCGGGCAAGCGGCTCCGGACCCGGAACTTTGAAGGGAAAAACGGGCCTCATCTTCAAGTCGTCGGAGTCGTCAGAGACGCGAATGATCGCGCGGCCTTCGGCGAGCCGGTCCCGGCGATTTACGTCCCGGTGACTCAGAGCTACTCGCCGCATATGATGCTCGTGGTTAAGACCGGCTCGGACCCGATGGCCCTTCTCGCGGCGATCAGGCGCGAAGTCAGCGCGCTCGACCCCGATATGCCAGCTTCCGATTTCAGAACCATGTCCGAGCATGTTGATAGGCTGCTCGCGACCGAAAGGCAGATTTCCACTTTCGTTTTAATAGCCGGGGCGCTCGCGCTCGCGCTCGCCTCCGTCGGGCTTTACGGGGTCATCTCCTACGCCGTGAGCCAGAGGACGCACGAGATAGGGGTGCGCATGGCGATGGGGGCGCGGCCGCGGGACGTGTTTAGTATGGTGCTCAGAGAGGGCGTGAAGCTGTCGCTCGTCGGAATCGGGGCGGGCGGCGTAATCTCCGCCCTCGTGACTCGGGTGATCGAGAGCGAGCTGTACGGCGTGAGCGCTCTGGACCCGGTGATCTATGGAGGCATCGCCTCGTTGCTCGTCTGCGTGTCGGTGATCGCCAGCTACGTCCCCGCGCGCAAGGCCACGCGCGTCGACCCGATGGTGGCCCTGCGTTACGAGTGATCGGCGGCCGTGTCGGGACCTACTCTTCGGAGGCCCCGTTGACAGATCATAAGAGAGTGGGTTATTAAATTCTTATCGAATTGCTGAGTATTCAGGCGGCATTTGATCTTTGTTCAAGCCTGATACTCGTTCGTTGAAAATTAGTCTGCCGAAGTTGTTTGCGATGCGCGCACAGGCGCGGCTCGAACAACACGGGGGAACCATAGCCCCGCGATTCGCGGGGCCTGGGGCGAATCGAAGAGGGCCGGCCGGGCCGGTCTCTTTCCGTAGGACACTTCCAGTCCGAGCCCGTCAGCTAACCTCGTAGGCTTTTAAGGAAGGGCAACTCTGCTGCTACGGGATATTGAAGGCGCGGGGCGTTTGCTCCGCGCCTTCTTTCATGCGCTTATGAATAGGGGAGCCGCAACAGATTATTTCCGGAATGGGCCGCGTCTCACGCGGGCCCGCTCGGCCCTCCTCCGCATACCCTTCCAATCGATCATCGAGATTCAAAGCGTCACCGGTAACTTCGCACCGCTCAATAAATGCTGCTGTTGACGCCGGAGATTTTCCGGCTTTTGCAAACGTTGAGTACGGGATTGGGTAGGACTCTACTCGCCGGCGAACATTTAAGGTCTGACCGAACGAACCGGGCGCGGGCTTTATAACCAAGCCCGGGGATGACAGGAAGGCTAAATGGCATGCTCAAAATAATGGGAAGGAATCTGAGCCGGTGGATGGCAATCGGCCTGTCGGCGGTCGCGATGGCGGGCGCGTCGATGCTTCAGGGCTGCGGGGCGGGTCCGACGCCGTCGGGGGATAAAGTCACACTCATTCTAGGTGCTTACACGACTCCGAGGGAGGCGTACAGCAAAGCCCTCATCCCGGCCTTTCAAAGATACTGGAAGGAGAAGACCGGAAAAGATGTCGAGTTTCAGGAGTCCTATCAGGGGAGCGGGGCGCAGGCGCGGGCCATCATCGGAGGGTTCGAGGCCGACATCGCCGCCCTGTCGCTGGCGGGGGACGTGGACAAAATCGCCGAGGCCGGATTGATCACGCACGATTGGAAGGCGAAGCCGAACGGAGGCATGGTGAGCGATTCGATAGTCGTCCTCGCGATCAGGCAGGGGAACCCGAAAGGGATAAAAGACTGGGCCGATTTAACGACGCCGGGCCTGAACATTCTCACGCCGGACCCGAAGACCTCGGGCGGCGCGATGTGGAATATCAACGCGATGTACGGCGCGGCGCTGAGAGGCTACGCGGGCGTGCCGAAGGACGACCCGGCCGCCGCGCAGGAGTTTCTCAAGGGCGTCTTCCGAAACGTGTCGATAATGGATAAAGGCGCCCGCGAATCCATCACGAACTTCGAGAAGGGGGTCGGAGACGTTGCGATCACCTACGAGAATGAGGTCCTCGTGGGCCGCCAGTCCGGCCAGAAGTACGACTACGTTATCCCGAAGTCCACGATCCTGATCGAGAACCCCGTCGCCCTGGTCGACAGAAACGTCGACCGGCATGGGGTTCGCGAAGCGGCCGAAGCCTTCGTCAGTTTCCTTTACACGCCTGAGGCCCAGCGCGCCTACGCGAAGTACGGGCTGAGGCCAATCGATCAGGCGGTCGCTAAAGAGGTCGAGGCGGATTACCCCGCGGTGGAAGACCTCTGGAAGATAGACTTCCTCGGGGGGTGGGACAAGGTGATAAGAGACATCTATGGCCCGCAGGGGATTTACACGAAGATGTACGAGGATTTGCACGTACCGAAATGAGCGTCACACCGGCAAATTTGAGCGCGGAGCAAGCGCCTCCCAAAATCTCCCCGGTCAGGCCATGGGGCAGGTGGGGCGTGCGAACGGTGGCCGTAACGTACCTAGGTCTGATGATCGTGCTGCCGCTTTCCGCGATCTTCCAGAGGGGCTTCGAGGATGGCGTCTCGTCGTTCTGGGGCGACATCACTTCGCCAATCGCGTTCGCCGCGCTGAAGCTGACTCTGATGAGCGCCGTTCTGACCACGGCGGTCAACGCATTGATGGGCACCCTCACGGCGTACGTGCTGGTGCGTTACGATTTCGCGGGCCGGGGTCTGCTGAATGGGCTGGTGGACATGCCCTTCGCGATCCCGACGCTGGTCACGGGGGTGATGCTGGTCGTGCTGTACGGCCCGCAGGGGACTCTGGGCGCGTGGCTCGAAGCCGAGGGCTTTCAGGTGATCTTCGCGACTCCGGGCATCGTGCTCGCCCTGCTGCTCGTCACCTACCCGTTCGTCATCCGCACGGTGCAGCCGGTGCTGATGGAGATGCGGAGGGATCAGGAAGAGGCCGCTTACACGATGGGGGCGTCGAAGTGGGTGACCTTCTATCGCATAGTTTTGCCGGCCATCTCGCCCGCGGTCATCACGGGCGCGTTGCTGACTTTCGCCCGAGCTATCGGGGAGTTCGGCTCCATCGTGATCGTCGCGGGCAACATCCCCGGACGGACTCTGACGGCCCCGGTCCACGTCTTCGGGCAGATCGAATCGCAAAACGTTCGGGGCGCGAGCGCGATGTCGGTCCTGCTCCTCGCCCTTTCATTCTTTCTCATGATCTCGGTCGAGTGGGTCCAGAGGCGGAGGGAGCGTTGAGCATGTCGAAGCAGACGAAGCGACGGCACAGCATGTCCGAGTGGGCGTTGATCGGGGCGGTCGTTCTGTACGCGGCGGTGTTGCTCGTCGGGCCGCTCGTCTCGATCCTGTGGGGCGCTCTTTCGGAAGGCGCGGCCCCATTCGTCAGGGAGATTACGTCGCCGAATGCGTTGAATGCGATCAAGCTGACCCTGCTCCTGAGCGTCGGGGCGACGGTCTTAAATACGGTCTTCGGGGTATGCATCGCGTGGGTGCTGGTGCGCGACGATTTCAAGGGCCGGCAACTCATCAACGGGCTGGTCGATCTGCCGTTCGCGGTCTCTCCCGTGATCGCCGGGCTGATGCTGATCCTGCTGTTCGGGCGGGACGGCTGGTTTACGTGGGTCACCGACTCGCTCGGCATCAAGATGGTCTTCGCGTGGCCGGGCATGTTGCTGGCCACGGCGTTCGTCTCCCTGCCTTTCGTCACGCGCGAGGTCATGCCGGTGCTCGCGCAGATCGGCACCGAGCAGGAGAACGCGGCTTACACGATGGGGGCGAGCTCGTGGCAGGCCTTCTGGCACGTGACGCTCCCGTCGATCCGGTGGGGCCTGCTCTACGGAGTCTCCCTCACCCTCGCGCGCGCGATTGGGGAGTTCGGCGCGGTGCTCGTGGTGAGCGGGGGCGTGAGCGGCCTGACAGAAACCTCCACGCTCTTTATCTTCCGCTCCCTCGACGACAGGAACTACGTCGGGGCTTACTCGATGGCTCTGGTCCTGGCCCTGATCTCTTTCACGATCCTGATGCTGATGGAGTTTTTTAAGAACCGGACGGGTGAAGGCCGGTGACCCGGCACGCGGCGGTTCGCGCCTGAGGCCAAATATCTATGTCAATCGTTCTGGAAAAGATAGTCAAGCGGTACGGCAGGCAGCTCATCGTCGACCGCGTGTCGCTCGAAGTGGCTGACGGGGAGTTCTTCGTCCTGCTCGGCGCGAGCGGCAGCGGAAAGAGCACGATCCTCAGGATGATCGCGGGGCTCGCGCAGCCGGACGGCGGGCGCATCCTCCTGCATGGGCGCGACGTGACGGGCCTTCCTCCGCAGCAGAGAGACACGGGGATGGTCTTTCAGAATTATTCGATCTTTCATCACATGAGCGTCTCGGAAAACATAGAGTTCGGCCTGAAGATCCGGAAGAAGCCGAGGGCCGAGCGCCGGGCGAAGGTCGAGCAGTTGTTAGACCTCGTCGGGCTGGCGGGGCTGGGGAGCCGCCTGCCCGCCCAGCTTTCCGGCGGCCAGCAACAGAGGGTCGCGGTCGCGCGAGCCCTCGCCTACGAGCCGAACGTTCTGCTGCTCGACGAGCCCTTCGGCGCGCTCGACGTGAAGATCCGCACGCAGTTGCGGCGCAGCCTCAAGGAGATTCAGAAGAAGCTCGGAGTCACGGCGATCCTCGTGACCCACGATCAGGAAGAGGCTTTCGAGCTGGCGGACCGGATCGGCATTCTGGAGCGCGGCCGGCTGCTGGAAGTGGGCGAAGGTGAGGAACTCTACGCGCGCCCGAAGTCTTCTTTCGTCGCCACGTTCCTCGGGGCGGGCACCGTCCTGGTAGGCTCGGCGTCGTCGGGCAAAGCTCGATTCAACACGCTCTCTCTGCCGATCCCCGAGGGCATCCCGCGCGAAGACGGCGCCAGAGTGCAATTGCTCATCCGACCGGAGCACGTTGTCCTGAGCAGAGAAGAGCCCCCCGGAGGGGCCGCGGTGCTGGGGCGCGGGACGGTACTAGAGCAGACCTTCAACGGGGCTTCGCGGCGCGCGACCCTGCGGATGCCTCACATGCCCGCGACTCGCCAGATAGCCCCGCCGATACCGTTCGGGGAAGAGGGGTTTCTCGTTGACGCCGTCGTCCCGACCGACGAACCGCTCACTGGCCGGGAGGTGTGGGTGAGCCTGCGAAGCTGGCACATCCTCGGGCCGCCCGTGCCTCGACTGATGGTGTACGACCTCGGCTCGGGCTCGACCGAGCCGCTCAGGCTGGCGAAGCAGCTAGTGGAGAAGCTGGAAGCGACGGCGACGGTGCTCGCGGTGGCCGACGGGCCGGGAGCGGCCGAAGCTCTGAGGGAGCGGCACAAGCGCCGTCAGGATGAATCCGACCTGACGGGGGCCGAACTACGCATCCGGTACGGGGAAGCGGCGGATCAGATCATCAGCGAGCAGGCGGAGACGCCTTACGAGATGGTGATACTCAGTCCGTCGCAAAAGAGGTTCGCCATTACCGACCCTCGCGCGGACGGCATGGGAGGTTTAACGGGAAAGGTCTTGCAGCAGTCGAGGGCCCCGGTGCTCGTCGTGAAAGGGGAGGGCAGCAGGTTCTCGAAAATCCTCATATGCACGGCGGCGGGCGAGCCCGGCAAGAGCGACGTGCGGGTCGGGGGGCGTCTCGCGCGCCGCCTCCGGGCCAGCGTGACTCTGCTCTACGTGAATGCTCGCGAGGAGGCTCCGGGCCCGCTTGCCCGCGTTCATCTCGAACGCGCCGCGGCGACTTTGCGGTCCCTCGACGTCGAAGGGGATATCCGCTACCGGCAGGCGGAGACGGCCTCGGCCGGCATACTCGCCGAAGCGGACGAGGGCGCATTCGATTTGATCGTCGTCGGGGGCCACGGGCCGGGCTCGCGCAAGCTATTCAAGCTGAGCGATGTCACGAAGCAGGTGGTGGCGGGCTCCGACTGCCCCGTGCTCGTCGTGCCGTCCGACGTGAAATGAGCGGGCGCGTCAGATTCACCGGCCGGTTCAAAGGTTATTCAGAGCCTCTCTTTTACTCGCGCTTCAGCGAAATAAAAAAGCAGGACGAGTGAATATTTCGCCGCGTCCGGGCATACGTATGTGTGAGAGGGCAAGTGATGGAAGACTCGGTTGCCATTAAAAAATGCAAAGAGGGCGACACGGACGCTTTCCGTCATCTTGTCCGCGCGTATCAGGGGCAGGCGATAGGTCACGCGACCGGGATACTGGGCAACAGGGAAGACGCCCTCGACGCGGTTCAGGAGGCATTCATAGATGCTTTTCAGGCGTTGAACAGGTTCGACGGCTCAAGGCGCTTTTACCCGTGGTTTTACGTCATCCTGCGGAATTGCTGTTACAAGCTGGCCAGAGGCCGCAAGCGCCGCGAGGCTGACGACCTGGAGCATGCCGAAATCCTCGCGCCGTCGGGCTCCGTCTCTCCCGAAGAGAGTATCTCCCTCGAAAGAGCCCTGCTTGAGCTGTCGGCGGAAGACCGCGAATTGATAACGCTCAGGCACCTCGACGGGCTCTCTTACGAAGACCTCGCCGAGAGGCTTGGGATCCCGCAGGGGACTGTGATGAGCCGCCTTTACAACGTCCGGAGGCGACTGCGTAAAAAGCTGGCTCAGCTTGATTTCACGAACGAATGAGAGAAATGTGATGTCGGAACCAACGTGTCAGATAGTGATCATGGAGCTGATGGCCACGGGCGACGGCCGGCCGCCTTCGGTGCCGATTGAAGTCATCAACGCCCACCTCGCGTCCTGCGCGGCATGCCGCGAAGAGGCGAGGGAATTGGAGGGGCTCGGCGGCCTGCTCGACGCTCAGCGACGGCAGATCCCGTCGGACGACCTCTGGCCGATGATCGCGCCGCGCCTGAAATCGAAGAAGGCCGCCGCCGGGGAGAAGACGACCCTTTATTATTTTATTCTGTTCGGCGCATCGCTAGCGCTTTACAAGCTTCTGGAACTCATCCCCGAGCGCCGGATCGACGTTGCCTTCAAGCTTATTCCGATAATCATCGCGGTCTCATTGTTCGCTTTTTTGAAAGAGAACCCTTTCAAGATCAACCCTCGACTCGGGGCAGACACGGAGTGACATTATGAACACCAACGATATTGAAGTGCAGACGCGCGTGGTACTCGGTCAGAAGTACGCTTTCGCGACCGCCGCCCTCATCCTCGGCATCGCGAGCTTTATCAACTTTCTCGGCATGGAGAAGGGGGTGCTCGCAATCGTTTTCGCGTGGCTGGCCCTCAGGTCGAAGCCCGCGCCCGAGCTGCGGGACCGCCGCGTGTGGGGCAAAGCCGGGATGATTCTGGGAGCTTTGCAGATAGTCCTCATCGTCACGGTGCTGGCGCTGAACTTCGACAGGATTTCGGCCGTGCTCGACGCTCTGATGAAATTGCAGGAAGGGAAGTGAACGCGCGGGCGCGCATCTTCTCACCGGTTCTCACCGAGGGGGCGCTTCCGCCCTGGCCGGAGGCCGCTCGGTGAATTGCGGTAGGAACCGGTTGAGGATTCTGTAGACGAGAAGGAGGCCGAGCGCCGAGGCGAAGAGTAAAGGGATGCGCGTGTCGGCCTTGACCTGCATGTAATAGTGGGCCACTCCCAGAACCGCCGCGAGGTAAGCGGCCCTGTGCAGCAGCCTCCACCTCGGCCCCCCGAGCCGCTTCACCATCCGGTTCGTGGACGTTATCGCCAGAGGCAGGAGCAGCAGGAAGGCCGCCATGCCGAGAGTGATGAAAGGCCGTTTAAAAGTATCTTCGATTATGGAGAGGAGGTTGAACTCCCTGTCGAACGCGGCGTAGGCCGACAGGTGCATAGTCCCGTAGAAAAAAGCGAAGAGCCCCAGCATCCGGCGCAGCTTCACGAGCCAGGGGAGGCCCAGAATCTTCCTGAGCGGGGTGACCGCGAGCGACAGGAGTAGAAAGACCAGAGCGAGCGTGCCGGTCGTGTGGATGATGAACTCGACGGGGTTGGCTCCGAGATTTCCGCGGAGCGCGTCCCGGACCATGAGCGCGAGCGGCAGCAGCCCGTTGGCGAAGATGACGAGTTTCGCAAACCTGATGTCTTTCACCCTGTCTCCGGTCAGAAGTCCGCCTTCAGGTCCATCCCCGCGTAAAGCTGTGCCACCTGCTCTCCGTAGCCGTTAAAGAGCAGGGTGTCGCGCAGGCCGAACTCGCCGATGCGACGCTCCCGCGCCTGGCTCCACCGGGGGTGCGGCACTCCGGGGTTGACGTTCGAATAAAAGCCGTATTCGTCGGGCGCGGCGGCGGTCCAGGTGCTCGTCGGCTGGCCCTCGACAAGGTCGATCTTCACTATCGATTTGATGCTCTTGAATCCGTACTTCCATGGCACGACGAGCCTGACCGGCGCGCCATTTTGCGGCGGGAGAGCTTCGCCGTAAAGCCCCGTCGCGAGGATCGTGAGCGGGTGCAGGGCCTCGTCGAGCCTGAGCCCTTCGACATAAGGCCAGGAGAGAATGCCCGTCTTCTGGTTCGGCATCTGTTGCGGGTCCATCAGGGTCTCGAACCTGACGAACCTCGCCCGGGAGTTAGGCTCCACCTTTTCGAGAACCCGGTTGAGCGGGATGCCGAGCCACGGGATCACCATCGACCAGCCCTCCACGCACCTCAATCGGTATACTCGCTCCTCGACCGGCGCGAGCTTTGTCAGGTCGTCGATGTCGAATTCGCGGGGCTTGTTGACGAGCCCTCCGATGGCCACCGTCCACGGGCGAGTCACGAACCTGCTGGCTTTTGAAGCGACGGCCTCTTTGTTCGTGGAGAACTCATAAAAATTATTGTAGTTGGTGATGTCTTCGAGCGGGGTCAGCTTATCTTCCGCCGACGCCCGTCCGCCCTCAGGCATTCTCGCGGGCCCCGCCCCGCCCGCTTCGGGAGGGCTGCCCGGAGACGTGAAAGAGCGGTAGACGAGGCCGGTGGCGGTCAGGCTCGCCGCCAGAGCCGCGCCGCGCATGAAGTTCCTGCGGTTCAGGTAAACCGATTTATCCGTGACCTCGCTGCCCGCGACATCTTCGGGTTTTTTGATCAACATCTAAGCCACCTTCATAATTATATCCGCCCCGAATGGGCTTTTATTCCCGGTCCGAGCCTCACGTCTCGTCAGATCGCCTCACATTAATTTCTCTCTCAGGGCCTTCAGAATGGAGAGGGCCTGCTCCGGTGCCAGAGCGCCCGTGTCCAGTTCGCGAAGCTCTTCAATCACCTGCTCGTTCGCGACCTGAAAGAGAGTCGGCTGCGGGTCGCGCTTCCGCGAGGGGAGGTGGCGCGCGAGCTTCGGCCTGCCGGTCACGTCGAGCTCGTTGGCTTCAAGATTAGCCAGAATCTCGCGGGCCCGCTCTATCACGGCTCGCGGGAGCCCCGCGAGGCGCGCGACCTCGATGCCGTAGGACTTCGACGCGCTGCCTTCGACGACCCGGCGCAGGAATACGATAGACTCCCCCGTGTCCTTCACGGCCATCTGATAATTGCGCACGCCGGGGAGCAGCTTCGACAGCTCGGTCATCTCGTGGTAGTGAGTCGCGAAGAGCGTCTTCGCCGCGTGCTGCGGGTTATCGTGAAGGAACTCGGCTATGGCCCAGGCCAGAGAGAGGCCGTCGAACGTGGCGGTCCCCCTGCCGACTTCGTCCAGCAGGACGAGGCTGCGGGGCGTCGCGGTATTCAGGATGTTCGCGGTCTCCGTCATCTCGACCATGAAAGTGGACCGCCCTCGCGCGAGGCTGTCGGACGCCCCGACTCGGGTGAATATCCGGTCGAGTATGGCGAGGCGGGCCTCGTCGGCGGGGACGAAAGAGCCGGCCTGCGCCATGATCGAGATGAGGGCGGCCTGCCGCAGGTAAACGGACTTCCCGCCCATGTTCGGCCCGGTGATTATGAGCAGGCGGTCGGTCGAGTTATTCAAAAACGTATCATTCGGGATGAACCGCTCGCCCGAAGATTCGATGACCGGGTGGCGGCCGGTCTTGATATAAAGCTCGTCGTCTTCGGTCAGAAGGGGGCGGCAGTAATTGCGCCGCGCCGCGACCTCCGCGAACGAGAGCAGCACGTCCAGGGTGCTGAGCGCCTGCGCCACGGCCTGAACGCGGCGCGTCTCGAAGGCGACGGCCTGGCGGATCGTGTTGAAAAGCTGCTGCTCAAGCTCGGCGATCCGCTCTTCAGCGCCGAGCACCCGGGCCTCGTATTCTTTCAGCTCCGGGGTCGTGTAGCGTTCCGCGCCGGAGAGCGTCTGCTTCCTTTCGTAGTCGTCCGGCACGCTCTTGACGTTGGCCTTGCTGACCTCGATGAAATAGCCGAAGACGTTATTGAACTTCACCTTCAGCGACGCGATGCCCGTGCGCGTGCGCTCGCGCGCCTCTATCCGCGCGATGACCGTCTTGCTCGATGTCGCGGTCTCGCGAAGCTCGTCAAGGTCCGCGTTGTACCCTGCGCGGATGTATCCGCCCTCGGACATGTTCGCGGGCGGCTCGTCGCTGATGCTCGCGCCGATCAGGTCCCGCAGGTCGGGCAATTCGTCCAGGCTCTCCGCGAGCACTTCGAGCAGAGACGAAGTGGCGTCCGAGAGCAGTTCCTTTATGTCGGGTATGCAGTCGGCGGATAGCTTCAGGGCCACCAGGTCGCGGGGCATTGCGCGCCCGAGGCTGATGCGGCCCATCAACCGCTCCAGGTCCGCGACCTTCTTCAATTGCGAGCGTAGCTGGTCGCGCAGGATCAGGGCCGTCTTCAACTCCTCGACCGAGTCGAGGCGCGCGTTCAGTTCCCCGAGCTTCATCGAAGGCCGGAGGAGCCACTGCTTGAGCAGGCGCGAGCCCATGCCGGTCACGGTCTCGTCGAGCACTCCGAGGAGGGTGCGCGCGCGCGACCCGTCGAGCGAATCGACAAGCTCAAGGTTCCTGACCGTGGGGGTGTCGAGGATAAGGTAGGAGTTGGGCTCGAAATAAGAGATGCCGGTGACGTGTCCCGCGTCTTCCTTCTGCGTCTCCCTGACGTAATGCAAAGCCCCCCCCGCGGCGGCGGTCGCGAGGTCTCGGCGGTTGAGGCCGAACCCGTCGAGCGACGCAACGTCGAAGTGCGACAGCAGCAGCTCGCGCGCGCGTTCTAGGGAGAAGAGCCAGTCGTCGAGCGGGTTGAGCGAAGGCGAGCGCCCCGACAGGTCGCCCGATAGAGCGAAAGACGCGGGCGGTCTGTCGCTGTCGGAAGAGACCACCCCCGATTTATTCTCCTGTCCGCCCGCGGGCTTGAAGAGGGGCTCAAGCGATTTCGGAAAGATGATCTCGCGCGGCGAGAAGCTGTCGAGCTGTTCGAGTATGCGCTCCCAGGCCGAGTCTCCCGAAAATTCCGTCACGAGGAACTCGCCCGTCGAGAGGTCGAGGAAGGCCGAGGCCATACCCTGACCCGAGCCGTGAACGGCGGCCAGGTAGTTATTGTCGCGCGCGTCGAGCAGCTGCGAATCTATCGCCGTGCCCGGCGTGATGACCCTAACCACTTCGCGGCGGACCAGCTTCGTGGTCTTCGAGGGGTCTTCGGTCTGATCGCAGATCGCGACGCGGTACCCCTTTCGCACGAGGCGGGCTATGTAACCCGACGCGGCGTGGTAAGGGACCCCGCACATCGGGACCGGGTTGCCGCGCTCCCGGTTGCGCGCGGTCAGGGTGATCTCAAGCTCTTTCGACCCGATGATCGCGTCGTCGAAGAAGAGCTCGTAGAAATCTCCGAGCCGGAAGAAGAGAATCGTTCCAGGGTTCTGCCGCTTGATCTCCTGGTACTGCCTGAGCATGGGGGTGGATTGTTGCATAGTCGTCTTCAGGGCCAGCGGGAGAAAATCCCGGCAGGCTCGGACCCGCCTTCATCTTTTTATTATCCGGCGGGCGCTCCGGGGTCAGCCGAAGAATACTTCCGCCGTTCTAAATATATCCTCGTCAACAGGCCTGTGCTTATCGGCAACCTCTTCGAGCGAGACGCTGGTGATCGCGGTGCCCCGGAGCGCGGCCATCAGCCCGTACTCCCGGCGCATAGCCATCTCCACGGCGTGAACTCCCAGCCTTGTTGCGAGGACTCGGTCGTATGCGGAAGGGGACCCGCCGCGCTGAATATACCCGAGAACCGTAACTCTAGTCGAGAGGCCGGTCCGCTCTTCTATCTGCCGCGCGACATGCTGGCCTATGCCCCCAAGGCTCTCCGCGCGGTATATCCTCTGCCGCTGCTCTTCGGTGAGAAACTCTTCGTCCGGGTGAGCCCTGGCGTCCTCGGCCACCACGACGATTGAAAAGGGTCTGCCCATCTCCTTGCGCTTTAACAACAGGCCGCAGACCTCGGACAGGCGGAAGGGCTTTTCGGGAACGAGGATGAGGTCCGCGCCTCCCGCGATGCCCGCGCATGTGGCGATCCACCCGCTGTGGCGGCCCATCACTTCGACCACCATGACTCTGTGATGAGCCTCGGCGGTCGTGTGCAGACGGTCGACCGCCTCGGTGGCGACGGAGACGGCCGTGTCGAACCCGAAGGAGGTGTCCGTCCCGACTATGTCGTTGTCGATGGTCTTCGGTACCCCGATGATCGGGTACCCGTGATCGCGCCACATCCGCATCGAGCAGGAGAGCGTGCCGTTACCTCCCACGACTATCAACCCGTCCAGCCCATACTTTTCCCAGTTGGCTCGGATCTTCTGAAGCGCCGCGTCGTTCAAAGGATTGCAGCGCGAGGTGCCGAGGATCGTCCCGCCTTTATATTGGAGGCCCGCCACCGAGTGCCTCGTAAGGGGCTCGATGTCCCCGTCGATAAGGCCCTGCCATCCCGAATGAATCCCCAGGACCCGAATGTCGTTGGCGACTGCGCGCCTTACAACGGCGCGAATCACCGCGTTGAGGCCGGGGCAGTCGCCTCCCCCCGTGAGTAAGCCCAGATAGTTTTCCATGATCTTTTACTTCCGCTTGTCCTTCTTATGATGACCTAAAGTGTCCACGGGATTCCAGGGGAAAGGTTGTCTCAGCCATATGCAGAATATATAATCGGGCATTGCGGCGCTGTCAAACACGGACGGACATGGGGTTAAGCGCGGGCAAGGGTGTTCCGGCATTTTGAGTTATCTTCCCCGATGGCCTATTCAAACGCCCATTCAAATAACGAAACGAGCGACCGGGCGGGCGGCCCTGCCTTGCTGGCCCTGGACACTTCGTCCGGGCCGGCGTCGATGGTCCTTCTGCGCGGGGGCGACTCACGGATCGGCCGCGCGTCCGGGTCCGAGGAGCAGCGATCGGATGCGATTTTGAGCGACCTCGATTTGCTCTTGCGCTCGGCGGGGGTTGGGATAAAAGATATAGATGCGTTCGGGGTCTGCGTCGGGCCGGGGTCGTTCACGGGACTGCGGATAGGGCTCGCGTGCGTGAAAGGGCTCGCGGTCGCGGCGGGAAGGCCGGTCATCGGAGTAACGTCGCTCGAAGCGGTCGCCGCGGGCGCGCTCGCGCAGGGGCGCGTGCTCTCGATGATCAGGGCGTACAAAGGCGAAGTATATTCGCAGCTCTTCTCGGTCAGAGCGGCCGGAGCGCCGGTCCCCGAGAGCGACCCGAGTGTCACATCGCCCGAGGCGGCGGTCGAGCAGGCGAAGGATTTCGAGGACGTGGTTTTTGTAGGCGACGGCGCGGTTGATAGTATTGAATTAATCAAGCGGATCGGCGGGAGCCGGTTTACCGGAGTGGCGGGCGGTCAGGCGGCGCGGGGCGGGTGGGTCGCCTCCGAGCCTCTCGCTCCCCGCGCGGTGTCGGTGAGCGAGATCGCTCTGGAAAGGTTTCTTCGAGGAGAGGTGGAAGATCCCGAAACATTGCGCGCGTGTTACGTGAGGCCCTCGGAGGCAGAGATAAAGCTCTCCCAGGGGCTGCTCGGCTCGAAGATAAGGCGCAGCGCCGGGCGGGAGTGAGAAGGTCCTTCCGGAATTTTTTAGTTCAGGCGATTTGCCCTGGGCGGCCAGGAGGCGGCAATTGTCAGTCAGCGATTCGGAAAACATGGAAGGCGCAATAACCTTCAAGCCTTACGTCGTCGGGCAGATGAAAGAGTCCGACCTGAGCGAGGTCGTCGCCATCGAAGACATAACGGGCTTGAACAGGTGGGGCTACGACGCATACCGGCGCGAGCTGCTGAAGAACCACAACTCGGTGATGCTGGTCGCCCGGAGTCTCGCCTCGAACCGGGGCGGCGTGGTCGGGTTCTTCGCCGGCTGGGTGATCGAAGACGAATTGCACGTAAACAACATTGCCTCTCACCCAGAGTTCAGAAGGCTCGGGATCGGGCAGAGCCTGCTCGAAGCCGGGATCGATCAGGGGAAGCAGCGCGGCGTGGCGCACGTGCTCCTTGAGGTGCGGGCCTCGAACGAGGCCGCGCAGTCGCTCTACAGAAAACTGGGGTTCAACTTCGTGGCCCGGCGCAGGGATTACTACCGCCTGCCGGTCGAGGACGCCTTCGTGATGAAACTCGAAATAGAGTGATTTCGGGCGAAGAATTTATAAAGGCGGTGTTGACAGAAAAGGAAAGGCGCGGCTAGAATTTAGAACTTCGAGCGGGAGTAACTCAGCGGTAGAGTGCGACCTTGCCAAGGTCGAAGTCGCGGGTTCAAATCCCGTCTCCCGCTCCAAAGACTTTAAGGCGAAGGCAAAATCTCCTAAAAGCCGATCTGGGGGTCGCCTTCGCCTTTCGTTTGATATACCGGGCGGCGTAGCCAAGTGGTAAGGCAGAGGTCTGCAAAACCTTTATTCATCGGTTCGATTCCGATCGCCGCCTCCAATATTTCAACACTTACAGTCATACATCCTCCGTCCTAATTTACCACTGTAGTAGAAACTGTAGTAGGAGCATGCATTGTAGTAGCCGACTGCCTTTTCTCAATTTCGGAAATAGCCATAACCGTATTGAACTCCTCAAGACGCCTCGCGGCTTCGGCTTGGTGTTGCTCTGTAGGATGCGCGTATCGGAGAACCATTTGAATTCTTGAATGACCAAGCATGGCAGCTAGTGTAACAAGGTCTATACCCGACATGGCTGCTCGCGTTGCCCAGGTATGGCGAAGATCATAAAGCCGGAATGCTTTCAAGCCGCTTCGCCTCAGAGCACCGTAGTGGGCATTGTTGAGCTTAAGGACGGGCTTTTGAGGGTTACTGGGTGAAGGGAATAGGTAGGGGCTTTCCACCTCGTTCATGCGCCGAGTGATTATTTCGAGAGCAATTTTATTCAGAGGAACCTTCCTTTTAGCCGCTTTGGTCTTGCCATAAGGGTTGAATAGGTAAGCGCCATCTAGATTGATACTGTCAACACGTATGCGATAAACCTCTTCTGGCCTCATTCCAGTCTCTAACATCAGAGTAGCCGCATCTCGCAAGGGCTGGGAGGTTGTAGCCAGATAAGTACGCTGTTCATCAAATGTCAGAGTCCTCATTTGCTCATTATCCTCATTAAAGAACTTGACACTCCGAACAGGGTTCTTGAGCATTAAATCGCCTTTAATATGAAAATTGAACATTGCTTTTAAGCATGCAAGCTCTCTATTTGTTGTCGCAGGTTTAAGTGCTTTCCTACTCCTGAAATTTTTCTGACCTGCACGCCATGTCTTATAGCTTTCAACATCTTCGGGCGTGATCTGATCCAGTTTCTTATCTTTGAAATATCTTAAGAGCGCCTTACTGCTGACTATATAACGGCGGTAAGTATTAGGATGAGCTTTATGCTCGTGCGCAGACCATTCAAGAAAAGCCTCCATAGCTTTTGCAAAATGTGGTATAGGTCTCCTATCAAAAATACCAGCCTCGCCTTTTGCAAGCGCTGTTTTGTGTGCAGCCTCCATCTGTCGCGCTACGCGAGGATTGCCTTGCTTGGTTGATCTTTGGATATGCTCACCTTCCCACCAAAAGTTATAGTAATAGATTTTGCCTCTCTTAAAAGTCGCCATTAGACTTCTCCTTTCATCAATACTCTTTGAATCGAAACCCGAAGTTATCTTCGCTTCTTAGAATCTCTCACTTTGTTGGCGTGAGCACTTGCTGTTTGTGGTCTTTGCGGTTTCTCTTGCCCTTGGTATTTCTTGATCCGCTGTTGTTTGTATTTCTCTAGATATTTTTTATTCCACCGTTGAGTTCTCAACCTGTTGGCATGTTCACGGCTGCAGCAAGACGCATCTATTCGGCCCGCCCAAAAGAATGAATCACAAATTGGGCAGAGGCGTATGCGAGCTATTTCCACACCGACTAGAGCTTCATTTAAAAAGCCGGGCTTTGACTCTAATTTGCCTTCTGTGCCCAAAACTAAAATTGCCATCCCGGAGGGAGAATCTATTGACCGCTCGAACCCTATCAGGGACCAAAATTCGCGGAATGATTCTTCATTAATGCGCAGACCTTCTTCTTGTAAGATTTCGAGTATAAGGCGATTTGTTGTTGCAATATCTTGAAGCAATTTATGTGCGACTACGAGCCAATCATAGCGAGTGCGCGAATCAGAAGAGGAAGCAAAAGATTGTATATCACTTGACACTCCTATAAACTCGCGTACATGCATAGGCAGTAGCTCCAACACCTCAATAAAAGCATCCTGTTCTCTTTGTAAGTTAAAATCTCCAATGGCCATCCGCTTTCGCAAAGAAACTTCAAAATGGGAGCGCAATTCCCTCTCTGTTCGTGACTTATTCCCAAAAGATAACTCGAATGTTGTACGCGCCATTGGTGGCAGACCGTTGACCAGAATTATCAAATCCGACAATCTTGGTGGCGGTTCTTTCAATCGTTTATTCATAAATATCCTGATACCTAACGTCTATTAGTATTGTTTTATCGACAAGCGTTAGTAACGTTAAAAAATTGCCGCATGTTAAGCTCTATAGCTCTTTTCTCTCTGGATGTAGTTGCTCGCTAATATTAGCAAATTCTAGTATATATTAGCAATAATAAATTTGGAGGGATGTTATATGGGAAAGACAAACATATCAGTAACTGACGCTAATCAAGAGCGAGTGTATTCTATTGATACTGCTGCTGAGTTGCTCGCGGTTTCACCTTGGACAATTCGGAAGTGGGTCGCAGATAGAAAAATCACAAGCGCGAAGCTTGGTGCTCGCCGTGTTATTCCGGCTTCCGAGATTAAGCGGATTATCACTGAATCGCTTGTCGAAAGGACAGCCTGAGTAAAGTGTGGATGAAAGGCTGAAGCACGCTTAACAGAATTAATTTGAGCATTTCGATTTAAAATGACTATGAGCGGAGTTCAGGAAATCTTGCGTAGATTGAAACGCGTCCGCAAATGCGGTGGTGGTTGGACTGCTCAATGCCCCGCTCATGACGATGAACATAATAGCCTCAGTATTAGAGTAAGCAATAGCGAAAAGACACTTATTAAGTGCCATGCTGGTTGTGACACCGAGAACGTCATCAGCACAATCGGTCTTCAGATGTCAGACCTTTTTCTCAATCACAATAATAAACAAAACAAGGGCTTAAAAAAGATTTCTCACACCTATGATTACAATGACGAAAAGGGTGATCTTCTTTACCAAGTTGTTCGCTACAAGCCGAAAGAATTCATTCAACGGCGACCGAACCGTCAGGGTGGTTGGGCTTGGAATCTGAACGGCGTGCGCCGCGTGCCTTATCGCTTGCCTGAGCTTTTGGCTGCTGATCCCTCGCATCCTGTTTTTATTACAGAAGGGGAGAAGGACGCCGACTGTTTAGCTAGCTTCGGTTTAGTTGCGACAACAAACGCTGGTGGTGCAGGCAAGTGGCGCGATGAATACAGGGAGCACTTGCGCGAGCGGATTGTAATAATACTTCCCGACAATGATAAGCCTGGTCAGGATCATGCCGAGCGAGTCGCCTACTCCCTCGTCGGAATCGCTTCTAGCATCAAGATAATTAAACTGCCGGGCCTGCTAGCGAAGGGTGATGTGTTTGATTGGCTCGATTATGGTCACACTCCCGAAGATCTTCTTGAGCTTGTCGAAACTGTTCCGGTATGGGAGTCGACAACTAATCGCACAGAAGATCAAAGCAGGGACGGCTGCGCTGGAGATGCCCCTAGTCGGCCAACAAGCCAAAGGCGTAGTGTAGCAGACAGACTTATCGAGTATGCGCTATTGGAAAATCCTTTATTATTTATTGATCAGTTTGGCCAGCCTCATGTACTGATTGAAAATAAGCCTTTGCCATTGACATCCCGCTGCTACACTTGGCTACGGCGGCTAATGTGGCAGAACGAACATCGTATAGTAAGTAGCGATGTTCTGGCACAAATAGCTGGAACATTAGCAGCGATGGCTGAGACAAGCGACCACCACTTGACCCTGCACGTAAGAAGCGCGCAGATAGAGGATGCACTTCTTGTCGAGCTTCAGCCGGGAAAAGTAGTCCGCGTGGACGCGAAGGGCTGGGCTATAGACGACGCCGGTAATACAGTTTTTCGCCAGTTCGCAAATATGAGAAAGATGCCAATGCCTGAGCCTGGAGGCAGTTTGGATACACTGCTCGATCTATTGTCGCTGCGGGATGAACGAGATAAGCGACTGCTTGTGGCCTACGTAGTCACCGGATTGCTGAGTGAAGTTCCGCGCCCTATATTGCTGACAACAGGGCCAATGGGAAGCGGAAAAACTACCCTGAACCGCATCATCAAAAGGATTTTAGACCCAACTGCGCCCGAAACTATGCGGCTTGACCCGCGTGACGCACTGCAAAAGGCATCTCACTGTGCTGTGATGCTATGCGATAACCTTTCAGGGCTATCCGGCTGGCAAGTGGATATTCTCTGCCGACTCGTCACTGGAGAAGGCGACTCCAAACGCGTACTCTATACAGATGATGATGACTTTATTGTTGAGATGAAACGGCTCGTCTTGCTAAATGGCATCAACCCGCCAGCAGACCGACCGGACTTTTTAGACCGCGCTCTTTGTATTGACTTAGATCGCATTACGGATACAAGGCGGCGCGAAGAAGGCGATCTTTTGAAAACCTTTGAGAGAGATCATGCCAAGTGGCTGGGCTGTATTTTTGATCTGCTCTCAGCAGCAATGCGGTTAAGAGACAATTTGCATTTATCACGGTCGCCACGACTCGCCGATTGGGGCCGATGGGCTGCGGCAGTCTATGAGGCTGCTGGGTGGGGTACAAGCAAATTCATGAGTGACTGGTGGGGGAATGTTGAGTCTCAGCAATCAGTGGTTCTTGATAGCAGCTTGCTTGCTCAGACAGTGATACTGCTTATTGATGAATGCGGTGAATGGCAGGGATCTCCCTCTAGATTGCTCGAATCGTTAATAACGATAGCCATCGAGAAGCTGAAGACCGACCCGAAGCGTGACCCTCGATTCCCACGAACTGCAGATTGGCTGTGGCGCAGATTGCGAGAGATTCTCCCCTTGCTTACTGCAAATGGGGTCGCTGTATTGCGTAACCCAAGAGGCAGGACGAGAGATATATCTCTCCGGAAGTACCACAATAATGGTGACGATGGTGACAGGGCAGTCATAAATGAAACATTTAACGGCGACACCATTTCTTCATACAATAATGGTGATAACGATAAACTTTTGAAAACAAAAGCTCTCGAAACCAACGACACCAACGACACCATTATCGCAAGAGAATCAGGGGAAACGGAATTACGCATTTGACCACAGCGGGATTCCTCGTGGAACTAGACCGTCGCGGCTGCGGAGTATTGGTCGAGGGAGCGGTATAGATATCTATCATGACTCCGACCCATCTTTAACTTTAAAGGCCGCAGAAAATGATCTTTTCTTTTAAAAGAAAATAGCCTTTTACAGTGAGGCTAATGATTTAGGTAAAATTTTCTTGGTGTAAAGATGGGTGGATACGGCAGCACGCGCTGGAATTCTCACTCGAAGAAATACACGGTCGAGGATTGCTACAGCCTCGATACAAACCTATTAGCGCACGAGGGGAAGCTTCGAGCAGGTATCCATTATTTTGGCGGATGGCAGTGGCAGGATACTATCACCGGCGATAGGGCTTCCTCCCTCGGCTATGAGGTAGACACAACCAATTCTGCAAATTCGTGGGTTCGACTTTTCTACACGATCACGCGAACTCGACAGACAGTAAACTACAAAATCTCCTTGACTACTACACTCCCACATTTCGGCGGTCGGCGGTGGTGGTTTATCTGTCCACTAGTTGTTAAGAATAAGTACTGCAATCGGCGTGTTGGCAAAATCCATCTTCCGCCCTATGGCCGGTACTACGGATGCAGACATTGTTACGACCTAACGTATCGAAGCTGCCAGGAAAGCGACAAGCGTGTGAATTGGCTCAGGCGCAACCCAGAAGCACTTATGGAGATTGTTCGTAACAGCCAGAGCACAGACGCATCAAAGCTGTTCCTTGCAATGAGAGCATTGAACAGTAGGTTCGCATAAGTGACCCCTAGCCTGTGTTGGCATCTGGTGTTTTCTACACGGCTGATGCTCTCCTGTAACCTGGAATTTACCGGAACATTGCGACCTACAAATGAAGTAAAATAGGCATATTTTGGCGGCATGTAAGCCCTATAGAATGGCGATAGGAACGCCGTAAACGCCATTTCTAACGCTTTGTTTTACTACCTGGCAATAACCCTTGCCAACCCCAATTCTGGCGGTGTCGAAGGTACTCCTATGGGCAAAAAACGACAATCACAGCCGCGTGCTATTCTTCGACCCCGCAAGTGCCCAAATTGTAATGAGGAGTTTACTCCTAGACGAAAGGATGCAATTTACTGTAATCATCTTTGTCGTTCAGAAGCAGGGTTATTGAGACAGAAAGCCAAGCTTGCAGAACAGGGAAAGAGTAAAACAAGCAAGCCGCTTGAAACTCGCCAGTGTGTTTGTGGCGACTGTTTCGATCAAAAGCGTCACTGGCAGCAGTATTGCTCTCAGCAATGCGCCGACCGCCAAAGGCAAAAGCGACTGATTGAACGGAAGGCAAGAGAACTCATTGAGCGAGGTGTCTATTCATTATCCAGCGGCAATTCAGGCTAGGCGCTTAGAATTCTTTTAAAAGAAGATTGAGTCCGTACCTGGTCTTGAGGAACGTCTCAAAGAATTGGATAAGGCCGATCAGAGATTAGAGCGGAGCGATGAATCAGTATTGTTTGCAGGCCGGGTTCCGATGGGTGGAATCGGAAACTCACTTACACAGAATCTAACTTAGGCTCGAAGTTTGCTATGCTTATAATTGGATTACCTACTTTCTTGCGGATCACTCCCAAACATTCTCAGATACTGAGAATAAACTGCCGGGC
Organism: Blastocatellia bacterium; assembly: GCA_035634255.1. Classification (GTDB taxonomy): domain Bacteria; phylum Acidobacteriota; class Blastocatellia; order UBA7656; family UBA7656; genus DATLMR01. The sequence continues at coordinate 37,408 of DASQDI010000123.1, forward strand.
ATTCATAGCTCCTTTCTTCAAGTTACATTCAGAGCATGCCCAACTTAAATTGTTCAGGTGATTACTGCCACCGTTGACGCGGCTCACACGATGATCAACATGTCCATCCGGCGCGTAGCAGCCACAATAGGTACAAATTTCTCCGTCCCGCTCGCGCACATACACTCTTAAACTCGGTGTTAGAGGCTCGTCGTTTCGACTTCGCCATCTGAGGCGTGATTTGAGAGGTGGGTCGTAGAAATCTATGAGTACCAAACAAGTTAGAGAAATAATCAATAGTGCTGCTCCCCAGCCGTTTGGCTTCTGAGCGGCGACTCTTCTCTGCACTCGTTGCAAGTGCAAAAGGTAAGAACATAGTGAGGGAACCTGGTTAATAGGATGGAATCTCCCATCAGCACATAGCACCAGATCAGATTCACTTATGTCACTCAACTCAACTCTGTAGCAACAGTTATTTCTGATGATCGTAAATATCATTTCTTTCTCCCTCGTCAAGACTCCATCGCTATTACTAACCAATGGGGACAGGGGATTCGCGAATCGCATTGATCGCACTTATGGGGACTAATCTGCTCTTGGAACTCTGACCTTCCAAAAGCCTTGAACCTTTCACGAACACGCGTGGCTTCTTTCTCAAAATCTTTGTCTTTTCCCCACAAGTACGGATATAACTCGCCATCTTCGCCGGAGAACACAAAAGGCTTTATATGCGGATTGCTCAATCGAAGTAGCACGAAGGGTACTCGCTTGCCACTGCTGAGAGCGCCCCACAAAAGCCCCTTCTCACGCTTAAACTCTTTTAACGACTCGGGGCGGAACAGAATAGCAACTGATTCACCGTCACTCTTTCGGTATTGGGCAATAAGGTCAAGGCGCAGGGGTAATTCTGTTTCTTCTTCCCAGATGGTTAATTCGAGCGATTCACTCTGACCGGGCGGCGGGATATAAGCAAGGGCCATTCGCGCGACATAGGCAAGCGCACGCTGTTCATAGATCTCCCGGTGTGGGTGATCGGAAATTTCACCAGCATTCCATATCTTCAGGAAAATTTCACATGCTTCTTGTTCACTTACCGGCGCGCCAGTTTCGTGCGCCCGCTCAATAATTAGGCGCATTGCATGACGCACGAAAGCATGGAACAAAGGATAGAGAGGAGTTTCGTTCAAGGGATATCTAGCGCCGAGGAAATCTCGTATGTACGTATTGATTGGGCAGTTCTCCTTGTCGAGACTGCGCGCTGCTAGCGCTCTGTCTAGTGTTCCGCCCCATACTGCTTCAAGCATTGCCGTCTCACGCACAACGAGCACCGAAGACAGCAGGACTGTCGGCACATTTTGAACGTTACGCCAGCGATCAAGTAGAGGCGTTATCTCCCTTTCTCTGGCCCGCGCTGAGCCGCTCGCCGTCACCGCGTAAGTGATCATCACTGCTTGTTGGGCGCGGGTTACTCCGACAAAAGCAAGCGAGTTCGCTTGATCGGTATCGTCTTGGACGCGCGGTTGCATAGCCGGTGGCAGCCACTTGTACCCTTTTGCGGCACGCGAGAGAGTCTGCCCGGTGACAACAACACACGGAAACTCTAAGCCTTTCGAGGCATGACAGGTCATGACTCGCACTGCATTAATGTTCGATTGCGGCGGCATCAGGCAAGGCATGCTTGAATTGAGCGCGCCGCGAAAGTACTCACCAAAACCTTTGCGCGATACGATGGGAGTTGCCTCTTGGTGCGTGAAGCGATAAATCGCTGCTTTTGACAAAGACGCCACGATCTCAGAAAGCGCGAGATATCTTTCAGCACCTTCGGGTTGGGCGAGAATGCGCCGCAGATAGTTGCTCCCATCAAACAGGAATAGACACATCATAGTGAAAGCGTCTGCGTTGTACCTCCCACTTCGTAAGCACTCGCTCGCGCGTGCAACCTCTGTAGCCAGTATGTTTCCATCACGGTATCCAATAACCGCGAAGCTCCCATCCTTTTCGAGAGTTTCAAGCAACCGCTTGACGACACGGTGAATGAGTTTTGGTTTAAAGCTCCCGCGCCCTAAAGCGAAGGCAAGACGCGGCAGGCTTGTGTGCTGACGGTCCGCAAAGGTTATGAGGTTCGCCAAATCTCCAGCCGCGCCATCCGCTGTGACTAACCCGCTCGTCGTCGCCTGCACGCCGAGTTTCCCGAGCGCGAGTACGATGTTACGCACATCAATATTCCGCCGCGCCAGAACTGCAATATCGCGCAGTGGCACACCATCTTTAGACCACGCCTGGACTTGCGCGGCAATGCCTTCATATTCGGCTTGATCCGAATCGGCGATAGCTGCGGAGACGGGAGGACTTCCAATAGATTCAGGGTTCTCAGTGGATATCTTCCATCGCTCTGCATATTTCGAGCTTTCAAGTTCTGGGGCTTCCATTAAGGCTGCAAGTTGGTTAGCGGCCTTTATGATATCAAGCGATGAACGATAATTGGTGTCAAGTTCAAATACTTTCGCTCCGGGAAAGTCCTCGGGGAACTTAGTGACGTTTTCTGGGGAGGCCCCTAGAAACTGAAGGATCGACTGCCTCACATCGCCAACAACCCAGGGTGGGTTATCCACGCTGCAGAGCAGTTGCAATAGACCAGAGACCGAGCGACTGACATCCTGATATTCGTCAACTAATACCCACTTGTAGCGCGCGTGGTAAGCATCGCGTACAGCCTTTTCCTGTGCCAAAATTTCAATCGGCAGCGCGATTAGGTCAGCAAAGTCAAGGCGATGGCGCTCGGACTTAGCTTGTTCGTAGGCGCGGTAAACGCCGAGAAACTCTTCTGCGCGCGTATACACTTCCCACTCTTCATCAGTAGGCTTCCATTTTGCGAGTTCATTGCTGAGCCTGTCGGGCAAGTACAAACGATCTTTCAGATAACCGATGTGCCTCACGATTTCTTCAACTGTTTCTTGCGGCCTCTTGATGTTCAATATCCTCTCGCAGTTCACTTTTCCTAGAATGCAGGTGACGAGTTCCGCCTGTCCTGCTTCATCAAGGATGTAGGCATTAGCATCAATATCCCGGAATTGGCCGTGATGTAAGAGGAAAGAGACGCCGAATCCGTGAAATGTACTTATCGTAATTTCATTGATAACATCTGCCTTTAAACGCCGCTCTACACGCTCGATCAGTTCTTCTACAGCTTCCGTGCTAAACGTCAGCACGAGTATGCTATCTGGCTTGGCACCAAGTTCAGTAATTAGGTATTCGATTCGCCGGACGAGAGTAGCTGTCTTGCCTGTGCCTGGACCAGCGTTAACGAGAACGGGTGCCCCAGTGAATCGCGCTGCTTCTTCTTGGATTAAGTCACACTCAAATTCCCGACGGGTACTTGCTTCTGCCGCGTTAACGCCGAGCGTCCTGCGAGATAGGGCCTCTGCCAACTGCGCCTGTACGACATAAACTGGCGCATCAAACGCTTCTGCGAGAGTCACAGAATTTGCATCAACTTCATTACGCCATCGGTCAAAAACTTCATCGGACGGACAGAAGAATTCTGTCGCGAAAGCGTTAGCTTCTGCTTCTTCTCGCGAACGCCTGTTGTAGCGTGCTATCGCCGGGCCACCGTCATTTAAGTACATCGAGCCAGTAAGCGGGTCCCCCACCGTGCAGCGTCGCTGGAGGCGCGGATGCAGTTCCAAATGCCCGAGTTCGTGAAGAACAACCATTAGCTTCTCTGCCAGATCCTGGTCGAAGTTCTCCTGGTAATAAAGGCAGCCTTCGGCTGGAACAACTTCGGCTCGCCCGCCCTTGAGGAACTCAATCGTAACAGGAATCAACTCAATGCCATGAACGTCGAAGAGGTATTTTTCGACACGCTCAAGAAGGTGCTCACTGGAAGCACCTATTTTGGCACGGCAAGTGTGAGCGTGATCACGTGAGCGTTTGAGGGAGCGCATACGTTTAAGATCATCCTTCTGCCGCAAGTGCCAGCCAGTAGCGTTTATCCTTCTCGTCCATGCCGGATTGGTCGATAATTTGTTCCGGCGTTACCTGTTCTGCAGCATATGCCTCGTCTCTCGAAGCCGCCATCTGCGCTTGGTACGAATGCTCGAACGCATTCATCACTACATTGCTAGTAACTCCTAATTCTTCAGCTCGCGCAGCTAGCTCTTTGCGCCAACTGATAGGAACGACTTTCCTGTAACGCCCGACAGTAGACAGAAATGGAACCGTCACCTTCATTTTGAGCGCGATCTGGGTTGCTGGAAGCCCGGTGCGCTCACGCAACTCGGCAAGCAACGAAGCGGGGGCAGCAGAAGCGCCTGCACCTTCCAAGCCATTTGTCCGACCTTCACTGAGGAGATGATCTACTTTTGCCCTTATGTTATTGACGAGACGATCAGGCTCAACCCCTCCTTCTCGGAGTGCATCCCGCAACTCTTCGGTTGTCCATTCGACTTCCGCGCCTAACCGATTGATCCGGCGGAACAATTCCGTGCTGTTGATTGGCTTCTTTTTCTCCATTTTATGTACTCCTTTTAAGCTTTGGTCTTTTCGCTTTATTGAGGAAGCTGTGCTCTCACGTAACTTCCTCAATAAGTCGCTTTCGCACCGCTGCTATTTTACGGTTAAGACGTTTTGTCGCTTTGTAAACGTCCTTAATGTCTATGCCGGTTGCGGCGGCAATTTCGCTGGACTTTTCATATCCATCAAGCATCGCCTGAATAATGTGGGTGACTTCATCATCGCCCTCTGCCTCTTCCAACAGCATCTTAATCGCCTTATCTCGCGCCCGCTGCTCGCCTTGGCCTTCTTCTCTTGCCAATAGCTCTATCTCTGGTGTTGCGGCTTGGCGGACCAGCCAGTCTGTCTCAGGTTGACTCTCCGGCGACCTCGTATGCCAGTTTTTTTCATCATCACTACCAGGTTGCGGCTCAGCCGTCAGCATTGTATTATCTTTGCCGGTTGCTAAATGATATAGAAGGCTGTCGATAACATCCATCAAATACTTCTTGAAATCTGGGTCTTTTCCCATATCCCAGCGCCGCTCGCCAGTCAGAGTTTTCTCAATTGCCAAATACACGACGGTCTCGACCGTTTCGCCCCCAGGTAACTCTTCTTTACTTCCCGTGCGCCAGGTATAGCCATGGGTCGCCTGCGCCTGCATCGCATAGCGACCCAAGTGTAAAACCAGCCGGTCAAATTCGTCTCTGCTCATCCGTTCAATCAATTTATGCGCGTCATTCATTCATCTTAAGCTCCCTCAAAGGAAATAGAACTGCTCACTATCTAG
>DASQDI010000124.1:0-82975 GCA_035634255.1 Blastocatellia bacterium
GTGTGATGACATACCTGGGGACGCTGCCGGGGGGGAATTTTAGTTTTGCGAAAGACATCAACAACCGCGGCCAGATCGTGGGTAGCAGCGACTCGGGCGCGAGCACACAACACGCCGTATTGTGGGAGGATGGCCAGATTACAGACCTCGGGACGCTCCCCGGCGGAACCTTCAGCACTGCCCTGGCTATCAACAACCGCGGGCAGATCGTGGGCAGCAGCACCAATGCGGCAGGCGAGACTCACGCCGTATTGTGGGAGGATGGCGTAATAACCGACCTGGGGGTCCCGCCCGGCGGAACCTCCAGCAGCGCCGTGGACATCAATAACCGGGGCCAGATTGTTATACTAAGCCAGAACGGCTCGGGCGTGACCCGCTCGTTTTTGTGGGAAGACGGAGCGCTGACCGACCTCGGCGTGATGCCCGGCGCGACATTCACCATAGCTCGTGCCATCAACGACCGCGGGCAGGTCGCGGGGGATAGCTTCGGTGCCTTCCTGTGGGAAAAAGGCAGGATGATTGATCTGGAGGAGTTGGAGCAGCCTGGTTCTAGTACGGCACACGGCATCAACAACCGCGGGGAGGTTGTGGGAGCGGGGTCCACTGACAGAATCCGATTCACCCGCCCTGCCGTTCTCTGGACGAAGCGGTGATCCGAGCATGAGCATATGTCCGCAGACAACTAAGGCCAGCGTTAAGCTGGCCTTAAGTCTTTGATTAATGTGGTGCCCCCGGCGCGATTCCAACGCGCGACCTTCCGCTTAGGAGGCGGACGCTCTATGCAGCTGAGCTACGGGAGCACATGCCGAAGTCTTAAAATAGCAGATATGCTTTTTGGCTGTCCAGAGAGTCGCCCGCACGCTTAGCTGTCATACTGCAACAGGGATGACACCTTGTAGCCGGAGAGTCGCTCGCGCCCGTTCAGAAAAGTGAGCTCGACGACGAAGGCGATGCCGGCGACGGTCCCTCCCAGCCGCTCGACAAGGTCGACCACCGCGCGTGCGGTGCCGCCGGTCGCGAGGAGGTCGTCGGCGATCAGGACGCGGTTCCCTTTCACGATGGCGTCCTTGTGAATCTCAAGCGTGTCCTCCCCGTACTCCAGAGCGTAAGAGATGGACTCGGTCTCCGCGGGGAGCTTGCGTGGCTTGCGAACGGGCACGAAGCCGGCCCCGAGGCGGTAGGCGAGGGCGGGCGCGAAAATGAACCCGCGCGCCTCGATACCTATCACGGTATCGATAGGAAGGTCGATGAACTCCGTCAGGCGGTCTATGGTCGTGCGCAGCCCGTACGGCTCCTTGAGCAGAGTCGTTATGTCATAAAACTGAATGCCCTTCTTCGGGAAGTCAGGGACGGTGCGAATCATCTTCTTCAAGTTGTCCACGAATAATCTCCTATACTGCGGGATCAAGGCGAAAGAATTTCAAGCTCAATAAACGACATCGAAATCCGAGTACCGGCGGCCCCCCTCGATCATGCTCTCGTGAACCGAATCGACGCGCCCGAACGAGGGGCCGCGCTCGAGCTCCGCGCGGAAGCCCGCGATGGCATCATCGGAGCCCTGAGCAATCGCTTCGACCGTGCCGTCGGGCATATTGCGCACGGTGCCGGTAACCCGGAAGCGCCTGGCCACGCGGACGGCGAAGTACCGGAAGCCTACTCCCTGAACGTGCCCTCTGACTATGAACCGATGCGTTCCCATCCGTCGCCACCAGCCTCCAAACTCAGACCGATGAATCTAACACGAGGAGGGGGGCAGGGGCCAGAGAACGGAAGTGCCGAGTAGTCTTATTCGGGACGGTGAGCCGGGCGGGAGATGATACGTAAAGAGACCCTCTTATCGCCGCCGCATCGCGGCCCTCGAAGTGGTCACAGCCTCCCGCGAGGGTCAGCACTCGGTATCCGGGGAGAGGGGCAGCATTATGGTGAAGATGGACCCGCGGCCTTCGCCGCCGCTCTCCGCATGCACAGAGCCGCCGTGCATCTCTACCAGGTCGCGCACGATGGTGAGGCCGAGGCCGAGGCCTCCCCTCTGCCTTCCGGGCTCGCCCTGGCGGAATTTATCGAATATGTGCGGCAGGAGGCTCGGGTCTATGCCCGTCCCCGTATCTTTTATGCTTATCTGCGCGCTTGCCGCGTGGCGTTGAAGGCGCACGGTGATCACGCCTCCGCGCGGGGTGAACTTGATGGCGTTCGATAGCAGGTTCTGCACCGCCTGCGTCAGGCGGTCCGAGTCTCCGAGCACCAGGGAGCTTTCAAGGCTCGTTTCTATGGATATATTTTTCTCGTCGGCCGAAGGGCGCATCTGCTGTATGGCGGTTTCGACGACCTGCGCGAGGTCGAGGTCCGCGATTGTTAGGTGGAGCTTACCCGACGAGATGCGCGAGAGGTCCAGCAGGTCGTTGATGAGCCTCGCCTGCATCCTCGCGTTGTTCTCGATGGCCTCGATGGCGTGCGCGGTGGCCGCCTCGTCCAGCCTGCGAGTGCGGACGATGTGCAACCAGCCCAGCAGCGAGTTGAGCGGGTTGCGCAGCTCGTGTGACACCATGGCGATGAACTCGTCCCTCGCGCGGTAGGCCAGCTCCGCCTCTTCGCGCGCCCTCTGCTCGCGCGCGAGCAGAAGCTCTCGCTCCTGCTCGATACGCTTACGCTCGGTCAGGTCGTAGACCGACGCGAGCCATCCGCTGATCTCCCCCCGCGCATTCTTGAGAGGCGAGGCCAGGACGACCGCGTAAAACCTCTCTTCGTTGCGCCGCCTGAAGAGAAGCTCGAAGCCCGAAGGGCTCGACCGCCCGGCTATCGTCTCTCTGAAAGCCTTTTGGATGTTGTCCAGCTCCTCGGGTGCCCAGTAAGGGTAAGGCGGCATGGCCCCGAGCAGTTCCTCTTCGCTCCACCCTACCATCTCGCAGAAAGCCCGGTTCGCGTAGGTCTGGCGGCCTTCGAGGTCGATCACCGCCACGCCCGCGCGCATGGACTGCTCAATGGCTTTTCGGAACTCGTTCTCGTTGGCGAGTTGCTCTTCGGCGAGCCTTTGCTGCTCCTCTTTCCGCCTGCGCTCGGTTATGTCGATGCCCGCCCCGAGTATTAAGGTCTCGCCCGAGGGGGAGTCGAGAGCGGCGTAGCGCCATTCGATGAGGCGCACCTCGCCCGCCTTCGTCACCCACGGGTCTTCGCAGGGCGTGAAGGAGCCGCATGGGTAAGGCGGGGCGAAGCGCTTCTTCACTTCATGCGCGAACTCGGGCGGCACCAGGACATCGACGACAGGCTTCCCGGCCACCTCGTTTTGGGTATAGCCGGTTAATTCTTCGCAAGCCTGATTGAACAAAATTATACGCCCTTTGGAATCGACAAGGGTCACCAGGCTCGGGACGGTGGCGACGATCAAATCGAGCGATTTCTGCTTCTCCAGTGCGGCGCGCTCGGCGCGCTTGCGGCCGACTTGCAGGTAGGCTATCAAAAGCGACGCGAGGGCAAAGATGCCCAGAGTTACCGCATCCCAGACCGGGTTGACAGGCGCTTGAGACGAGAGCAGGAAGAGGCGCAGGGATAAGACGGCGAGAATTATAGCGAGTATGCCGGGGCCGATGCCCCCGTACCACGTGCACACGGCGACGGCGGCGAAAAAGAAGGGCGCGCGAGTCTCCTGCGTGGCCGGCCCGAGCAGGGTCGTGGCGAGTAGAGCCAGGGCGTTCGCCAGCACGGGCAGTGAGTACCGCAAAAGGGCCGAAGGCTCTTCTTTCATAGAAGGCTCCATCCGTCCGGGTGAAATTAAGCCCTAACCTATCCGTTAATGTCTGAAATCGATTGTTGAGAGCGTCTCGCTCCGGCTTCGCGAGACTATGCGCGCCATACTACACCAGGCTCCAAAAGCTGACAACAATTAAATGAGTCAAGGTACCCTAATCTTCCGATGAGCCGGTCACCTTGCCGGAAGAAGTTTTCCGCCCGGTGCTCCGAAATCTGAAGTTGTACAAATGGGAAGAGAGGTATAAGCTCGGCCCTATGATGTCTTAAAATTTGGCAAGCCGGCCCTGATTCGGATGAGTGAGCCGGGCCGCTACGCCGGACTCGGATGATCGCCTCAAGGCGGGTATCAAAATTATGGATACCGGATCGAGACAGACTATACACGGACTATCATCGAGCCATTGGCCGATCATCTTAATACTGTTCATAGCGGCGGCATGCCGTCTGAATAACATCACTCAGCCCTTCGTGGACGATAATGCGTGGAGAGAATCCAGCGTCGCGATGATGGCTCAGAACTTCTACAGCGAGAGCTGGAATATTTTTTACCCGGAAGTCAACTGGGTCGGGCCGGGGCCCGGCTATCAGGGGCGTGAATTCCAAACCGTCTCCTACATCACGGCAATCCTTTACACATTTTTCGGCCAACACGACTGGGTCGGCCGGTCCGTGGTAGTCGCGTTCGCTTTGCTGGGCGTCTTCGCCCTTTATCAACTCATCCTTCGCGTGTGGGGCGACCAGAGGGCCATAGTCGCGGCGGCGCTAATGGCCTTGCTCCCCGGCGTAGTCCGCGTGGAGCGATCCTTCCTGCCAGACCCGGCGATGGTCGCGCTCGTCGTGACCTCCTTCTGGATGCTGGTCGCCTACCTTCAGACTGATCGCCCGCGCTACCTCGTCCTCGCCCTGCTGATCGGAACGCTGGGCAACCTGACGAAATTACCGGGGATGATAGTCGGGCTTCCGATGGCCTACGCGGCGGTCTCCATCCTCCGCCAGCGGCGGGCTTTGCGCCCGAAAAAGATCGCCCTCCTCGCATCCGCCGGGCTGCTCAGCGCCCTGCCTGTTGCTGCCTATTATATCTGGGCGAGGCATCTTTCCCTCTCGTACCCGCCGTACCACTTCGCGGGAGAGGGCAACTGGCTATGGGATCAGGGGCTGAGGTCATGGGTGGAGCAGGGCTACTTCCTTCCGCGCCTGTGGAAGCCTCTCACGGTGCTGTGGAGTTTACCCGTGCTGGCCTTGCTGCTCATCGGATTCCTTTCGCCCGTCTTCACGAGAAATAATTCGGCAGAAAAGAGTCAGGCGCCGTGGCTCTTCCACTGGTGGGTGGCCGCGGGGGTCATCTATTATCTCATCGGAGCGCGGGAGCTGGTTGAGAACCCTTCGAACCTTCACATCATAAGCCCCGCGGTGGCCGCGCTTTCAGCCGACGCGATTGTCGCCGCCTCGTCATTCGCGGCAAGGCAGGCGCGGCGGCCGGCTCTGACCTTGATATTCGCGGCGGTGATTATTGTCGCGGTCGGCCTGTGGGGCCTGCGCCGCTCGAGAATACACTCCTCCTACGCCGAACAGAGTTACGAGCTCGGGCTGGGGCTCCGGTCCGTCAGCCGGAGCGGTGACCTCGTGGTCGCGGCCGGAAACATGATCGGCTGCCCCGTAGCCATATACTATAGCGGCCGCCGCGGGTGGCTCTTCCCCCCTTATCAAGATATTAAGGACTGGGAAAATCTGCCCGCCGAGGCCGAGGCGATAGAGATATTCGAAAGGCTTCGGGGCGAGGATGCAAAATGGTTTGGGATCGTAAACGAGCGCAAAGATAGTGTCTGGAAATACCAGCCCGGTTTCGCTCGGCACATAGAGAGCACCTGCGAGCTCGTTCAAACGAACGACGATGCGACCATCTACCGCATCCTGACCCCGGAAGAGGTCGCGCGGCTTCGCAAATAACGCGCGCCCGGCCAGAGCCCCGCAAGCCCTCTTCCTATCACGAACCGGATGATACGACGGATGTGGGAAATGGTCGCCCACCCCCCACATCCATCGCGGCTGAGCGGCCGACATAAAGTTGTGCCCGGAGTATCAACTTCTTGCCGCCGCTCAGGTCCTCGCTCAGGGGGTTAATTTCTCAGGTCCCCCCGCGCGGCGTTCTTCAGGAGAATTGCCTGATCGATTAAACTCTGCCTCGTCCCGCGGCTGTTAGTGGAGAGCGCCTGTTGGTCAAGCTCGATAGCCCTGCGGAGCTTCTGCACCGCCTCCGGGTGCAGCCCTCCGCATTCAAGCACTTCAATCGCATCTTCAAGTTCGCTGATTGAAAGCCTGAGCAGGTCTGTCGCGTCCGCCAGAAACCTCGCGTTTCGCGCGCGCGTCTCTATCTCAAGAGCGGACCTTATATTCTCCAGAGCGTTGATGACGCGCAGGAAGGCCGCCACCGCGACGACCTCTGTGGCCTCGAGTTTTATCCCCCCGATCTGCGCGCCGAAGCCCGGAGCGGTGTTGAACTGGGTGCTGTTATAAAAGTCCACAGCGCCTTCTATCGTCGTGATCGCGTTGTTGTGGAAGAACGGCCCCGTGTCCGCGGCCTCGACCAGCGCGGTCGTATTGAACGAGCCGTTGCCGAAGCCGAAGACTCCGGGAGGCGGAGGGCCGGACCCGAAGCCCCCGTCCGGAGGGTTGGGCTGGGGAGGAGTCACGAGGTCGGCTGGCTGTGACGGAAGCTGCTCGACGTTCGTGTTGAAATTGGCGTTCTGGCCGGGGAAGAAGAAGTCACTCGCGCCCGCGTTCAAATGGCAGAAGAAGCATTTGCCCGCGCCCGCATTCGACTGCCCCACCACGGAGCCCCCGTTATTGAATATGCGCTGGCCTTCCCTCGGGACCTCACCCTTCAGGCTCAACGCGCCCGGCCCCGTGAGAACGAGGTCCTGTCGCCGCCCGGTAGACCTCTGGAATGCATTCATGGCATCCAGTTCGGCATTGGTCGGCAGGCGGAAATCCACCCCCGGGACGCGGTTCAGGGTCTTGGTGAAGTGCTGGGTCACCGCGCCTATGGCGAACTCTCGGAGTGTTCCGGTGCCGGGAGCGCCGTCGCCGCCCCACCCGGTCCTCTCATTCGGCGGGATGGTAGTCCCATCGGCCCCGTTCGAAACGGGCGTGAGGGTGTTTTGCAGGAGGGCCAGAGTGTGAGGGGTCCCGCGCATAACTCCGGGGTTGTTGAAGCCGTCTACATTCTCCAGTATCAACCCGAACTTCCGCATCAGGACGGGGTTCTCGAAATTTTGCGAAAGCGCGGGCACGAACTCCGCCACGAAGAGGGGGTCCGTCGGCGGCAGGGTCGCGATGAACTTGGCGTCTATGGTCAGGTTATTGTTCTCGCGGTGACAGGTCCCGCACGTCCTGCCATTCCCGGCGAACGTCTCGTTGAAGAAGAGATCCCTGCCCTGGTTTATCAGAGTATCCAGAGGGGTCAGGGAGCCGTCCGCACCGGTGCCGCCTCCGTCCGGGATTTGGCCCAGCTCCGCATGCGCGGTCGGGAATATGCTCTCGTAGAGACGATTCAACAGGCCGCGCTTTTCGACGGCCGGAGCCGGCGGCTCTGCATCGGCGAGCACGCCGAACCGGCCTTCCCGCCCGCTGCGATACAGCCTGTGGAACAGGGTCGTCGTGCCGACTAATACGCGCTCCTGAGAGGGGCTCTTGCCCGAGCGCGTGATGATATAAAGGTCGGGGTCGAAGCCGTCGAAAGCGTCAGGCCCGAGGTCGGCTTCGAGCTTCGCGGCCTTGCCGTCCGGCTTCAGGCTGCCGACGCGAATCATGGCGTCGCCCGAATCGGGTATCACGCTGCTCTCGCTCCCGTTGTCGATCAGCCAGAGGTCCCACCCCTCGGACGAGGGGAGGCCCTGAGCCTCGGCCGACACTTTCCCGTCAATCAAGTCCAGCTTAACGAGCCCGTGGGCGTACGTCTTTTCAGTCGATAGCCCTTTGGACCAGCCCATACCGAAGACCACGTTGTGATCTCCGCCATTCTTCACATAGTCCGCTTCCCACGCTTTGTAGTCGGCCAGAAGGTGCTCGGCGCTGCTCATCTCCGTCCTCGGCAGTCGGTCTTCCGAGTCGGACGTATCGCCGCTCAACAACAGGGCCGGAAGCGTACACGCCATTAGCAGAGCAACCAAGGCAAGTTTAATCATCCTCATGTTCATAGTTCCTCCTCCACCCGCCTGCCAGCAGGTGTCCTTAAGTCGCGGGTTATCAGGTGGTCGGCAAGCTGCGGATTTCAAACAACAGTTATCCAAAGCCGAGTGATTCCATCGGGCTCAAAGAGACGGGCAACCGCTTGAGGCTAAGTCGTTGGACTCTCCAAGTAAGTAGGTGGGTACAATTGGAGACGGTTTTCGCTTTTAAGTACGGCCGTCGGCGCGTACCTCGCACAGATTTATCTCGGAAGGCTTGTTCGTTCCCAAAAACCGGAGGTGCTCGATCCCGATACCCTGCCCGTCGTTATCCCCGCGACGGGCAGTAAGGTAATACTACAAAGTAAATGAAAATACAATGAGATTCTGTGACATTGCGCACACGCGTCGCCGGTTCGGCGCAGAGCACGGCCCACAAAGCGGGGGTAATTCGATTTGCCACGGTGCTTGACAAGGTGTACAAACGATATGGAATTGGCGGGTTTTATGAGTCCTTCTGTAGTCCGGGACCTGTTTTTGTAAGGCAGCAAACTCACATTGTCTTCTTAGTGAAATGGCGCTCTGTGATGATGGCTCTAATTTTTCAGCCTGGGTGGATGGAAAGCTGAGCCGAAATAGTCACCGATCAATTCACATTATGGCTTAGGGGGAAATTAAATGGCTTGGTCAGGAATATTGAGATTCACCGATGGCATTTCGATCCTCGAAAATCCACAACCGCCTACGGTCCCCAACCCGGCGACTCTGGCTATTGCAGGTGGCCCCGACCCGATCAGTCATGCCACCGGCTATTTCCAGAATAATGGTTTTAATGATGGGGATCACATCCGTGCCTTGGGAACGTCCGGGACGCAGGGTGAAACGACGGTTATTTTCATGACCATCGCTCAGCGGATAGAATTCGACACAGGGGCCACGGATGACGCCGCTCTGACGGCACCCTCAACTGCCGCGGGCCAACCTTCTCGAAAAGCGGGCGGGGCGAGTAAGTCTTCCGCTAAGAAAGCAACCGCTAAGAAAGCGCCCGTAAAGAAAGCAAGCGCGAAGAAAGCGGCGAAGAAAGCAGCGGCGAAGTCCGGGGCGGGCAAAGCTCCCGCGAAACGAGTTGCTAAGGCAACTAAAGCTGCCAAGACAACTAAAAAGGCGACCGCTAAAAAGACAGCTGCTAAAAAGGCGACTGCTAAAAAGACTGCCGCTTCCCGGCCTGCAAAAGCGACGGCTAAGAGACCGGCCAAGAAAGCTCCGGCGAAGTCTACGACCAGGAGCGCCGGGAAAAAGGGGAGGAAGCGCTGAAGAGAATCGGCTACTGACATCCACTCGGAGCGGGTTAAGAAGCGGCCGGGTAAAACCGAATCGAGGCGTCGCCCGAGGGCTGTATTCCCATGACAGCCCTCGGGCCATTGATGACCGACAGAGGTCACCTATTTTGAAAGTTGTCCTCGCACAGCGCCGTTGGGGAATTCGGCGTTGTGCACGTTGACGTAGAAGTTCGCGGGGTTCTGCCTGATCCGCTTGATCAACTCCGCGTCCGCGCTGACGCAATTCTTGGAGGAGCCCTCCGCGGGCGGGGGCGTCAGAGTCACGACCGGGGGGCCCGCCTGACCGGTCGGCGCTTCGTGTATGTGGGCGGCCGTTGCGGTCGCGATGTTAGAGACCGTGAGCTCGAAGCAAACCTGATTCTGCCCCTGGTTCAGAGTGATCTGGGCCGTGCCGCCTCCGTCAGTATCGCCCGGCCCCGGCACCTCGGCCGCTCCCGTGAGGGTGGTCGATAGAGGGCGGCCGCCCTTATCTTTATCCTGCCCCGTGGCGAAGTTGCTAAAGATGAGCAGCGACGCCAAGACCATTAGTGTGAACAGACGTTTCTTCTTCATATCGATCCGATGCCCCTTGTCCTTGAAATACTCACAAGCGTCTTCCCGCGAGCCATACCTTCTGATCGCCTAGCGGCTGCGGGTTATCTCGTAGATCGCCCCCTTGTCGAGCGTTACCACGAAGAGGTTTCCGTTAGGCCCGGTCTTGATGTCGGTGACCACCCCGAAGTCCCTGCCGATGAGCAGGCTCTCGCTCTCGGCCATGTCATGAAAAGTTCTGTTATCGGCAACCCTGTCCTCAAGCCTCGGGTCATCGACCCCGATCCTCTTGCGGTTGCCCGTCAGGTTGAAGTGGAACAAAGGGCCGCCCAGAGGCTCGGGCACCGAGAACCCCACGAACAGGTCCCCGAAGAACTGAGGCCCCAACGCCCTGCTGTTGAGGAACCCGATGGCGGCCGGGGCGAGCACGTGCTTCCAGCTGAACTCCGGGTCGCTGTAGTGAGAGCCGGGCAAAACGAAGAGTCGCGACAGCGCCGCCTGCTGCGTGTCCGCGATGCGCTCGGGCGGCCAGCGGAGTTGTTGCAGGTTCGGGAAGTCCTCGTGGTGCAGGGCCGTGGTCTCGATCAGCTTGTACTCGGCCACGCGGCGCGCGGGCCCTATGACCTGAATCCACCCCGAATTCATGCCGGGCTCCACCAGATTAAGCTCGTCGAAAGCATCCTCGCCGTTCTCCTGATCCCAGAGGTTGCCCGAGAGCGGGTCGAAGGCCATCCCGAAGCTGTTGCGGACGCCGTAGGCGAACACCTTTTTGATATTCTCTCCGACCTCTCCCCCGATGGCGGCCCCGGCGCTAAAGAGAGGGTTGTCGGTCGGGGTCGAGCCGTCATCGTTGAGGCGCAGGATCACGCCCGTGAAGTGCGCGTCGTCCGGCTGAGGGCCGCCGAACTGATCGTCCGGCATGACGGGGCCGAGGCCCGTCGCGGTCGGGCCGGACGGAAGGTTCTGAAGCTGGCCGCGGCGGCCCGCGTCACCGAACATGATGTAGAGCTTGCGGTCCGGCCCGAACGCGAGCACTCCGCCGTCGTGATTGCCGCGCGGCGGCTGGGTTTCGTCCCCCTGCCCGGGCGGGACGGGCGCCCCGTCATTCTGAAAGGCGAGAAGCTTGATCAGGTTCCTGTCAAACGTAAGCGTGGAGCCGTTCCAGACGAACCGGTCGACCCTGTTCCCCAGCAGAGGGACGGCAAGTACGTCCTCGGTGTCCGCCCCGAGTTGAGGGGTGTCCGGGCACTCCGCCTCGACCGGGAAGAAGGGATTGTCCGGGGGCGGGGGCGTGCCGTGACAGGTCCAGAAGAGGTACACTCCGGGGTTTGTTGGGAAATCCGGGTGGAGGGCTATTCCGAGCAGGCCGCGCTCGGAGGCGGCGTTCACCGCGAGGTCCAGCACGGTGCTGTGGACGGACCCATTCAGTATCCGCTTCACCTGCCCGGTGTTCTTTTCGAGGGCGAGGATGTCATTGTCTCCGATAAAGGCGATGCTGATGGGAGTGATCAACCCCCCGACAAATTGCCTCACCGCCAGGTTGGGGTGCAGCATCGACGGCTCGGGTGCCTGGGCTTTCACGCCCCCGCTTCCGAGAAAGCTGGTCGCCAGAAAAATAAGCAGGAGCGCGCAGCCGACAACATAAGGCACCTTGCCGGAATTGACTGGATTGCCGGGATCAGGGTATCCAACTCTTACCGACTGTCCGACTTTACTCATAGAATTACCTCCTTCGAGCATTCGCAGTGGCGAGCCTGTTCATCGTGAGGTCAGGTAGAAAGCAAGCCACGGGTTCAGAAAGGTCCACAGGTGTGAGGATGAGGCAGGTGAGGGAAGCGAATATTAGTAAGGACTATTTTTTACCCCGGAGTCCGCTTTGTCAACTCGCCGCCAACTCGTCATCCGGGCCGCGTGTCGGAGTCGAGGCGCTCCTGCCAGATCAGGTCCGGGACGAAACAGTAACAGTTGAAATCCTTTTGTAACTCCGCCGTGTAATCGTCTATGGCCAGCAGGCCCGGCTCGCACAGCTCGATGAGCGCGTCGTACGTCCTGCGGTTCAGAGCATACGCATGCGTCAGGTAAGTCATCTTCGCTCTCGCCACGTTGTCGGAGACCTGAACCGGGTCTTCGAAATGTCTCCCCCCGAACAGGAGCATGTCCCAATCGCCGGGCAACTGCTCCATGTAACGCGGGAATTTCTGATTGAACTCGGGGTCGAATACGCAATCGTCCTCAAAGATGAGTAAGTTCGGGTATGCGTTCTTCTGGGCCGACCTGAGCACCGCCAGATGGCTCTGCAGGCACCCGTAGTGGCCGGGCGTATAAGGCCACGCTTCGGGCACATTCATCCTCAGGCCGTCGAAGGCGGGGAACCTGACGACCGAGCCTATCCCCTGCTCGGCGAACCTCTCCTTCATCCGCTCCCACCGCTCGGGCCTCCTGTCCAGGTTAATGCACACCTTGTGCGGGAAGAGGCTGTTCAACTTATCTGACCGGGTATCATCGCTGCTCATAAGGCTCCCTTTACGATGGCCGCTCGCGCACACCTGTGCGGCGGTAACGCCGCAATTTTTTCGTGATTTTCAGTACTGGTTATACTATACTCGGCGGGTTGTTAATTTGGTATCAGGTTGCGGTAATAACGTTCAACACGGTTCCGGCGGATAAACTGCCCGGTTTCAGCTTTCTTCTCAGCTTGCCGAAGAACAAGCGATAGCTGGTTTAATTGAATCTCGCCAACAAGCGACAAAACTGATTTAAGCAATAAACTTCTCTTGAACTATGAAGAAGAAAGCCTTACTAGCCTCTTCCGCGAATCCCTACCCTGTTGTGACTAGCGGCTGCGAAAGGCTCATCATAGACTACCAGTCACACCTGCTGTCCGACTACGACGTTTACTTCCTCCTGATGAGGCCGGGCGGCTGGGAACCGGTCGGGCTGTACCACCACGACGAGTTGGTCACGGGCGACGTAACGATGGACGAGGTGCTGCGTCACGACTTCGAATTCGCCCTGTTCATCGGCTTCATAGAAAACGACTTCACGAGGCTGATCGTCGAGCGAATCCCGTCCTTCTGCCTCACCGACATCCACCCGAGAGACGACCTGCCCGCCGGGATGTTCAAGGGGATCATGGCGCACCGCAGCACGAGCCCCGGCAGAGACGTTCTGCTCCTGGGCGCTTGCTATAATTCGGAAATATTCTACAAAAACAGGCGGCGGGAAGAGTTCATTCTATCCGTGGCGAGGATCCACCCGGACAAGAATCAGCAGGAGTTGGTACGCGGCTACAGGGAGAGGATATATGAGAAGTACCGCCTGCCGCTCTACCTCGTGGGCGGCGCGAATGGCGCCGATTATTTCGCGGAGGTGAGCCAGTACGTCGATAACGTCAGCGTCTTTTCCACGGTCGATCCCGAGAGGCCCGACGCGACAGGCTGGAAGTCGTCCCACGAAATAGCCGACCTCTGTAACCGGGCCAGGATGTTCGTCATGGCCTCCCCGAAAGAGAGTTTCTGTATCGCCCTGATCGAGGCGATGGCCTGCGGCGCCACCTGTGTCGTGGACGGCAACTACTGGGGGTTTGACGAGGCCGACATAAGGCCGAACGTTTATGGGAACACGGCCGGGAAGAGGGGCTCAATCCTCGACCTGCTGGACGAGGCGCTGGGCCGCGACGTCCGAATCGACGGGTCCGAGTGGGTGAAGAAATTCTCACTGAAGGAGACGAAGAAGGCGCTTTTAAAATTCATCGAGGAGCGGCTCTAGCGAGGTGGTCGGGGGCGAACGGCGGGCGGGCCCGTTCGGGATGTCTATCATATGCTCAGGAAATTAGTAACGACACAGGTACACAGCACCGCGGACATAAGAGATTTTTTTGACGACTTCGCCCATGCCTACTCCGAGCGACACGGCCACCCGGACCGCCTGCTCAATTACCGGATCGCCCTGATCAAACGACACGCCGAGCTTTCCGGCGACGACGTTGTACTCGACATCGGCTGCGGCAATGGGCACCACCTTTTCGCCCTGGCCGGGGGCATAGGGCGCGGCGTGGGAGTCGACCTGTCGCCGGCGATGATAGGAGTGGCTCAGGAGCGCCTTCGCTCTTCGCCGGCGCAGGGCAGCCTCACTTTTTTCAGCGACGACGGGGAGAAGCTCGACACCGTGCCCGATGGCTCGGTCGACCTGGCCATCTGCGTCGGCGCGTTCGAGCACATGCTGAACAAGCCGGCCGTTCTGGAGAGCGCGCACCGGGTGCTCAGGCTCCCCGGCCGGTTCTTCTGTCTCACCCTCAACGGAGGTTATTTCTGGTATCAAACGCTCGCCCCATTGCTCGGGCTGGAGACCAAACACCTTTCCACCGATAAATTCTTAAAGCGTGATGAGCTGTTGCGCCTGGCCTCGGAAGCCGGCTTCCGCCGCATAGAAGTCGGCCACTGGACCTTCATCCCGAAAGGGGATATGCCCCCGGCCCTGGGGCTTATCTGTCAGGGGCTCGATCTCGCCGGGAGGGTCTTCAGAATAAATTCATTGCGCGGCGGCCTGTGGGCCTGCGCATGGAAAGAAGACTGACGGTCGGGGCATTAATCCAAGGAGTCTGGAGGTATCGATTATCATGGCCGAGGCGAGAGTAACCCAAATGGCGTCCGCCCGTGTCCCTGTTACGGTCGGCGAATCTCAGTTACATCTTTACGCCAGCAACCTGGACGACAAGGAGCACCTCGCGTTACTTGTAGGTGACATAGCCCATCGGGAGGACGTGCTGGTGCGGGTCCACTCCGAGTGTTTCACCGGGGACGTGCTGGGCTCGCTCCGGTGTGATTGCGGGGCGCAGCTGAGCCAGGCCATGAGACTGATAGCGGAGGAAGGCGCGGGGATTCTCATCTACCTGCGCCAGGAAGGGCGAGGCATCGGCCTCCTCAACAAGCTGCGCGCTTATAATCTTCAGGATCAGGGGTACGACACGGTCGAGGCCAACCTCATGCTGGGGCACGGGGCTGACGAGCGCGATTACACCATCGCGGCTCTCATACTCAAGCACCTGGGCATCCGTTCGGTTCGGTTACTCACGAACAATCCCCTGAAGACCGAGGGCCTGCAAAAATCGGGCATTCTCGTCAAGGCTCGCGTGCCTCTGCAATCCGGCGTCACCTCGGAGAACGCCGCGTACCTGCTGACCAAGGCCCGGCGAATGCGCCACCTCCTGAGCCTCGACTCCTTCTCTCCCCCCGTGGCGGCACCCGATAACGGGGTTAAGGTGGCGCGCCTTGATGACTACGACGATCACGACGGTCATGACGACCATATCAAGGGGTTATTAAAAAGGGCGGCAGGCCATCGCCAGCGGACGGGCCGGCCCTTCGTGACTCTGAGTTACGCGCAAAGCATGGATGGCTGCATCGCGGCCAGTTCGGGCAAGCCTCTGGCCCTGAGCGGCTCTCAGTCCCTCACCCTGACTCACAAACTTCGGGCGGCGCACGACGCCATCCTCGTAGGCATCGGGGCCGTGTTGGCAGACAACCCTCGGCTCACCGTGCGGCTGGTCGAAGGTAAAGACCCGCAGCCAGTCGTGGTGGACAGTAAGCTGCGGTTGCCCTCGAATGCCAACCTTCTGCAAAACCGCTCCCTGCCTCCCCTGATCGCGACGACTGAGGCGGCCGGCACCGAGCGCCAGAAAACACTCGAAGCGGCCGGGGTCCGCGTCCTGCGCCTGCCGGCGAATGCGAGGGGGCAGGTTGACCTGCGCGCCCTGCTCGACCGGCTGGGCGAGTCCGGCATCAACCGCCTGATGGTTGAGGGCGGGGCGGGCATCATCACCAGCTTTCTATCCGAGCGGCTGGTCGATCACATAGTCCTGACCACGGCCCCCGTCGTCGTAGGCGGCCTGCCCGCCGTGAGCAGGCTGGAGCGGGACGACCCGAAATACTTCCCCCGCCTTCGCAACATGCGCCACCAGCGATTGGGGGACGACCTGATTTTTTGGGGCGACCCGGACTGGGAGGAATCGTGAAGCGATTGGCCCTGTACTTCACCGCGCCGCATGAAGTATCCGTGAGGGAGGAGTCCCTGCCCCCGCCCGCCGCCGGGCAGGTTCTGGTTCACACTATCGTATCGGCCATAAGCGCGGGCACGGAGCTGTTGTTCTACCGGGGCCAGATGCCCGACGACATCTCCGTGGACGAGACCATCTCGGCACTCGCCGGTAATTACAGCTTCCCGCTCAAGTATGGCTACGCCGCCGTGGGGAGGGTGACAGAGGTCGGCGAAGGCGTCGATCAGGAATGGCGGGGGAAGATAGTCTTCACCTTTCACCCGCATGAAAGCAGCTTCCTGATCTCCCCCGACGAGTTGATGCCCGTGCCCCCCGGCCTCTCCCCCGAAGAGGCGTCCCTGTTACCCAACATGGAGACAAGTGTCAACTTTCTCATGGACGGCCAGCCGCTGATCGGAGAGCAGGTGGCGGTCCTCGGGCAGGGGGTCGTGGGCCTGCTCACGACGGCGTTGCTGGCAAAGCTGCCTCTGTCGAGCCTCGTCACTCTGGACAGCTATTCCCTGCGCCGAAGGAAATCTCTGGCTCTCGGCGCTCAGGCCAGCCTCGACCCGGAGTCGCCGGGCGCGGCGGATCGGTTGGCCTCTCTGCTGCGGAAAGAGAGCCCCTACGCGGGCGCGGATTTGACGTACGAGCTCTCCGGCAATCCCGACGCTCTGGAAAAAGCCATTGAGGTCACAGGCTTCAACGGGCGCATCGTGATCGGCTCCTGTTATGGCCAGAAGCAGGTAACCTCGAACCTCGGCGCGCGCTTCCACCGCAGCCGCATTCGCCTCATAAGCAGTCAGGTCAGCACCATCGCGCCGGAGTGGACTGGCCGGTGGACTAAAGCCCGCCGCCTCCAAACGGCGTGGCAGATGCTCGCGCACCTGAAGCCCGCGCACCTGATCACTCACCGCTTCCCCGTGGCTCGGGCGGCGCAGGCATACGCTCTGCTCGACGAGCACCCGGAGGAAGCCATTCAGGTAATTCTGACATACGAAAGTTGACGGGGATACGCGGCCTTAAGCGGGAACTTTGATGAACATCGGGCTGATCATCTATGGCGACCTC
This sequence comes from Blastocatellia bacterium, assembly GCA_035634255.1. Taxonomy (GTDB): domain Bacteria; phylum Acidobacteriota; class Blastocatellia; order UBA7656; family UBA7656; genus DATLMR01. The sequence continues at coordinate 16,887 of DASQDI010000124.1, forward strand.
GAGACCCTTACGGGCGGCTACCTCTACGACCGCAAGCTGGTGGATTACTTAAAAGCGCAGGGGGATCGGGTGGAAGTGATTTCCCTCCCCTGGCGCGACTACGGCCGCCATCTTACCGACAACTTCTCCCGCCCTCTCCTGCGCCGCCTGGACGGAAACAGGTTCGACGTGCTCATTCAGGATGAGCTGAATCACCCGTCCGTGTTCCTGTTGAACCTCTGGCTGAAAAAACGCGCCCGTTATCCAATCGTCACCCTCGTCCACCTTCTGCGTTGCAGCGAGTCGCGCCCGGCATGGATGAATCGCATGTACGGGGCCGTGGAGCGGAGATACTTCAGGACCGTCGATGGGGCCATCTTCAATTCGAACACCACCCGCGCAGCCGTCAGCCAGCTCATAGGGCGAGACATCTCCGGGGTGGTGGCCTACCCCGGCCGGGATCATCTGGATTACGGGCTGCCGACGGAGGGGGTCGCGCAACAGGCGCGGCGCGCGGGGCCTCTGCGAGTGATCTTTCTCGCCAACGTGCTCCCCGGCAAGGGGCTGAATACCCTGATCGACGCGCTCAGTCAGATGCCGCCGAGTAGCTGGCGGTTGATGGCCGTGGGGAGCCTCACCATGGACCCCTCCTTCTCGCAGAGCATCCGCGATCAGATCGCCCGCGCCGGGCTGTCGGATAACGTCGAGCTCGTGGGCGCCGTGCCCAACGACGAGATCCCCGGCTACCTCGTCAAGAACCACGTTCTCGTCGTGCCCTCGCGCTACGAGGCGCTGGGCATCGCTTACCTTGAGGCGATGAGATTCGGCCTGCCCGTCATCGCGACCACGGCCGGCGGCGCGCACGAGATCATCAGCCACGGCGAGGTCGGCTTCCTGACCTCGCCCGGAGACGTGAACATGCTCGCCCAATACCTGCGGCAAATAAATCAGGACCGGGACCAGTTGCTCAGGATGAGCCTCGCGGCTTATAAACGCATAAGCTCGCACCCAACATGGGATCAGAGCTTCGCGCGCGTCCGCGACTTTTTGCAGTCGTTAGTCAGAGATTAGTCAGAAATTGGGTGGCCCTGCATTTCGGCCCGACCTGCTTGCGGTAAGACAAATCGATTCTGGAGGCCAAGCATCTTGATAACACATGACGAAATACCGGCTTATTATGACTGGCTCTCCCGCTACGTCCAGCTCGCCAACTGGCTGGCCTACCGGGACAGATTCGCCAGCTTCACCATGCACAAAACGCTTTCGGTCCCGCCGGGAATAGAGGAGGGGCGCGGCAGGACGGCGGGCCTTGAGCACGTCAACAACCGCTTGCTCGACGCCGCCCGCCTGCCCCCCGGCCCCCGCGTGCTCGACGCGGGCTGCGGGTTCGGGGGCACGATCTTCCACTGGCACAACCGCATCGGAGGGTCTTACGACGGCCTCACCCTGAGCCGCGTGCAGCTCCGCGTCGCCCGGCGCGAAGCGCGGAGGCGCGGCATCGATGGCGACTGCCGGTTCCACCTTCAGAGTTATGACTCCCCCGTGGCCGGCACCTTCGACGCGGTGGTCGCCATCGAATCGCTCATCCACTCGCGGGACCTCGACACCACCATCCCGAACCTTGCGAAGAGCCTGAGGCCCGGCGGCCTGATGGTCATACTCGACGACATGGCCGAGGTCAACATCGACAGCAAAGCGCCGGACGAGGCGAGGGCCTTGCGCGTCCACTGGGGCTGCGCCCGCTACTCCATGCAGGGTGACTACAGGAAGGCCATCGACAAGGCAGGCCTGAGCGTGATCCACGAAGAGGACCTCACCCCGCAGGTCCGGCCTCGGAACGCCTCGGTGCTCGACAGCCTTGAGGCGAAATATAACAGCCTGTACAGATTGATCCCGCTCACTTCCGCCCGCACCGTCCTTTCGGCCTACATAGGCGGGCTGGCTCTGGAACGCCTCTACCTTCAGGAGAACGTGCGCTACAGGCTGATCGTCTCCCGCAAAGGAGCCAATGGGCGCGGGGAGGGCGGAGCCCCCGTCAATGGAGATGGCGGCCATGCATGAATTCAGGAGCCAGTACGAATCCTGCCCCGAGGTCTGCGGTAGGATGGAGAGTCCGGGGCTCGCGCTCGACATGCCCATCTGGGTGGATCACACGAAGGACGAGACGACCGTCGATCAGGCCAGGATAGAGGCGGAGATGGACAGGATGGACCTGACCGGCGGCAACATCCTGCACGTCGGGGTCGGCAATTCGAAGTTCGCCCAGCGGTTCGCGGGCAGGGTCAACCTCATAGACGGGCTGACCGTGAGCCGCAACGAGAAGGCGGTCGCCGACGCCCTCGGCATCGGCAATTACACGGCGTACTTCCTCAACAAGTACAGCAGAGAGTTCGTCCTGACGATAAAAAACAAATACGACTTCATAGTCGATAACAACATGGCGAGCTTCGCCTGCTGCAAGTATCACTTCTACCTCATGATGGACAACTACCTCTGGTCCCTGAAGCCGGGCGGGTCGATCCTGACCGACCAGCAGGGCATGGACTGGGTGATCGAAGACCCGAGGTGGAAGCTGACATACGACGACCTGCTCGCCCTCGCGAACAAATTCCCGGTGCGGGCCAGCCGACTCACCGACACGGTCTTTTCGATTCAGGCGGTCAAATGAGGGGGGCCTATGAGACACAACCCTTTCCTTAAGAAGCTCGGGTTCGACGCTGCGGACCGCGTCGTCGTCATTCATGTGGATGACATAGGGATGTGCCATGCCACTCTGCCCGCCTTCTTCGACCTCGTGGGCGCGGGCCTCGTATCCTCCGGCTCCGTGATGGTCCCGTGCCCCTGGTTCCCTGAAGCGGCCAGCCATTGCCGCGCGCGCCCGCTCGTCGATGTCGGAGTTCACCTGACTCTTACGAGTGAATGGGATGGCTACCGGTGGGGGCCGCTCTCCACCCGCGACCCGGCGTCGGGGCTGGTCGATACGGAAGGGTATTTTTACCGCAATCAATCGATGTGGGAGCGCCCTGACGCGGGGGTTATTCGGGCCGAGATGACGGCCCAGGTCGATCAGGCGCGGAAGGCGGGCCTGGACCTGACCCACCTCGACTGTCACATGTTCGCGGCTCTGGACACGCGGCTCGTGGGCGAATACGTCGGGCTGGGTTTCGAGCGGGGGCTGCCCGTCCTGATGGTGAAGCAGCCGCAGTGGGTCGAGATACTCTCGGAGCGGGCCATTAGTGAATGGGAAGAGCAAGGGCTTCCGGTCTTCGATCACCTGAGAGAGATGTACCTTAACAAACCCGCGGAGGGCCGGCTGGATCAGGCGAAGGAGGTGTTTGATAATCTGCCGCCGGGCCTAACCTTCTTTATGACCCACCCGGCGCATGACACGCCCGAACTGAGGGCCATCGCCGCCGACTGGCAACAGCGCGTGGCCGACTACGAGACTTTCATGAGTTCGGGCCTGCGCGACCACGTGCGGAATTCCGGCATTCAGGTGATCGGGTGGAGGGCGCTCCGGGACGCAATGCGGGCGGGCCTTCGACCCGACTCGCCCCCGGCGTAGAGTCCGGGATAAGGCATCTTCCTGTATTTAGGAGTTAGCAGAATGGATTTATTCGACCGATACTTACTTCATCAAATAAACCGGGCAGAGTCGGAGGCTGATCAAGCCCAAACTGGAGCCGCACGCTCGCAAGCCGATATCGATGTGCTCAAGCTCTATGTCGAACGTCTTTCAATGATCACCGAAGCCCTCTGGACAATTCTAAGAGAACAACATGGCTACAGTGACGAAGAATTAATGAGCCGCATAACAGAGATTGATATGAGGGACGGAGTATTAGACGGGCGTGTATCGGCCCGCCAATCGCCAAAGTGCCCACAATGCAATCGGCAGCACGTGGCGAAGCACAGGCCGAGGTGCCTGTACTGTGGAAGTGCTATAGCAGTAAGCCCATTTGGGGGCTGAGAAGTTATCAGCAAATAAGGGTGCGTAAATTAAGGAGAGGGGTGAAGCTCAAGCCGATGCCTAACTTCTGTATGCACCCGAGCCCGCGAAGCGGTCCTCACAGGACTCTTCCAGTGTTTGGCGAGGGCCGGGTGATGCGACGCGTTGAGGCTACGCTTGAACTCGGGCGGCGTCAGTTACGCGCCATGTTTCTGGCCGTCCGCGTACACGACGGTGCCGACGTGCTCCCCCTCAAGCGCGGCCACTAATCGCTCCGGGTGGCGGCCGTTAACGATCTGAAATGACTGCAGGAGCCGCGCGCTGTCGAGCAGGTCGAGCAGAATCCTCTCGAAAGGCAGGGTTTCAAACCCGCGCTTCCTAATCTCTGAGCTCCCTATCTGCCGGATGAAGCCCGCGCCGGTATGTTTATTGGGGTCGCGGTCGTAGAGCCCGTCAACGTCTTTCACCAGGACCAGAGACTTGCACCCGAAGCATTCCGCGAGCAGGAACGACCCGGCGTCGGTGCGGTGCGGAGGTATGCGCCCGACCGAGGGTGGGTGCTCCCAGAGCGAGTAAGGGGGCACGCCGTTGAATACGACTCCCGGCGCGCTCTTCATGAAGAGCGGCAGCAGGTGGCCCAGGAGGTCAGGCGGAATCGCGACCACTCCGTAGGGTGCCAGCAGCGTGCCGATTATGTGCGCGTTGGCGAGCGCGTCGGCCATCGCCAATTGCGCGAGCACTCCGGTCGGGAGCCCGAGGTCTATGCCGATGGAGAAGACGTGCCGGCTCCTCACGCCGCCGCCGGTCCCGATGATCAGCTTCTTCGACTCCAGGCAATGGGCCAGGGCCTCGACCAGAGGGTAGACGACCGCGCGGCCCGAATCTACTATTGATCGCCCCCCCACCTTGACCACGTGCGCGTCGGGCAGCATGCGAAAGACCGGGGTTTCGGTCGACCTCTGCACGACTTTATCCATCAGGCTTTCCCGCATGAGCATCGATTCGACGTGGTGCCGACCGTCGGTCTTGTTGGGTGAATGGTCCAATTGAGTCTCTCCTCACTATCCGGTTGCGGACTGATTAAGAATTACGTTTTCGGCGGAGCTCAGTCGGCGGTGATGATCGTCCCGACATGCTCCCCATTCAGAGCCCTCGTCAGGTTGCCGCGCTCGAGCCCATTAATCACCTGCACCGACCGCCGGTAGGTGGCGTTCCGCATCATGTCGAGGACGGCGCGCTCTACCACCACGTCCTGAAGGTCGAGCTCCGCCATCTCGTCCACGGTGATTTTCGGGATGAACTTCGCGCCGCGGTCCTTCTTCGGGTCGGCCGTGTAGAGCCCCTTCTCGTCCTTGACGTAGATCATGGACTTCGCGCCGAAGACCTCGCTGACCAGATAGCAGCCCGTGTCCGTCCGGTGCGGGGGTATGCGCCCCAGAGTCGGGTTGGTGTGCCAGTAGATGTAGGGCGGCATGCCGAAGAAGATCACGGCCCCCCGCTCGGCAAGGTAGAGGGGGAGCTGAGCGAACTGGGCAGGCTCGATGAAAGGTATTCCGTGCTTGGCTAAAAGGTGGTTCAGTATGCGCGCATTCTGCATGCTTACGAAGGTCCCGAGCACGCTCAGAACGCCCGTGGGCAGCCCGAGGTCGAGCCCGACGCTGTAGGCATGTCTAGCCCTGGTGCCCGCGCCCGTCCCCAGCAGCATCTTGTGGCGGCTGAGATTCTCCACGACCTCTTCGATCAGGGGGAACACCGCCGCGCCGCCCCTGTCGATGAGGCTCTGGCCGCCGATCTTGATCACGTTGGCTTCGGGCAGTATGTGCACCGGCGGGGGACCGGCGCTTTGCGCCATCAGGCTCTCCTCGTCGAGGGAGCCTACCAGCAGAGACTTGCCTAGTTCGGTAAGAAGATCGTCATTCATTTATCGTTGCTCACTGTTATGAAGTTTTCAGGGCCTAAGTAAATCATCCTCATTCACCGCACCCGAGACGGCGGGATGCGGAGGGGCCTGAGAATGTACCTGTCTCTCGATTCGAACTGCTCGTCCAACCCGCCGAACGCTCCCTCCGCCCATGCCCCGAGCTCGGCTAAAATCCGCTCTTTAGTTTCAGGTGGGACGGGGGTGCCGCCCAGCCCTCCGGCGGAGCGCCAGGAGTCGAGCGATTGCCGCGGGCTGGCTGTGACATCCCATGCCGCCACCTCCACGGGCTCCAACACCTGAGCGCCGCGAGCGCGGCAGGACTCGAACAGCTTTCGATTCCGCTGCTCGCCCCTCCGCCCCTCGTACCCATGCATGCGCAGCAGGTTATTCATCTCTCTTGCCATGCGCGCCTTGACGCTTTCGGTGTCCCGGTCGATCCGTCCGAGGATAAGAGTCGCCCCGCCGGGCGAGGCCACGCGAAAGATTTCGGAAGCGGCATGCTCCTGATCGAGGTGGTGTATCGCCCGAGAGCTGAAGATCACGCGCGCCACCCCGCCCGCGAGCGGCCAGCCCTGATTGGCGTCGGTCAGCACGAGCGCCTTATCGCCCGCGCCGCCCGCCCGCTCCTGAAACTGCCTGAGCATCCCGGCCGACCTGTCTATACCCACGTACCGCATCGGCGCGCCGAACCACCGGCTGATCATTCCCGTGCCGGGGCCTACCTCAAGTATCAGGTCGCCCGGAGCCGGCCGCCCGACCCCGACCACCGCGTCGGCAATCGCGCGGCAATATTCGGGGGGCAGCCCGGTCCTCTGGTCGTACGTCGCCGCCTGCCGGTCAAATAATTCGGGACTGACATCAGTCAAAATCACACCCCGCCCTCAGGCGATTACTCTTGTCCGCCAGCCTGTACCTATCGCCACAAACTCAAGCCGATGCGATCAAGTTGTAGTCGTATTTTTTAGCCGCCGATAAAAAAGGAGGTGAGTATAGCATCAGGCAAATTGCGGTGCAATGACCACGCGCCCTTTTCCCGTAACAAAAATCTCGCGCGCCGGGGTTCAGGTATTTAACACTTTTCATTTCCACGAAACGCGATTTTGTGTCATAAATAACAGGCTCCCAATCCTGCATCACCGGATTAATTCCGCCGCCGCACTTTCCCAGGCTCGGGTGAGTCGCGGCATCGGCCCTTGTGCTGAATGAGAAGCGATGATTTCAGTCAGGATTAAAAAACAATTCGGCGTTAACTCCGTCGGGGATTCGCGCGGGGCGGCCGGAGGCTTCATGCTGGACGCGGAGTTCGAGGCCCCGCCCGGAATCACCATCCTTTTCGGCGCGTCGGGCTCCGGCAAGAGCACCACGATCAAATCGATTGCCGGGCTCATCCGGCCCGACTCGGGCGTTATCAGCGTCGACGGCCGCGCGCTGTTCGATTCGCAGCGCCGCGTAAACGTCCCGATCCGGGACCGCCGCGTCGGGCTGGTCTTTCAGAGCCTCGCGCTCTTCCCGCACCTGTCGTCGCTCAACAACGTCGAGTTCCCGATTGCGGACCTGCCGAGACAGGAGCGGCGCAAGGCGGCGCTCGACATAATGGAGAGGCTCGGTATCAGGCACACGGCGGCGCGGCGGCCCTGCGACATATCGGGCGGGGAGGCGCAGCGCGTGGCCCTCGCCCGCGCGCTCGCCAGCAAGCCCCAACTGCTCTTACTCGACGAGCCGCTCTCGGCGATAGACGAGGCGACCAAACAGGGGATAATCGCGGACCTTAAGATGATAAACCGCGACCTGCGACTGCCGATGATCTACGTGACCCACAGCCGCGACGAGTCCGTCTCGCTGGGCGACCACCTCGTCGCGTACGAACGGGGCCGCGTGGTGACGAGCGGCGAGCCCCTCGAAGTCTTCGAGGGGCCGGTTATGGCGGGCGTGGCCCGTTTGACCGGCGTCGAGAATGTCTTCGAAGGGGTGGTGGTAGAAAGGAGCCCCTCGGCCGGGACCATGACGGTGATGATGAGCGACGGAAGCGGCTCGTGTTATCTCGACATCCCTCTCGGCAGGCAGGGTAAGGGCGACCCGGTCAGGGTGGCGATCCGGTCGGGCGACATACTCGTCGCGACCGAAGACCTGCGCTCCACGTCCGCCCGGAACATACTCTACGGCTCCGTAACCGCCATCGAAGAGCGGGGCGACTATTCAATCGTCCGCGTGAAGAGCGGCGTGACGTGGGCCGCCAGCATCACCCGGCAGGCGGCGGGCGAGTTGAGCCTGTCGAAGGGGCAAAACATCTGGCTCGCCATCAAGACTCACTCCTGCCACCTGCTCGACAGCCGCGGGTGAGCGCGGCCGAATGGGGGGATTTTCCTAGTGACTTCCTGTAGCGATTGTTATATTATCAGCGCCCATCAGGTAACGGTTATTTAGCTCAACAGTTTTTGAACAGAACTGCCTATCAGGTGACGCGCGAACCCATGTCTGTATCGAGGTTCAGGTTTTTTGCTAAAGAGTAAGTCTCCGGCGGCAGCTTGGAGCACGACCCGTATACGCACTCTCAGCCCTTATACATTACGGAGGGCAGCCGCCCGGTTCATGACGGCTGCGACTTGATGACGAAGGCCCCCCGGAGATGCGCCGCAGAGTCATTCAGATCGGCAGCGTTGCAGTCGGTGAGCGATCTCTTGCCCGGCGATGCGCAGGAGCGGTTCCCAAAAAAGAAAGGAGTTCCAGTATGGCCCAACAAGTGAAAATAGACATAGACCCGACGCCTCAACCACTCAGCAACAAGACTGCGGTATTTAACCCCCAGAAAATAGTCGTCACGGCCGGCGACCTCATCTTCTGGCGCAACAATGACACTCGGTACACGCACCAGCCGAAGCCGGTCAATGGCGCGACCAATGCGTGGGTTACGACGCCGATCTCGGTTAAGCTGGACGACCAGGCCGGCACGTCGAACACCCTGTCGTTCAACTCGGGGACGACCATAAGTGGGGTGCCTTACGTCTGCGCCCAGCACTCGGGCGAGACGGGCACGATCATAGCGGTGAACAACATCAACATAAATAATTTACCGGGCGCTCAGCCTGGGGCTGCCCAGGCGGCCTTCGCCCCCAAAAAGCAGACCCTCGGGGTTAACGAGGCATTCGTCTGGTCGAACAACGATGGCACGGCGCACTGGCCTGCTCCCAGCACGTCTCAGCAGAACGCATGGTTCCAGGCCCCGATCCAGCCGGGCCAGAAGTCGCCGGTTTTTTACCTCACTCAAAGCAATCCCAACCTCACTTACGTCTGCGCCCTTCACCCGAACGAGACGGGCACAATTGTCGTGCAATAAGGAGAGATGCTCATGGCAGAAAATGATGACGTGAAAATGCAGAAGAAGGTTAAGACAAGTAAGGCCGCCCCGGCCACAACACAACAGAAGGCTCGCGCTGCTCGTCGTAAGTTTTTGCGTCAGGCGTTAGCAGTCTCATCAGGCATCGCCCTCACGGAGCTGCTCCCCGCCTCGCTGGTGAATGCGGCATTCCAGCAGGTGCAGTGCCGCCCCGGCAGCCCTCTGAGGGCTATCGGCGAGATCAGAAGCAATGGCACCAAGCTGCAAGCCGTACTCAAGGTGGTGAACGGGAACAGGACCGTGCCCACTTCGGTGGCGGCGAACCAGACCAGCATGCTGCGGTTCTACAAGGGGTACAACCCGGCCAACCCGAGTCAAATGTGGCCGCCCGACAACTCGACCGCGCCCGGCCCCGGCCCGACGCTCCGATGCAGCCTGGGCGATGACGTGCAGATCACATTCTTGAATCAGGTCAACGTGGGAGACTACCCCGCCTCGACGTTCAACGGTGACACGGGGTCCCCGACCGGTTGCGACCAGGGCACGACGACCAACGACCCGAACTGGTACCCGCAAACGACGGGCGACACGTTCCCCAACTGCTTTCACGCATCGAGCGCCGCGAACCTTCACTTCCACGGCACGCACGTTACCCCGTCGACGACGGGCGATAACGTTCTGGTGAACATATGGCCGGACCCGAAGGTGAAAGAGTCGGACGTACAGGCCGCGTTTCAGCAGATATTTAACTCGGGCACCCCGCAACAGTGGTCCCAGGTCCCGCAGTCATGGCGAGACCTACAGCTCGGGCCTCAGAGCGGGTGGCCGAACGGCCCCAACAAAGGGCTCGTCGGGCGGTACGACGCGACACAGCCCTACCAGGGCGGGCGCGGGCTTCCTCCGAACCTGCGATTGTGGCCCGTGGATTACGCGGCCGTTAAGGCGGGCGAATGGCCCCAGTATTTCGTGGGCTCGTACCCCTACTCTTTCAAGATCCCGAGGTTCGGCCTGGGCGGCCCCTATAAAATGGGTCAGGCTCCGGGGACTCACTGGTATCACTCGCACAAACACGGCTCGACTGCCTTGAACATGTTCAACGGCATGTCGGGGGCTATGATCATCGAGGACAACACCCCCAACGGGTACGACGGAAAGCTGAAATCGTTCTACAACAACAACCTGGTTCAGATGGTCCTCGTCTTCCAGCAGATCGACACCGGGAATAACCTGATGAGTTCGGGGGCGGGATCAGGAGGGGCGGCTCCGCCCGTGCTCGTCAACGGCCAGTACACGCCTCTCATCAACATGCAGCCCGGCCAGATTCAACTGTGGCGCATGATAAACGCATGCGTGCAGAAGGCATTCAACTTTCAGTTTGCCTCGTGCAACACAGGCGATCCGGCCCCGGTGTTCAAGCAGACGGCGCAGGACGGCGTTCAGTTTTCGTTCTCGAACTACAGCAGCCAGCCTCAAGGGACCTCCATCAACATGGCCCCGGCGAATCGAATCGACGCGCTCGTACAGGCCCCGGCGAAACCCGGCCTGTACGTGATGGGCGCGACGAACGCTCCCATACTGTTCATCCAGGTCGGCGGCCCCTCGGTGTCGATGGCTTTCCCGACGACCGCCGACCAGTACCCGACCTTCCCCTCGTTCCTGGGCGACATCCTGGACAGGGAGATCCGCCTGTGGCGGAAAGTCGTTTACGGTTGGGAGAAGGGCCGACAGGGCGCGGGCCGCAACCCCGCCAACGCCCAGCCGCCTCTGGTGCCCAACGCCGCGCCTCATTACACGATTGACGGCGAACAGTTCGAGGACGGTTACGTTAACCAGAAGATGCTCCTCAACACCGCGGAGGAGTGGCAGATCGTTAACGAGACCTCGGTCCCGCACCCGTTCCACATCCACGTGAACCCGTTCCAGATTGTGGAAATCTACAACCCGAACACGATGACGGATGGTAAGCCGACCAGGATCGTCAGCCCCGAAGACATGCCCGAGGCCCAGAAGCGGTGGGGGAACACGAAGAATCTGGTCGCAGGGTCGCCCATCTGGTGGGATAATTTCGCCATCCCGATAGCCCAGACATCCGGCGGGAAAGTGGTGCTTGGCGCTGACGGCTTTGCCGCCAACCCCGGCTACTTCACCATGCGGTCCCGCTTCGTCGATTTCACGGGCCAGTACGTGCAGCACTGCCACATCCTCGCGCACGAGGACCGCGGCATGATGCAGTTGCTTGAGGTCGTGACTAATAAGACCGTCCTGAGGCATCACTGAGAAGAAGACGGATCGATTCATCAGGCTCACCGTCATCCCCGGCTGGCTTATAAGCCGGGGATGACGGCCTCTTCCCGTCCCGGCTTTCACGCAGTCCGCAATCCCCGATCAGGTGAGACGCCCTGAACAAAAACGGGTACTCCGTTCGCATCAAATGCGCTAGGATAAGCATATTTTGCGGGACATAAAGATGGCGATTTTAGAGACTCAGGCCCTCACGCGCAAGTTCGGCAAGGTGACCGCGGTGGACGCCATGAGCCTTTCGATAGAGCCCGGGGAGGTGTTCGGGCTGTTGGGGCCGAACGGGGCCGGGAAGACCACGGCCATTAAAATGCTCACGACCTTACTGCCGCCGACGTCGGGCGGGGCGTCTCTTGCGGGCTATGATGTGGTCCGCGCCGCTTCGAGCGTGCGGAGGCTGATCGGCTACGTGCCGCAGACGATCTCGGTCGATGGCTCGCTCACCGGCTACGAGAATCTGCTGATCTTCGCGAAGCTCTACGACATACCTTCGCGGGAGCGACAGCCGCGCGTGCGCGACGCCCTGTCTTTTATGGGGCTGACCGAGGCGGCGGATAAGCTGGTGCGGCAGTACTCGGGCGGGATGATTCGGCGGCTCGAGATAGCCCAATCGACCCTGCACCGGCCGCCGCTCTTATTCCTCGACGAGCCCACGGTCGGGCTCGACCCCCTGGCCCGCAAAGCGGTCTGGGAGCACATCGAGCGGCTCCGGTCGGAATACAACACGACGATATTACTGACCACCCATTACATGGAAGAGGCCGACAGCCTGTGCGGGCGGGTGGCGATCATGCACCTGGGCAAGGTGGTCGCGGTCGATACCCCGGCCCGGCTCAAAGCGTCCCTCGGCGACGACCGCACGACCCTGGGCGACGTATTCATCCACTACGCGGGCGACACTCTGGAATCAGGAGGCAGCTATCGTGAAGCTTCAAGAGGGAGACGCACGGCCCGGCGGCTTGGCTGATTCGTTGCTTTCGGCCCCGGCGAGCCCGCTCGCGGCGATCTCGGGCTTTGTGAGTAAAACGCTGGCAATCACCGAGCTCGAAATCCGCAAGCTGAGGCATGACTTCACCGAGCTTATCACCCGCGCCGTTCAGCCCGTGCTGTGGCTCCTGCTGTTCGGGCAGGTCTTCACCAGGGCCCGAATAATCCCCACGGGCGACATCGCCTACATCGACTTCATGACGCCGGGGATCCTCGCCCAGAGCGTGCTGTTCATCGCCATCTTTTATGGGGTAGGCCTCATCTGGGAGCGCGACCTGGGGATCACCAACAAGTTTCTAGTCAGCCCCACCCCGCGCGCCGCCCTGGTACTGGGGAAGGCCCTGTCGGCCGGGATACGCTCGCTCTCTCAGGTGGTGATCATATACGCGCTCGCGCTGCTGCTGGGGGTGAGGCTGAACTGGAACCCCCTGGCGCTCGCCGGCGTGCTGGCCGTGGTATTCCTCGGGGCGGCGCTGTTCTCGACCTTCTCCCTGATCGTCGCCTGCCTCGTTAAGACGCGCGAGCGGTTCATGGGCATAGGTCAGGTGTTGACCATGCCCCTGTTCTTCGCGAGCAACGCGATCTACCCGATCTCGATAATGCCGGAATGGCTGCAAGTGATTTCGCACGTCAACCCTTTAAGTTATGAGGTGGACGCGCTGAGGGCGCTGATGATTCAGAACGGGGCGAGCGGCTTCGGAATAGGCGTCGATTTCTGCGTGCTGGGCGGCGTAACTTTTATACTGGTGATGATCGGCGCGCGGTTATACCCGCGGGTCGTGCTATAGGGGCGGTTGATATGACTCGCCCCGACAACATCGTCTTCGTAAAACAGCAGGGCGCGATGCGCACTGGGACTAACCTCGTCAAATACGCCTTGGAGGAAAACTTCACAAACGTGCGCGTGCTCGTGAATATCGGGCGCTGGAAGCATGCGACGGCCGAGACGCCCTTCAATTGGCGCGGGACAGACTGGGAAGGCGAAGGCGTGAGCGTGGACGTGGCCAGCCGCATAAGCCGGGAGGACCTGTCGGCGGCGCGGGCGGCGTTCGAGGCCGGGGCGGTCAGGTTCGCCATCAGCGTCAGGGACGTGTACTCGTGGCTTCTGAGCTACATCCGATTCACGCGCCCGGATGAGGAGTCTTCCCTGCCGCCGCTAAAAGACTTGCCCCAGGAGTACGTCGTCGAGGCCCTACAGCACTGGAACACCCTGTACCGCGGCTATCTCTCGCTGCTCGATTCCGGGCAGGGGGCGATGCTCTTTCGACTCGAAGACCTGCTGACCGATTTTAACGCGACGTTGAACGAGGCCCGCTCGCTGTGGGGGCTTGAGCCGCGCCACGCGCGCTACGTCAGGCCGGCCCGCTACCTGCGGGCCGGCGTCGATGGCGAAAGCCGCGCGGAGCTATTCGAATCACCCCTCCCATTTGATCGGCGGCAATACCTGAGCGACAATCATCTGGCGCAGTTCGACGACACGTTGCTCGCTCTCATCCGCCGGACCATCGACGGGGATACGTTGCGCGCCTACGGGTACGACCTGTTATAGGGGCCGATGCTTCATGAACCAGAGCGGCATAATCAGAGTTGAAACAGTGAGACCACGCATCCTGATAGCAAGGCCCGACCATCTCGGCGACGTGTTATTGACCGTGCCGGCTGCCGTCGCGCTCCGCTCCGCGGTCCCCGGCGCGCACATCAGTTTTCTCGTGACGACCGCGCTCGGAGACGTTGTCCGCCGCTGCCCCGACGTGGACCAGACCTATACTCTGCCATTCCCGCGCCTCGCCTCCCCGCCCGACCCGGCCGCGTGGAGCGAGGTCGTAAGACGGAATGTGGGTATGCTGCGCGGGCGTTTCGACCTCGTCGTGTTATCCCGCCCCGACGACCCGTGGTCGGGCGAGCTTGCGGTGGCGGCTGAAATCCCGGTCCGCGTCGGGTACGCGACTCCGGGCATGGAATCATTCCTGACCGTCGCCCTTCCCTTTCACGAAGAAGGCCATGTCGTGATCCAGACATTGAAGCTGATCGAAGCGGCGGCCGGCCTATTCGGCGCGAAGGTCGTCGCCGATGACCGAGCGGCGGCCGGAAGTTTCGCCCCGACCCCGGCAGACGAAGCCGTGGCCGAGGAAGTGCTTCTCGAAGCGCCCGCGTCGGGGCCCCGCCCCGTAGTATTCCAGCCCGGCTCCGGATGGCCTCTCAAGAACTGGGGCCCGCGACGTTGGGGCGGGCTGGCTAAAGAAATCCGCCGACGCTGGGGGCTCACTCCGCTCGTGCCGGGCGGGCCGGGGGAAGACGCGCTCGTGGCGGCGGTGGTGGAAGCGAGCGAGGGCGCGGCGCACGGTCTGGCGGGGCGGCTCTCCGTGGGCGCTCTGGCCGCGCTTTACCGCCGCGCCTCGATAGTCATCGGGATTGACAGCGGGCCGATTCATCTGGCGGTCATGGTCGGCGCTCCGGTCGTCGGGCTTTATGGGCCGCTCGACCCTCTGAAGTGGGGGCCGTGGTGCCCGCCGGACCGCCGCCGCGTCATCCGCGTCGAACTCCCGTGCAGCCCCTGCGATTGTATCTTCGATCCGCCGTGCGGCATCCCAATCGAGCCCGCCTGCTGCACAGGCATCACGGTGGACGCGGTTCTCGCGGCTGCCGAAGACCTTATCAACAGTCGTAAATCCGGGCATGTGGTTATTTGATCAAGAGTGGAGTCGTTTATAACCCCACGTATCGCGAGGCCAATCTATGGATCGTCTGAGACCGAGTTTCTTCATCATAGGAGTGAATAAATGCGGCACGTCGTCTCTCTACCGCTACCTGATCGCGCACCCGAACATCCTGCCCTGCGCGTTAAAGGAGCCCAATTTTTTCGGCCTGCACAGCCCCGAATACATCGCGGCGCACATCGATGAATACTTCTCGCTCTTCCCTACGAGCGAGTATCGAGGCGACCTCTCTTTCCGGTGGGAGGCGTCGGATCAGGCGGGCGACTCATTACTCACGAGGGTTCACGTCAGGCGCGACCCGGCGAAGGATTACATCACGGGCGAGGCCAGCGCCAACACTTTTCACGACATCTCTCCGGCGCTGCTTCGCCAACACCTGCCGGACGTGAAACTGATCCTACTGATCCGCAACCCCGTCGAACGCGCCTACTCACACCACAGGATGTACCGCCGCTTTCATGCCGAAGGCAGCCTCCCGGAGATGGGCGTGAGCGATTTTGAAACCGACGTACGGGCCGAGATGGAAGCGCACGCGCGGGGGGAGAGCACCAATTATATCGGTCCGGGCGTCTACACCGATAAGCTACAGAGGTGGGTCTCCGAGTATGGGTGGGGGCAGATCAGGGTCATCATCACCGAGGAACTCGCCCGCCCCGGCAAGGCCGCGCGCGTCATGCGAGACCTCGAAGATTACCTCGGGGTGCCGCACCACGACTACGGAGACATCCTGTCCCGCCGGTTCAACCACGCGCCCCCGTCCGACATGGAGCCGCGTTTACGCGCCATGCTCGCGGACTTCTACCGGCCTTACAATCGCGACTTGCAGGAATATCTCGGGCGCGAAATTCATTGGGAGTAGTCTCAGAGTGCGGAGCCTGGGCGAAATAACCTTACGTTTCGCAACTCCCTCGCCGTGTTCAGGAGTCGCCTCGCGGCGGGATAATCTTCATCATTCGCGCTAACGGAAGCACCACTTCGCCGGGCAGGGCTATGTCGAATCTTTCACTCACCTCGTAACCCAGAGCTTTGTATAAAGGCTCTCCCGGCAGAGTCGCTACCAGCTCAAGGGCCCCGAAGCCTGCCTCGCGCGCGGCCTTCTCGCACGCTTCCAGAAGCAGCCGCCCCGCTCCCCTTCTCGCCCATCCGGGGTCGACGAAGAAAGCTCGTATCCGCGCCGGCTCCGTCCGGGCGTCGAGCAGCGGATCATCCGCCGCCTTCATCTGGTCGCCTCCGTACAGAGTCCTGCGCTTGCTCCACCCGCCGCACCCGACTATCCGGCCCTCATCCTCCGCAACGAAGTACGTGCCGTCGGAGATGAGTTGGGTGTCAACGCCAAACACATGAACGATTGCGCTCTCGATCTGTTGGGGAGTGTAGTAGCTCGCGCTCAACCCGCGGGCCGATTCCGGTATGAGCCGCTCAAGAAGAGGGATGTCATCCCGCGTAGCTTTTCGGATCAGCATCGTTCTCACTCCGGCGAATCAAACCGCGGCCGGGCGCAGAATCACCACCGGTATGTCGCGGGTCGTTATCTCCTGATACCTTCCGTACCCGGAATACATCTGGGTGAGCAGAGGCCAAAGGCGCCGCTTCTCCTCGGCCCCGGCCTGCTCGGCCCTGACCCGCCGCTTCGCCCCTTTTATCTGTATCTCGGCCTCCGGGTCGGCTTGCAGATTGAGCCACCATGTCGGGTGCTTCACCGCCCCTCCGTTGGAAGCGACGAGCACTACGTTGTCTCCGTCTGCCAGGTATAATAGAGGCACGGTGCGCGGCCTGCCGCTCCTTCGCCCTTTCGTGGTGAGCAGTAGGACGGGGCTGTTCGCGACCCTTCCTCCGACCGCCCCATTCGTGCCGCGGTAAATAAAAGTGTGGGCCGCAGTGACGCCGTTTTGAATGGCTTTAGAGAGCCGCGAAGGGCGGCGGCCGGTGGGCTCGTCGGCTTGTGCCATATTCATCGCATGACCTCGTTCGAAAAAGATTATTGAGCCGGCCGCGAGAGACGTTTAGGCGGCGCTCTCAAAAATGATGCTTGAGCAGGTCAGAGCGGCCTCCGCTTTCCGCAGCTCCGAGATGTCTACGACCTCGACCCTCCGCGCGATACCTTCTATCAATTCAACCGCCCTGGGGAACCCCGCCTGAACGCACACCGCTTCACCGACGCGCAGCACGTTCGCGGACCTGGGCTCGTCGGGCGGAGTGTAGACAAGGTTGAATCCTCCGAACGGGTCAAGCTCGACCCAATCCGGGTTCACGAATAACGTCCCGTCATCTATGGCGGTACAGGCCGACTTCAGGTGCAGGCTTTCTTTAGTCCTGACAGGAGTGACGCTGTAGCCGCGGGGCTCCAGTATCCCCGCGAGCCCGGCAATACCTGCGGAATTGGTGCGGACCGATTGACCAACAAATATCTTCCTCCCGACCCGCAGAACATCCCCGCCCTCGATCATAGCGGGCAGAGAGATGCGAACCGTTTCCCGGTACTCGGACAGCTCGCGCTCGATCAAATCAACCTCTCCCCGGCGGGACGCGACCCCGGGGCTGCAAATTACCGCGACCTCGTCAACGACGACCGCAGTGTCTTCGACGAAGCACGAATCCGGGTAGAGTTCATTTTCGGACAGCGTCCTGACGACGGCACCGAGCCTTTCAAGCGCGGCGCAGTAATCTTCATGCTGGCGCGTCGCCAGTCGAATATCGATGGGAGCCCGGTCGATGAAAGCCAGCTCGCACCTGGAAATGTGCGGAGATACTTTGTGCGTGATCGCTCTTAGCATGATATATCCCGCCCCGCGTGTCGCCCCGGCGGGCCCGCGGCGCGCTACGCCCCTCTGTCTATGCCGTAGATGAGAACCTCTGTCCCGAGAATTTCCGTCCGGCCTTCCGGCTTCTCGCCCAGCCGCTCGGCCACGCTTATGGACGCGCGGTTCTCCGGGTGTATCAGGCTGATGATGTGGTCGCGGTCGAGTTCTTTAAACCCGTATTCCAGGGCGCGGCGAGCGCCTTCTATCGCGTACCCTTTGCCCCAGTGCTCCCGCGCCAGAGTCCACCCGATCTCAAAGCCCGGCCACCCCTCCGGGTTGAGAAAGCCGAGCCTCCCTATGAGACTCCCGGACGCCTTCTCCTCCACGGCCCAGTGCCCGTACCCGAGCAGTTGCCAGTGGCCGACAAGTAGCGCCATGTGCCTCCATGCTTCAAGGCGCGTGAAGGGCTTACCCCCAAGGTAGCGCATCACCTCGGGGTCGGCGCAGATCTTCGCGTACGCTTCGAAATCATCCTTACGCCACAGGCGCAGGATGAGCCTCTCCGTCTCCAGTTCAACCATGATCAATTACCCTTCTCAAGTATGACCGGCGCGGGATCAGTTAACGCTCGCCGCCCGCGCCGGGGCCGCGTCACTCTCCGGGGCCTTCACCCTCCGATCCCTGAGCAGGCGGTCTATTGAATAACGGTCCTCTTCGCGCGGGAGCGTCAGTACGAACAGCAACAACGCGAGCCGGGGAATCACATGCGTGTGGAATTCGTAAAGCGGCTCTCTCAGGAGGTGGCCGAAGGTCACGACCACCAGAACGAATCCGAGCAGGACCAGCGCCTCGCGCGTTCGGAGGCCGAGGATCAGTAAGCCTCCGGCCAGAAATTCGACGAAGGGAATGATGACTCCCACGGCCCACAGCGACCACGCCGGCAGGAAGGTGTCCGAAAAGGGTAAGAAATACCTGCGCGCGTGTTCGAGCGGGCCGAGCTGAAAGACCTTCCATGCGCCCGCCATAAAAAAAATAAGCCCGAGCACAAGCCGCGCGAACAACAGAGCCCAGCTTCGGTCAACGCTATGTAGGTTCATAATCCCTCCGCTTCAAACAACCTCGCCCGACCCGACCAGTCACGCCCGCTTCAGTTCTCTCTCCACCGCCACGCGCATCTCCCTGTACACTCTCGCAAGGTCATCGGGCCTGTAGTGAGCATTCAACCCGCTCGGATTAGGCAGCACCCACACCGACGCGCCGCCTAATTTTTCGGCTTGCTTCCCCACCGCCGCGTCTTTCTTCCCGAAGGCCGCCCGGTACGCGGTGACCCCGAGCACGGCGACGACGCGCGGGCCGTACCTCCGGACTTTCGTCTCAAGATCTCTCCCGCCCTTCAGGTACTCTTCCTGCGTCAACTCTGCCGCCGACGCGGTCGCACGCGCCACCACGTTCGTAATGCCATAGCCGCGCTCAAGCAGCAGGCGGTCCTCGAATGCGGAGAACAGCCTGTCAGTGAATCCCGCGGCGAACAACGTAGGCCAGAACCTGTTCCCCGGCCTGGCGAAATGATGCCCCGCCGCGGCTGAGTATAAACTTGGATTAATTCCGCAAAACAGAATGCTCAATCCGGGGCCGATCACGTCCGTCATCTTTTTCCCGAAGGCGGCCTCGATCTGCTCTCTGGTCGGTTTCAATCTACGATCCCGCATGCGGAGATGATACTCATTGACTCTCCGGCTCGGCAATCGTTTGGCCGATAGTAAGGCGGTGCCCCTCGGGCGTCTTCAGGGCGAACTCCCGCATCCCCCAGGGCTTGTCGGAGATCGGCGACAGCGGCTCGACTCCCTTCGCCTTCAAACTCTCGTAATAACCGTCCGCGTCGTCAACGAGCAGGTAACCGAAGTAGCTGTGAGACCCCAGCTCGCCGGGGCTCGCGTCATCAGGGCACTTCCCGAGCATTATTATGCAGTTGTCTTTCTCAACGAAGACCCAGCCGGGCGGCTCGGCGACCACCTCGAAATCGAGATAATCGACGAAAAACCCGGACGACTTCTTCAGGTCATGGACCGCCAGTACGTAGTGGTTCTGAAGAATCTTCGGCACGTCCTCACCTCCGTCCCCGGACATCGGGACGCGTCAGGCAATTCCCGAGTCAGGGTCATTGCTTCTTCCGCGGGGCCTGCTCGGGGAATTGCTTCAACAGCTCGGACAGGGGAGGCACCCCGTATTTAGCCCGCTCGCTGTCCGGCGTCTTTCGATCAATCGGGACGAGTTCCTCCTTGCCGGTCTCCTGATTGTTTACGCGACTGGTCCCGTATTTCTGGTAGCCCTCGGTGAAGCTGAGGTAACGGTCGATTGACGTGGCCACCATGTAGCGGGCGTCTTTGTAACCGGCTTCGAAGGCGCTCTTAAAAAGATGGTGGGCGAGGAGGTAGTTGTCGGGGCTGACGCTGACGAGCCGCTTATCACAGAAAGTCAAACCCGTATGCTGCAAGATGAGAGCGGCGTTAAACTTATCCTCCGGTAGTTTCAACGCGTCCTGGGCTATCAGTGCCAGAACGATTTTGACGCGCTCCGCATCCGTTCTGGCGATTCCTTTCCCGCTTCGAGAGTCCTGGTCCTCTTTCGCCAGCTCCCGAAGCAACGGGTTCTGGCCATACGACTCAGCCGCCGCCAGAGAAAGCCAGAACATCAACATAAAATAGCGTGATGAGATTCGGCATCTTTTCATGACTCTCTCCTCAGACCTTATAGTCATTGAGCGGGCAGCGTCTTCCGATTTTTCATGTCGTCGGCGGACGCTGGCTTCACGCTTACGGCGGCACCCCCGCCGCTCGCCAGATCGAGCTTAAGCACGGCCTGATTGTTTACCAGAAAGCTCTGAATCCGGTATTTCATGGGGTTTTTCTCCCAGTGAGCGTCGGGCGCGTCGCTGTAGATGGTCGCCACGTACCAGCGGTCGGGCGTGAGGTAGTTCAGCGGGACGCTCGACGTGCGCGCCTGCTCGTCCGTGATCGCCCCGATGTACCACTCGTCTCTGTCCTTCGCCTTCCGGGCGATGGTGAGATAGTCTCCGGGTTCGGCTTCGACGATCTTCGTGTCGTCCCAATCGACCGGCACGTCCTTGATGAACTGGAAGGCGTCCATGAACTTCTCGTAATTCTCGGGCAGGTCCGCCGCCATCTGCAAAGGGCTGTAGAGAGTCACGTACAGGGCGAGTTGCTTGGTCAGAGTCGTGTGCACCCGCTCCGTTTTCCCCGGCTGGTAGTAGTCCATCCGGACCTGAAATATGCCGGGCGTGTAGTCCATCGGGCCGCCCATCAGGCGCGTGAAGGGCAGGATCGTTTCGTGCTCGGGGGGGTTGCCCTCGCTCCATGCGTTGAACTCGTTCCCCCTCGCCGCTTCGCTCGCGAGCCAGTTCGGGTAAGTGCGGTGCAGCCCCGTGGGGCGCACCGGCTCGTGCGCGTCCACCATTATTTTAAACTGGGCGGCTTTCTCCGCCACCCTGATGTAGTGATTGACCATCCACTGGCTGTCGTGGTGCTCGCCGCGCGGGATGATTCTTCCCACGTAGCCCGTCTTCACCGAGTCGTACCCGTGCTGCTTCATGAACCGGAAGGCTTCGTCCAGACGGCGCTCGTAGTTCGTAGCCGAGGCCGAAGTCTCGTGGTGCATGATGAGCTTCACCCCCTTCGAGGCCGCGTACTTTTGAAGCTCCACCACGTCGAAATCCGGGTAAGGGGTCACGAAGTCGAAGACATTCTCTTTCCAGTTGCCGAACCAGTCTTCCCATCCCACGTTCCAGCCTTCCACGAGCACCCCGTCGAAGCCGTGCCGCGCGGCAAAATCGATGTAGCGTTTCGTGTTCTCGGTAGTCGCGCCGTGCTTGCCGTTCGGCTTCAGGGAGGTCCATACCGTCTCCGGCAGCTTCACGTTGTTCACGTCCGAATAGTTCCAGGTCGCCGTTCCGACGTGCATTGCCCACCAGATGCCGACGTACTTCTGCGGCCTGATCCAGCTCACGTCCCGGATTTTGGGCGGCTCGTTCAGATTCAGGATGAGCTTGGAAGCCAGAATGTCCGCGGCCCTGTCGCTCACTATGATCGTGCGCCACGGCGTTTTAGAGGGCGCTTGCAGGTACGCCTTGTTGCCGACCGCGTCGGGCACCAGATGCGCGGAGAGCCCGAACGTCCGCTTGTCCACCATCAGGTTTATGGCCGGGTAATCGACCAGGGCCGCCTCGTGAATGTTGATGTAGAGCCCGTCTGAAGTCTTCAGCATCAGAGGCGTCTGGACCGCATTCGGCCCGATCACCCACCTGAACGCGATCTCGCGTGACTTCTCGCCCCGCGTGGCGTCCACCTCGCTGAGCTTCGTGATCGAATAGATGTACTCGTTCGTGTCGTAGTCGCCGGGGATCCAGAAAGCCTTGTGGTCGCCCGTCAGGTTGAACTCGGTCTTCTCATCCGTGACGGTGAAGTACTTCAGGTCGTTCTGCTCGGGGAACTCGTAGCGAAACCCGAGGCCGTCGTTGAACAGCCGGAACCTTACGACGAGGTTTCGATTATTGACCGCCGCCTGTCGCAGGGTGACCGCCAGCTCGTTGTAATGATTTCGGATCCGCTTCACTTCCCCCCAGACGGGCTCCCACGTCTCGTCCACGGTCGAAGTGTCGGCCTTCGCCACGGCGAAGCCCCCCGAGAAAGGGGGCAGGTCTTTCAGCAGCAGCCCGAGCTTGCTCCTTTGAATCACGGGCTTCCCCTTGTAGGAAAGCTGGTAGGTCGGCTCCCCCTCCGGGGTCAGGCTGAAAGAGAGCGATAGATTTCGGTCGGGAGATTCAATATTTTGGGCGCTGGCATTTATGCCGAAAAGCGAGATGAAGAGGGAACAAATAATTAGTTTCATAGGGACTTTTTATTCCTCCCGGTAGTTCCTGTCAACAGACGCCCAAAGGCGGGCGGCGCAGTTGGGAGTCGGTAAACTCGTTTTCCGACCTTTTATTCCGCAGCCGGATAAAATAGAGTTGTCTGTAGCGAGCGAGCATTAAACGTATCGGGATTGTTGAAACGTTCGAGGGTTTTCCGTTGAGTGATCTCATTTTAAAGCTGGCCCTGTCGTTACTCTGCCTCGCCCTCGCGGGCGTGCAGGCACCCCGGCAGGAGCCCCCCGGCGCGGACATAGGGTTTTCCTTCAGCAACGTCGCGGGGGGCGCGGGCATAACGACGCGGACCG
Source organism: Blastocatellia bacterium (assembly GCA_035634255.1). Taxonomy (GTDB): domain Bacteria; phylum Acidobacteriota; class Blastocatellia; order UBA7656; family UBA7656; genus DATLMR01. The sequence continues at coordinate 40,045 of DASQDI010000124.1, forward strand.
TTTACGGCGACGAGCGGAAGAACCGGTACCTTCTGGAGACGACCGGCTGCGGGTCGGCCTTCATAGACTACGACAATGACGGCTGGCAGGACGTTCTCTTAATAAACGGGAGCCGCCTGAGCGGCATGCCTCCGAACCAGTCGCCCGCCAGCCGGCTTTACCGCAACAACTCCGACGGCACCTTTACCGACGTCACGCAAAAAGCCGGCATAACTCGCACGGGCTGGGGGCAAAGCGTCTGCGCGGGGGATTATGACAACGACGGGTTCGACGACATCTTCATAAGCTACTTCGGGAAGAACGCGCTCTATCGCAACAACGGCAACGGTACATTCACGGACGTTTCGGAGAAGGCGGGGGTCGCGAACAACCGGACGAGGTGGGGCTCGGGCTGCGCCTTCGTCGATTACGACCGCGACGGGCTGCTCGACCTCTTCGTCGCCAGCTACATCGACCTCGACCTGAAGACGGCCCCCCTGCCGGAATCGGGGCCATGTCTTTACAAGGGCCTGATGGTCGCCTGCGGCCCCCCCGGACTCGCGGGCGGGGTCAACACCCTTTACCGCAACAACGGCAACGGTACATTCACGGACGTTTCGGAGAAGGCGGGGATAAGGAAGACTAACGGCACGTACGGGCTCGGGGTTCTCGTGCTGGACTTCGACAACGACGGCTGGCCCGACATCTACGTCGCGAACGATTCGGCCCCGGCGGCGCTCTATCACAACAAAAAGAACGGCACGTTCACGGACATCGGGATCGAAGCGGGCTGCGCGTTCAGCATCGACGGTAAGCCTCAGGCGGGCATGGGAGTCTCGGCGGGCGACTACGACCGCGACGGGTGGCTCGACATTTTCAAGACCAATTTTTCCGGAGACACTTCGACGCTCTACCGCAACACCGGGAAGACGACCTTCGACGACGTGACTTTCCCTTCGGGCATAGGCATCACCACGCGATGGCTCGGGTGGGGGTGCGGGTTCGTCGATGTCGATAACAACGGATGGCTCGACATATTTCTTGTGAACGGCCACGTCTACCCCGAAGTCGAGAAGCTGACCACCGAGGCCGGGTACGCGCAGAGAAAAGTCCTTTACAGGAACATGCAGAATGGCCGCTTCGAAGACGTGTCGGGCCGGGCGGGCGCGGCTGTCACCGAGCCCTCGCCGGCGCGCGGCTGCGCCTTCGGAGATTACGATAACGACGGGGACGTTGATATTCTCATCAACCCGGTGAATGCGATGCCCGAGCTGTTGCGGTGCGACTCAAGCAATCAAAACAACTGGATCACGATCAAGGCGGTGGGCGTGAAGTCCAACCGCAGCGCCATCGGCGCGCGCATCAAGTGCGTCACCGAGGACGGCGCTCAAATAGACGAAGTGCGCAGCGGCGGCAGCTACTACTCGCAGAACGACCTGCGCGTACATTTCGGGCTGGGCAGGCGCGACAGGGTGAAATCCCTTGAGATAGTCTGGCCCGGCGGGAAGGTCGAAACCCTGACCGACATCGCCGCCAACCAGTTCATCTTAGTTAAGGAAGGCTCCGGGCTGGCGCGCGCGACGCCCTCGGTCAGGGGCAAACCTAAATAATCCGACGACCTGAATCAGAGCCGTTTATGATCGAGCTTGTGAGAGCGAAGCCGGTTTTAATGCTTATTATATTAGGCGCGCTCGCCTGCACTCCGGCGGGGCTGGCCCAGCGCGCGTCGGCGGCCGCAGCCGAGCAGCACTTCCACAGAGGCATCGCGCTCCTGGAAAAGGAAGACACCGGCCGAGCAATCGCGGAACTCAGGAAGGCCATCGAGCTAAGGCCGGGGTACGCCGAGGCGCACAACGCCCTCGGGCTCGCCCTCGCCCGCAGCGGGGATTTAAAGCAGGCGTCGGAATCTTTCCTCAAGGCAGTCGAGCTCGACCCGAAGCTCTATAAAGCCCACCGCAATCTCGGCCGGTCCCTCCACCAGATGGGGGACCTCGATGGGGCCGTGAACGCCTTCCGGCAGTCCTTATCGGTCAAGGCGGACGACGCGGACACTCACCTCCTGCTCGGCGTCGCGCTTCAACAAAAGGGGATGGCGGACGCGGCCGTCTCCGCGTTCCGCGAGGCGATCAGGCTCAACCCTAAAATGGCGGAGGCCCGCTTCTACCTCGGCTACCTGCTCGCCGCGAAGGGCGAGCTTCGAGCCGCCGCCTCGGAGTTCGAAGCGACCCTCAAGCTCAAGCCGGATTACGCGGAAGCGTATTATTACCTGGGCACGGCCAGATGGTTCTCGGGCGACGCGGGCGGGGCGGCCTCGGCCCTGAGGAAGGCCGTAAAGCTGATGCCCAACCACCCGGACTCGCACTATTACCTGGGGCTGGCCCTGCGGAAGGGCGGCGACGAAGACCTCGACGAAGCGGTCGAAGCATTCCGGGCCGTGGTAAAGCTGAAGCCCGCCTTCATTCAAGCCTACATCGAACTGGGGCTGGCCCTCGTCTCAAAGCGCGACCCCGAAGGCGCGGTCTCGACGTTCAACGAGGCGCTCAGGCTCGACCCGAACAACACGGTCGCACATCACAACCTCGGCATGGCTTTCATCCAGAAAAGCGATTACGACGCGGCGGTCGCGCAGTACCGGAAGCTGATAGAGATCGCGCCCGGCAGCGCGGAGGCCCACTATAATCTCGGGCTCGCGTTAAAGAACAAAGACCTATTCGACGAGGCCGTCGTCGAGCTGAAAAGGGCCATTGCCCTTCTGCCTTCATTGTACGAAGCTCACTACACTCTCGGGGTCATTCTGTTGCAGCAGGGTAAGCTGGACGAATCCGCCGCCTCATTCAGGGCCGCCCTCGGGGCGAAGCCCGACTATGCCGAAGCCCGGTACGCGCTCGGCACGGTGCTGCAACAACAGGGCGACCTGACGGGCGCGATAGCCGCGTTTCACGAGGCCCTGAAGTATGCGCCGAACGCCCCCGAAATCCACAACACTCTCGGCACGGCGCTCAGGCAGAAGGGCGACATGGAGGCCGCGCGCGTCGAGTTTCAGGAGGCCGCGCGGCTCAACAAGAAGAAATCGGACATGCAGGCGGCGATGTTCGCGATCAATACCGGGCTGGCCCGGCTGAAGGAGGGGAACCTCGACGCCGCAATCGAGCGATTCCGCGCCGCCGCCGGCCTCGCCCCGGACGACGCGATGGCCCATTACCACCTGGCGAGGGCCCTGCTGCAAAAGGGTTTGAGAAAAGCCGCCGAAGCCGAGTACAGAAAAGCCAAACAACTCGACCCCCGCCTGAAGCCTCTGATGTAAAGCTCACAGCCTGCCGCCGCCTGCCTTCACGATGCCGGAGCCTTCTTTGATCGTGACGATCTGATTCGCGGCGATATCTTTGACGGTTTCGGTTTGACCGTTGGGCCAGCGTATCTCTACCTGCTCGGCCTTGCCGCTCTCGCCGAGCCCGAAGTGCAGGCGCAGGTCGTTGTGCGAATAGTAGCTCGTCTGGCTGGTCACCTCTTGAGTCTGAAGGCGCCCCCCGGTTTTGACTCTGACTCTCGCCCCGATGGCCGAGCGGTTCGACTTCACTCCGATCAGTTTCAGCTTCAGCCAGTTGTTCGCGCCGCGCTTGCCTCCGTTGGTGTAATCGTTGCGGAGCAGAGAGGGCGGCTCGTTCATGTTCATGACCAGAACATCTATGTCGCCGTCATTATCATAATCTCCGAAGGCCGACCCGCGGCTCGAATGCGCCGCCCGCGCGCCCGGCCCGCACTCGTCGGTCGCGTCTTTGAAGCGGCCGTTCCCGAGGTTGCGGTAAATCAGGCGCGGGCTGCGGTGCGGGTATTCTTTGAAGACCTTCTCGACCTCCGGGTAGACGTTGCCCGTGACCGTGAAGATGTCGGGCCAGCCGTCGTTGTTCAGGTCAGAGAGCCCCGTCCCCCATTGGATGTATTTAGTGTGGTCGAAACCCGCCGCTCGGGAAGCGTCCTCGAAGAAGCCGCGCCCCGAATTTTTGTACAGGGCGGGCAGGTCGTCCGCGAAATGGGTCTTAAAAATATCTAATAACCCGTCGCCGTTGTAATCCCCGACGGCCACGCCCATGCCCGCCTGCGCCTGCCCATCTTCGCTGTAGGCCGAGCCAGTCTCAAGCGCGACATCCTCGAAGGTGCCGTCGCCTTTATTCCTGTAAAGGATGCTCGCGGTCGAGTCGCAGGCGACGTAGATGTCGGGCCACCCGTCGTTATCGAAATCGGTGAGGACGGCGGTCATCGCGTAACGGTTCCCCACCTTGCCGACGCCCGAAGCCTGCGAAACGTCGGTGAAGGCTCCGCCGCCATCGTTTCTGTAAAGCAGGTTCGAGTCGGTGGGCAGTCCCTTCGGGCCGCAATTTACCGGCACGCCTTTCCACAGGCAGTTCGCGCCCTTCCCCGGCTCCGGCACTTTATCCGGGTCGAAAATCAGGTAATTGGCGACGAAGAGATCGAGGTCTCCGTCGCGGTCATAATCGATGAAGGTGCAGCCCGAGCCCCAGCGCGTGCCTTTGACGGCGAGCCCGGCTTTAGCCGTGGAGTCGGTGAACCTGCCTTTGCCGTCATTGTGGTAAAGGACGTTCTGCCCCCAGTAGGTGATGAACACGTCCTCGAACCCATCGTTATCGTAATCGCCCGCGCAGACTCCCGAAGCCCACCCCGTGCGGGCGAGCCCCGACGCGGAGGTCGCGTCCGTAAAACTGCCGTCGCGTTTGTTGCGGTAAAGCCTGACGGTCGGCTCTTTGCCTTTCGGGAAGCCTTCGAGCCGCGTCCCGTTCAGCAGCAAAATATCGACCCACCCGTCGTTGTCGTAATCTATGAAGGCGACTCCGCAGCCGTTGGTCTCTATGATGTACCTCTTCCTGTCCGTGCCTCCGTAAACGATGGGCTCGGTGAGCCCCGAGGTTCGGGCCACGTCGACGAACGTGACCTGAAAATTATCCGCGCGATTTTTATCGGGAGGAGGGCCGGAAAGGGCGGGCTGCGACTGGATCATTCCGCAGACGAAAAGCGCGACCGCCGAAAGCCGGAGCGCCGAGACGCTTTTGTTCCGCACGGGACCGTGTGGCATGTCCACCTACTTGTTCGGGGCGTTTCGCAAACGTTCGGCCATCTCGAACTCTTTTTTTGCTTCCGCCATCCTGCCTGCCTGCTGCAACACCTGCGCGAGCAGGTGATGGCCCGAGTAATTGTTAGGGTCCATAGCCAGAGCGCGGCTCAGGATGCTCTCGGCGTTCGGCAGGTCGCCCTTCTTCAGGTAGACCTTGCCCAAAACGATGTATGGCCCGCTGAAGAAGGGGTTCAGCCAGATCGACTTTTGCAGGGGCGCGATTGCCTCGTCCCACTTAAGCTGCCGGCTGTACGCCTCCCCGAGCATGTAGTAGGACATGGCGAAGCCGGGGTTGAGGGCGATCTCTTTTTTCAACAACTCGATGCCGAGGTCGATGTTGGCGCGGTAGATCGCGAGCTCGCCCAGGAGGAAATTGGCCTGCGGCAGCTTCGCGTCGATCTCAAGCGCCCTGGTCAGCTCTTTTTCCGCCAGCTCTTCCAACCGCTGCCGGATCATCATCTGACCGTTTATCAAATGCGCCGGGGCGGACTCGGGGGCGACCGAGAACATGCGCGCGAAGTTCGCGCGGGCTTTCTCGCCGTCGTGGAGTTGCAGGTAGCTTACGCCCAGCACGTACGCATTCTCTACGTTGTCGGGCGACCAGCCCTTGACGAGTTCGAGGTATGGGACGGCCTCTTTGATGTGCCCGAGGAAGTAATGAGACATGCCGAGCAACTGCGCGCTCTGCCGGTACTGCGGGGAGCCCTCCCTCCACTGCCTGAAGGCGAGCGAGAGGGATTCGATTGCGCGCGGGTAATCGGCCTTTTGATAATGGGCCAGCCCCAGGAGGTGGTTCACCTGGGATTCGTACGCAGGGGATTTCGGGAGGGCTTTCAACGCCTCAATCGCGGGATCGATCTTCCCCGCCGCGAGGAGGGCCTGCGCCTCCGCGAGCGCCGATGGCTTCGGCGTGGCCTCGGGCGGCTGCCGGTCCGCCTGCCCCAGCGCGAGCGCCGCGATTAAAACGTGCCATGCGAAAAATAGCGGAAGCCGCGATGAAGTCCTGATTGCCATAATGAGCTTCCCGGAATGGCTCTGATCACTTGCTTTTTCGTTGCGGGACCGGCAGGCCGTCCAGCCTCAGCACGTCCCTCTTCTTACTCTCGGGCAGCCCCGCGTAGAGTTCGACGAAGGCGGCATTCGTCCAGCCGAAGCCTATCTCGTTGGACGTGTAACCGAACTTCAGCCCGGCCGATATCTGCGACCTGCGGGCCGCGACGTCGTACTTCTCGACTATGGTGTTGTGGTCGATGAACTCTTTGAGCACCATCGAGAGGAAGTTGGCCGCGAGCCGGTCCGCCTGCTCGTTGTAACCGTAGCGGCGCAGGCCGTCGACGGCGATCAGTTGCAGGGGGGCCCACCCGAAGGGCGAGTCCCACTGGCTCCCGCTCTCGTTCGTGCTCGTGAGCAGGCCGCCCGCGCGCTCAAGGAGGCCCAGGTTGGCCGCGACTCTCGCCGCCTGCTCGCGGCCGGCTATCCCGGCCCACAGCGGGTAGAAGGCGGTCCCGAAAGGGTAGCGCCTCAACCTCTTGTCGACGTAGTTGTAGTCGTAATAGAGCCCGTCCTCCGCGTGCCACATCAACCGGTTGATCCGGTCGCGGCGCTGGCTGGCGAGGCCGAGCCACCTTGAGGCCTCGCGCGGGCGGCCCAGGATGTTCATGATCTCGGCGGCCTCCGTCTCCATTATGTAGAGCAAAGAGTTCAAGCAGACCGGGTCGTAATCGACTATGTCGGCGCTGAAGGGGCCGAACCGGTTGGAAGGGTCGAACCCGGATTCACGCATCGAGCGGTCGCCTTTGTAAAAGCGGTCCGTCAGCACGTCCCTCTCTCTGTCGTAGAATTTGCTCACGTCGTAATCTTTGACCTCGTGCGTTCGGTAATACTCTTTCACGCGGTCGTAGTGAGTCTTCCCCTGCGCGTCGCGCTCGTCGGCTATGGCCTCCGGCGCGGGCCCGTTGCCGAAATCGTAGTAGCGGGAGAGGCCGGTCTGCCTGGTCAGGTGAGGCTCTTCTGTCCAGAAGCGGTAATACTTCTCTATGGCCGGGACGGTGTTTCGGAGCCAGCGGCGGTCGCGCGTCTTCCTGTAGACGCCCAGGATCATCTGCGTGAGGAAGGGCGGCTGCGAGCGAGTGAGGTAATAGCTCCGGTTGGCATTCAGAATCTTCCCGTAGTGGTCTATCTGGTAGAGGAAGTTGTCGGCCATGTTTTTGGCCAGCTCCACCTCGCCGTCCCTCAGCAGCCCCACCTGTATGAAGTAGCTGTCCCACCCGTACATCTCGTTGAACCGGCCGCCCGGCACGACGTACGGGTAAGGCAGGTAGAGCAGCCCGTGCTCCCGAATATCGCCCTGCTCCTCGGGCAGCCGGCGGATCTCTATCGTGGCGAAATCGCCCGCGGACATCTCACTTTGCAGCCTCCCCCGTACCTGGTCGAAGTTCTCTTTGCGGGAGACGTAAACCGGCCAGCGGGTTATGCCCGACGACTTGAACTTCGGGTCGACCGCGGCGACGGCGAGCTTCGCGTTGGAGCGCTGGAGCGTGTGCCAGCTCTGCTTAATATATTTCCTGATCGCCTGGAGCTGCGCCCCGGCCGCCCTGCCGGACGGGCGCGCGGTCTGGGCCGACAGCGGGGCCGACGAGACCAGGAGAACGATTAGAGAGATGATCGAAAGCCGTCCGGCCCGGCCTCGCGTCGATGCGGATGGAATCACCATACTTCACCCCTGAAAAGTTCGATGGCGGGAAGATTCGATTCAAGTGATCGAGCAATCGCCAGCCTGATATTACATGCTCTCGGGCGTTCGATCAATGTTACGGCCCGTAAAATCACCCCTCGGCAGATTCCGGGCTGAGGAATTGATCTTGACAGTTAGGGTGAGGAGGAGTACAACAGGGTCACATTTGGACGGAAGAGTTTTGTGAGATCGAAGGGCTCTCCGACGGGCCCCGCGCCTGTTGGTTTACACTGATTCCGATGGACTCGGCAGCTATCGCGCGTTTTATCTCGGGGCCATAGCGCCGACAACGAAAGTGATACCATGCGGTACCTTTCAGACGTCTCAAAGCCAGGGTATGAGGGACCTCACCGCCTTGTTCCGGGCTCACATGTTTAAAAGGCGCGACTTCAAGAAGCTTCCACGCGGGAAGGCTTGACTCAAAGGGAAGGGGCTTGGTGTAGCCTCAGCGGTAGGTGGGCCCCGCTCTCACTCTGAACTACAGCCTGCGCAACCGGATCGTTCCGGCGTTTCGTAGTGAGCCGACTTCCCACACCCGTTTCGCAATAACCCAGGCCAAGGGCCGGTAATCGCGGAGGCACCAGTTATGCACAGAAACAGAACTCCTTTACTGCTGCTCACTCTGTTGCTTGTGCTCGGGTCGTTCGCCCTCGATGCGAAGGCGCAAGCCGTCTACGGAAGCATCAGCGGCGTCGTCACCGACCCGACCGGAGCGGTAGTTCCCGGAGCCACCGTCACCATCACGAGCGTCGAGCGGGGAGATTCCGACACCGTCACGACGAACGATTCCGGGCTTTACGTGAAAGAACGCCTGCTCCCCGGCACCTACGAGGTGAAGGTAGAGGCTCAGGGCTTCAGGCCGCAGCTCGTCACGAAGGTCGCCGTTAACCTCGACGCCCAGACCAAAGTGGACGCCATACTAGAACCCGGAGCGGTCGGCGACACGGTCACGGTCACGGCCGCCGAAGGCCAGCTCCTCAAGACCGACCGCGCCGACGTGGCGACGACTTTCGAGGAGAGGCAGATCACCGATCTCCCGATCCTGGACCGCAATTTCACCAAGTTCATCCTGCTCACGCCGGGCACGCAGCAGCTCCAGTGGCAGCACGCGGCGAGCGAGAACCCGCAGGGTTCGACCCAGATCATGGTCAACGGCCAGCACTTCAGCGGCACCGGCTACCAGCTCGACGGCACGGAGAACCGCGACCCGATCCTCGGCATCATCGTCATCAACCCGAACTTCGAGGCGATTGGCGAGAGCAAGGTCACCTCCCAGAACTACGACGCGGAGTTCGGGCAGGCAATCGCGGGCATCGTCTCCGTGCAGACCAAGTCGGGCACGAACGACCTGCACGGCGCGGTCTTCGTCTTCCGGCAGAACGACGAGTGGCAGGCGCGGAACCCGTTCACGCAATTTCAGCCCGACCCGATCTCCGGCAGGCTGATCCCCCCGACCCTGAAGACGCAGTTCGGGGGCGCAATCGGCGGCCCGATCCTCAGGGACAGGCTCTTCTTCTTCGGGGACTATCAGGGGACGCGCAGCAAGATCGGCGGGTCGCGGCTGCTCACGGTGCCGACGCTCGCGGCCCGGAGCGGGGACCTGAGCGCCTACGGCGTCGACATATTCGACCCGCTGACCGGCCAGCAGTTCCCCGGCAACAGGATCCCGAACGGCCGGCTGTCTCCGCAGGCCCTCGCCCTGTTGAACCTCATCCCCCTGCCCAACGCGGCGGGCACGGAGAACGGCACCCGCAACAACTTCGTCGCGAGCGGCAGCGAGATATTCGACAACGACACCTTCGACGTCCGCATAGACAACCGGGTGAGCGGCAACTTCAACCTGTTCGGGCGATACAGTTTTGCCGACTACACTCGTAACGGCCCGCAGGCATTCGGCGCGGGCGGCGGCCGGCAGCTCGTGTCGCTCGGCGGCCTGTCGAAGGTCCGCAATCACAGCCTCGCCCTCGGCTTCGACTACACGCTCTCGTCGACCATGCTGGTGGACTTCCGTTTCGGCTTCTTCAAGTACGGGGTCAACGTGCTGCCCAACGACTTCGGCACGAGGCCGGCGGCCGACGCGGGCATTCCGGGGTTGAACCTCGACGACACGTTCACCTCCGGCCTGTTCGCGGCCTTCATCTCGGACAACATCGACAGGCCCAGCGCGTTCAGGTTCGGCTCCGGCCTGGACGAATTCACGGGGCGCTGCAACTGCCCCCTCGACCAGCAGGAGAAGCAGTACCAGTTCGTCACGAACCTGCTGAAGACCTGGGGCAACCACACGATGAAGTTCGGCGTCGACGTCCGACGCGCGTTTAACCTGCGCGTGCCCAGCGACAATCACAGGTCCGGCGAGCTCACCTTCAGCCAGAGGAGGACGGGCCGCGTCGTGAACGGGGTGCTCCAGGACGAGGGGCTCGGCCTCGCGACGTTCCTGATCGGCGACGTGACGAGCTTCGTCCGCATGGTCAGCACGTCGACCGACGCGCGGGAGCGCCAGTGGCGGCACTTCTATTACGGGCAGGACACTTGGCGCGCGACCCAGAAATTCACGCTCGCCTTCGGCCTCCGCCTGGATGTCATAAACCCGCAGAGCGTGAACGAACCCGGCAACGGCGGATGGGTTGACCCGGACACGGGGGAAGTCATAGTCGGAGGGGTCGGCGGCAATTCCCTGAACGGAGGGGTCGAGAACAGCTTGAACTGGGCCCCGCGTCTGGGCATCGCCTACCAGCTCAACGACAAGACCGTGGTGCGCGCCGGCTACGGCCGCAGCTACGACTTAGGGGTGTTCGGTTCCGTCTTCGGCCACACCGTGACGCAGAACCTGCCCGTGCTGGCTATCCAGAACCTCACATCCCCCTCGGAGTTCGGCAGCGTCTTCAACCTCCAGGAAGGCCCCCCGCCGTTCACCGCCTTCTTCGGCCTCGACGCGCCCCCCAACCAGGGCGGCCAGCCGAACGCCTCGCTCCCGGCCAACGGGCGGTTTTTCCTACCCGACGGGGTGCGGCCCCGCATCGTGAACTTCAAGCAGAGGCTCCCGACCGTGGACGCCTGGAACGTGACCGTGCAGCACCAGCTGACCGACACCATCTCGCTCGAGGCGGCTTACGTCGGCAACAAGGGCACGCGCGTCTTCTGCGGCAACAACCCCGATTGCGAAGGCAACCAGCCCACGCTCGAAGGGTTCGGCACCGTGCCGAGGAATAACCGCAGGCCCTTCTTTAACAAGTTCGGCTGGACGCAGGATGTTCTCCTCTACTGCAATTGCGGCGACAACCGATATAACTCGCTTCAGACCAAGTTCACGAAGCGGTTCGACAACAGTTACTCGGTGCTCGCCCACTACACGTGGCAGAGGTCGACCAACTACGACCGTGATTACTTCTTCATCGACCGCTCGATCAATCACGGCCCCAGCGACTTTGACCGGACCCATGTCTTCGTCCTCTCGCAACTGGCGGAGCTGCCGATAGGGCGCAACAGGCGATTCCTGGGGAACATCCCGAGGAGCGTCGATTACCTGATCGGCGGGTGGCAGTTCAATTCCAACACGACCATCCAGAGCGGGCTGCCATTCAACGTCGGCTTCGACACGAGCGGGATCTCGGACACGGGCCCCAACCGCCCCGACATAATCGGCGACCCCAACACGGGCGGCTCCCGCGAGAGGTTCTTCGACCCCACGGTCTTCGCTAAACCCGCCGTGGGGACGTTCGGCAACCTGAGGAGGAACGCCCTGCGCGGGCCGAATTATTGGAGGACCGACGCATCACTCTTCAAGAAGCTCCGCTTCACGGAAAACAAAGAGCTTGAGTTCCGGGTCGAAGTGGTAAACCTGTTCAACCACGTGAACCTCGATCAGCCCGACTCGTTCATCGGCGACCCGGCCAACCCGAGCCCGAACGCGGGCCGCATCACGAACACGGCCTTCGGCGGCGCGGACCCTCAGCGCAATTTCCAGTTCGCTCTGAGGTTCAAATTCTAAGAGCGATCCGGGCCGGCCGGTCTAAAAAAAGAGGAGATGCTCTGACGGGCATCTCCTCTTTTTCTTCCCATCTTTTCCGCCGGGGTCGTCTACTTATTTCTCGGGAGCAGAGGCAGGGTCAGCTCTCGCCGGACATAAGCCTCCGACGCCCCATCGAAACTGACGAGCAGTCGGGCCTCCCCGTCCGAAGATTCGAGCACCTTCACGCCCGCGACTTCGGCGGGCCTGCGGCGGCCGCGCACGCGCACCTCGTACGAGCGCCCGCCTAGCCCTTCGAGCACCAGACGCAGAGCATTCGCATCGGCTCTCGACCGCAGGACGCGGAGCCCCTGGTCGCTCGCCCCCGGACGAAGCGGCTCTGAGTGAAAATAGACCTCCGTCCCTTCGCCGTAGTTATAAATGATCTCGGTAGTCGCGGCGGGGCCTTCGACCGAAACGAGGGCGCGCTGCACGTCGCCCTCGCGCTTCATCTCGAACCTTGCGGGGCGGCCGTTGACGAGGACCGAACGCACCTCCGCGTCGAGAGGAAATGCCGGGGCGATGATGATCCGGGGCGTTCGGCTCGGTTGGCCGCCCGCGTTACCTTGATCGCGGCGGGTGATCCTAACGGACTCTCGCCCGGCCCCACGCTCAAGAGCGATGTCGTACCGGGCGTCGCCCGCGAAGACGTTGCGCACGAGGACGCGGCCCCAGTCGGCGGGCAATTGCGGCGAGAAGCTTAATGTTTTGCCCCCTTCGCTCACCTCCACGCCGAGCAGGCCCCGCATCAACGGAGTCACGACCATCGCCTCGGACCAGACCTGATGATGTGAGGACCGGCCGAAAGCCGAGTTGAAGTCTCCTGACAATAACTCCGTCACGTACCCCAGAGAGCCGCTGTAGGAGAGGTGTACGTTCGCCATCAACGCCTGAAAGCCCACGTGAGGCCGCCCGTACCGGTACGCCCCCATCGAAGCCCAGCCGGTAAAAAGAGGCCACACGGAACCGTAATGATAAGAGAGCGGGTCATAAACCTCGCTCCGATTCGATATGATCCGGGCCCCCCAGTCGGTCGCCATCTCGCCGCTTCCCAGGTGGTCTATCTCGGACTGCGCGCGCGAGTCTTCGAGCGTGCGCCACCACAAAGGCACCGCCGGCAAAACCGTGTCTTCATCAATAAGGCGCGCCCTGTCTAACGCACTCATTCGCGCCTGCCGTCTCTCCCGGTCCGGCCCCGGCTCGGCGACGCGCGGCGTCGGGCGGGGGAGGTTGGTGGCGAAAGCGTAAAAGCCGCGGTCCGCCAGCCAGTAGGTCTTCTCCACGGCGGAGCGCGTGCGCTCCGCCGACGCGCGCGCGCTGGCCGACACAGTCGTATCGCCCGTGACGCCGGCCAGCTCGTCCAGACTCTTCAGGGCTTCGATCCACAGGCCCTGCAAATAAATCTCTTCGTGGGGCGGGTAGAGCGCGCCGCCTTCCACCCACCCATGTCCGAAATTGGTGTTCTCGACGAGGCCGTTGTTATCGGTGTCGGTCCGGGAAGTGAAGCCGTAAGCCTTGATGATCGAGTCCCAGTTTTCTCTGATGAAATTCGAATCGCCGCTCGCCCGCCAGTAGTCCGAGTGCGCGATTATGTAGAGAGGGGTCGCGTCCGCGCTCGCCCATGCGTAAGGGTAATCTTTGAACCAGGGGATGAGCGCGGCGCTCTGAGAAATCTCGTGCGGGATCTTCCCGTCTTCGCGCTGAAACTTCTTCAGGAAGTTGAGCGCCGTGCGAGTCGACGCGAAGTCTCCGTACGAATTGATGGCCAGAGCGGTCCAGAGCGCGTCGCGGCCGAAGAACCACGCGAAGCCGGGGCGCTCGCTCTCGCCCGACGTGCGGAAGCCTGCCACCAGTCCGGTGCCGAGCATGGGGTTGGTGGCCATGCCTTTATCGATGCCGACCTTCGCCCAATCGAATGCCGCGTTGACCCGCTCGTCGGGAGTCGTGACGCCGGTCGTTTCGGAACGCAGGCGCTCGTAATGAGCTACGTTCTTCTCGTAAAGCGACTCGGCGGAGCCGAGCAGCTTATCGTAGGTCGCCTTCGCCTTCTCGCGGCCTTCGGTGCTGCCCGCGATGATGATCGGGACGAAGTGCGACTTAAGCTCGCCGGGCGACGCTTCGATCACGAAGCGATTGGGAACGTCTCGCGGCTCTTCCTGATAAGGCATCAGGGAGATGTCGCGCGCCGTGGGCGAGCCGATCATCCCGACGAATCGGTTCGTCTCCTCGCCGATAGTGTAAGCGCGCGCTTTTTCGTCCCAGCCGATGTAGGCGGTCATCAGGCCCGCCGGCCACATCAGTTTCAGGCGGGGCCTGAACGAGCCCGTCACGGTGAGAGGCAGGACGCTCCGCGCGTCGAGCAGCATTATGATGCCCTGCTCTTCGACGGGCGCGAAGATTATGTGCCGGATGGTGAATGCCGCGTGAGAGTAGGTGAAGGTCGTGGCTTCGGGCCGAACATTGATGGCCACCTGCACGTCCGCGCTGTCGATCTCAAGCGGGTAACCCTGAAGCTGGAACGAGAGCTTGAAATCATCGAGTATCTTGAGCGGATAGACCCACGCTTCGAGCGCGCGATTCTCGTAGCCGAAGGCGGCCGATTTGCGGCCGACCACGTCGAAGAAGGTGCCGGGGTGCGTGCGTCGCTCAAGCTCAAGCCCGCTATTTCGCGGCGTGAATTTCCGCGCGAGCGCGGGAAGCTGCTGGGCCCGCGGGGAGAGGGTGGAGGCGCATAAAAAGATAAGTAAAAGAGTCCCGGCCGATTGAATATTGATCAAGATTTTCTTCAAGGCTCACCTATCATTGAGAAAAGCTGATGAAGGGACGGTGCGCATTCTATTCCACGCACCCGGCCAGTTCAAGCTCGCGCCTCGGCGGCAGGGTCGAGCCGCGCCGCTTCTCTTCTCCATCGTGGCTTGAACATGAGATAATTCCCGCCCGTTAAGTTAAAGCACGTTTCCCGGTTCTCATTTATCGAGTCTCAGTTTAGACGGGCGGCCCCCGAATCCCGAACCGGTTGAGGTGAAGATGGTTTCAAACAGGCTCAGTCTCGCGCGCCCGATCACGGTCATGTTCTGCTCCGCCGCTCTGTTTCTCGCGCTGTCTTTCTCCTGCGGGTGCTCTCGGAAAACCGGGGGAGCGGACGGGCAAGCCGCACGGACGATAACCGTGGCGGCGGCGGCTAACCTGACCGACGCTTTCGCCGAAGTCGGCAGGCGGTTCACCGAGCGCACCGGCATAGAAGTCGTTTTCAGCTACGGAGCGACGGCGGACCTCGCGAAGCAGATCGAGAACGGCGCGCCCTTCGACCTTTTCGCCTCGGCCGACGTGACCAGCATGGACGGCCTCGTAGATAAAGGGTTGGTCGTCCCCGAAAGCCGGAGGCTTTTCGCGCGCGGCAGGCTCGTGCTCTGGGCACCAGAAAACGGCCGCGTGAGCGTCAATCGGGTGGAAGACCTTGAGCGGGCCGATGTCACCATCATCGCCATCGCAAAGCCGGAGGTCGCGCCCTACGGCAAGGCCGCGGTCGAGGCGCTCAGGAACCTGAACCTCTGGCCCCGTCTGGAGAGCAGGGTCGTTTACGCGACGAACGTCGCGCAGGCGAAACAGTTCACGGCCTCGGGGAACGCTGACGCAGCCTTCATCCCCCTCTCTTTGGTAAGGGCCGGCGAAGGGAGCTACATCGAAATCGAATCGCGCCTGCACGCGCCGCTGGATCAGGCGATGGGGGTCATCGAGGCTTCGAATAATAAAGATTCCGCGCGGAGCTTCGGCGAATTCGTCCTGAGCGACGAGGGGCAGTCGATAATGGGGCGGTTCGGGTACGTCAGGTCAATCCCGAATGAGTGAGGCGGGGAGCCGCGCGGCCGAAGATCACGTCGGAGATCACATCGGGTAGGTGCTGGCGAGGCCGGGGAACACGTCTTTTTCGGGGCGCTCGTCCGCGCAGAAGATGGCGGGCTGCCACTCGTCGAAGCTGAGTATGAGCCTCTCCGCGTCCAGGGCGTTGACGGGCCTTGAGAAGAGGTAGCCCTGCCCCCTGTCGCACTTCAGTTCTTGCAGGCTTTCGAGCTGCTCTCTGGTCTCGACCCCTTCGGCCACGACGCCCATGCCGAGGTTCTGCGCGAGCATCAGGATGGTGCGGACGATCTCGCGGTTCTCGTTATTTTCGCTGATGCGGCTGACGAAGGAGCGGTCTATCTTCAGGGTGTCGATGGGGAGGCGGTGCAGGTAGCTGAGCGACGAGTAGCCGGTGCCGAAGTCGTCGATGCTCAGCTCGACCCCGAGCGCGCGCAGCTGTTCGAGCATGCGGGTCGCGACCTCGATGTTCTCCATCACGACGCTCTCGGTGATTTCGAGCTTGAGCCTCCTGGGGTCGAGGCCGGTCACTTCGAGTATGTTGACTATCTGGTCTATCAGGTTCGTGTGAGCGAATTGCTTGCCCGACAGGTTGACGCTCATGGAGAGGGACAGGTCGGGCGAAATCCTGTCCTGCCATGTGCGCATCTGCCTGCACGCCTCGCGCAGGACCCACTGGCCGATGGGGACGATGAAGCCGGTCTCTTCCGCCACCGCGATGAAATTCTCGGGCGGTATCAACCCCCGCTCCGGGTGCTGCCAGCGCACGAGTGCCTCGAAGCCGCTGAGCTTGCCGGTCTCCAAAGACACGATGGGCTGGTAGTGGATGAAGAACTCCTTCCTGTCTATGGCCCTCCTCAGGTCCGTCTCAAGCTGGAGGAGGTTCATCGCGTGCGCGTGCATCCCCTGGTCGAAGATCACGTAGCGGGCCTTGCCCAGAGACTTGGCCTGATACATCGCGGTGTCCGCGTCGCGGAGCAGGTCCTCGGGCCGCTCGTAGCCGATGTTCGAAAGCGCGATGCCGATGCTGGCCGTGGTGAAGGTCTCGTACCCGCCGAGGTTGAAGGGGTGGGAGACCTGCTTCTGAATGCGGTCGGCCACCTCGATGGCCTCGCTGGCGTCGCGAATCCCGTCGAGGAGAATGGTGAACTCGTCGCCTCCGAGGCGGGCGACCTTATCCCCCGGCCGCAGGCACTTCCGCAGACGGTGGGCTATCCCGATCAGGAGCTGGTCCCCGATCATGTGGCCGATGCTGTCGTTGATGAGCTTGAACCTGTCGAGGTCGAGGAAGAGCACGGCGAAGAGGTGGTCCTTGGAATTCTTGACCTCTTCGAGGGAGATCTGAAGCTGGTCCATGAAGTAGGCGCGGTTAGGCAGCCCCGTGAGCGCGTCGTGAAGCGCCTCGTGCACGAGTTGCTCTTCGGCGCGCTTGCGGTTGGTGATGTCCTGGATCTGGAAGATGATGTGCTGTGACCTGCTCTGCGAATCGCGTATGAGCGAGATGCCGGTCAGCACCCAGACCTCGTGCCCGAGCTTGTGGAAATAACGCTTCTCCATCTGGTGCGTCGCGGTCTTCCCCTCAAGGACTTCGTTGACGTGCGTGAGGAAATCCCCCAGGTCGTCCGGGCAGGTGATCGCCTGAAAGTTCATCCCCAGAAATTCGTCTTCGGTGTAGCCGAGGATTTCGCACAGGGAGCGGTTCACCTGAAGCCACCTCCCGTCATGCCCGACCAGGGCCATGCCGATGGGCGCGTGGTCGAAGGCGCTGCGGAATCGCTCCTCGCTCTCAAGCATCTGCGCGAGGTGCTGCTCGGCCTGCTCGGCCTGCGTCGCGGACGCTTCGACGTTCTTGAGGTAGGTGAGGTAAGTGAAATAGACGATGGCCACTATAGGCATCACGGCGATGAAGGCGTAGAAGCCGACGACGCCGATCATCTTCGCGATGATGCTCGCGGCGGAAGCGCCCGCGAAGTAGCTTATCGACGTCCAGATGTAATGCTCTCTCCAGGTGGTGAAGATCGGCTTGTTGGCCCTCAGAGCCCCGGCGATGGCGATGAGGCCGGAGTTGATTATGTACTGCGAGAAGGCCATCGCGCAGGTGGCGATGATCATCTTCGACGAGTACTCGCTCCTGCCGATCTCGGCGACATCCCCGAACGTGAGGCGCAGGGCCCAGAGGGTCGCGGAAGTGGAGATGGTCATCGACGCGGCGTTGAAGGCGATGGTGATCGCCTTTTTAGAGATGCGCAGGGAAGAGTAAGCGGTCTCAAGCGTCCCCAGTACTATGGCCGCGTCGCCCCCGAACAGGAACATGGTCAGGAATATGAACACGTCGGAGATCGACACGCAGGACTTGAACCGGAAGAAGTTGATGATGACGCGGGGGCCGATGCTACAGGTGATCACCATCAGGAGGATGTATTGCAGACCCAGCTCGTACACCGACAGGTTTAAAAGAGAGATCGTGAAGACGACCACGCCCGCCGTGATCACCGACAGCATGTAAGGCTTGACGAGCTTTTGCCTGTTCACAAGGTCCATAAGAGAGTTATCTGTTATCCTTTTCTACTCAAACGCTCTTACAACTTACCGCCGCGCCTCTTCGCCCTTTCGCAGCCGTGGTCGCGGATCAGGGGCAGGATCAAAATCACTCTGATTCAGTATCAATAGATGTGCCAATAGAGTGACAGGGCGCCCCGCATAACCGCCCATCGC
Source organism: Blastocatellia bacterium (assembly GCA_035634255.1). Lineage (GTDB taxonomy): Bacteria > Acidobacteriota > Blastocatellia > UBA7656 > UBA7656 > DATLMR01. The sequence continues at coordinate 58,465 of DASQDI010000124.1, forward strand.
GGCGTAAGACAAGGGCCCCGCCGGGCGGGGAAATTTTAAACGGCCGGAATAAAACGCCTTAACCGGTCGAACGGCTTTCGGAGGCTTCGTAATTATTCTCTTCGGGGCTGAAAAAAGGCCGGATTTTACAAGGATGGCGGAGCCTTATCAGCCCTCGCCTTCAGGTGCCAGTCGGTCATATTGATGAAACTCCGTCAGGGATGTCATCAATTTACACGCGACGAAATGTAAGCGGATGTAATCGACGGGGGCTGCTTACGGGAGGAGTAGTCCGGCGGGCTCCATTAAAGAGTCTCTTCGATGATTTCGAACCGGGTGGTAATAGAGGCCGAGGAGGAGAGCATGGCGGACACGCTGCAATACTTTGTTTCCGACAGCTCGATTGCGCGGGCCACGGCTTTCGGGTCGAGGTCGCGGCCCCTGACCTTGTGAACGACCTCGATGCTGGTGTAGATGCGGGGCTGCTCCGAGCGGCGCTCGCCCCGGACTTCGATTTCGTAGCCGGTCACTTTCTGGCGCTTCTTCTCAAGAATTCCCACCACGTCCGCGCCCGTGCACCCTCCCAGAGATATCAGCAGCAACTCCATCGGGGTCGGGGCGGTGACCTTCTCGTGAGAGAAGCTCGTCACTACCGCGTGCCCGCTCGGGGACTCCCCGACGAACTGCTCGGCCCCCGCGTAGCGCAGGACCGCGACCTTAGTTTCGGCAGTTGATTTAGGATTCATAAGGGAGGTGGTGCCGAAGGGGGGACTCGAACCCCCACGGGTTGCCCCATACGCCCCTCAAACGTACGTGTCTACCAATTCCACCACTTCGGCACGTTTTCAAAACCGCAGTTCAAACTACACTACTCTGATCCCGGAGATCAAGTCCCGACTAGAGAAGAATCGCAAACCGTCTAAGGCTTCTTCGGCTCCTGTTTCGTCTGGGCCGCGTTGCTGTTCTGCTTGCTCTGCGGCGTGGGCTGAACCGCCGCCGGTGACGGAGCAGGAGCAGGCGAGTCGCTAGTCACGGCGGGCGCGGGCTGCTCGGTCCCGGCCGGGGGGACCGCGGGTGCCGCGGGCGCCGTCTGCGCCGGGCCGACTCCCTCGCCGATGGAGCCGCGAGTAAACAGGTTCGGTATCGAGAACACAAACGCGATCAGGAAGAATACTATGGCCGCGCCTATCGTCACTTTCGCGAGCACCGTCGCCGTCCCGCGAGGCCCGAAGGCGGACGAGTTGGCTCCGCCGCCGAACACAGCCGCCGCGTCCGATTTGCCCGGCTGCAAGAGCACGAACAGTATCAGCACGACGCAGGCTATGACATAGATCGTCATTAAAACATATGCAATCACGTTTTGGTCCTACCTGTTCTCTTTATATCCTACGATCTTCGCAAACGAGCCCGGCTCAAGGCTCGCCCCGCCGACGAGCGCGCCGTCGATATCGGCCTGGTCCATCAGCGACGCGATGTTGTCAGGCTTCACGCTGCCGCCGTAGAGGATTCGCATACCCTCTGCCACCGTATCGCCAAACATCTCTCGGACGCGGGATCGGATAAAGGCGTGCATTTGCTCGGCCATTTCGGGTGTCGCGGTTCGACCTGTGCCAATCGCCCAGACCGGCTCGTAAGCGGTTATGATACGGGACACATCCGAGGCTGTCAAGTTGCGCAGCCCCTCCGCGACCTGCGCCCCGACCACCTCTTCCGCCCGATTCGCGTCGCGCTCTTCGAGCCGCTCGCCGACGCACATGATCGGCAGCAGTCCCGACTCAAGGGCCGCGCGGATCTTCCTGTTCACCGACTCGTCGGTCTCTCCGAAATACTGCCGCCGCTCCGAGTGGCCGATGATCGCGTACCTCGCGCCCGCGTCCCGGACCATCCGGGCGGAGACCTCGCCCGTGTACGCCCCGTACTCGACCTCGGCCGCAACGTCCTGCGCGGAGACTTCCACGTTCGAGCCTTCGAGCCTGTCGGCGACGGCCTTTATCGAGGTGAAGGTCGGCGCAAGAACGATGTCGCAATGGGTCGAGGCTACCACCATCGGCTTAAACGCCTGCACGAAATCGACCGACTCCGAGATCGTCTTGTACATCTTCCAGTTTCCGGCTATCACAGGTCTTCGCATAATTGATCCCGATATATTTAAGTCTCGCGAAATATTATTGGCGGCTATGGGGCCTGGGTCCGGGAGATGGCAATCGTCACCAGCCCCGCCCCCTGCGCTTTCGTCACCTGAACCGTGCCGGCGTCCTTGTTGCCCTTCTTGAGGTCGAGCCTGTACTTTTCAGGCTCGCGCATCTCCGACGCGACCGTCCACCCATTGCTCTTGACTGCCCTGTCATAGAATTGGGTGATCTTCTCCATCGGCACCGTAGTCTCGGAGACTATCATCGCCATGTCTGCCCCGCTGAGCGGGCCGTATTGCACGTTGACCGGACGGCTGCCGGGGTAAGAAGGCAGGTCTTTGATGGCCCCCGCCTGAGGGTCGAAAAATGACGGCATCTTCACGCGGCCCGTCTGAGCGGCCGCGGGCGGGGGGGAAGCGCCCGCGGCCGGCGCGGGCCCGTCGGGCGATGGGGTCGCTTCGGCCTGCGCTTCCGGGGCGGCTTCGGGCGTCGCGGAGGCATCGGGCGCGGGGGCCCTGCCTTCCTGCGAATTCTTATTTAGGTTTATGTTGCTGTATGAAGGCTCCTTCGGGCCGCAGGCGAAAGCGGCGGCCATCGTCGTCACCAGCAAAAATAAGCATAGCGGTCTCATTCGGTTCTCCAATTGTTCCGGGGCTCGGGGCGAAGGCATTCACTTAACGTTTGCTTGGCATTCACTCGGCGTCTACCCGGCATTCACTTATTGGTCAACGCTTCCACTCCGGGCAGTTCGTCGCCCGCCAGGAATTCGAGCGAAGCGCCCCCGCCGGTCGAGACGTGTGTGATGCGGTCGGAGACTCCCGCCTCGGCGACGGCGGCCACGGAATCGCCCCCGCCGACTATGGTCGTGGCGTCGGCCTCGGCCACCGCCTGCGCAATCGAGCGGGTGCCCCGGTCGAACGGCTCGCGCTCGAACATCCCCATCGGGCCGTTCCACACGATTGTTCTCGCGCCCGAGATTCTGGCGGAGAATTGCTTTATCGCTTCCGGGCCTATGTCGAGCCCCGCTTCGTCCGCCCCGATCTCAGTGACGAGGCATACGCGGGATTTGAAGTCCTTCGCCTCCGGGTCGTCCCAGAAGGACTTATCGACTACCACGTTGTCTACGGGCAGAAGCATCTCGACCCCCCGCTCCCGCGCCTGTTTCAGCAGACCGCGCGCGAGGTCGAGCTTGTCGTCTTCGACGAGGGAGCGGCCCGTCTCGTTCCCCTGCGACTTGAGGAACGTGTAGGCCATAGCGCCGCCGATCAGGATCGAGTCGGCGGACTTCAACAGGTTCTCGATCACGCCGATCTTGTCCGAAACTTTCGCCCCCCCCAGGATCACCACGAAAGGGGCCTCGGGCTCTTCGAGCGCCTGCCCCAGATAACGCAGCTCTTTTTCCATCAGGAAGCCCGCGGCCGATTTCTCGACGAAGCGCGTGACCCCTTCCGTCGAGGCGTGCGCGCGGTGGGCCGTGCCGAAAGCGTCGTTCACGTAGAGGTCGGCAAGCTCCGCGAGCTGGCGCGCGAATTCGGGGTCGTTCTTCTCTTCCCCCTCATGAAACCTGACGTTTTCGAGCATCATGGCCTCGCCCTCTCCGAGCGCATCGACCATCGCCTTTACTTCAGGGCCGACAGAATCCGGGGCCTGCTTCACTTCCTTCCCAAGAAGCTCCGACAGGTGGGCCGAGGCCGGGGCGAGCGAAAACTTCGGGTCGGGCTTCCCCTTCGGCCTGCCCAGGTGCGAAGCGAGCACCAGCCGCGCCCCGTGGTCGAGCGCGTGCCGGATCGTCGGTAGAGCGGCGCGCACGCGCGTGTCGTCGGTGATGCGGCCGTCCTCAAGCGGCACGTTGAAATCGACGCGCATCAGCACGCGCTTTCCCTTCAGGTCTAGGTCGGAGATCGAGAGTTTTGCCATAGGATTCAGATGTAGGAGCGCGGGGGCAGCCATCGCGCCTGCCCCCGCGGCCGTTGAACTAGAGCCCCTGCTCCACGAGGTAGCGGACGAGGTCGACCACGCGGGTCGAGTAGCCCCATTCGTTGTCGTACCAGGCGAGGATCTTCACCATGTTACCTTCGAGCACGCTGGTGTACTGCGCGTCGATGATCGACGAGTGGGGGTTGCCGCGGAAATCTATCGAGACGAGCGGCTCTTCTTCGTATTGGAGGATGCCGTGGAGCGGGCCCTCGGCCGCCCTCTTCATGGCGGCGTTCACTTCCTCTTTGCTCGTGCCCTTCTCCACTTCCGCCACGAGGTCCACGACCGAGACGTTCGGCGTGGGCACGCGGAGCGAGATGCCGTCGAGCTTGCCCTTCAGCTCCGGCAGCACGAGGCCGATTGCCTTGGCCGCGCCGGTCGAGGTCGGGATGATCGACAACGCGGCGGCCCGAGCGCGGCGGAGGTCGCTGTGCGGGAGGTCGAGGAGCCTCTGGTCGTTCGTGTACGAGTGACAGGTGGTCATCAACCCCTTCCTGATCGTGAAATTTTCGTGCAGGACCTTCGCGGCCGGGGCGAGGCAGTTGGTCGTGCAGGAGGCGTTCGAGATGACGTGATGCTCTTTAGGGTTGTAGGACTTTTCGTTGACTCCGAGGACGACCGTGATGTCCTCGCCCTTGGCCGGGGCCGAGATGATCACTTTCTTGACCGTGTCGTGGAGGTGCTTCGCGGCGTCCTCCCGCTTCGTGAAGAGGCCCGTGGATTCGATCACCACCTCGGCCCCGACCGAAGCCCAGTCGATCTTGCCCGGATCGCGCTCGGAGAAGACTTTGAACTCGTCCCCGTTCACCGTGATCTGGCCGTCGCCGGCTTTGATCTCCGCGTCGAGGTTCCCGAGGACCGAATCGTACTTCAGCAGGTGAGCCAGAGTCTTCGTATCCGTTATGTCGTTGACCGCCACGAAATCTATATCGCCCCGGCCCATCGCCGCGCGAAAGATGTTGCGCCCTATGCGCCCGAACCCGTTGATTCCAACTTTAGTAGCCATCTCTTCCTCCAGTCAAAAACTGTGAATAGTCCAAATCATATGGCGGGGCGTCGCCGCCAAGAGCAACACACGAAGTTATAGGAATAGTTCGAGGGTTGTCAAGCAGGGCGGATTTTCGACATCGCCGCCCCCTCCCGCGCCTGCCGAGACCCGTCACCGGACCAGAGTGCGGACCGTGTGGGCAATCGTTTTGCGGTCGATGCCGTAAGCCTCCATCAATTCCGAGGGCTCGCCCGAGCGAGGGAGCACGCCGACGCCGAGTTGCATGACCGTGATCCCGTCCGGGGTCACCGCGCTCATCACCGCTTCGCCGATCCCGCCCGCGAGCGAGTGGTCCTCGACCGTGAGGATCACGTTGTTCGTCTCCCTCCCGCACTCGCGGAGGGTCTCGGAGTCCACGGGCTTGACGGAGAAGATGTCGACCACGCGCACGCTGATGCCTTCGCCCTTAAGCTCGTCGTACGCCGCGAGGGCCTCGAACAGTGTGACCCCTCCCGCGACGATTGTTAGCTGGTCCCCGTCGCTCCGCTTCACGACCTTGGCCTTCCCGATCTCGAACTTCTCGTCCGGGGCATAGATCACGGGGGTCTTGGGGCGGCTCGTGCGAATATAGACCATGCCTTTAATCTCCGCCGCGAGCCGGACCGCGTGCTCGGCGGAGACGGCTTCGGACGGGTAAAGCACCGTGGCCCCCTGAATGGCTCGCATCATCGCGAGGTCTTCGAGGCCCATCTGCGAGGGGCCGTCTTCGCCTATCGACACCCCCGCGTGGGAGCCGCAGAGCTTCAGGTTCGACTGCGAAATCGCGGCCATCCGGATCTGGTCGTAAGCGCGCGTGAAGAAGCAGGCGAACGTGGAGGCGAAAGGGATTTTGCCCATCGCGGAGAGGCCGGCGGCCACCCCGACCATGTTCTGCTCGGCTATGAAGCATTCGAAAAAGCGGTCAGGGTGCGCCTTCATGAACTTCTCGGAGTAGGTCGAGTTCTTCGTGTCGCCGTCGAGCGCGACGACCAGAGGGTTCGCGTCGCCGAGCTTCGCGAGGGCCGCCCCGTACACTTCGCGCGTCGCCACTTCCTGCCCCATCGCGTATTCGACGGGGGCCGGGCTCGCTGGTGCCGTCGCCCCGCCCGCCGCGGGGCTAGCCTCGCGGCCTTCGACGGATTTGACCTTCAGGCCCGAGGTGTCCGAGGCCTTCGCTTCGAGCTCGGCCAGCGCGCGCTCCATCTCGTCGCCCTTCTTCAGGGCCTTGCCGTGCCAGCCTTCTTTGTCCTCGATGAAAGAGACGCCCTTGCCTTTCTTCGTGGCGGCGATGATCGCGACGGGCCTGTCTTTGACGGCGAGCGCCTCGTCGAGCGCCGCGATTATCTGCGCCATGTCGTGGCCATCTATCGATATCGAGTGCCACCCGAAGGATGCGAAACGCCTTTGGTAGACCCCCGCGTCGTGCCCGTACAGAGTGCGCTGGCTCTGCCCCAGCCCGTTCACGTCCACGATGCCTATCAGGTTGCTGAGCTTGTAATACGAGGCGATCTCCGCCGCCTCCCACACGGACCCTTCCGCCGCTTCCCCATCGCCCATGAGCACGTAGATTCTGTTATCGATCTTATCAAGGTAATGGCTGTTGAGAGCCATCCCGACGCCGCAGGAAAGCCCCTGCCCCAGAGAGCCGGTCGCGACCTCCACCCATGGCAAGCGGGGGGTCGGATGACCTTCGAGGTCGCTGTCGAATTTACGCAGGGTCTTCAGGCGCTCGACGGGAAACGCGCCCGCTTCGGCCAGGGCCGCGTAAAGGAGCGGGGCCGCATGCCCCTTGGACAGAATGAACCGGTCGTTGAGGGGGTTCTTCGGGTCCGAGACTTCGTACCGCATCGCGTAAAAGAAGAGGGCCGCGACGATATCGGCCGCCGACATGCAGGTAGACGGGTGGCCCGACCCCGCCTCGGAGGTCGCGACAATCGAGTCGATGCGCAGGCGGTTCCCCATAGCTTCGAGCGCTCTTATCGAATCCTGATTGATCCTGGCTGGTTGTTCCATGGCTGGCTCCTCGACGAATGATGGCAAAAGGATTTTTCACAGGGATCAGCGAGTCGATTCAGTTCAACTTTAGGTTGAGCGCCACAAACTGAACCACAAGACGGAAGAAACCCCGGCAGTTCGGTATACACATTCACTATACACAACCGCCGGGGCAGGTTCAACGAACCTGCCCCGGCGGAAATAAAAGGCCCCATCCTGTCGGACGACGGCAGGCGCGCATTCGGAGAAAAGTACGCGCGTATAAAGGCCGAGCTCGTCGGCTCCACCGGCGCGATATGGGTATCTCGGAAAGGGATCAGTCAGGAAACAGCGGCATTACCGCCCCCCGAGCCCCGGCTCCCGACCCCTGCCCGTCACCCTTTCTTCGGCCTCTTTTTCCCCGGTCGCAGCAGGTCTCGCGGGATGACTTTGGTGAGCTTTCGGATGTAGGTAGGCGTGACGCCGAGGATCGAAGCCGCGTCTCGCGCGTTGCCCCTCGCCTTGTAGAGCGCCCTCGCCCACAGCCATTTGAGCAGGGCGATCTTCGCCTCGGCCAGCAGAGGGATCTTGACATCGGAGAGTATGAAGTAGTGCTCCTGGTTCAGCGAGTTGATCCGCTTGCGGGCCGCCTGCACGTCCCTCCTGAGCTCGGGCAGGGGCCTCTCCCCGAGGGCGGCCTCCACGTCCGAGACGAGCCTCAGGGCTTCGACCGGGTTCGTCGTGCATATCGCCTGCGCGAGCAGGGCCTTGACCTCAAGCTCAAGCAGAGAGGCGCGGAGGTCCTGCGCCAGGTCGAGCGCCTGCCACAGCACTACGGACGCCTCTTCCTCCCGCTCCCGCGCGAGGTACAGCCTGCCCATCGTGCGCCTCGCTTCGGCCTTCTGCGAAAGGCTGCTGGCCTGCTCGGCTATGTCGAGCGAGGCGTTGAGGCTCTGCTCCGCGCTCTCCCACTCGCGCCGCGCGAGGTGGACTCTCGCCTTGATCTCGTAGGTGGAGGCGATCTGAGTGCTGCGCGCGTTTATCCCCAAGTTCAGGGCCCGCGTGACGTAACTTTCCGCCTTGTCGTATTCGCGCAGAGCGACCAGAGTGGCCGCGATGCTGTTCAGGGTCAGGTAGACGTACTGCTCGTGGCCCATGTGCTCGAACGTGTCGTGGGCGAACAGCAGGTACTTCAAAGCGGTCTCGTGCTCGCCTATCACGTTGAGCGCGAGCGCGACGTTGACCCGCGCGACCCCCAGGTTATATTCGTCGTGGCTCTTCAACAGGATCTTGATCCCGCGTTCGAGCGCCACGCGCGCGCCTTCGGCCTTCCCCATTCGGTTCATGACCGCCCCGAGGCAGAGGTAAGCGAGCCCGAGCCTGTAAGCGCGCGACTGGCCCGCGTAGATCGAGATCGCTTCGTTGAACTTGTCAGCCGCGTCCTCCCACCGCTCCAAAGACCAGAGCGCCTGCCCCTCCAGCTGCACGGCCTCCCCCATCGTGAACTCGTCGTCCCTCACGGTCGCGATCAGCCTCGACTGCGAAGCCAGGTGCAGGGCCTCCGACGGCTCGCTCCGCCTGTAGCGGTACGTCGCGGACATCAGCAACACCCTGGCCGCCATCCCGAACGGGACCCGGTTCACGTCTTCGAGGTAGGGCGCGAGAGCCACTTCCATTTCGTACACGCGGCCCGCGCGGCCCGCGAGCTCGGCCGCCAGCAGCCTGTACCTTATGCTGTCTTCTTCGTACTCGGGAGCGTTCTGCCATTCATCCGTCAGCAAAGTGGCGAGCTTGTCGTAGTCGCCGGACTCGCGAAGCTCTTCGAGGTCAGACGGATTTAACGAACGGTGTGACATATGTCCTCCGAAGGGGAAACAATTGACATGTGATTTCTGATGGTCGCATTCTCAAGCACCCAATGTCCGGTGTCAAGCTTGACGCAAGAATCCCCTTGCTGCTCGCGTAAAGCTTGTTACCGTGCGGTTCCGCGCCTCGCGCGCCGCGAGAGCGGGGGGGCCAATGTAGCCGTCAGTACACATAAAGAGATAATGGAGATCAGATTTCCAGCGCGGCGTGGCGGAGTGTTCAGGTAATCGAGTTTGATGCGGTGAGTCCCGGCGGGTAATTCAAGTACGATGTCGCCCAGCTCTTCGCCCGAGAGTATGGGGAGCTCCGCGCCGTCGCGGGTCGCGGTCCAGCCGGGGAAATTGAAGGTGCGGACGAGCACGCGGTCGGGCGCGTTAAGCTGGACTTCGAACTCCCTGTGCTCGCTGTCCCACCTGTCGATCCAGACGGCCCCCTGCCCGCCCGCGAATCTCACCTTCGCGACGTGCGGCAGTTCGAGCGGGTCTTCGAAGGCCGTCCGGGGGATCGTGGCGAGGTTCACGTGTTCGAGCGAGGGCACGAAAGAGGCGGACCGGAACATCGGCCCCGCCACCGCGACCCCGCTGAAGACCGCGCCCCCCGCGGGGACCAGCAGGGAGACGAAGCCGAAGGCGGCGAGGGCCGCGACCCGCCTCTCCTGGTACGCGCTGATGGCCGCCTGCATGCAAGCGCCCGCGAGCAGGGCCGTCGCGAGCGTCGAGATCGAAAGCATCCTCCAGGTGAATACCCCTATGTCGATCTTGGGGATCAGCCGGCCGAGAGGCTCGGACAACCTGAGCATCATAAAGCAGGAGAACGCGCCGAGGGTGAGCCATAGCAGGACGCGCGCCTTCAGGTCGGGCGAGTAAGACTCAGCGCGCGGCTTCCTCAGGAGGAGGGCGGCGGAAGTGATCGCGATGGAGACCGCCCCGAAAATCCAGGTCGCGTCCAGCAGGTCGAAGAAGCCTCGGTGCCCCTGAGAGTATGGCAGGGCGTGGAGGAAGATGTAGCTCGCGTGGTAAGGCCACACGTCGGAGACGTACTCGTGCCGGATCAGGTCCTGCTCCATCGCCGCGGGCAGGAGGTACGCGGCGGAGAGGCCCCCGCCGACCAGCATCGAGCACCCCGACGCGATCAGCCCCCTAACATCCCTGCGTACCAGAGTCATGGCGACCGAGTAGAGGCCGAAGGCGAGCGCGAACTGGTAGGCCGTCGGCGGGTGCGACCAGATGAAGGCCCCGTAGGTGGCCGCGAGGCCGGCCGCGTTCAGCAGCACCCGAGAGCCCTCGGGCGAGGCGGGGAGGCTCATTAGCCCCGCCCCCTTCTCCCGCCACCCGGGCGTGGCGGAGAAGATGCCCTCGGCGAACAGCATCATCAGAGGCATCCAGACGAACCCGAGCAATTCCGCGAGAGCGCCCCTCTGGTATAAATCGACCGTGTGGTACGGCAGGAGCGTGTAGGCGATCATCGCGACCGACGCGGCGGCCCTCGACATCACCCGGCGGGCGTAGACGTAGAGCGCGGCGGCCGCCGCCAGCATCAAAGCCCAGTGGACTCCGAGCAGGCTCCACCACCAGTCCTTCGTGATCGCGAAGAAGGCCGACGTGAGGTAATAGATTCCGGGAGGGTAGTAGCTGGTCGTCGGGGCGCCGAACCCTCGGTTGGTGTCCTCTTCCCACCGGGGGTAGATCTCCCCGTCGGACAGCCCCCGGTAGAACGACTTCATCTGCTCGAAGTGCAGGTGCATGTCGTGCGTGGTCGGCATCTGAATCGCCACGCCCTCGGTTCCGGGGGTCACTTTCGTGATGAAAAAGAAAGGGACCGCGGACAGAGCCGACACGGAAAGGCAGACAAGCGCCACAAACCATTGCGCCGCGCGCGACCGGCCCGCGCGCGGGCTTTCAACACCCCTGATCGATACTCCCTCCCTGGTTTCAAGCATCTCAACAAGCTCCGTCGTGTGCTTCGCGCGGTAATGATGATTAAGGCGTCTTCGACTCTTATGCGAAGTCCAGGAATGCTAACATAGCCGCCGCCGGTGTGAAAATTGATAGGCAGTAACGTGGCGCAGTTTTTACCTTTTTTACTTTCGGCCTCGGGCGCGCGCGGCAGGGTCGAGCGGGTTCGATGCGCGGTCTGTTAAAATAGATCGTGCGCCTGCCGGGCGCGTTTAATCGACCGGGCGAATCACATTATGAAGAAATTCTTTTACTGCTTACTGGCCCTTTGCTTTATGACGGAAGCGGCCTTCACGAAAAGCGCGGGGGCGCAGTCCGCGAACTCTCCGCGCCCCGCCGGCCCCGCGCCCTTCGCGCGGCAGGTCCAGGAGGACCGCGGAATAGTCGCCCTCGATCAGGCGTTGCGCGACCTGTCAAACCCCTACTCGGTCATGTCGCTCGCCGTCCGCCCCGAGGACGCGGACTGGGGCACGCTCGCCTATTACCGGAAGAGGTTCGGCGCGCGGGCTCTGGCCGTTTTCCTGACGAGGGGCGAGAGCGCTCTCCCATCTTCGCCGGAAGACGCGGCGGCCCTGAGGACCGGGGCGGCTTTGCGGGCGGCCCGGATTGCGGGCGCGGACGTTTACTTTCTCAACCTGAAAGACCCCGGCCCCTCGAAGTCCTCGGACGAGGTTCTCGCTTCGTGGGGGCAGGAGGAAGCCCTCAAGCGGATGGTCCGCGCCCTGCGGCTCCTGAGGCCCGACGTAATCATCACCAACCACCGCGCGAATTCGGCGGAAGGCGGGCAGCAGGCGGCCGCGCGGCTGCTGCTCGAATCCTTCGACGCGGCCCCGGACGCGGGCAGGTTCCCCGACGGTGAAACGTCCCCGTGGCAGGCGCGAAGAATCTTTCAGCGTACGATGGTGAATGAGGGCGAAGTCGCCCTCGACCTGAACGAGTACGATAACGTCAGAGGCATGAGCTACGCGAGGATCGGGCTCGCCGCGGCCGAGCAAACCCTGACACAGGATTCCCCCAACCAGGACTCATCAGGCAAGGTCTTTTACAAGCTCGTCAAGTCGGCCTCGGGCGAGAGCGCGCGTTATGCCGCGCCCCTGTTCGAGGGGCTCACTCTCCCAGAGAACCTCGTCCGTTCGGTCACCCCCCCGCGCGTCGGGGACCTGCTCGCGAGGGAGGCCCTCGCCCTGCAAGAGCGCCTGATCGAAGCGTTGAAGGAGAAGCTGCTTGAGAAGCGGGCCGAAGGGGCGGCGGCGCAGTTGCACTCGCGTTATGGCGGCGAGTTCTTCCGCGTGATCCGATACACCGAGGCGCTCGAACGCGCGCTAGCCCTGGCTCTCGGCCTCAACTTCGACGTTCAGTTGTCGGACTCCGTGCTCGTGCCGGGCCAGAAAGTCTCCGCCCGCCTGACCCTGCGAAACGGGAGCGAGCGCTCGCTCCCGGTCGTCTTCAACACGCCCGAGCAACTCGTGAGCAAAGAAGGAAAGCCGGGCTACGCCGTCTCTGACATGGCCGAAGTGCCGCCCGGCGGGGTGGCGGAGAAAGAGCTTCAGTATGAGGTCCCGAGAGATGCCGCGCGGACGCTCCCTCGTCCGGGCCGCGCTTATGACGAGAACTACTACCCGGTCGGCTCGGCGCTTCCCGGCGCGCAGTCGGACGAGCCTTTCGGCGCGCAGTTCGTCGTCTTCGCTCAGGTCGGTATCGCTCAGGCGGCCATAACCCTTCCGGTCCTGAGGCGATTCGACATCGCGCCCGCGGTGGAGATTTCGACGATCCCGTTCGCGGTCCTTAAAGACTGGTCGAAGCCCCGCGAGATGAGCTTCGGCGTGCGCGTGCGCAACCGAACCGAAGGGCCGCTCGCGGGCAAGCTCTGGATAGTGCCGCTCGCGCTCAGCGTCGATGACTACCAGCCGCTCCACATCGACTTCGCCGGGGAGGACGAAGAGATCGCCGTCAGGATGAATTTGAAGCTCCCCATCCTGAAGCCCCCTCTGGCCCCGGACATCCTGCTTGAGTTTCGCGCGGAGGACCCTTCGCAGGCCGAGCCTCTCGGGAGCGCAAGGATACCGGTGAAGGTCATGGATTTTGATCTGCCCGAAGGTCTCAGGGTCGGTTACATTCCGGGCCGCGGCTCTCCGCTCCCGGAGATTCTCAACCAGCTCGGAGTCGAACATTCCGAGGTACAACTGGACGGGCTCGGCCCCGTCGTGTCCGCCCCTGACGGAAAAGCAGAGAAGGTAGAGAAAGAGGAAAAAGCAGTGGAGGCGGAGAAGCAGGGCGGCGCGAACCCGGCTTGCGATCTGTCGCGCTTCGACACGATCATAATCGACAGTCGGGCGCTTTCAGAGCACCCCCGCCTTCCCGTCGCCAGCGAGTGTTTGTCGGAGTTCTCGAAAGCCGGGGGGAACCTCGTGATCCTCTCGCAGGACCCGTCGGCATGGAACTCGCTCGCGGTTTCGCGGCAGCTCGCGCCGCACACGATCAAGCTGTCGGCCGAGCAGCTCGGGGTGGACGCCGGAGCTTTAAAGGTATTAGAACCCGATCACGCCCTGCTGCTTCAACCGAACAGGATTACCGAAAGGGATTTTGAGAACTGGGTGCAGAGGCGCGCCACGGACCTGCCGGGCGAGTGGGCGGGCGAGTACCGCCCTCTGCTCGAATGGGCCGACGCCGGCGGCGAAGCGAAAAAAGGTGCGCTTCTGGTGGCGCAAAACGGCGAGGGCTCGGTCATCTACACGAGCCTTGACCTGAAGACCCAGATGCTCGCCCTCAACCCCGGCGCATTCCGCATATTCGCGAATATGCTCAGGAAGAGGGGGCAGGCGTCGGGGGTCAGGAGTCAGTAGTCAGGAGCTAAGGAAGGAGCATTTCAGATTCTCTTTACAGAATCCCTTTCGAGTAAATCAAAATCGCGGGTGGCGTCACTGGCTCCTGACTCCTGGCCACTGACCCCTGCCCTTATGACAACTCCACGTTCCGCGCCACGCGGCGGAGCAGCAGCGGCTGGTCGTAAAGGGCGATCAGGCCGCGGCCGACCGATTGCCTCGGGCTTTCGGCGATGTTGACCTTCAGTTTGGTCGCCTGACTGATCCGCTCGTCCATCCCCGCGAGCAGGGCGATGCCCCCGGTCAGGACCATGCCGCTGTCATGGATGTCACTCGCCACTTCGGGCGGCACCCGTTCGAGGACCTGCCGGGCCGCCTCGACCATCTGCTTGACGATGCCGTTGATGGCCTGATGTATCTCCGGCGCGGTCACCTCGATGACTTCTGGCCCGCCCTCGTTGACGTTCTGGCCTTTGACGACGCTCTTATGCTCTTCGGATATTCCCGCGGCCGAGCCGAGGACCATCTTCAACCGCTCGGCCGTGCGCTCGCCTATCAGCACCCGGTGGTGGTGCTTGATGTAGTTTATTATGGCGTGGTCCATGTCGAGCCCCCCGATGCGGAGGGTCTCCGATTCGACGATGCCGGAATTCGCGACCACGGCTATGGACGTGGAGCCGCCCCCGATGTCCATCACCATCGAAGCCTTCATCTCCGTGACCGGCAGCTTCGCGCCAATCGCGGCGGCGAGCCCCTCTTCGACCAGATAGACGCGGCTCACCCCGATCCCTTTGATCACTTCGTTGATGGCGAACCTCTCGACCGACGTGATGCCCGAGGGCACGCCGAGGGTGACGCGCCGCGAGAACCGGGCGCGGCTGCCCCGCGCTTTTCTCACGAACTTGCCGAGCATCTTCTGCGCGAGCTCCGAATCGGCGACGACGCCTTCGCGCATCGGGTAGACCACTTCCACGTCTTCGGGTGACCGCCCGAGCATCTCAAGCGCCTCGTTCCCTGAAGCCACGACCTCGTTCGTGACGCGGTCAATCGCGACCAGGGAGGGCTCGTTCACTACCATGCCCCGCTCGCGGGCGTAGATGAAGGTGTGGACCGTGCCGAGATCGATAGCCAGGTCTTCAGTGAATGGGTTGCTGATTGAGAATTTCATGTGTCCTTTATGATTAGCGCGAGTACTTCAACCGGTTGATGATAACAAGTCGAATCGGAATGGAAAAGACCGATTGAATGTTCGCATGAGGCGGGCAAAATAATGGGCCCGCTCGCGCAGGCCCGGCTCATTTGCTTGAAGTTATCTCAGGACTCCCTATCGATTTACGACGGTGAACTGCGCGGTGGGAGTCACGACCTTCTGCGAGACGAGGTCGGTGATCTTCACCGTCACGGTGTAGGTGCCCGGCTGCGCGATTGCGTCCTGAATGGGTATCCCGCGCGCGACCGTCAACTGCTGGCCCTTCATGTCGACTATCCCCGCCTTGCTCTTCCCGTCTTCCACGATGTGCAGAAGCTCCTGCCCATCCTTCTTGATGAGGTACTCGACTTTGAGGGCGGGCTGCAGGGTGGCCTGGTCCATCTCCGCGTCGTAGACCTGAAGGAAGAGGGCGAGGTTCTGGCCGGGCTTGTAGACCCCGCTGACGAAAGGCTTGACCTTGTAGCGGCCGATGATGAACTGGCCCTGCGCGACGGTCTTGTTGTCGAGCGGCTCGACCGAGGCGGCCAGGATCAGGGTGCTGGTCGCGAGCTGCTTCTCCTGATACTTCGGCACTTCGAAGGAGTGGTGCAGGATCCCCGTCTTGCCGCTGACCGTGTCGCGCGCCACCACGTCTATCTTGTAGCGCCCGGGCTGAAGCACGACGTTCTTCTGGTAGACCGACTTCTGCTGCTGGGCGACCGGCAGCTGGTCTTCCGTGTACCTCGCCGACTGGACGACCTCTTCGAACTGGCCGGCTTTGCGGCCGGAGAGCTGGGTGATCCGCGCGTAGATGTTGGCGGTCGAAGAGTAGATGCCGCCGACGTTCTTGAAGGAGAGGTCCGAGTGGTCGAACTGGACCGTGAAGGCCGTGGCGACCGACTCGTTGCCGATGCGGAAGAAGTCCGTGCGCACCGAGAACGGCAGGATGTCCGACGCGATCTCGGGCAGGTCGGCCTTGACCTGAAGGTCCGGGAACTTGATGACCGGCGCCCTTTCGAGGGCTGCCAGGGTAGTCAGGCGCTCGAAAGGGGCGTCCTTGGCCCTGCCGCCGAAAATGCCCGTGCGCCCGCCGTAGGCGTACGCGCCCGAGCCCGTGACGCGGTCGGCCTTGTTGGCCAGCCCGAGGCTTTCGGCCAGGGTCAGGCCCGCGTTCGGGACCATCAGCAGGGCGTCTTTTTCGTCGGGGCTGCGGGCGATGCGGTACTCGCCCGAGCCGGTCGGGTCTACGAACTCGATCTCGATGTCGGACCCGATGCCGTCGATGTGGCGGTACCACCACGTCTCGAACGGGTAGGTGGTGGTCTGCCCCCCGCCCTCGTAGCTCATGCGGTTGTAGGTGCCGCCCGACGGGTGCGACTCGATCTCGTCGGGTTTCCCGAACCTTATGTAGATCCGGCCGCGGTCCGTTTTCCAGCCGGGTATGCCCGAGCTGAACCGCTCGTTGGCGTACTGGATGCGCTCGTAGTACTGCTCTTTGTACTCGTTCTCAGGGGTGTCGGGGTCGGGGTCGCGGCGGAGCCAGAACTGCTCGATGAACTGGTCGCGCTCTTCGTCGGTCTTGAGAGACTTGAAGGCGCGGCGCTCCTCGTCGTTTATGATGTAGTTGACGTCCTCGTCGAGCCACTTCTTGTAAACGCTCTTCAACTCCTCGCGCTTCTTCTTCTCGTTCGAGTCCTTCTTCTGCCCTTCCTGCGCGAGCGCCGGAGGGCAGACGCCGGCGATCATCGTCAGGACCACGGCGAGGCCGAATACTTTTCTGAAGCGGTTGATACCACACTCCATAACCCTGCTCCTTTCACTTCACTACTACAAAAAATCCCTGAAGGTCGTAACGTCTTCGTCTGTTGGATTGACCTGATAGTTTACGTGGACCGGTTCCGGCAGGTCAAGCTCGACCAAAATCCCGCCCCCTTTAGAACGCCTCGGGCCGGCCGATTTGCACGAGATGTGTCGGGCAAACCGCCCCGCGCCCGCCCCTCACTCCGCCTCGGCCGCCCTCGCCCGCCGCTTCCGGTGGAAGACCCACGCGATGCCCACGCTCAGCCCGTAAAGGATCATCATCGGGGCGGCGAAGACGAGCAGGTTCGGGATGTCGGTGGTCGGCGAAAGCAGGGCCGCCACGATAAAGATGATGACCAGGGCGTACTTCCAGAACCTGAGCAGCATCCCCGGAGTGACGAGCCCGAGCCGGGCGAGGAAGAACGTCACGGACGGGATCTGAAAGACGAGGCCGAGCCCGAGCATTATCGTGATTATCAGGTCGAAGTACTCGTCGGCCGACACGAGCGGCCTGAGGTTGCCCTGCGCCGCAACGTCGAGCAGGAAGCCCGCCGCGCGCGGGAAGGCTATCTTGTAAGCGAACGCGCACCCCAGCAGGAAGAAGCCCGTGGTCATGATGATGAAGGGGGCCGCGTACTTCTTCTCGTGCGGGTAAAGCCCCGGCGACACGAAGCCCCAGATCTGCCCGAGGAAGAACGGGACCCCGAAGAAGACCGCCGCGTAAAACGAGACCTTTATGTACAGGTTGAACGCGCCCTGCACGGTCTGGACCACGAGGCGGCCGTCGGGGCTGAGCAGGATGTTCGAAGTCAGGTAGAGGTCGCGCGGCACGATGAAGCCTTCGGGGATCACCGCCTCTTCGTTGATGATCCACAGCCTCGTCGTGACGAGGTAGGGGATTCCGGCATCATCCCTCTGCACGCGGACCCTGACCGTGGTCCCTGTCTGAGTTATGGCATTCCCGACGCGCGTGTCGGTCGGGATGGTGAAGTCGCCCTCGGTGCCGTCCGGCAGGTCGACCAGGCGGCTGACGTTCGAGTCCAGCACGACGGCGGCCTGGCGCTTGGCGCTGATCATGGATTCGCGGACCGGGATTTCGAGGAAGTGGTAAATCTTGTCCGAAAAGGCCCAGCAGGCGACGAACGCGACCAGCAAAAAGCCGACTATGCGGATGAGACGCGAGCGGAGCTCGTCCAGGTGGTCGAGAAAGGACATCCCGCTCTCAAGCTCGTCGGTCTTTTCCTCTTCTTCTACGGTGTAAGTACTCATGGCAGGCATTCGCGATCAGCCGCAGGCAGCCTTAAACGTAATCGCGCTTTTCGCTCTCTCCCATCGTCGTGCGGACCTCTTCCGTCCGCGCGACCGTGGGCGAATCCTCCGAAACGGCCGGCTTCTCTTCCGCCGCCGGTTCCTGTGCCGACCCGGCTATCGCGAAATCGTCGGCGGGCGGGTCTTCCGGAGGCGGCGCGGCTATCCGCTGCTGCTCTATCGTGACCTCCTCCTCCCACGTGCGCTTGAAGTCTTCGCTGGCCTTTCTAAATTGCGCCAGGCCCTGGCCGAGGCTCTTTCCCAGTTCCGGCAGCTTGCGCGGGCCGAAAACGATCAGAGCTAGAACGAGAATCATCATGATCTCAGTCCACCCCAGATTGCCCATTATCTTTTCCTCGCTATTTTAAGGAGCTTATTCTAAGGGAGATAAGCAAGTCTCGATTTATACAAACCTTCGGCTTCCACCGCACCCTCAGTTGCCTTTTACAACACCAATACTAGGTGACGCTATCGGCCAAGTCAACCAGATCAATATTACAAATCCGTTTCAAGTGACTCCCCGCGGCCCGCCATAACAGACTGACGCAACAAACTATTGACATACCCGGCGGGCTAATTTATAAACGCTGGCGTCAGTCCTGCCCCTACGAACCCCAACCATTTCGCAACTTCAGGGCCGGACACGATTATGATGAATGCTCACGAAGCGGATTACATCCTGACCATAATTCAGCACACCTATTGCAACGATTGCATGTGGATGAAAGGCAAGATCACGGACGCTTACCATGCGTCCGGCATCGTGCGCGGGGAAGACTCCAAGCGGTGGCGCATGCAGATCATCTCGCCGCCGTGGGAGAGGGACGCGCGCCGGGCCGAGTTCCCCAAAGGGTTCAGCGACGTGGACGTTCCGGCCATGAAGCTCGAAGTGGGGAAGCGGATAGTTTTTGCCACCCAGAAGCCCGCGCTCATAAATGAATTGCTCATAAAGCTCAAGTGGATGCTCATCAACCGCCACACCAATGCGCAGATCGAGAAACAATTGCTTGAGATCGCGAAGGGCTGGAAGGACACGCCTGGCGCCGAGGTAAGCTGCCCCGTCGACGTCACGGCCGCCGCGAGGCCATAGGCGGCGGCTTCCGGCGTCGAACTTCAAACGCTCTCACGCGAGACCGGCCCTGGCGGCCAGTTTCAGGCTCTCTTCCCGCGCCTCCGCGATCACGTCTTCTTCATTCAACAGCGAGAGGCGGCCGCCCCGCATCACCACCCGCCCGTCGATCAGGACCGTCTCCACGTCCGACCGCTCTCCGGCGAAGACCAGGGTCGAGATGGGGTCGGGGTGCGGGGTCAGGTGAAGCCTGCTCAGGTTCACCACGGCGAGGTCCGCGCGCTTCCCCTCTTCGATGCTCCCCACCTCGCCTTCGAGCCCGAGCGCGC
Source organism: Blastocatellia bacterium (assembly GCA_035634255.1). Taxonomy (GTDB): domain Bacteria; phylum Acidobacteriota; class Blastocatellia; order UBA7656; family UBA7656; genus DATLMR01. Next base: position 77,892 of record DASQDI010000124.1, read on the forward strand.
GCGCGCCTTCGATGGTCGCCATCCGCAGGGCGGCCCGCGCGGGGAGCGACTCGGGCCCCAGCCGCACCTTCTGAAGGAGGGAGGCGGTCCTCATCTCCGTGAACATGTCGAGGCGGTTATTGCAGGGAGCGCCGTCGGCCCCGAGCGACACCTTTATCCCCTGCCCGATCATCTCTGACACGCGGGCTATGCCGCTGCCGAGCTTGAGGTTCGACGACGGGCAGTGGGCCACGCCCGTGCCGGTCTCCCCGAGCAGCTTCATCTCCTGATCCGTGGCCCACACGCAATGCGCGAGGACCGTCCGCGGGCCGGTGAGCCCGAGCGAATGGAGGTATTCGATATTCTCGCGCCCGGTCTCCGCCCGGACGAGGGCGATCTCCTCCCGGCTCTCCGATGCGTGCGTGTGGATCATGACTTTTCGCTCGCGCGCGAGGTCGGCCACGGAGGTCAAGAGGTCCGGGGTGCAGCTGACGGCGAACCGGGGGGCGAAGGCGAAGCGTATCCTCCCGTCGCCCTTGCCGTCCCACTCTTCGAGCAGGTCGAGCGACTCTTCTATCGAGGCGCGGGCGTCTTCGATGAGGGCGGGCGGCAGGTCCTCGCCCTTGTCCATCATGCACTTGCCGACGACCGCCCGGAAGCCCGCCTGCTCCACGGCGCGGAAGGCGGCCTCCGTGTGCCTGACCGTCTCCATCGTGAGGGCCGCAGTGGTCCCGCCTTTCACCATCTCCGCGATGCCGAGCCGGGCCGAGGCGAAGAGCGATTCCCGAGTGTGCGCGGCCTCCATCGGCCACACCCTCTGCCGGAGCCAGTCGAGCAGCCTGAGGTCGTCGGCGTGGCCGCGCATGACGGTCTGGCAGAGGTGGACGTGGGTCTGCACGAAGCCGGGGATGACGGCGCAGCCGCGCGCGTCGATGACCTGAAAGACGGGGGGGCGGCCGAGGTGCGAGAAATCCGCGAGCCTCTGCCGCTCTCCGTAACCGCTCTCGACGCCCCCCCCGCCGCCCGGCGCGATCCTGTCTACGATTCTCATTATCCGGCCATCGGAGACGACCAGATCGGCCTCGCGTATGCGGTCTTGGCCGTCCACGGTGATGACGGTCCCGCCTTTTATAATAGTCGCGTCGCTCATAAATTTGTTCAACCGGCGGATATAATAAGGACCCCGGCTCATCCGGGTCAAACGGCGAATCCCCGCGCGTTGTCACGCCCCCTGTTAGACGGTATAATCTTCGACTCCCGGAAGAAGTATAATTCAGCCCGTTAATGAAGCGATGACGAAGTCGGACTAGCGTACAGACTCACCAGAAGGAGAGGAAAGATGAAGAAGGCTTTTTTAAGATCTCTGCTGGTTGTGGCCGTGGCGTCGCAACTGGCCCTGGCCCACGACCCCCGGACCGTTTCCAAGGAGTTCAGCCACGCGGTGACGGTCGAAGGGGCGGGCAAGCTCACCCTGACCTATAAGTCGCTCCACTACAACGAGCAGGCCTACCTGAACGCGAAACAGAACGAGCGCACCCTGACGAACCTGAACAGGCTGTGGAAGAAGATCGGCAAGCTCGACACCGAGTTCGACATCATGATCGGGGAGACGCGCGTGCCGAAGGGCTCTTACGACCTGGGCTTCAGCTTCGACGCGAAAGATAATTTCAAGCTGGTCCTCTCGGGCGGCGGGAACGAGATGACCGTGCCGCTCCAGGCGGCGACCGACGGCCCCGTCGTCAATTACCTGAGCTTCGACGTCCGCCCGGAGAACGCGACGGACACCTTCACGTTCGAGGGGCGCTACGGCAAGATTCGCACCTCCGCCGCCGTGAAGGTCCCCTACCTCGCCGAGCAGCACGACCACTCGGGCGAGCAGAAACCCGCGGAGAAGAAACCGTAAGCAGGGGCCAGTGGCCAGGATTCAGGGTAGGAGGGGGATTCTATAAAGAGAGTCTGAGATGCTCCTTCCTTAGCCCCTGACTCCTGACTCCTGACCACTGACCACTGACCACTGACCAGATGCCTATGAAAAAAATAATAATCTTCGCCCTCGTCTGGGCGTTGCTTTTGACTTCGTACTCGACGCCCGGCTCCGCCGGGTTCGCGCACGACGGGAGCGCGCCCCAGGATAAAGGCCCCTTCACTTTGAAGAAGCTCACGGACGACGTGTACGTCCTCTACGGACGGGGAGGAAACATCGGCCTCGGGGTGACGAGCGAAGGCGCGGTGGTCATCGACGACCAGTTCGCCGACCTCGCCCCCGGAATAGCCGAGCAGATCAAGTCCGTCACCTCTCAGCCGATCCGCTACCTGATCAACACGCACCACCACTTCGACCACACGGGCGGCAACGCTTTCTTCATCAAGATGACCACCATCGTCGCCCACGACAACGTGCGCAAGCACATGCTCGCGGTGCCGCAGGAGACCGTCACCAACGCCACCCAGCGCATCAAAGATACCGAGGCGAAGATCGCGAAGGTCGAAAAGGAGAGCCCGCAGTCGGAGGAGCTCGCGACCCTGCGCCGTGAGCTGGCCACCGCGCAGCAGAACCTCGAATCCGCCCGCGCCGTGAAGGTGTCCGACATCCCCGCGCCGACCCTGACCTTCAACCGCGAGATCAGAGTCTACCTCGGGGGCAAAGAGGTGCAGGTCTTTCACGTCAAGCGCGGCCACACCGACGGCGACTCCATCATCTACTTTCCCGCGGACAAGGTCGTTCACATGGGGGACCTCTTCTTCAACAAGATGATCCCCTTCATCGACAGGGCGCACGGCGCTTCGACCCTGGAATGGATGGAGACCATAGACGCCGTGGTCGCGCGAGTCGACCCCTCGGCTCAGGTGATTCCGGGCCACGGGGAGGTCACGACCGTCCCCGAGCTTAAAGCCTTCAGGCAGTACTTCGCGGACCTGCGCGCGGCGGTGAAGCAGGCCGTAGACAAGGGGCTTTCGCGCGAGCAGGCGGTCAAAGAGGTGAAGCTCGACCAGTACGCCCAGCTAACCGGTTACAATCAGCGCTTCCCTTCGAACGTGGGGGTCGTCTACGACGAGTTGAAGGCGGGCCAGTGAACTGACATTCGCAGGCCGCCGCACCGACCCGCATTCGGGGAGAGGGCCTTACTGACAGCCCGTGATTTTTAGGGGTGACTGGATGTCCGAGCATCAAATTAAGAGATCGTTCTTCAGGCGGGCGAGACTGCTCGCGCTCCTCGCGGCCCTGTCTCTACTCGCGGGCGCGGTCCCGCAATCGGCCCTCGCGCAGGCCGCGCAAGCGCCTCCCGTAAAATGGCCCCGCAGCCACGATTACGACGTTCAACACTACCGGATCGCCGTGAGCTTCGACTGGTCGAAGAAGTCCGTCGCCGGGGAGACGACCATCGCATTCCGCCCCTTCAGGGACGACTTCAAAGAGGTGACCGTCGACGCGGGCGACATGAGGATAAATTCGGTCAGGCTCGCGCGGGGCGGCCCGCTCGAATTCCGGTACGTCAATAACGAGAAGCTCGTGATCGCGCTCGACAGGGCTTACGCCGCGGGCAGCGATGTCGCCGTGACGATCAGTCATTCGGCGACCCCGAAGAAAGGGCTGACGTTCATCACGCCCAACGAGTCCGACCCTAACAGGCCGTACCAGATATGGTCGCAGGGTCAGTCCGAAGACAACCATTACTGGTTCCCCTGTTACGATTACCCGAACGACTTCGCGACGGCGGAGCTGCTGGCCACGGTCGAAGAGAAGTATCAGGTCATCTCGAACGGCAGCCTCGTGTCGGTCCAGCCCAACCAGCAGGCGAAGACGCGCACGTGGCACTGGAAGATGGACAAGCCGTTTTCGAGCTACCTCGTCTCGGTCGTCGTGGGCGAGTTCGCCGAGGTTAAGGACCAGTTCAAGGGCACGCCCATCACCTCTTACGTCTACAAGGACCAGATCGAAAACGGGCGCGTCTCTTTCGGCAAGACGCCCGAGATGATGAAACTCTTCACGGGGCTGCTCGATGTCGAATACCCATTCTCGAAATACGCGCAGGTGACGACGCGGGACTTCAACGGGGGGATGGAGAACGTCACGGCGACGACCCTCGCGGACGTATACGTGCTCGACAGGCGCGCGCACATGGACGTGGCGCACAACACCGACACGCTCGTCTCGCACGAGCTGGCGCACTCATGGTTCGGCAACATGATAACCTGCCGCGACTGGGGCGAGCTCTGGCTGAACGAGTCCTTCGCGACTTTCTTCGAGTCCGTGTGGATAGAGCACGAGCGCGGGCGGGACGGCTATCAGTACGAGATGCTCGCCAACCAGCAGACCGCTTTCCAGGCATGGTGGCAGGGGAACCGGCGGCCCATAGCCACGAAGCGATACACGAACCCCGACGCGCTCTTCGACGCCTACACGTACCAGCGCGGGGCCGCCGTCATCAACATGCTTCGGTTCGTGCTCGGGGACGACCCCTTCTGGAGAGCCGTGCGCCACTACGTCAAGAAGCACCGGTGGCAGAACGTCGAGACGCAACAACTGGTGATCGCGATTGAAGAGGCCACGGGCCAGAACCTTCAGTGGTTCTTCGACCAGTGGGTCTACAAGTACGGCCAGCCGGAATTCGAGATATCGTCGAGCTACGACGGGAAGAACAGCCTGAAGCTGTCGGTCAGGCAGGCGCAGAAGGCCGACGACAAGCGCCCGTGGTTCGAGGCCCCCGAATTCTTCACGATGCCGGTCGACATAGCGATCACGACCAGCGCGGGCGAGAAGGTCCACCGCGTGCAGGTCGACGCGAGGGAGAAAGAGTTCACTTTTCAGGTCGATTCCAAACCGCTCATCATCAATTTTGATCGCGGCAACCACATCATCAAGCTGGTGAAGTTCAACAGGAGCAACGACGACCTGATCTACCAGCTACTGAACGATTCGGACGTGATGGGCCGGACGCTCGCGGCCATCGAGCTGAGGTCGCGGCGCGGCGACGACGTGACCGCCGCGCTCGGGCAGGCCGCCGCGCGCGACAAGTTCTGGGGCGTGCGATTCGAAGCGGTCAAGGCGTTGTCCGAGGTGAGGTCCGAGTCGTCGCGCGCGGCCCTGACCGAAGCCGCGCGCG
>DASQDI010000125.1:0-3851 GCA_035634255.1 Blastocatellia bacterium
AGGGGCCCCTCTGCCAGAGGGCGAAGTCCGCGTACTGCAGGGGGAGGTCCCCCAGCGGCGACGGCTCGCCGCGGGAGAAGGCCTCGTAGAGCGAGGCGACTTCCCTCACCAGCACCTCCATCGACCACTCATCACTGACGATGTGGTGCATCGTCACCATTATCACGTGATCGTTTTCGGTTAACCGAGCCACGCTTGCCCTCAGCAGAGGGGCCCTTCTGAGATCGAATGGTTGCCTGGCCTGTTCGCCTGCTAATCGCCGCGCCTCCGCCTCCCGATCCTCTTTCGCCATTCCGGTCAGGTCTATGACCGGGAGGGTCAGTTTCAACTCCGGCGCGATCACCTGCATCGGCTGGCCATCAACTATCGCGAAGGAGGTCCGCAACACCTCGTGACGGCGCACGATCTCGTCGAGGCTCTCCTCCAGTTTTTCGACCCTCAGGTTTCCGGTAAGGCGGATGGCTACAGGTATGTTATAGAGGTCGCTGTTCGGCTCCAGCTGATCAAGAAACCACAACCGCTGCTGCGCGAATGAAAGCGGAAACTTCGCATCCCGCCCGCGAGGCATCCGCCTGATTGGGGTCAGTTCTCTCCCGGTTGGCCGCGTGCCGCCGAGCGCGTACGTTGCTCCCTTCTCCCTCTGACTTTCGTATCCCAACCTCTCTGCCAGTTCCCAGGTGAGGTCACCAAGTTCCTCCGCGCCGTCGCTCTCCTTCCACCTCTCCGCCGCGTCCGCGTCTATCTGTTTATGCTCGTGAAACTTTATATCACCGAGCATCTTTGACAGAGGGTGAATGCCGTTCGTCATCCTCTGCTCTTTCTCGGCATAGGGTTTTAACATGTCTTCATGCGGTTCCAGCCCGAGGAATTCGCTTATCCCTTTCATTACCTTCTCGGGCTCTTTCACTAATTCTTCGAACCTCACCCGGAACTGTCGCTCTCGCGGTATGCCCTCAAGGAAAGCCAGGATGTTTTCCTGGCTTATCACCCAGATTATTTCCGCTATCTCTCGGCTTGTGTAGTTATGCCTGTGCCTGAAGAAGACCTGCTCCAGTTTCGCGTCCTCGAACGACCTGATCATCCCGGACGGGTGCCTCAGCAGGTGGATATACAAAGCGTTGTCGAAATAATCCTCCGCCCGCTTCAGCACTCGCGCGTCCAGCGAATATGAAGGCGTCTTATCGACTAACATCCTGCCGCCCAACGACTCCTGCATGCTCGCGTAGAACTGCTTCGTGGTCATCCCGGCATCTTCGCACTCCCGCATTACTCTTCTGGCCTCTTCCGCGCCGCACCCCCTGAGCTGCATGATTGCGCGGATGGTCCCCTCCAACCAGAAGCTGTACCGGCCCGTCAGTTCCGTAGCCCTATCCGCGAGCGTTTTGAAGCCCAGCAACTCCAACTCGGGCGGGGCGAATAATCGGGGGTGTCCTCCCAGCATCACTCTCATCAGAGTCGACCCGCTGCGCGGCGGGGACAACACGAATACCGCGGGCGGATTCCTGGCCTCCATAGCCTGCTCGGGTCCCTCCGCCGCGCCGGATGCGCTTATCAACTCTCTCACCTCGGCTACTTTTATCGCGTCCACTTTCCCGGCGGCTTCGTCCCTGTCCACCGACTTGACCCCGCAGACCTTTGCCACGGCGTCCGGGTAATGGCGCGTCAGATAGGCCGCGAGGTCGGCTATGTTCGGCGCGTCAAAAAGCACGACCACGTACACCACTTCTCCGAGTTTTTCCTGTAGCCTGTTTATGAATATCGCGCCCCTTATCGAGTCGCCGCCCAGCTCAAAGAAGCTGTCGTGGACTCCCACTTCCTCTATGCCGAGTATTTCCTGCCACATCCGCGCTAACAACTCCTCCAACCCCGTGCGCGGCGGGACTCGGTCTTTGCCCAGCTCGGGCCTGCTCAATTCGAGAGATTCGAGCGCCCTCCGGTCCACCTTCCCGACAGGGGTCAACGGTAGATCGTCCAGCATCACAAAAGTCTGAGGGACCATGTATTCCGGTAGTTGACCTCCGAGGAAGCTTCGCAAGTCGGCGACCGTGAGAGCATCTTCCCCGCCCGGAATTACGTACGCCGCCAGCCGCTTTTCGCCGGGCACGTCTTCTCTCGCCAAAGCGACCACTTCTCTCACGGCAGGGTGCCGCTTTAATGCCTCTTCTATTTCTCCAAGCTCGATGCGATAACCTCTTACTTTCACCTGATGGTCTTTGCGACCCAGGAACTCGATGCTCCCGTCGGGCAGATAACGAGCCAGGTCTCCCGTCCTGTACAGACGCGCGCCCGCCTCGCCGCCGAATGGGTCAGGGATGAATCTCTCCGCCGTCAGGTCCGCCCGGTTAAGGTACCCGCGCGCGACCCCTGCGCCGCCGATGTGTATCTCGCCCGCCACGCCGATTGGCACCGGCTGCTGTCGCTCATCCAGCACATACACCCGAGCGTTAGCGATAGGTCTTCCGATGGTCGGCCGGGCGCTTCCGTCAACTATCTCTGCCATAGTCGCGCACACCGTAGCTTCCGTCGGGCCATAGGCATTCAGGAACTTACGCCCCGCCGCCCACCGCCGCACGATATCGGCCGAGCAGGCTTCGCCGGCTGCGATCACCGTGCGGAGCGATGGGAATCTCTCTTCCGGCAACGCCGACAACACGGTCGGCGGGAGCGTAGCAATACTGATCTCCCCTTCGCGGAACAGATCGACAAGCTCCTGCCCCGGCATCAAGCGTTCCTGACTGGCCAGCCACAGCGTCGCTCCTTTAATCAAAGCCGTGAAGACTTCTGACACCGACGCGTCGAAGCTGAAAGCTGCGAATTGCAGCACTCGACTGTCGGGCTGCACTCCGAAGGCCCGCGCCTGCGCCTCGGCCAGATTACAGAGCCCGCCATGTTCCACCATGACTCCCTTGGGCCGCCCCGTAGACCCCGAAGTGAAAATGACGTATGCCAGATTGTCGGCCGTGGCCCCGCCGACAAAATTCTGTTCGCTGTGACGTGCGATGGCTTCCCGGTCGGAATCGAGGTAAACGACCCGCGTCTCACTTAAAGGCAGCGCCCCCGCAAACTTCTGCCGGGTGAGGATCACCGGCGCTTTGATATCACTGAGCATGAAGCTCACCCGCTCGGGCGGATACCCCGGGTCAATCGGCACGTAAGCACCGCCCGCTTTGAGAATGCCGAGCAGGCCCACTATCATCTCTAAAGACCGCTCCACGTACACTCCGACCAGAACTTCCGGTCCCACTCCCAGACTTTTCAGGTAGCGCCCCAGTTTGTTGGCTCGACTGTTCAACTCCCTGTAGCTCAACCGCTCTTTTTCAAAAACTACGGCAACGGCCTCCGGGGTCCGCTCTGCCTGCGCCTCAAACATCTCATGGATACACGTCTGGTTGGAGTAATCCGATTGCGTGCTGTTCCAATCCACGAGCAACTGTCGCCGCTCGGCTTCGCTCAGGATCGGTAAGTCGAGCAACGTTCGGCCTGGGTCGGCGACGATACCTTCAAGCAGAGTTTTGAAGTGCTCCGAGATTCGCGCGATGGTCGCGGCGTCGAAGAGGTCGGTCCTGTACCCCCAGAATCCAATCAGTCCCTGTTCCGCCTCTTCCATCGAGAGAGTCAAATCAAACTTCGCCGTCGTCCATTCGGCTTCCACCTGACTGAACACAATGTCTCCGAGCCTCAGGCTGCTGGCGGGAGTATTTTGCAGGTCAAACGCTACCTGAAACAGAGGCGAGTAGCTGAGGCTCCGCTCGGGCCGCACCTGCTCGACCACACGCTCGAACGGCACCTCCTGGTTCCCGAACGCGCCCAGCACAACCTCCCTCTCCCTCCTCATCACCTCCTCGAAGCTC
>DASQDI010000126.1:0-6037 GCA_035634255.1 Blastocatellia bacterium
GAACTCAGACAATTCGTACTCCAGCACGGGGCCGTCAACAACCCGTACCTCGAACGTTTCAAGAGCGGGGCGATGTCGGACGAAGAGTTCGCGCACTTCGCCACCCAGTTCTTCGCGTTCGTGAAGCATTTCCCGCGCATACTGGCGACTCTGCTCGCCAACACCGACGACGACGCGGCGGCCGACGAGCTCGCCGTCATCCTCACGTCAGAGCTAGGCGATGGGGACCCGAAGCGGAGGCATGAATACCTGTACCATAAATTTCTGCGCTCTATTAATATCGACCCCAGAGAAGCCGCGCGCGAGCCGTGGCTCGCCTCCACCCGCGCCTACATCGAGGGGCTCGCGCATCTTTACGGCCATCCTAATTACCAGCTCGCGCTGGGCGCGTCGTTCGGGCTGGAGCACATGGCCATCTCCATGTGGGACCAGCTCATTCCGGGCATTATGAAGCTGAAGAAGACGCGCACGCGCCTCGAAAATATGCACACGGTTTACTGGACGTTCCACCGCGCGCTCGAAGAGCAGCACGAGGACGCGATGATGAAGGCGCTCGACGGCCAGCAGGCGAGTGACGAAGCCTCCCTGCGCGAGGGGTGCAGGCGGGCGCTCGACCTGCTCGAGGCATTCTGGGCCGGGCTCGACGCCCGCGCGAGCCGGGCCGCGCATTGAAGTGAGCAGGAAAAAGGGGGAGCCTCGGCGGCTCCCCCGGTACAGGGGTTGAGAGGGACTTTTATATGGGGTTTTATGGGGGGCTTTAATATCCTGCCCGCGCGATCAACGCTTGCGCACGTAAGTCATTTCCATAGATTTGAACTCGTCGGGAGTACCTACCAGGTCGTACATCTCGAAGACGTACTTGTCCGGCCCGATCAGGCGCGTGACGAATTTGAGAAGCTTGTCCCGCTCTCCCGTCGCCGGGTCGTCGAACTTGCCGAACATGGTCATCACCTTGCCCGTCTGGTCGAGCGTCCCCTCGGCGGTGTATATGGAGGTCCCCATGTTTTCGATGTGAGAGGTGACGTATTTTTTCTTGATGTTGTCATAGCCTATTATATTGAGACTCTTGTGAATCTGCCCCATCATCTGGGCGGTGGCCTCCTCCTGCACGAACCGTCCGTCCATTATCCACTTGCTCTCCGACGCGGACTTCGATTCAATGGGCGGCTTCCCCGGCCCTTCGAACCACATCCGCGATGTCACTTCCCACTTGCCCACTAGATGGTTGAGCAGTTTGTGCGCTTCGCCGGGAGTGGCGGCTTCCTCCCACCTCTTCATCATCTCGGGAGATATGGCCGGAGCCTTCTCGCCACCCTTGCTGCTTTCCTGCGCGAAGGCAGGGTCCGGAGGAAACGACAGCGCCATGGCCAGAGCCATTCCGCAAAAGATTTTTCGCAGGTTCATACGATTCTCATCCTTTCGTCTCGCAGTTTTCAGGCCCATTAAACGAATTAATCCGGTATGTGCCGCACACGGATGAGTCCTCAAGCATGCCGCCGGTGCGCCGGCGGGCGGTCCATCTTATGAAAGCTGTGTTGGCAGAGAAGAATCGTGAGGGTTATCAGTGGTGGTATTTTCTGATAACCCCGATAACAATGCCCTGAATGCTGACCCTGTCAGCGGGATCGACGATAATGGGTTCGTAGTTTGAATTGGCCGGCTCCAGCCGCACCTGCGCGCCTTCGCGGTAAAAACGCTTCACCGTGGCGTCGCTCCCGTCAACGAGGGCTACCACGGTCTGCCCGTTCTCCGCCGTGCGGCGCGATTCGACTATCACGAAGTCCCCGTCGGCTATGTGCTCTTCGATCATCGAGTCCCCGCGCACGCGCAGAGCGAACGTGTGCCCGCGGCCGAGCAGGTCCGGCGGTATGCATACGACGTCGTTGCTCAGGATCGCCTCTATCGGCCGCCCCGCCGCGACCACCCCGAGCAGAGGGATTTCGCATGCCTGCTCGGTGACCGCCTGTTTGACGATCTCGATCCCCCGGCTCGCGTGGGGCACGCGGCGTATCAACTCTTCCTTCTCAAGGGCCGAGAGCAACTGATGCACGGTCGCGGGAGAATTCAGTCCGAAATGCGCCCGTATCTCGGCGATAGTCGGCGCGTACCCCTGCGTCTCGGAAAACCTGCAAAGATAGTCGTAAACTTCTCTCTGGCGCGCGGTCAGAGCCATAACTGTCTCCCCTTTTCAACAGGCCACTCTGCGCTGCGGCCCGTCGCACACCTGCGCTACGAGCCAGTCGACGTTGTGGCCCATTACATGAATGTTTCCCGCGAAGGTGATTATTTCCGTCCGGCCTCGCCCCCGCCTGGTCTGAATCGTTCCGATTTCACGGCCCGCCACCAGCACCCTGTCATGCCTGCACCACCCGCCCAGCGTTCTTACTTTCTGCCCCGGCTTGATCCGGACGTTCGCATTTATTGCTTGCTGAAGAGTCATAAGAGTTTAAGCACCTCGTTCGGGTAATTATCCCTGCCTTAAAGGGCTTGCCGTAAATTCACCGAAAGAATACGAAAATAACCGAAAATTGTCAACAAAAATTTTGTAAAACGTGCCTTATATTTCGGGCGGTTTCGGTTCATTCGACATGAGCTTGCGCCTTTTGGCTTTCGGTATATTTTCGGTTTCGGGACCGGTCTTTGTTGATCAAGCGGGGCGGGCATGATAAGTTCCGGGTACCGGGTCGATCTCAAATAAATCTCGAAGTCAAAACTTGAAATATCAAAACCGCTTCCCCGGATCAATCAAAACTATAATGCTCGCGCTCATCCTCCCGCTCTCCGCCTGCTCTCGCGAGGGAGATCACCCTCCGGCTCGGCCTTCGGAGCCGGCTCAGACCCGCGCGCGGCCCGCCGTATGCGTGAACCTGAACACCGCGACGGTGGAGGAGTTGATGACGCTGCCTGATGTCGGGGAGAAGACCGCGCGCCGTATCATCGAGCATCGCGAAGAACACGGGCCGTTCAGTCGCCCGGAAGAGGTGATAATAGTCGAGGGGTTCAGCGAGCGAAAATATCGCGCCATTGCCCCTCAGGTCTGCGCGCGATGACGCGCGCAAGATTGTCCTTCGCCTCCGCGTGCGGTAAAGTTAGAAACTCCTGTAGGCGTCGCGGAATAAACGATGGAAGATCAAATGCAGATACTGATTGAAGTCACGCGCGGAGAGATAATCGAGTCGCGCCACAGAGGCTCTATCGTGGTGTCGGAGCCCGACGGAAAGATTCTGGCGCGCGCGGGCGATCCGGACTCGATCACCTCCACGCGCTCGACGATCAAGCCTTTCCAGGCGATCCCGCTCGTGACGAGCGGCGCGGCCGACCGCTTCGACATCACGTCGGGCGAGCTTGCCATCGCCTGCGCCTCGCACAACGGCGAGCCGATTCACACCGAGACGGCCGCGCAGATTCTTGAGCGCGCGGGGCTCAGCGAAAGCGCCCTCCTGTGCGGGGCGCACAGGCCCTACAGCGAAGAGGCCGCGAAGAAGATCGAAAGCGAAGGCGGCTCTTTCACGCAGCTTCACAACAACTGCTCCGGCAAGCACGCGGGGATGCTCCTGACCTGCGTCCACCGCGAGCTCGCGACCTCCGGCTACGTCTCTCCCGAGCATCCCGTGCAGAGGGCGATCATCTCGGCCTTCGCGCGCCTGACGGGAGTGAGCGAGGACCTGCCCACGGCCCTCGACGGCTGTAGCGCGCCGACGTTCGGGGTCCCGCTCCGGTCGCTCGCCCTCGGTTTCAGCCGGCTCGTCGGCGTGACGGATGGGGCGCTCGACCCGGACACCTCTGAAGCCGCTAAGCGTATAGTCGCGGCAATGCTCGCGCACCCCGAGCTGATCGGGGGGGACGGCGAATTCGACACGGAGTTGATGCGGGAAGCTCGCGGGAAGCTCATCGCCAAGATCGGGGCCGAAGCCGTCTACTCGGTCGGGGTCCTCCCCTGCGACCGTTACCCGAGAGGCCTCGGGGTCGCGATTAAGATCGAGGATGGCACGAAGCGCGCCTTATCTCCCGCGGTCGTCGAGACGCTCGCGCAGCTTCGAGTGCTCGACGGCCCGGAGCTGAAACGGCTCGACCGGTTTCATCACCCCGAGGTCAGGAACTATCGCGGCATTCTCGCCGGAGAGGTCCGCGCGGTCTTCAAACTGGAGACCGACAGCGTGTCGCCATGAACGAAGAAATAAGATCGCTCTTCCCCGTCACACGAAACTACATCTACCTGAACCATTCGGCGGTCTGCCCACTCTCCACGCGGGCGAGAGACGCGATGGCCCGGCTGATCGACGACGTCGCGGAGCATGGCTCCTCCAACTACTTCGCCTGGTGCGAGACTTACGAGCGCGTGCGGCAATCGGCGGCGCGCCTGGTCAACGCCCGCGCGCACGAGATCGCTTTCATGCGCAACACCTCCGACGCGATCTCGGCGGTCGCGAACGGGCTCGACTGGCGCGAGGGCGATAAGGTCGTCACTTCGAACGTCGAGTTCCCGGCCAACGTCTACCCGTGGATGCGGCTCCGGCAGGAGCGCGGGATCGAGCTGGCTCTGGCCTCAGAGCGCGACGGGCGAATAGACGCGGACGAGCTTCTCTCGCTCGTCGACGACCGCACGCGGGTCGTCACGGTCAGCTGGGTGCAGTTCGCGAGCGGCTTCCGTTCCGCGCTCGCCTACATAGGGAAGTACTGCCGCGAGCGCGGGGTCCTCTTTTTCGTGGACGCCATCCAGGGGCTGGGCGGGTTGAAGCTCGACGTCGAGCGGGATTACGTAGACGCTTTCGCGGCCGACGCGCACAAGTACCTGCTGGGGCCTGAAGGCGTCGCTCTGCTTTACATATCCGACCGCGTGCTCGATTCGGTCAGGCCCACGGTCGTCGGGTGGATGTCGGTTAAAGAGCACGACCGCCACCTCGATTACGACCTGAACTATCGCGACGGGGCGTTGCGGTTCGAGTGCGGGACTTTAAATACGGCAGGGGTCTACGGGCTGGGCGCGGCCATCGACCTCTTTCTGGAAGTCGGGCCGGAGAAGATCGAAGAACACCTGCTGGGTCTGAGCGATTACCTTGCCGAGCGCCTGCAATCGAAAGGGTACCGGGTGGTCGGGTCGAGGAGGGAGGGCGAGACCTCGGCCATCGTCACCTGCCAGCATGACCGGCATGACCCCCGGCAACTCTACCGCCATCTGTTATCTCACAAGATCGTGACGGCGCCGCGCGTGGGCAGGCTCAGGATTTCCCCGCACTTTTACAACACCCGCGAAGAGATCGACGCGCTGGTGTCGGCCCTGCCGGATTAGTCCCCGCTGTTGGTCACTTCCTTGAGCTTTCGCTTGGCGAGTTGCTGGCGGACCCCCTGCGTGTAGAGCTTCACGAATTCCAGAATGCTGAGCGTCTGCGGCTCGCCTTCATAATAGAAGGTGCAGGCGTTCCCCACCTCGCGTTGCAGCAGCTTCAAATCGAGAGGGTCGAGGGGGAACTTCACGCAGGCGGTCGGGACGTGGGGCGTGGTGTAGATTCCGCAGCGGGTGTTGTATGGCCCTTCCTCGATGTAGAAGGGGCACTGGAACTGAATCTTGCAGCAGAGGCCGCAGCGGTTGCACTCGCCCCTCTGGTAAGCCTTGTAGCGGTAGAGCAGGTTGTCCGGGAGCAGGTTCGCGAGCAGGGACCTGCGGAGGGCGGCCCACGTGTGGATCGAGAAAGGCGCGTGCATGACTTTCTTGGAGACAGCTTTGACCATCTGCGTGTACATCCAGCGGCGCGACGGCACTTCGGGCGGAAGTTCGGGAGGTTCGTTCGATTGAGAGATGATGTTATCGAAGATGTGAATGACTCTGCCGCCCTCAGGCTTCTCTTCCTTCATGCGTAAGTCCTTTTCTCTACCAAGCTTATTTTATTCAGGAGCAGAAAGCTGTATCGCGTCCAACAAGTTGAGGCTGCTTTCTACAGCGGCAGCAGTATTATAGTATCACTGGTCAGGGGTCAGGGGCCAGCGGTCAGGGGTCAGGGCGGGAACGCAAGCCCCCGCCCCGTTAATGATTTAAGAC
>DASQDI010000127.1:0-63738 GCA_035634255.1 Blastocatellia bacterium
GGTACGTTACTGATTTGAAGATGGGGGACTTTGAAGTATATGAGAACGGGATAAAGCAGGAAATTGCTTTACTGAGGACCGTTGATGAACCATTCAATGTTATCTTGCTGGTTGATTCGAGCGGTTCAACCTCTCAGCAACTAGATCAGATCAAATCTGCTGCTAAAGAATTCATCAAGCAGATGAGAGAACGCGATAAGGTAATGGTGATATCTTTTAATGATAGTGTGAGCGTTTTATGTGACTTTACTGGAAACGTAGAGGTGTTGGACCGGGCTATTGATGAAATTGAAGCCGGCGAGTTTACTCAGGTTTATGAGGCGGTATATACGGGTATATGGGAAAAGTTCGGGCAGGTCGAAGGTAGGAAGGCTATTATACTTTTTTCTGATGGTATAGATACTGCCAGTAGCGAGATTCAGAGGGAGGATACTCTGGATGCACTTCTGGAGAGTGAGGATGTTATCGTTTATCCGCTTAGGTACAATACCAGGCCGGATGTGGAAAAAAAGCTTAAGTTGAATGGTGATTATTCGACCGTTCGTGGGGATGAATCAAGTTCTGAAGATGGGAAAAGACAAAAGATAATTAGGGAACTGGATCTTTTATATAGCGGTGCAGATGATTATCTAAATGAATTGGCGGAGTTGACTGGCGGGAGAGTTGAAAGAGTAGATCAGCTCGCTGATCTTGGCATGGCCTTTTTCAGAATAGCTGAGGAATTGAGGAATCAGTATTTAATAGCGTACTACCCTATAAAAACAAAATTGGCTCGCAGAGTGTTTGAGGTCAAAATTAATCGGCCTGGGTGTCAGGCCAGGGTTCGCCCCGGATTTAAGGTTCGAACTCAATAGTAACTCAACTTAAAGGAGGACATAGGTCTGATAAAGTCTCAAAAATTAAATTTAAAAGGGAGGATATATCTTAGGGGGCTATTGGCGGAAGGGCAGGCACCATACATCTTATCTATTTTGTTTCCAGATGGGTCTGTAACGCGAAATGTGTTTAAGACTGAGGATGAGATTAGGGACTTTTTGGATGAGTTAGGAAGGCGGGGGGTAATAATACCTTTAACTTCTAAGAAATTATTAATAATGAGGGCGTACCTTGAGGAAAAAGAAGACTACATTGATTTAATCCTAGAGCGAGTCATTCCATCAGTGAGTGTAGTTATTTTCGGGGCTGGACATGTTGGGAGGGCAGTGGCTCAAATATCAACTCAAATGGGCTGGGATATTATTATTATAGATGATCGCATCGAATTCTTAGAGCAGGTCGATGAGTCAAGTGGCAAGGTTAAGAAAATCGGCCAGTACTTTGAAGATGCCTTTCGGGATATGAGGTTGAATTATACTTCTGCGTTAGTGATTGTAACGAGGGGGCATCAGTTTGATCAGATATGTCTGGAAGCTAGCTTAAAAACGGATGCCTTTTACATTGGTATGATAGGTAGTAGACGGAGGGTTGGAAGTATCTTTAAAGAATTAGAGAGGAAGGGAGTCTCGCGTCAGAGATTGTCTGAGGTGCATGCACCGATAGGCCTTGATATTGGTGCAAAGACTCCACAGGAAATAGCAGTCTCAATTGTAGCCGAGATTATTAGGTTTAAAAACTTATCCGTAGACCGTGAAATTGAAGAAAGTACGTAAAATTGGAGGATTTAACGATGGCTTTTGATGGGGTTGATTACATAGGGATCGAAGGTCTTCTATCCGAGGAAGAGAAATTGGTAAGGGATACGATAAGAAAATTTGTTGAGGCGGAAATTACGCCAATAATTGCTGACTACTATGAGGAAGGTCGATTCCCATCACACTTGATTTCGAAGCTTGCTGACCTCGGAGTATTAGGGGCAAATCTGCCAGAAAAATATGGGTGTGCAGGTCTGAATAATGTGGCGTATGGATTAATTATGCAGGAACTTGAAGCTGGTGATTCAGGCATAAGAAGTTTTGTCTCTGTTCAAGGGGCCCTCTGTATGTACCCAATTTACGCCTTTGGATCAGAAGACCAGAAGGCTAAGTACCTTCCTGAGATGGCGGCAGGGCGAAAGATAGGGTGCTTCGGTCTGACGGAGCCCAATTTTGGATCGAACCCTAATGGAATGATTACGAGAGCTGAGAGGGTTCGCGATGGCTGGGTTCTTAATGGAACAAAAGCATGGATTACTAATGGGTCAGTAGCGGACCTTGCAATTGTATGGGCTAAAGACGGAGATGATGAAATTCGAGGCTTTGTTGTTGATAGAGGGACAAATGGATTTAACACGAGGGAGACTAAACATAAACTGAGTTTAAGAGCATCCATAACCTCGGAATTAAGCTTTGAGGATTGCCTAATACCAGAGCAGAATCTCCTACCAAAAAGCAAGGGTATTAAGAGCCCCTTGATGTGTTTAACACAAGCGCGCTATGGAATCTCATGGGGTGCTATCGGCGCTGCAATGTCTTGCTTTGATACGGCCCTGAAATATTCAAAGGAACGGGTTCAGTTTGGGAAACCTATTGCGGGCTTTCAGCTTACGCAGAAAAAGCTTGTAGATATGATGCTGGAAATAAGTAAGGCTCAGTTATTATCTCTGCATCTTGGTCGATTGAAAGACGCGGAGAAGTTGAAGCCAGCCCAGGTTTCAATGGCAAAGATGAATAATGTGGCAATGGCTTTGGAGTGTGCACGAACGTCTCGAGGTATTCTGGGGGCTAATGGCATTATTGCTGACTATCCGATAATGCGCCATATGGCAAACCTAGAATCAGTTTATACATATGAAGGAACTAACGAAATTCATATCTTGATCCTTGGGGAAACAATCACCGGGATTAAGGCTTATGAATAAGCTTTAATAAATGCATAATACTCATTATCAGACGCCAAAAGAGTCTGCTTGTTTAGTTGTATAGTTTACATTATCCATTTCCAGAAGTTCCCTCCTGGAGTCTCTTAATCTTTTTTTCCAGGTTCAGTTTCTCAACTACTAGCCCGGATTGCTCAATAAAAACGAGGAGTTCTTCTAAGCCATCAAACTCCCCTATGCCCGGAAAATTATCTCCATAAAGTAACAGTAGAGACGACTCTTCCCAATAGATAGGAGTAAGAAACATCAATAAATCATGATCTCTCCCACCAACTTCATTAAGCAGTCTACTACAGAAAGCATCCCCATTGACGGGGCCGACAAAAGGCCTTTGGGTTTCCACTACATTCTTTAATAATCCAGATCTTAAAACCGAAAATTTTATATCCCGAACGCAAGCATCGGCTGAACGCCCACGGTCCTCAGAGATAATACCAAACTGCCCCAATCCTCTGACTTCGCCCCCCTCCACACATAGAAGTACGCCTCGTGAGGCCACCTCACTAGCATACCTCATAACTAATAAACTAATCTCCGCTTCATAAGTTTGAGCCCTCAACTCCGAAAGAACAGAACATAGGTTTACCCTTGAAAGTACACGCCCCCTCTGTACCTCCTTCTCGAGGGAATCTCTTATATCCGGATTTCCTACCCTCTCATGTTTATCAATCTCAAGGGAGGTCCTAAAATCACTTCGGTTATCAGACTCAAATGCTTCCATTTTTCGAGAAGAAATGAAATCTTCTTTGGATTCATCAAGTGCCTTAGCTGACCCTAAAAGTATTTCCGCTATATCGAGCCCCTCAGATAGCTTAATCTCTGTGCACTCGTTAACCTTTTCAGCCTGAGAAAGCGAGATCCCGAATGTTCCTTTTTCAAGCCTGACCAGCCTACCTACTACGTCCTGAATAAAGTCTCTGGCCACTTCCCTGAGATCCCTATGAGAAACTAAGCCGCTTTCTAAGACTAAACTTTCCAGAGACCATAATCCGGCCTCTCGCTCGGCAAGGTTGCTCAAATCCTGAATCATAGCTGAGTCTAAATTCAGCTGCCGAACCATCCTCTGCACCAGAGAGTCGCCTGGTTTTACTTCCGCATAAGTTATTCGCCCCTCCTCAATCATGATCCTGCCCACAACCGGCCCGGCAGCGAGCGCAAGCGTCCCCGTCTTCCTGCTCAAGGAGAGTATCTGCAGGATGTCTGCCAGACCAAAATCGCTCAGGTTTCCGCTTAGTTCCATTCCATTCCCGTTCTCATCATTGATCAGATTCAATTGAGCAGGCTCGTGATCAGTTCACGCAGTTTGACCATCGAGATAGGTTTCGACAAATACCCATTCGCCCCGATGCTGAGGCCCAGCTCTACCTCCTGCTCAGAGCCCTTGGTGCTGATTATCACTATCGGCAACTCGTCTTTACCTATCTCGCCCCGGACCTGCCGGACCAGTTCCAGGCCGTCCATCCTTGGCATCCGAATATCAGTGAGCACCAAGTCAAATTTCCCCTCCCTTATTTTCTCAAGCGCCTCCTGTCCGTCACCCGCCTCTGTAATATTCGACGCTGAGATACCATCCACTCGACTAAGGCTCATGCAGAGAAGCTGCCTGAACGTCGAGGAATCGTCCACAACCAGAACCGATTTAGTCCCCATCACCCCTCCTCTATCTCACTCTCAAGAGATTCATGAATCCTTCAATGGTCTTCAATTTCCTGTCGGCTACCGCATAGAGCTTCGAGCTGACAAGCGCCGTCGCGGCGTGACCAGCCAGTAATTCGATCAGCTTGTGATCGAGAGACGTTAAGCCCGTCTTATGCGAAAGCAGCCTGTATATCGCAATCACACCGACTACCCTGTCTTTAATCTTCAAAGGAATGCACGCACAGACCTCGCCACCCTCCCCGGCATCTTCCGTAAAAAAGGGCATGCCCGACTCCGCCACCATCCCTTCCAACCCTTCCCCGAACCTCACTCTCCCGCCTTCGAGTTTCTGGGCTATCTCTCCCTCGTACCCCGCCAGCACCAGCTCGTTCATCTCCTCGTCGACAACGTAGAGCCCGAACTCTTCGGACCCTATCATGTTCATGAGGATCTCCTTCACACACTCGACCACCTCCGATGGGTCGAGCGTCGAATGAAGTCTGTAGCTCGCTACGTACAGGTTCGCCAGGCTCTCGTTCTGCTCCTCCACTTCAACGTACCGCATCGCAAAATCTTTGTTCTCCGCCTCGATTTCCTGAAAGCGGTCGTCGATGAATTCGAGCTTCTGGCTGAGCTGTGTGTTCTCAAGCTTCAATCTTTCCACCTCTCTCATCAGAGCCGAAGAGAGGTCCATCTTCTCCTTTTCAAGATGAACTATCCTGAACCGAAGGCGCTCGTTCTCGTACATCAATTCCTCAGTGAAAGCCCTGCCCTTCCTGAACATCTCCAGGAGTTCTTCACTCTTCGAAAACAGACTGAGTATCTCTTCAGGCTTTTCCGCCATTGCCTCTCCTTTGCTCTTCCAGTTGAATTACGACCCGACTGCTTCATTATCCTTTAAGGGCCGAACGGTCCACGGCCCTCCCGGCAGCGCCTACCAGGTACTCGGGGATCTCGGTCAGAGACAGTACTTTGTCTATGTACCCCCTCTCAATCGCGACCTTCGGCATCCCGAATATGGCGCTTGACTCCCTATCCTGCGCCAGAGTATGTCCGCCCGCCTTCCGTATCTCCCCTATCCCTTCCGCGCCATCGCTGCCCATCCCTGTCATGATGATCGCCATCGCCCCCGGCCCATACTCTTTAGCCACAGACCTGAACAGGACATCGACCGAAGGGATATGCCCGTTCACCGGCCGGCCTCGCTCAAGGAGCACTTCCCCCGCGCCGTTACTCTTCCTCTTCACTTTAAGATGCGACGTGCCCGGCGCGATTAACGCTCTTCCGGGGACCGCAATGTCTCCCTCGCGCGCCTCGCGTACCTCAATCTCACACATCTCGTTCAGCCACTTCGCCAGCATCGAAGTAAAGCTCTCCGGCATGTGCTGCACTATTAATATCGGGACCCCGAAATCGGAGGGGATCTTAGGCAACAGGTACCTCAACGCATGAGGCCCGCCCGAAGAAGCCCCGATGACGACCAGGCCCGTACAATCGCTTCGGTACGCAGGCACGGGTAAAACCTCGCCCGGCTTCTTCGGCCCAGGGCCGGCCGGCCTCTGCGAAACCATGCCTTTATAGGTCATCACCTTCGCCGAAGACGCGCTCTTCACCTTCGAGATCAGTTCGTCGGCCATGCCCCCAATCTGAGCGGTCGCTTTCGGCTTGCAGATAAAATCCACCGCCCCCATCTCAAGCGCCTGCATCGTCAGGGCCGCGCCCCGGCTGGTCAGAGAGCTGAGCATCACCACCGGTATCGAATACTTCGAGACGATCTGCCCGAGCGTCGTTATCCCATCCATCCGCGGCATGTCCACGTCGAGCGTCACGACATCGGGCCTGAGCTGTTCGATCTTTGAGAGAGCGAAGTCTCCGTCAATCGCGGTCGCTACGACTTCTATGCCCTTGTCTCTTTCAAGGAGACCGGGAATGAGCTTCCGCATAACAGCCGAATCATCCACAACTATCACGCGAATCTTTTTCTCTTCAGATCCCATTTACCCTGTACACCTCGCCCAGATTTCGCTCCACCCGGACCGCCTTTCTGTAAAGCATCGTCGCGTCCAGAATCAACACTACCCTGCCATCCCCCAGGACCGACGCCCCGGAGAGCCCCTCGTTCGACACCCATTCGCTTTCAAGCGGCTTGATCACAAGCTCCTGCTGGCCGATCAGCCCCTCGGCTATAATGCCGTACTTCTTCCCTTCGATCTCGACCACGATAACGAACTGCTCTTTTGCCGGGGCCCTGAAGCGCGCCCCAGCCCCGCCCTTCCTGCGCTCGTACCTCAGCGCCACGCCCGGACGAACCAGAGAGATGTAGCTGTTTCTCAGACAGTAACTCTCAAACCCATCCACGCGAACGACCTCGTCCTCCGCCAGTAAAGCGATCTCCGAGATGGCCGTCAGAGGCATCGCAAACAGCCGGCCGCCCGCCGTGAATAAGAGCGCTTTCATGATCGCGAGAGTCAGAGGCATCTTGATCGTGAAGGCGGTCCCTCTCCCGCGCTGAGTCGTCGCCGTTATGGCCCCCCTCAAAGCTTCCACGGCCGTCCTCGCGGCCGAGGTCCCTACCCCCCTCCCCGACACCTGAGTGATCTCCGACGCCGTCGATAACCCTTCCGTAAAGATCAGGTCCAGGGCGTCCCGTTCGTCCATCCTCGCCGCCTCTTCCCCAGAGATCACCCCCGTGTTGACGGCCTTTCGCTTTACCGCCTCCACGTCGATCCCCCTCCCGTCGTCGGAGACCTCGATCACCACCTGATTCCCCTGCTGGTACGCCTTGAGCGTAATCCGACCGGTCGCGGGCTTCCCTTCCGCCTCGCGCTCTCTCACGGTCTCAAGCCCATGCCCGACCGAATTT
Organism: Blastocatellia bacterium; assembly: GCA_035634255.1. Taxonomy (GTDB): domain Bacteria; phylum Acidobacteriota; class Blastocatellia; order UBA7656; family UBA7656; genus DATLMR01. Next base: position 7,356 of record DASQDI010000127.1, read on the forward strand.
CTCAGCAGGTGAAGCAAAGGCTCGTAGAGAGCGTCTACCAGGCTCCGGTCAAGCTCCGTATTGCCCCCCTCGATCTTCATCTCCACCCGCTTCCCGTGCTCCAGAGCCAGCTCCCTCATCGGGCGGGCGAACCGCTTGAAGACCTGGTCGACCGTGACCATCCTCATCTTCAGGACGCTCTTTTGCAGTTGAGAGATGAGCTTGCTGATCTGGTTGTTCGACGCATTTAACCGGCTCAGAACCTCTTCATTCAGGCTCTCCGATTCGACTTCGCCCGAGACCTGATTCAACATTGACCGCGCGATGACCAGCTCGCCCGCGAGGTTCAACAGAGTGTCGATCCTGCCCGCTTCGACCCTGACGAAATCGCGCCTGCTCCCGGCCCTAGCCGCGTTACTTACGCGAGCCTTTCTCCCCAGCCCACGCTCGTCTGAGACGGGCGGCGAATGCCTCCGCCCCACCTCGAAAAGCTCCCCGGCCTCCGCGGCCCCCAGGCGCTTTATGAGCGCTTCCAGGCTCGCCTCGGAAATATCCGCCGCCTGCTCACCGTCAATCGCCTCCCTGACCAGATCGAGCCCTTCCAGTATCAGGTCCACGACCGCTTCATCCATCCCCGCCTCGCCATGCACGGCGGCTTCGAGGACGTCTTCTATCTTATGAGCCAGACTCGCGATGCCTTCCATCCCCAGACAGGCCGAGTCCCCCTTGATCGTGTGAGCGCACCTCTTCAGACGAGTCATAGCTTCCGGGTCAGCCCCATTCGCTTCTAGCGCGAGAAGGTCATGCCCCATCTCGTCGAGAATCTGCACGGTCTGCTCTCGAAAGACTCCTATTAGCTGATCAAGTTCGTCCCGGCTGAGGTCTTCCATACTCTCGCCCGCCTGCTCCCTCTCATTGCTCCAGTCTGTACGCGATCCCCTTGTTCCTGTGAATCATCGAGAACTGATTGGATACTCCCTGCAAACTCTCCGCATGTCCTAGGAAGAGGTACCCTCCCGGAATTAAACAGTTCGTGAACTGCTTGACGAGCCTTCTCTGCCCCCGCGCGTCAAAGTAGATCATTACGTTCCGGCAAAATATGATGTCGAGCTCCCGCAGTCCCCCCTCCTGCTTGAGGTTCTCGTGGCGGAAGGCCACCCGGCGCTTCAGGCTTTGAGACACGACGAAGCGCCCGCCCGCCGGCTCGAAGTACTTCGCGAGCAACGCCTCCCCGACCCCACGCACCTGATCCCTCCTGTAAGCCCCCCTCCGAGCCATCTCAAGCGCCGTGTACGAAAGGTCCGATGCGTACACCCTCACGGACCACGTGTCCGGGTCGGGCAGGGATTCCAGTACCGTCATCAAAGCGCTGTAGGGCTCCTGCCCCGTCGAACACCCGGCGCTCCACACGCGGATCAGGCGAGAGCCGGTCTTCTCCTTCCTGCTGATAAGGTCGGGTAACACCTGCTCCCTCAGCAGGTCGAACTGGGGCGAGTTCCTGAAGAAGGCGGTCTCGCAAATCATCAGGGAGTCCAGGAAAGCAGGCAGCTCGTCCTCCCTGCGCGAAGAGTGCTTCACCAGAAAATAGTAGTCCCCCGCATTCGTCATACCCAGCTCTTCCATCCGCCTCCTGATCCTCGACTCCAGGAAGGTCCTCTTCTCCGCGCCCAGGTTAAACCCGCACTCTTCGTAGACGAGCTCCCGCAGCAGGCGATATTCGGTGTCCGTTATGGACGGCACCTGCCCCCCCCTGCACATGCCTGCCGGCAGTCCCTGCTCTGGCTCTACCATCAATTCTCCTTGTGAAATCCCTTCCTTCACACGGCCTGAGCCGGCTGGCCTGACCCGACGTGTCCGCCCGTAATCAACCGCGTCACCTCTTCGAGCTCCATACCGATTTGCCCCGTCAAAGCCTTTTTCAAATCGATGATTGAGACGATGCGCTCTTCGAGCCTGACAATGCCGGAGATGTAATCGACCCCGGCTTCGAAGATCAGCGCGGGCGGGTCGAGGACCATCTCGTCGCCTATCCGCAGGACTTCGGAAGCCCCGTCGACTACGAGGCCGGTCATCCGCCCGTTGAAATTAACTATGATGATCCTCCGGTCCTTGTGCGCGTCGGAAGCGCCGGCCCTCAGACGCTTCCTCAGGTCCAGTATCGGGACGAGGTTGCCCCTCAGGTTCATAACCCCTTCGACGAACTCCAGGGTCTCCGGCACGGGGGTGACCTCCCGCATAGACAGGACCTCTTTGGTGTCTATGATGTCCACCCCGAATTCCTCCCGCCCAATCCTGAACAGAACCAGTTGTCGTTTAACGGCCATCTTCATTATTCCCCGCGTCGCCTTCCGTCACCCCCCGACCCGCGAGCTCAATCGCCCTGGGTGTAGCCACTCATCCGCTCGCCTCTCCCGGCCGGGCTCATCGGAGCGGCGGGAATATCGTAGGAGAACGGGTGCACGTAATCGTCCTTGACTCTGAACTGTGATATCGCGAGGTTGAGCTGCTCGGAGAGGCCGACCATCGACTGAATGGTCTGGGCCGTCTCGTGAGCCCCCGCGGAGGTTTGCAGGGTTATGCTTGAGATGGTCTGCATCGCGCCGGCCAGGTTGCGCGTGACGCGAGCCTGCTCCTCGGAAGCCGCGGATATCTCTTCGATCAATTCGGACGACTCCCTGACGGCCTCCGAAACGTTGCGCAGGGCCGAGCCGGCCTCGACCGAGAGCTGCGTCCCGGATTTGACCTCGATCATCCCGATCTCCGTCGCCGCGAGGGCCTCGGATGTCTCTTTCTGCACGGCCTTGATCAGGCTGCCCACGTCGCGCGTGGCTCGCGCCGACCGCTCGGCCAGCTTCCGAATCTCTTCGGCGACGACGCTGAAGCCGAGGCCCGCCTCGCCCGCGTGCGCGGCTTCGATGGCCGCATTCAAGGCCAGGAGGTTAGTCTGGGCGGCGATGTCGTTGATGAGATCGATGATCTCGGATATCTCGGAGCTGCGCGCGCCGAGCATCCTCATCTTCTCGGCCGTCTGCTGCACCGCCGACTCTATCCGAGACATGGCTTGAGAGGTATCCCTTACGGACCTGTCGCCCTGCTCCGCCATGTCCAGCGCCCTGCGCGCCGCCTGCGCCGAGGCCTCGGAGTTCCTCGACACCTGCCCCATCGAGGCCGCCATCTCCTCCACGGCGCTGGACGTGTTCGTGATCTCGTCGGCCTGCCTCTGCGAGCCTGCGGCTATCTGCTCCGCCGCGGCGAGTATCTCGGTGGCGCTCGAAGAGACGGACAGCCCGATCTGCTTCACCTGCGTCAGCATGGCGCTGAAGTTATCGATCATTACGTTTATGGAATTGATCACCCTCCCGAGAGTGCTGTCGGATTCGCTGCCCCGCAGAGTGAGGTCGCCGTCGGAAATCTTGGAGACGATCTGGAAGAATTCCGCGAGGTTCTGCTCCAGGGCCTCTTCGGCGAGCTTGCGGTCGGTCACGTCCCTAAGTATCCCCCGGAATCCCGAAGGCACTCCCGACTGGTCCTTCATGAGAGTTATGGAGGTCTCGACGAACCTCTTGTTACCGTTCTTCTGAATGATCGGGTACGAGAACTCCTGGACCGACTCCCCGGTCTTGAACACCTGATTGAATGCCTGGAACACGTCGCGGGCCACGTCCTCGTCGACGTAATCGCGATTGTTCAGGCCGTGCAGCTCCTCTTCGCTGTAACCGAGAATCCTCCCCACCGACTCGTTGAAGAAGAGCAGGTTGCCCGTGAGATCGACTTCGTAGTACCCGTCTTCGATGCTCGCGAGGATCTTCCTGTACCGCTCCTCGCTGACCCTCAGAGCTTCCTCGACATGCTTGCGGTCGGTGATGTCCTTGTGCATGCTGAGGATCGCCTTCTGGCCCTGGTAATCAATCACTGAGCAACTCACGAGCAGGTGGATTTTCTTCCCTTCCCTGTCGAGGTGAACGGTCTCGATATTGAAGCGGCTCCCATCCCTGAGTATCTCTTTTATGTACTCCTCACCCTTGCTGACGTTTTCGGTAAATTCTTTGAGGCTCCTGCCGACGAGCTCGTCCTTGGCGTAGCCATACATCTCGCACGCCTTCATGTTCGTTTCCAGAATATTTTCCGTCTCCGGCTCGAAGATGAGGATCGCGTCGTTCGCCCTCTCGAAGAGGCTTCGGTACTGCACCTCGGAATGCTTCAGCGCCTCTTTCTGCCTGCTCTCGCTGTCCACGCTCTTGGACAATTGGTCCATCATCCGGTTGAAACCGGCCGCCAGCATCTCGAACTCGTCGTCCGTCTCTATCTTCACGCGAGCGCTCAGGCTCCCGGCCGCGACCTGCTCGCTCACCCTTATCAAAGCTTCAAGCTTCCGATTGATGCTCCGCGCTATCGAGAGCCCAATCGCCACGGAGCACACGAGTAAAACGCCGCCCGCGCTGAAGACTATACTCAGGGAATGGCTGTGCGCGTCCCCGACGTCCGTGTCAGCTCCGAGAAGCATCAGATACGCGGCCGAGTAGATAATCGCCGAAAACAAGATGGTCGTTGCCACGATAAGCATCAGAGCTTTCGCCTGAAGGCTCTTGAGGCCCATCTTGCTCAGGATATACAGGACATCAAAACTCATCGAACTCCCTCTGGACGTTTTATGAACTTTCGTCTTATAAACTTTCCCGGTTTTCATCGAGCGTGTCTCTCTTTTTCTGACCTCGGACAAAGGAAGAATGCGCCTGCCTTCGGCGGAGGCTCACGGCAGCCCCGGCCCCGTCCATCAGCACTTCCTTCTCCGGCATTGATTCGGGCATAAAAGATTGATCGAATCTTGCGGGCCAAGACAGAACAGGCCCGCGCCTGAAGTTAAGGGGCTGATTTTAGGGGCGGGCCAAAACTGAGATAGCGGCAGGTTGTCCCTATTATGCTCAGGGGAGTTTAGTAGTCAATACTATTTTTTGAGCAGGAGGCATTTATTCTTTATGCCCACGACAGTCCGGCGGGAAAATCAATTTGCTCTTTAAAAATATTCTCGGGTGCAATGCTAAGGAGACCCATCTCTTTATTAATTACTCCTGACTACTTCACCATCTCCCTCGCCTCTCTAACAACTGCGGACAACTATATTAGCTTCGTTATCAGACTGAAGTGGGCGGGCGGGTTAAGCCCTGCCCATCGTGCGCATCCAGTCGGCCAGGCTTGGGATTTTCAGGTAGTAGTTATCTCTCTTCTCATCGCCGATGGTGCTGACCGGCCTTGAGGCGTAATCGTGGCCAGGGTACAGCACGGTCTCTTCGGGCAGGCGGGCGAGTACGCGGGTCAGCGAGTAATACATCTGCTCCGGGTCGCTTCCCGGCAGGTCGACCCTGCCGCACCCGCCGATGAATAAAGTGTCGCCGGAGACGAGATTGGGCCCCACCAGAAAACACTGACTTCCGGGCGTGTGGCCGGGAGTGTGCAAAAGGCTGATCTCGACACTACCGACTCGTATCTTATCCCCCCCGCTGTGCCTCGAGAGGTCGCCTTCCGAGATTCCCGTTATCACCTTAACGCCGTCGCCTTCATGCTCATTGACATGTATTTTGACCGGCCGCCTCGAAATCAACTCGGCCAGCCCCTCGATCCCGTGGCCGAAAATATTCCCCCCGATATGATCGGGATGGTAGTGCGTGACCAGGGCCCCCGACAGGCGCAGGCCTTCCGCGTCGATGTAATTGAGCAGGCCCGGAATGTCCCACGCGGGGTCGACGAGAAGGCACTCGCGAGTCTCGCCGTCCCCTATCAGGTATATAAAATTCGCCATGTTCGAAGCGAAAGTGTTGGACGGGGCGAAATCCCGGCCCGCCAGCAGTTGCCTGAGTATCAGACCCATAAGAACCTCCCGAACATCGGTTTTATCCTGAGGGGTTCCGCCTTGAAAAACAGATTACGATGGGTTAGAAATTTTGCTATGAAATTTCATCACTTCGCCCGTCTTAAGACCGGAACCGTGCTCAGCCTTTCAATCCTTCTTCTCTTCTCTTTCACGACGATGTCCTGCTCGCAAAATACCGAGTCTGTGAAAAAGAGCATCGAACAGCACCTGAAAGACCTCGGGGTGCGAGACGTTAACGTAGACCTCTTCATGCAAGACCCCAACGACAAGGCCAAGGCTTACGCCAGCGCCACTATTACGTATAATTTCGCAAAAGGCGATGGCCAGCTTCAGAAAGAATACCTTGGATTTATTCTCAAGCAGGAGGGCCAGGACTGGAAGATCGAAAAGACCACCGCCTACGCGAAGGAAGAAGAGAGGGCTAAGCAGATCCTCCTGGGCACGAAGCCGGGCGATGTGCGCGGAGGCACAGGGGGCAACTGATCCCCCGTGCCTGCTCATTGCCCTCACAGAGTTTCGTTCAGGCAGGCGCGAAGGAATCCTCTACTTTTTCTTCCCTTCGTACCCGCTCGTCTTTTCGCCGTATTGCTTGCGGTACCAGTCGATCTCTTCGTTGAAGCTTGCCTGCCCGAGCTTGAAAGGTCTCTGACTGCTACCCACCCCGTAATAACCGGAATGAGGCAGAGGGCCGTAGAGTTCGCGCCTGTCGTCGGCCGGCTTCGACTTATCCTTTCTGTAGGGGCGCTCGTACCCCCCGCCTATGCCGTACCCCTTCGCCCTCAGTTCCAGACGGCGAGACGGGTGGATGCGGCCCGCTGAGCCCAGGCCGGAATTGGAGGTTCGGACCGCGCGGCTCGATTCAGCCTCGTTCGAGCCGCGCTCGCCTATCTCCCTCGCGTACCCTGTCCGCTCGCTCTCCGCCGTCTCGGACCCGTGCGCCGAGCCGATGCGAGACGCCTCGTCCCGGCCCTCGGCACCGGCCCCCTTAGCGGTGCCGCCTTCCCTCAAATCATCGCTATTCTTTTCTGCCATCGTGCGTACCCGATCTATCTGATCCGTCCTACGTGGTGTAGGCCTTCGCCTGGACGTTGCCGTTCCCGACCTGATTCCCTTCGTCATCCATCTCGTCCTCCCGCAGGTTCCCCCCGTAGCCGTACTGCCTGAGCCTGCGGTATAAGGTCCGCCTGTCTATCCCGAGAATCTGAGCCGTCTTGATCTGATGCCCGTCCATCTTATCAAGTATCCGCAGGATGTAGCGGCGCTCGACCTCTTCAAGCGATACGTTATCGAGCGTCGCCTCTTCGACTATATCACGCTCGGGCGCGGTGACGCTCGCGGGCAGGTCTTCGGGAGCGAGAATCTCCCCGCTGCCCATAGTCAGGGCATGCTCCACGGCATTCTCCAGTTCCCGAACGTTGCCCGGCCACGTGTGAGTCATAAGCGCCCGCATCGCCTCGCTGGAAAAGCGCCGAGCGGCCTCCCCGTGCTGCTGCGAGAACTTCTGAAGAAAATGATGGACCAGCAGAGGGATGTCTTCCCTGCGATCCTTCAAATCCGGCAGCCTCACGGGCACGACGTTGAGCCTGTAAAACAGGTCCTGGCGGAACTCGCCGCGCTTCACGGCGTCTTCCAGGTCCTGGTTGCTCGCGGACACGAGCCTTATGTCGATGGGGATGTTCTCGCGCCCCCCGACCCTGCGCACCACCCTCTCCTGCAGCACGCGTAGCAGCTTCACCTGCAGGTTCATCGAGAGAGTGTTGATCTCGTCAAGAAAGACCGTCCCCCCCTGCGCCTCCTCGATCAACCCCCTCCGGGTCTCGTGCGCCCCCGTGAAGGCCCCCTTCTGGTGGCCGAACAGTTCCGATTCCAGAAGGGTGTCCGGGATCGCGGAACAGTTTATAGGCATGAAAGGCGCGTCCTTCCGGTCCGAATTGTAATGAATCGCCCGCGCCACGAGCTCCTTGCCGGTCCCGGTCGAGCCGATTATCAAGGCCGAGGCGTCCCTCCGGGCGGCGATCCGCTTTATCACCTCGAAGAGCTGCTGCATCGGCTTGCTCCGGCCCACGATGTTCGAGAAGTTGTACCGCTCCCTCACCTCCGCGCGGAGCTCTTTGACTTCCCGGCGCAGGCTCCTGCGCTCGAGCGCCTTCTCGACCGTGATCACCAGCTCGTCAAGCTGAAAGGGCTTCCCTATGTAATCCTCCGCGCCCAGCTTCATGGCTTCGACCGCCGACGAGATGGAGCTGAATGCGGTCATGATGACCACCGCCACTTCAGGCCACTCCAGGCGAATCCTCGCCAGAAGCTCCAGGCCGCTCATGCCAGGGAGCTTGATGTCGGTTACGACGAGCGCGTAGTCCTGCTCTTCGAGCCGCTGTATCGCCTCTTCCCCGTTCTGCGCGGAGTTGACCTTATACCCCTTCTCGGAGAAGAAGGACATAAGCAGCTCGCACATCGGAGCTTCATCCTCTACTATCAAGATGCGTTGATTCATGTTCCCCATTTTATTTCCCGATGTTACCCGGCAGAGATTTCCGCTTTCCTTATGGGTAGAATGATGACGAGCGGAACCCCCGACTCCCCAGTGCCCAGGGCCTCGACTCTGGCCCCGGATTCGTTAAGAATCTCTTTGGCCAGGGAGAGCCCCATGCCGAGAATTGAATCCCCCTTCGAAGGGTTCAGGAAGGCGGAGAATGACTCGGAAAAATCGTGAGCCTCCCCGCTCGCTTCGGTCCCCTTTATGGTGATCTTTACGTGGCCCCCGCCCCCGTCAGGCTCGTTGATAATAATCTCCAAACGGCTCCCCGGCCCCGTGCGCTGGAAGACGTTGAGGAAGAGGTTGAAGAACGCCTGCCGCAGCCTCGGCGCGTCCCCGTAAACGAGGGGCAGGTTCCCATCGCAGGTGAGGTTGGCCTTCACGTTCGACTTCCGGAAATGGTGGCTCATCAGGTCCAGGGATTCCGTGAAGAAACCCTTCAGCCCGATGGGGTCTGACCGCCCCTGCCCCGGCCTCGAAAGGTCGAGCATCTGCTTGATGAAATCGGCGATCCGCCTCGTCTGCTGTAGTATCGTGGACAACTCCTTGTAGCCCTGCCCGTCGGGCTTGGTCCTTACCAGCAGGTATTCCGAGTAACCCGAGATGATGTTGAGAGGCGTCCCCACGTCGTGCGCGATGCCCGAGATCATCTGACCCAGGGTCGCGAATCGCTCCGCCTTGATCAATTGCTCCTGAGCCTTCTGCCTCTCGCTGATGTCCCGCATGATCCTGATGAAGCCTTGCAGCTCGCCCCCCTGATCTATTATGGGGTCAAGGGTGACGCTGTACAGCTTCCCGGCCAGCCCGTGCCTCGCTTCGATGCTCGCGCCCTTCCTCGATTCCATCACCTCGCGGTGCGGGCACCCCGGCGAGCCGTCATGAAAGACGTCCTCGCACGACCGCCCTACTAGCTCGCCCAGCGACGCCCCGTAAATATCAAGGATCCCCTTGTTCGCGTGCTGGATCTCGCCACCCGAGGAGTGGATCGTGATGCCTTCCGGCATGGCATCCATCACGAGCCGCCAGTTGTAGGAGCTTAAGCTGTCTCTGTTAACAGACATCTGTTTAGCGTCCCTTGTGACTTGCTCGTTGCTTTTCGCATGCTGTCCCGGCCTGGCTTTCCTGATCGCAGATCGCAAAGTTCTACCCTCTCTTCTTTGACTATAATTGGTGTTTAAACCTATCAGGGTTACTCATCTCTAATATGATGACCCGAGCAAAATACATGCCACCGGATGAATTCAGAAATCTGCTCTTTTTCGCCGAAAAACTATGATACACATACTTCCCCTCTCCCACAATGTCGCTTCGTTGCAAAGGGGCGGGACAAAATAGCCGCACGGTTTGACAGGGCCCGGAACGCCGCGGCAAGCTCAGGCCGATTCATATAGCCTGATTGCGCATATATGTCTCAAACACTGCGGGGCAGGATCGCTCTGCAAGGGCCGGAAGGCGGGCGGCAAAGGCGGCGTTTAAAGGGTTATCACGTATGTGTTGATAGGATGGTCTGAGTCCTGGCGCGCCTATTGAAGAGCCCGTCGAATCAGGCCGTACTTCACCGGTTGCCTGATTCGACGGGCCATCCGAGTTTAACGCGCGGGCCGGCCTATGTTCACGGGCCTGCGGATCGACGGGATCACTTTGTCGATCCCGAGAGAAATCGACGTAAGGCTCTGGAAAAGACCGGGAGAGGTCGGCACGTTCCCGTTATTAAGCAGCTTCGCGACGGACAGGACGCCGGGCTGTTCGATCTCGGTCCCTTCTTCGTTCGCCCGGAAGGAGTTGATCGAGACGTAGCTGTTCCGCTGCGGGCTGAAGGCGAGGTTATCGATCCGCTCGCCGATCTGCCCGACATTATCGAGGGTCGCCCCGCTCACGTTGTCCGGCAGGTTGACCGAGTAGAGCCGGCCCGAATACGTCGCGAAGGACGGCGCGGCCCCCGGCCCTATCGCAAGCGTCGACAGGCCATCGCCCTCTTCGAATTCATCCGTGAATACTTTGACCCCGCTCAGCTTCGAATTCTTCTTGCCGAACTGCGCGAAGACCACGGCCGGAGACTCCGCCACGCGCGCGTAGAAGGGCCTGCGAATGTTGCCGGGTCGGCCCGGCCGGCCGTAAAAAGGTCTGCGAATCTGCGAGATGTTACCCCGCTTGACTATGGTCAGGATTTTCTTCTGCGCGTCATACTTCAGTATGCGGGCGCTCGCATTCTCCGGGTCCGACTGCGCGAGCTCGGGGATAGTGTCGAGCTGCCTCAGAGGAGCGTCAAACGGGTCGGCGGCCAGCGAGTTCCCTTCCGTCAGATCGGCCACGTAAAGCGAGCCGTCGTTGGTGACGAAGTAGGCGGAGTTTATGCTCTCGTAGCCCGTAGACGGGTCGGGCGGGCCGGGCACTATGACCACGTTGCTGCCGGCCGTGAGAGCGGTACCCGCGGGAAACTTATCGGGTTCTATCTTCTTCTTGAGGTCTATCGTCCCGTCGTCCCTCAGGGAGTAGAACCTGAGGGTTGAATACTCTTTGACGCCCCCGTCTTCCTTCCTCTCCCGCCTGTTAACCACGGCTACGAGAGTGTTCGTAGCCTCGTCCACGTCCAGGTAGGAGATGCTGTTGTCCTGACTGTACTCCGCCGCGGAAAGTAGTGAGACGTTATAGATGTAACCTTCGTTTAGCGTGAACGTGTAGACGGTGGCCCCATTGCCGAACACGAGCACGTTCCCGCGCTTGCTCAGCCCCAGGTCCGGCAGCGCATCGTTGGCGCGGTCGGAGTCGATGCCCTTCACGTCGAAGGTAATGGCATTCCCGAAAGTGGGCTTGCCATTGTCGTCCAGGTTGATCCTCACATGGGAGATCACCTCGACCGGCTCATACTTACCGCCCACCTGCTCGTACCTCGTCCCGCGGACGAAGGCGACCCCGGCCCCCGCGTCGTAAATGAGCCTGGTGGGGTAGTAGCATTTGAGGTCCGTCTTTTGGATCCCCAGGTCCGGCCTCTTCGTGTCGATCAAATAGAGGTAGTGATTATCGAACTCTTCGAGCGTGCTCTCGTCCGTCACAAGGGTCTTCGGCGCGTAGGGCGCGACGATGACGTAACGCTCGTAGACGAATGCCATGTTGTTGACCGACCCCGTCAATCCGCACAACTCCACGGAGTCGATCTTCATAGGCTGAGCGCCCTCGCCGGAAATCACGAGCCCGGCGAAGAACAGGGCCAGACTCAAGAGGACAGCCGAACCCTGTGGCAGACGCCGACCGGATGGTAATATGCTTTTTTTCATATCTAACCCTTATGATATTTGAGAGCCTTAAATCACCGCCGGCATAAGGCTTCGAAAATCAGAGCCGGCCCAAATGTCGGGCCTCGTACTTTGATCGGTGCCGCGGGCTGTCTTTATACCCAGCTTATGGCGGCTTAATTATATTATCTGCAAGCCTTTTCTCGGTCCCCGAGGTCTTAATGCGAAAAACGATACAAAGCGAGTCGATCTTATTTCGATTGGAGTATCAATGTCAAGCGTTTTTCAGGCTGAAGCGGATAGAATCCCCTTAAATTAAAATAACTTGTGCGCAAAACGGGGCGCTCAAAGGCCGTCGTCCCTCTGCACTCCGAGCTGGGCCAGCTTGAGCCTGAGCCCCCTCCTGGAAAGGCCCAGATCAATCGCCGTCCTCGACAGGTTATTCCGGTTTCGGACCAGGGCCTCCTCAATCAACTGCCTTTCTAGCCGGGCCGTGGCCTCTTTCAGCTTCATCCGCCCGCCCCCGTTCGAGGGGCTTCTCTCGCGCCGAGTCTCGTAGCCCCCGTTGAGAGACCCGAACTCTCTGGGCACCGCCCGCTCCGTCTGGGGGCGGAGCCGGGTCGAGCCCGTCTGCATGCGCGGGTGCGCGACCTCGGGCGAGAGGTCGTCGGCGGATATGCGCGCGGGCTCCGACGCGTAAGCCACGACCCTCTCGATCTCGTTCCGCAACTGGCGCACGTTGCCCGGCCAGTCGTAATCCGTCAGCGCCTCGACCGCCTCCTGCGTCAGGCTGATCCCCTGCTTCCCCGACCGCGAGGAGAAGTGGTCGAGAAAGTGCGACGCGAGGACCGGCACCTCTTCGCGCCTGTCCCTCAAAGGAGGCACGTGAATTCTTATGATGTTCAACCGGTGGAAGAGGTCTTCCCTGAACCGCCCGTCTTCCACGGCCCTTTCGAGGTCCGAGTTCGTGGCGGCCAACACCCGGACGTCCACCCGGCTCGGCTTCGTCTCCCCGAGCGGCTGAATCTCCGACTCCTGAAGGAACCTCATCAGCTTGGGCTGAACCTCAAGCGAGAGGTCCCCGATCTCGTCGAGGAAGAGCGTCCCCCCGTCCGCCGCTTTGATGATCCCGGGGTAATTCGCGGTCGCGCCCGTGAAGGCCCCGCGCCTGTGCCCGAACAGCTGGCTGTCTATTATCTCCTTCGGGGTCGCGGTGCAGTTGAAAGGGAGGAAGATCGCCCTCGCCCTCGCGGACTCCTGATGGATCGCCCTCGCGACAAGCTCTTTGCCGGTCCCCGACTCACCTGTGATCAGGACCGTAACGTCGCTCGTCCTGATCTTCTGTATCTTCTCTATGACCGCAAACATGTGCGCGCTGCAACAGATGAAGCCCGGAATGATGGTCTGTACCCGGTGCTCGAAATCTTTCGGGGGGGAGCTGCGCGCGCTGTTGCGCAGAGAGCAGGTCTCAAGGCCCAGCTCCGCCTGCTTCAAAAGAGGCTGAAGCCTGTTGACGTCGATCTGCTCGCTCGCGGAGAGGTACAGGAGCACCGAGTTGTTATACCCGTTCCCTATCGAGGCGATGTAGGAGCCGTCCTCGCGGTGCCCGGAGGCCGGAAGCGAGGTGTCCAGAGTCCGGGCGATCCGCTCCGCGCCCTCCATCGAGAGGCCTTTCGTCACCAGAACCCTCAACGACCGGTCCTCTTCCTCGAGGCAGATCATCACCGTGTTCGCAGGGAAGTATTCGTAGACCACGGAGGCCAGCTCCTGCAAAAGCAGCTCCCTCGAAGCCGAGGCCTCGATCAGCCTCTGCATCAGCAGGACATCGTTCGCCGACGTGACGCGGACCGCGCTCGGGACCGGAGACTCGCCCATCGCCACCGCCGCCAGGGACTTCATCGTCAGCTCGAGGTCCAGGTCCGCGCCCACCTTCTGAAAAATCTCTTTCGCCTGCAAAAAGTTCGTCTCGGAGCCGATGAAATCGCGCGCCATCTTCAGCAGGGACCCCATCTCGAAATGGCTGCGCGCGATCTCGTACGGGACCTTAATCGTCGTGAAGATCGAGATGCTCTGCGCGATGTGCTGCTTGGCCTCCGCGAACCGCCCGCTCGACGCTTCGAGCTGCCCGGAAAGCCTCTGGATCAGGCCCGACAGGAAGAGCGACTTCTCTTCCTTCAGCCTCCCCTGCGCGAGCTCCAGGTACTCGCGCGCCTGATCGTGCCCGCCCTGAAGGAAGTGGAGCCCGGCCAGCTCGACGTGCGAGAAGGTCACCCCGTGAAGGTCGCCTATCGACGTGGAGAGGGCGAGCGCGTTCCGCAAAGTCTTCAGGGCCTCTTCGATCCTCCCCTGCCCCCTGTAGACCCCGGCCAGAATCCTGAGCGCGTTACTCTCGGCCCACTTGTCCACGCTGCCTTCGACCAGCTTCAGGCTCCGCTCCAGGTTCTCTTCCGCGTCGCGGAACCTCCCCTTCGCGCAGAGGATCTCGGCCAGAGTTATTCGCGCCGTCGCCTCATAGCTCGGCTCGGTGAAGCTCCGCGCGATCTCGACCCCCTTGTTGACGATGTCAATCGCGTCTTCCCACTCGCCGGAGTCGCGCAGGTTCGCCGCGAGGTTGTTGTACGCCAGGGCCAGCTGGTCCTTCCGCCCGCCCTCCTTCAGGTGCTCGATTGCGCGCTTAATATATTTCGCGGACTGCTCGTGCTCGCCCAGGTACCCCTCGTCCAGAGTCGTCCCCAGGTTGAGCAGGATCATGCCGAGCAGGTTCTTGTCCGAGGAGCCTTCGGCCAGGCCGAGGGCCTTCATGTAATTCTCCCTCGCGCTCGAAAACGCCCCCTCGCTGAAGCTCACCGAGCCGAGCTGGTCGTAAATCCGCGCCAGCAGCTCGGGGTCGGAGTTCGTCTTCTGAAAGGTGAGCGCCGCGAGCAGGTGGTCCCGCGCGATCCGGAACTCGTCGAGGCGGATGTAGGTGCGGCCGAGCGTGCAGTGAGCCTCGCTAACGCCGAGGTCGTCCTGGAATTCGAGGAAGAGCTTCTTCGCTTCGTTCAGGGACGCGATGGCCTTCGGCGGGTTCCTCAGCCAGCTGTGGACCGACCCGATGCGCAGCTTGATGCGGGCGCGGGTGCGCGCGGGGAGCAGGGCGAGGGTGTGCGGGTCCTCGTACTTCTCTATCGCCGTGTACGCCTCGGCGAAACGCCCCTGCTCTTCGAGGGCCTTGCTCAACAGGAGCCGGGCGAGCGACTCGTTCTCCCCAGAGCCCGCCCCCTCTTCCAGCGCCGCGTAGAGGTGCTCGACGGCCTCGTCGTAAAGAAAATCAGAGAAGGCTTCCTTGCCGAGATGGAGCCGGACTCCCCGGCTCGTGAAGTCCAGGTCGCTCACGCTCGCCACCGCGCGCGACAGGAAGCCGTTCGTCGAGACCGCCTGCGCGACCACGCTCTTCTTCAACAGCTGCCTCACCGTCACATGGCTTATCCGCTCCACTATGCGCCGCTCGATGGCGGCCGTCGCGAGCTTCTGCGGGGTCCATTCGTTGAACGGGTACCCGAGCGCCGCGGGCTCCACCTTCGCACGGCTGAGGATGGCGTCCACCTGCTCGGGAGAGAAGTTCGGCCTCGGCCCGCCCTGCGGCCCCCTCTTCCTCGCGGCGATGCCCTTTAAGCCCTCCTTGTTGAACTTGCGTATCCACTTCTTTACGTTCGAAGGGTGAAACTGTAACCTCTGGCTGATCTCGGCGGCCGTCTTCCCCTCGGACGACAATAGGATCACCTTCGCGCGCCAGGCTTCCTCGCGATTCGGGGATTCTGAATACCGTTCGAGGTTCTCTCTCTCGGTTGAAGTGATCGGCCGGACAAAGAGAGGTTGGAACATTACATGCGCCTTACAGTCGGCTCCGCACGATTTGACCGGGCCGCTCTCGCAACTCTTTAACGGCCGGTCTCCGGGCAGGAATGCCTTAAATCATCTCGGGTACCCTTCAATACTCATATTTCAATACGGGTACCCATTCTACTCAACGAGGGACCGAAAATATCAAAAAAGCAAAAGCGAGTCAATAAATATCTTTCCACATATTTTCAATTCTTTGTATAAAGAGTATGCGTAGCTTAAACTTCCCACTTGATTCACGGGGACCGGGCTGATAGAATCGCAGGCCAGAACGGACCAGTCATCTTTTAGGAGGGGGAATAAAGTTTCATGAACTTATTCATGGAAGCCCGGTCAGGAAGCCGGAGAGTTCTGGCTTTACTGGCCGTTGTCTCATTGATCGGACTTGCATTCATCACGGCAAGTTTGTCCACCAGGGCGCAGGTTACCATCCAAACAATCCAGACAATAGACCCGGTTTCGAGCGGGACCGACGTAACAATTTTAGGCGCGGCCGCCGACGACCACCTGAGCGGGAACGGCGCGTCCGGAGACCTCACCCCCCTGACGCGCGCGCGCGCGTTAACGGTGGGCGACTTTGATAACGACGGCATCGACGACCTCGTGATCGGCGCGCCGGACGCCAACGTCAACCTCAACCCGCAGGGCGGCCCGGTCGTGGACCGGCCCGACGCGGGGATAGTCTACGTCATCTCGGGGCGAACCACCCCGTTCCCCGCGACCATTGACGCGGCCATCCAGGGGCAGACCACTCTCAGGATTCTGGGCAGGGCCTCGGGGGACCGCACGGGATTCGCGGTCGCCTCGGGCGACGTGAACAACGACGGGATCGACGACCTCCTCATCGGCTCGCCCGGCTCCGACTTCAGCCCCGAGCGGTTGAATAACGGGTCCGTCACGATCCTCCTCGGCTCGGACACCTTCGCCACCGGCACCCTCGACCTGAACACGGCCAACGCCGCGGATTTCATCATTCAGGGCGTCGCGGCCGAAGACGCCTTCGGTAGCGCCATCGCCTCCGGCAACGTGGGGGGCATAACGGGCGCGAATGACTTCACGAGCGACGACATCGTCATCGGCGCGCCCGGCAACGACGGGCCCGTGGGCACGCGACCCGGCGCGGGCGCGGCCTACGTGAGGTTCGGCGGGGCCATCATCGCCCGCGGGCAGGGCGGGGTGACCGGCACCATCGATTTCGGGGCCACCCCGAGCCAGGTTAACGTCGTGGTCTTCGGAAGGACCGGCGACGCCCTGGGCTCCGCCCTCTCCATCGGGGACGTCAACGCCGGCAACGCCAACGACATCGTCATCGGCGCGCCCGGCGCGGACAGGCCCGCCAAAGTGACCGCCCCGGCCGTCCCGGCCGCCGCGGACACGGGCGCCGTCTACGTAGTATTCGGCGGGGAGAATATCGCCACCAACAACGGAGCCATTCAGGTGATAGACACCGGCGCCGCCACCCCCAGCGCGCAGCTCAACGTCTCGATCTTCGGCGAAGGCAGTAAACTCGCCCAGGGGGGCAACAACGCCGACCGCTTCGGCTCGTCGGTCGCCGTGGGCGACGTGACGGGCGACGGGAACCTCGACCTTATCGTAGGAGCGCCCGACGCTGACGGCCCCGCCGATAGCAGGACCGACGGCGGCGAAGCCTACGTCTTTTTAGGCGGGCCCGGCCTCAACGCCGCGAGGATCGACGTCTTCAATAACCCGGTCGCGCTCACGGTGTTCGGACAGGCGGGAGACCACCTCGGGGCGACCGTCTTCGCCGGGCAGGTCAACTCCCCTGACAACACAGACGCCAGGGCTGACCTGATCGTCGGGGCCCCTTCGGCCGTCAACGGGCGGGGCTCCGTCTCGATCTTCTTCGGAGGCCCGAGCCTCATATTCCTCTCTACGAGGGACATCGCTTTAGGTCAGGACGACGTCCGCATACTGGGCGAAGCCACCGGGGATGAACTCGGGTGGGCCATCACCGCCGGGGACTTCGACGACAACACGGGCGGAGACCTGGCTCTGGGAGCCCCTTTCGCGGCGGCGGTGGTCGGCCAGGCTACGAGGAGTGACGCGGGCAAAGTCTACCTGCTGCTCGCGGCCGACACGGACGCGCCCCCGCAGAACGAGAACCCCGTGGTCGAAGTCACCGAGCCCGATGGCGGGGAGGTTATCGTCGGGGGCACGACCTTCGAGATAGCCTGGACCGCTTCCGACCCCAACGGGGACGACACCATTCAGAGGTTCGAGATCAGGCTTTCGACCGACGGCGGGGCCACCTTCCCCGACCCGAACATCATCGCGCTGGCGGTGCCGGGCACGGCCCGCACGTTCGAGTGGGCCGTACCCATCGGCCTGAACACGACGACCGCCCGCATTCAGGTGACCGCGGTCGATTTGCAGGGCGGCGCCGGCTCCGACACGAGCGACGCGAACTTCACGATCTCCGACACGGGCGCGACCGTCATGCTGACCGCGCCGAACGGCGGGGAGCGGTTGATCTTCGGGCAGACCTTCAACATCACGTGGACCGTGCCCGCGGGGGTGGCGAACCAGATACGCGGGTTCGACATCTTCCTCTCGACCGACGGTGGGGCGACCTTCCCGATCCCGATTGCCTTCAACAGCCCGCTCACCCCGGCGCTCCCTGCCGACGCGCGCACGTTCGCGTGGACCGTCCCGAACATCTGCACGACGACGGCGAGAGTGCTCATCGCGGCGACTAACGTTAACGGCACGACTTCGAGCGACACGAGCAACGCGAATTTCGCAATCGGCTCCGTCGGGCCCACCGTCAACACGGCCAACATCAGGATAACCACCAACAACACCCGCATCGCGGTAACGACGACCACCCCGACCGGGGGGACCGAGGTGCGATTCCTCGCGGGGGCCACGTTCGAGGTGACCGACGCGAACGGGGTCTTCTTCCCCTTCACCAACGCTCAGATCAAGAAGGGCGGGAGGAAGCTCATCGGCCGGGGGCAGATCAACGGCATGACCATCGGCCAGTTCTTCCCCGAGGGGGCCGTCCGCACCATCCGCATCACGAACCCGCCCTGCGGAGTCGTGACCCTGCAGGTGAGGCGTGAGGGCAACCGCCTGGTGGTCGTTACTACGACCCTGACGAAGTTCACTTTCAACTAGACTCACGCCTGAGCAAATTTAAAAGGGCCGGTCGCGCGACCGGCCCTTTTTTTACCCACACCTGATTCGCGAGAGCCCGCCTCACCTCTTCTCGTAGTACCTCATCACGAGCCCGCCCTTGCCTATCGCGAACCCGTTGTTCTTCCTGAAAGAGACGGCGAACAGGTCGGTCTTCGTCCCGCTCTCCTGCTCGACCCACGTGACGCCCCCATCGTAGGTCCTGATGACGCGCCCGTTGTGGCCGACGACCCAGCCGGTCTTCCTGTCTATGAAGCTGATCCCGAAAAGAGGCTCCCTAGTCTTGAGGGCGACCCTCTCCCAGGTCGCGCCGCCGTTATCGGTCCTCAGTAAGGCCCCATTGTCTCCCGTGACGATGCCGACCTTTTCGGTGACGAAATATACGCGGTTCAAATCGTCCGTGGTGCCCGAAGTCTGGGGGTACCAGTTCCGCCCCCAGTCGTCCGTGTGCAGGATGGCCCCGCCCGTCCCGACGACCCAGCCCCGCTTGCCCTGAAAACTGAGGTGGAACAACTGCGCGGTCGTGCCGCTGCGCTGCTCCCTCCACGAAACTCCCCCGTCGTTCGAGGCGAGGATCAGCCCCTCGTCGCCCACTATGAAGCCCGTCTCTTCGTCGATGAACTGAACGGAGTAGTAATCGCGCGGGGGCTCGGCCTGGGCGCTCCGCCCCGACCGCGTGTTGCCGAGGCTCTTGACGAAGCTACGCCCCCCGTCGGTGCTCAGAAAAATGGCCCCCTCGTCCCCGACGATCCAGAGGTCGTCTTTGCGCCCGAAGACATCGTTGAGGCCCGAGGAGACCCCGAGGTCCATCTCCTGAAAACTGCGCCCCTCGTCGTCCGACCTGGCGACGAGCCCCCCGGCCCCGACGACCCAGACGAGGTCTCCGTCGTAATAGACCGCGTTGACCGTCGCCTCCTGCCCGTTCTGGCGGATGCTCTGGGCCCGCGACCAGCCCTGCTGCGCAAGCGCCGAGACCGACAGCCCCGCCAGCAGGGCGAGGGATGAAACCAAACTCGCTCTCCTACTGATCCTCATTATCACCTCCGGGCTGACGCGCCAGACCCTCCGCCCTCAACTTGAACCTCTGGACCTTCCCGGTCGAGGTGCGCGGCAGTTCTCCGATGAATTCGAACAGAGATGGCACTTTGTACTGCGGAAGGCGCGAGGACAGAAACTCCCGCAGCTCTTCCCTGAGATTCGATAAATCTCTCCCCTCTCTGATGACCAGATACGCGCGCGCGGTTGCCAGCCCCTTCTCGTCTGAGGCCGCGACCACCGCCGCCTCCGAGACCGCCTCGTGCGACAGCAGGATCGATTCGACTTCGATTGGGGACACCCACAGCCCCCGGACTTTGAAACAGTCGTCGGACCGGCCCACGTGGTAGAAGAAGCCCTCCCCGTCCCGCCTGTAGAGGTCGCCCGTCTTCACCCACCCGTCCTGAATCGTCTCGCCCGTCAGGTCGGGCCGGTTCCAGTACCTCGCGGTCGCGCTCGCCCCGCGCACCCATAAATTCCCCGACCGCTCCGGCCCCGACTCCTCGTCGCCCCCCGACGTCAGGCGCGCCTCGTACCCGTTCACGAGGAGCCCGCTCGACCCGGCGCGCGGCCGCTCGGGGGTGTTGGAGATGAAGATGTGCAGCATCTCGGTCGAGCCGATGCCGTCGAGGATCGGCAGGCCGAACTCCCTCCGCCACTCCTCAAAGATCGCGGGCGGGAGGGCCTCGCCAGCCGAGACGCAGAGCCTCAGGGACGATACGTCCAGACGCCTCCCGCCCGCGTGAAGGTCGAGCAGGGAGCGGTACAGGGCGGGCACCCCGAAGAAGACCCGCGGGGCCTGCTCCTCGAACAGGCTAGCGAGGTGGCCGGCCGAAGGGCGCTCCGTGTCGAGGATGACCGTCGCCCCCTCCGCGAGCGGGAACGAGAGGCTGTTCCCGAGCCCGTAGGCGAAGAAGAGGCGGGAGGCCGAATAGACCCGGTCGCTCTGCGTCAGCCTCAGTATGCTCTTCGAGTAAGTGTCGACGGTCGCGGGGATGGCCCCGTGGAGGTGGAGCACGCCTTTCGGGGTCCCCGTGCTGCCCGACGTGTAGAGCATGAACGCGGGCGCCTCCCGCGTGGTGGCAGGCAGGGGCGGGCGCGGGGCGATCTCGTCCTTCGGGTCCAGGTAGTGCCGCCCCGACGTGTCGACGACCAGCATCGAGCACCGCTCCGAAAACGACGAGCTGTTGTCGTCGACCTTCCATTCGAGCTCGTCCTCGACTATCGCGGCCCTCGCCCCCGAATCCGAGAGGATGAGCATCACCTCGTCGGGGGAGATGTAGGTGTTTATCGGGACGCAGATCGCCCCGATCGAGGCGGAGGCCAGAAAGCAGGCGATGAATTCGGGGGAGTCGTACAGCAGCAGGGCCACACGGTCGCCCTCCCGCACCCCGCAGGTCAGAATCTGCTCGGTCCAGTAATCGACCTCCCTGCGCAACTCGTGGTAGGTTATCCGGCTGCCTCTGAACTCAAGGGCCGTGCGGTGGCCTATGCGGGAGAGCTTCTCTTCGCCGAGGAAGTAGTCGAAGATGTTGAAGTACGAAGGAATGAGGTTCATAAGGGCCGGATTATATGCCAGACGCGCGCGGGTTCAAAGCGGCGTTACGGCATCCGGGCGCGGGGAGAATGAACCGCCGTCCGGGCTTTACCCGCCGGGTCAGGGCGCGCGGTAGAGGTCCCTGCCATCCCGCCGCTCGATCACGAGCCTGCTCTCGGAGACCGCGAAGTCCAGGTGCGCGACCGTCTCCGACAGCGCGAGGAAGCGGTTGTACCCCGAGGCGTTCGGGAAGAGCAGCTGCGACGCCTCCCAGCCCGACATGCCCCCCTTCGGTATCAGTGACAGGAGCTTCGACTGCCTCGACTGCGTGAAGCGGTAGAGCCTGTGGAAGTGCTCGTCGTAGTCCGTCACGTCCTCGCCGTGCCCGCCCTTCAGGAGCGTCGGGGCCAGAGACTTTATGCGGGCCAGGGAGACTAAGTATTCGCCGAGGGACTGGAACCGCTTCTTCTCGTCGTAAGGGTCGGGGCTCAGCACGGGGTTCGGGGTGATGTTCTTCAACACGGTGTCGGAGGCGAAGACGAGGCGGTTGCTCGAACGGACGAGGCAGATCGAGCCGGGCGTGTGGCCGGGCGTGTGGACGACGGTCAGGCTCTCCTTCTCGAATACGACCTCGTCCTCGTCTTCGAGCACCTCGACCTTCTCCAGAGGGTAGGTGAAGCCGAGAAACTTCCGGTACCCCGCCTCCATCTTCTCTACCATCTCGCGCGGCACCCCTGCGGACGCGAGCAATTCTCGGTAAGCCCCGTAGTCGGACGAGGCTAAAACCGACGGGGCGTCCCATGCGTGGATGAAGACCCCGGCACCCGACTCTTCCGCGACCAGCCGAGCGAGGCCGTAGTGGTCCGCGTGCGCGTGAGAGATGATGACCCGCTTTATGTCGGACAGGCGGTGCCCGAGCCGGTTCAGCCCCGACCTCAAAGCCTCGACGGTCTCGTCGCTCCTCGGCCCCACGTCGATGAGCGTCAGGGGGTCTTCCTGAATGAGATAGACGTTGACGGGGCCGACGTAAAAGGGAGTTGGTAGACTTATCCTGTGGATTTTCATGTTGTCGGGACCCGGCGGCCGGTCGAGAGATGGCGGAGGGCAGAGACGAGGGCTGCCCTCCGCGACCATTCCAATCGGGTTAAAGGTTGTACCGGCCGGCCTCGACCAGGGCGTCCGCGATCCGGCGGCGCGCGGCGAACGTGTTGAAGGGGACGAACCGCATGTAGCGCTTCAGGACCGCGAGCATCGTCCGCAGCTCGTCGCCTTCCGACATCGCCGCGAGCGCCTGCTTCGCCTGCTGCTCGATGCGCTGGATGGCGTCGTTGGCGAACGTCCGCGTGGCGTCGACCTGCACGGAGCACGACGCCTCGCCGCGCGCCGAGATGAGCTTCTCGGTCCTCAGGATCGCGCTCTCCATCGCGAACACGTCCATGATCATGTCGCTCGCGGCGGCCAGCACCTCCTGCTCGCCCTGCACCTTGTCCCGGTACTTCTGGGCCGCCGACCCGAGAACGGCCACCACGGCCTTTTTCGCGTTAGCGAGCGCCGCGCGCTCGGCCGCGAACGTCTCGTCGCCCGGCTCCTCCGCGAGCTGCGGGGAGAGCATCTCGTCCGACAGCCTCTTCGCGGCCTGGAACAAAGGCAGCTCGCCCTTGACGGCGCGCCTGAGAAGCTGCCCGGAGATGATGAGGCGGTTGATCTCGTTCGTGCCCTCGTATATCCGGCTGATGCGCGCGTCGCGGTACGCCCTCTCCACCGGGTAGTCCTGCGAGTAGCCGTTGCCGCCGAAGACCTGAACCGCCTCGTCCGAGCAGTACTGAAGCGTCTCGCTGCCCACGACCTTGATGATCGAGCACTCGATGGCGTAGTCCTCGATGGCCTTCAGCACCTCCTCCGGCACGTCGCGGTCCACGGTCGTCAGAGCGTCCTCGATCATCCCGACCGTGCGGTAGGTCATCGAGTCGGCGACGTAGGCGCGGATGGCCATCTCGGCCAGCTTGTGCTTGATCAGGCCGAAAGAAGCGATGGGCACGCCGAACTGGTGGCGCTGCTTCGCGTACTCGGTCGCGATTGTCACGAGCCGCTTGGACCCCGTGATCGCGCCGACCCCGAGCTTCAGACGGCCTATGTTCAGGATGTTGAACGCGATCTTGTGGCCCTTGCCGATCTCGCCCAGGACGTTCTCCGCCGGGACCGCCGCGTCTTCGAGGTTGACCGCCGCGGTCGACGAGCCGTGCAGCCCCATCTTGTGCTCCTCGGGCGCGACCGACACTCCGGGGAAGGTGCGCTCGACGATGAAGGCCGTGAACTTGTCCCCGTCCACCTTCGCGAAGACGATGAAAACGTCGGCGAAGCCCGCGTTCGTGATCCACATCTTCTGGCCGTTCAGGACGTAGTGGCTGCCGTCCTCGGAGAGCACGGCCTTGGTCTTCGCGCCGAGCGCGTCGGAGCCGGAGCCGGACTCCGTCAGGCAGTAGGCCCCGATCCATTCGGCCGTCGCGAGCTTGGGCAGGTACTTCGCCTTCTGCTCCTCGGTCCCGAAGTAGACTATGGGCAGGGTGCCGATTGTCGTGTGCGCGCCGAGCGTGCCGGAGAAGGAGGCCTGGCCGGACATCTGCTCCGAGGCGACGAGCGAGCTGAGCAGGTCGAGTCCGGCCCCCCCGAATTTTTCCGGGATGTCTATCGAGACAAGCCCGAGCTCGGCGGCCTTCTGGAGCAGCTCCCTCGTGAGGGCGAAGTCCTTCTTCTCGATCTCGGCGTCGCGCGGCAGTATCTCGTTCTCGGTGAACTCGCGCGCGGTCTGAGCTATCATGCGATGCTCGTCGCTTATGTCCTCGGGCGTGAAGACTTCACTCGCGTCGTGGTCTTCGAGGATGAAGCTCGCGCCTTTCAACACCTTCTTCTTCTCTGCAAGGCTCGTCATAACTGATCTCCTTTATAAAATCTCTCCGCAAAATTCCTTTACAGAAGCTCGTAAATCCCGGCCGCGCCCATGCCGCCGCCGACGCACATGGTCACCATCCCGTACCTCGCGTCGCGCCTCCGCATCTCCTGAAGAATGCTCGCGGTGAGCTTCGCGCCCGTGCACCCGAGCGGGTGCCCGAGGGCTATCGCCCCCCCGTTCACGTTGACCTTCTCCGGGTCCATGCCCAGTTCCTTAATCACCGAAAGGGCCTGCGCCGCGAAGGCTTCGTTCAACTCGATGACGTCGATGTCGTCCAGAGAGAGCCCGGCGATCTTCAGGGCCTTGGGGACCGCCGCCACCGGCCCGATGCCCATGTGGTCGGGCGAGACCCCCGCCGTGGCGTACGCGACGAACCGCGCTACGGGCTTGATGCCGAGCTCGCCCGCGCGGTCCGCAGACATAACGATGGCGGCCGCCGCCCCGTCCGACATCTGCGAAGAGTTGCCGGCCGTCACGGTCCCGCGCGCGTGGAAGACCGGCCTGAGCTTCCCGAGCGCCTCGGCCGAAGTGTCGGAGCGCGGCCCCTCGTCCGTCCCGAAAGTGAACTCTCGGGCCTTCCTCTTGCCGCCCGCCTCGAGCTCGACGGTCCTGACCTGCAAGGGCACGATCTCGTCCGAGAACTTCCCGGCCTTGATCGCCTCAGCCGCTTTCAGGTGGCTCCGCAGGGAGAACTCGTCGGCCTCCTCGCGCGAGATGGAGTACTTATTCGAGAGGTTCTCGGCCGTGAGCCCCATGTTCAAATAGTAGTCCGGCCACGTGTCCACGATGGTCGGATTGGGGGCGATCTTATGGCCGCCCATCGGGATCAGGCTCATGGTCTCCACGCCGCCCGCGACTATGCAGTCGGACCAGCCGCACATGATCCGCTCGGCGGCGAAGGCTATCGCCTGAAGCCCGGAAGAACAGAAGCGGTTGATGGTGACCGCCGAAGCCTCCTTCGGGACCCCCGCGAGCCACGAAGCCTGCCGGGCCAAGTTCATCCCCTGCTCCGCCTCGGGGTTCGCGCACCCGATGATCACGTCCTCGACCATCCCCGGCTCGAGGCCGGGGGTCCCCTCGATTGCGGCCCGGATCACGGCCGCCGCCATGTCGTCGGGCCTCGTGTCCTTCAGAGAGCCCCTGGGGGCCTTCCCGACCGCCGTCCTCAAAGCTTTAACTATAACTGCGTCTTTCATGGTCTTCTCCGTTGAGTAGGGCTGCCCCTACGTCCGCCCTTAAACACCCTTAATTCCTGAGAGGCTTCCCGGTCTTGAGCATGTGCTGTATGCGCTCCATGGTCCTGCGCTCGCCGCAGAGCGAGACGAAGGCTTCGCGCTCAAGGTCCAGCAGGTATTGCTCGGAGACCAGAGTCTTGCGCGTCAGGTCGCCGCCCGTGATGATGGAAGCGAGCTTCCCGGCGACGTGCGCGTCGTACTCCGAGATGAAGCCCCCGCGCACCATCATGTGGACCGCGAGCTTTATGGTCGCGAGCGCGGGCTCCCCGAGGACCGGGATGTCCGCGCGCGGGCGGGGAGGCGTGTAGCCTTCCTTCACCATCGCGAGGGCGGTCCGCTTCGCGTCCTCGATCAGGCGGTCCCTGTTCATCGTCACTTGGTCCGAGTCGCGGAGGAAGCCGAGCTCGCGCGCCTCGAAGGCCGAGGTCGACACCTTAGCCGTAGCGATGGCCTCCGAGACCTTCTTTACCCTCGGGAACAGGTCCTCGTCCGGGAGCGCGCCCTCGACCGCGCGCGCCACGAGCTCTTTGACCCCTCCGCCCGCGGGGATCAGCCCGACCCCAACCTCGACCAGGCCGAGGTACGTCTCGGCCGCGGCCCTCGCCCTGTCCCCGTGCATCGTGACCTCGCAGCCCCCGCCCAGGGCCATCCCGTGGGGCGCCGTCACGACCGGCTTGGATGAGTACCGCAGAGACATGTTGGCATTCTGAAACTGGCGGACCCCGAGGGCGATCTCGTCCCACTCGCCTTCCTGGGCGGCCAGCAGCACCATCATTATGTTCGCCCCGACCGAGAAGTTCTCCCCCTGGTTCCCGACCACCAGGGCCTCGAAGTTCTTATCGACCTCCTTGACCGCGTAGTTCATCATCGCGACCGTGTCGCCGCCGATGGAGTTCATCTTCGAGTGGAACTCAAGGCAGGCCACCCCGTCGCCGATGTCGACGAGGGACGCGCCCGCATTCTTCTTTATCACGCTGCCCCGGTCCTTGATCGACTTCAGGACCATCACCCCGGGCCGCGGCTCCACCTCTTTGTAATCGCCGCTCGCGAGGTCGAAGTAGTAAGAGCGGCCTTCCCTCGTCTCGTAAAAAGTCTTCTTGCCGGAAGCCAGCAGCTTCTCGACCAGCTCGGGGATCTGCCGCCCGTCCTCGCGCATCTTGGCGACCGACTTCTCGACCCCTATCGCGTCCCAGAGCTCGAAGGTGCCTAGCTCGTGGTTGAACCCCCACTCCACCGCGTTGTCGAGGTTGACTATCGTGTCAGAGATTTCGGGGACGCGGTTCGCCGCGTAGATCAGGTTGCCGCTTATCGTCTTCCATAAAAACTCCCCCACGCGGTCCTTGCCGTAGACGAGCGTGCGGACCCTCTCCTTCGGGTCCTCGATGGCCTTCGCCGCGTCAATCGACGGCGCGCGGAATTTTTGCGGGGGCTTGTATTCGAGGGTCGTGTAGTCGAGGGCCCAGAACTCGGGCTTGCCGCCTTCGCCCTTCGTCTTCCTGTAGAACCCCTGCCCCGCCTTGTTGCCCGTCGAGCCGCGCTTCACAAGCTCGCGCAGGAAATCGGGGGCCTTCAACACCTCGCGCATCTCGTCTTCGGGCACGGCCTCGTAGAGGTTGTCGGCGACGTAGAGCGAAGTGTCGAGCCCGACCAGGTCGGCGGTCCTGAAGGAGGCGGACTTCGGCCTCCCGATCAGCGGCCCGGTCATCGCGTCGACCTCCTCTATCGTGTACCCGCCCTCGACCATCACCCTGATCGTGTTCAGGGAGCTGAACGACGCGATGCGGTTCCCGATGAAGTTGGGCGTGTCCTTCGCGTAGACGATCCCCTTGCCGAGGCGCCGGTCGCAGAAGCGCGAGACGAACTCGACCGCCTCCGGCAAGGTGTCCGGCGTCGGGATTACCTCAAGCAGTTTCAGGTAGCGCGGGGGGTTGAAGAAATGCGTCCCCAGAAAGTGCCTCCTGAAGTCTTCCGGCAGCCCCTCGGACATCGCCCTGATCGAGATGCCCGAGGTGTTGGAGCTCACGAGGGTCCCGGGCTTCCGGTGCCCGTCGACCCGCGCGAAGAGGTCGCGCTTGATCTGAAGGTTCTCCACCACCGCCTCGATGACCCAGTCCACGCCCGATATTTTGGGCAGGTCGTCTTCGAAGTTGCCGGTCCTGACCAGCCCCGAGAGCGCGGGCGAGAAGAAGGCCGCGGGCTTGATCTTCTTCGCCGCTTCGAGGCCCGCGTTCGCGACGCGGTTCCTCACCTGCGGGCTGTCGAGCGAGAGGCCGCGCGCCTGCTCCGAGGGCTGCAACTCCTTCGGCGTGATGTCGAGCAGCAGCACTTCCACCCCCGCGTTCGCGAAATGCGCCGCGATCTGCGCGCCCATCGTCCCCGCGCCCAGCACCGCGACCCTGTCTACCTTGTAACTCACTTTCGTACCCTCCGTTGACGTTCCTTAACTCGCCGGCTAAACGGCCGCCGCCTGCCTGCCCTCGTCGTAGAGCCGGTCTATGACCCCCGCGTACTTCTTCTCGATCACGTTGCGGCGCGGCTTGAGCGTCGGCGTCAGGTCGCCCGATTCAATCGTAAGCTCGGAGCCCAGGAGCGCCACCTTCTTGACCCTCTCGTAGCGCGCGAGCTCCGAGGTGAATTTATCCACCTGCCTCTGAAACAGGTCGATTATCTGAGGATCGCCCAGCAGGTCCCCGGCGTCTTTGAACTTAATGTGCTTCATCTCGGCGTAGCTCTTCACCATCTCCATGTTCGGGACGATGAGGGCCGAGGCGAACCGGCGGCCGTTGCCGACGACGACGACCTGGGCCACGAAGCGGCTGGACTTGATCAGGCTTTCGAGCTGCTGCGGGGCGACGTATTTCCCCCCGCTCGTCTTTATCAGGTCCTTCTTGCGGTCGGTGATGAAGAGGAACCCGTCCGCGTCTAGGTGGCCTACGTCGCCCGTCCGGAACCAGCCGTCGGGGGTGAATGCCTCTTCGTTCTCCGCGGGCCGGTTGTAGTAGCCGAGCATCACCGTGTCGCCTTTGACGAGGATCTCCCCGTCCTCGGCGATCCTGACCTGAACGTTCTCCATCACGGGGCCGACCGAGCCGACCCGATTCCGATTTTCCAGGTTGCACGAGATCGAGGGTGAGGTCTCCGTGAGGCCGTAGCCCTGTAGCACCGGGAGCCCCGCGGCCCAGAAGAGGTAGGCGATCTCGGGCGCGAGGGGCGCGCCGCCGGAGATGAAGACCCGGATATTGCCCCCCACGGCCTCGCGCCATTTTTTGAAGACGAGGGCGTCGGCTACCCTGTGCCGCAGGGAGAGCCACGCGCCGGCGGGCTTCTTAGAGTCCACCCGCTCTGCCCACCTCCTCCCGACGTTCAGGGACCAGAGGAATATCTGCTTGCGCGGGAAGCCGGAAGAGATCCCTTTCTCCATTATGCGCCCGTAAATCTTCTCGAACATGCGCGGCACGCTCGTCATGACGGTCGGGCGAATCTCCCCGAGGTTCTTCGCCACCGCGTCGATGCTCTCGGCGTACGCGATCACGGTCCCGGCGTGAGCGTACAGGTACCATGCGCCGCGCTCGAAGATGTGGGAGAAAGGCAGGTACGTCAGCGCCACGTCGCGCAGCCCTTCCAGCCCCAGCCACGAGTACCCGTTCACCGCGTTGGCCGTGAGGTTCCTGTGAGACAGCATCACGCCCTTCGGGTCGCCCGTCGTGCCCGAAGTGTAGAGCAGGGTCGCCAGGTCGTCGGGCGCGGCGGCCTTCCAGAGCGCCTCGTACAGCCCGGGCTGCTCGGAGAAGAGGGCGCGCCCCCGGTCCACGAGGTCCGTGATGGTCACGACCCCTCCGCCCCTCAGACCCTCGGGGATGTCGTCGAACGTGATCACGTATTCGAGGCCCGGAACCCGCCCTTTCAGGGCGACCCCCTCCGCCAGGAACGGGCCGGAGACGAAGATCGCCCGCGCCCCGGAATTGATGAGAATGTACTCGACCTGCGCCCTGGCCTGCGTCGAGTAGATGGGCACGTCGACCGCCCCTATAGCGAGAGACGAGAGGTCCGCCAGGTTCCACTCGGGCCTGTTCTCCGACCACAGGGCCAGCTTGTCCCCCCTGCGAAAGCCGAGCCCGTAGAGGCCGAGCGCGAGCTCCCTCACGCGGCGGGCCACGTCCCCGTAAGAGAGCGAGCGCCAGCCGTCGCCCTGCCTGAACCGCAGGAACTCCGACCCCCTGTAGCGCTCGACCGCCCGGTTGAACAGCTCGTTTAATGTGCGGGGCTGGGTCGTCATTTCTTCACTTCGGTCCGCGCCCGCTCCTGCGCCTGATGCCGCGCGGGCTGTGCGACTCCGTTCAGTATGATGTCGAGGAGCGGGTCGGCGGTGGCCACGAGGCTGTACCGCCTGCGGCTCAGGACCCAGTTGGTCGCCATCTCGTCGACCGCCCCGAACAGCACCTTCGCCACGACCCTCGTGTTGAGGCCGCCCCTGAAGACGCCTCGCTTCTGCCCTTCCTCTATAACGCTCCCGATCAGGTCCAGGTACTCCGTCACCTTGGTCGCGGAGAACTGCTCCATGAACTTCGTCGAGGACCGCAGCTCGACCTGAAAGACCACGGCCAGGTCGCGGTCGCGCTCGAACCTGTCCAGGTGCGCGTGAACGATCCGCCGGAGCTTCTCGACCGGGTCCTCGATCTCGGCTAAGCGGCCCCTGCCCGAAGTCAGGGCCTCGTCCATCACGTGGTTGAAGATCGAGACGAGGATGTCGTCTTTGTTCTTGAAATAAAGGTAGACCGTCCCGTCGGCCACCCCCGCCTCCCGCGCCACGTCCGCGACCTTAGCGTTGAAGAAGCCGCACCTGCCGAACACCTTGATCGCCGCCCGAAGGATCGCTTCGTACTTCCCGTTCGCCTTCTCCCTCGCCTGCGAGGTCCGCCTTGCTGCTCCCATGCAATTCTCCGTATAGAATGAATGACGGTTCATTCATTCTATACGCCAAACCGGGGACTAATGCAAGCGGAAATGCGGGGGTCATTCGGGAGGGCGCGAGGCGGGCCTGACCACGCCGGCGCTTTCGAGCTCTTTCTGCGCGCGGGCGAAGTATTCCGGGAGCGGCCCCTGCCGGGAGAGCCACGAGACGTACTCCCTCAACCCCTCCTCAACCGGGGTCTCGGCGCGGAAGCCCAGGGCCGACAGCTTCGAGACGTCGGCCGCCATGTGCCTCACCTCGCCGGGCCGGAAGCTGTCCGGCAGGTCGAGGCGGCCTTCCCTGCCCAGGCATCTCTGCAGGGCGCGGGCCAGGTCGCGGATGGAGGTGGGCCGGCCCGTGCCGACGTTGAAGGCCTGATAATCGGCGCGGTCGTCTTCGAGGACGAAGAGGTTCGCCCGCGCGATGTCCCGGACGAATATGAAGTCGCGCGTCTGGTGCCCGTCCTCGTAGATGACTACCGGGAGGTCGTTCATTATCCGCGAGGAGAAGATCGAGCAGACCCCCGTGTAAGGGTTGTACACGGACTGGCGCGGCCCATAGGTGACGAAGTAACGGAGGGCGACCGCGGGAATGTCGTACTGCC
This sequence comes from Blastocatellia bacterium, assembly GCA_035634255.1. Classification (GTDB taxonomy): domain Bacteria; phylum Acidobacteriota; class Blastocatellia; order UBA7656; family UBA7656; genus DATLMR01. Next base: position 38,323 of record DASQDI010000127.1, read on the forward strand.
GCCCGAACGTCAGCACGAGCCTCTCCTGATCGTACTTGCTTATGCCGTACGCGGTCGCGGGCTCGACGGGCGTCTCCTCGTCCGTCAGGCGAGAGGCGAGAGGCTCCCCGCACCGGGAGCATTCGACTTCCCAGCGCCGCGCCTCAAGCTGCCCGATTGACCGCAGGCCGGGGTACCTCGTCCCGTGCTCCCCGCACGAATACTTCCCTTCCCCGTACACGGCTATCGAAGAGGCCACGACGATCTTCCGCACGGGGAGCCGGTCGTCCCGGATCATCTCAAGCATGCGCGCGGTCGCAAGCGAGTTGGCCGACATGTAGTCGGCGATCCTCGGCGTGAAGCCCCCGGTCGCTGCTTCGTGCAGCACCACGTCGACGCCTTCGAGCGCCGCCCTGACCGCGTCGGGGTCGCGCATGTCGCCCAGAATGAATTCCGCGTCCGGGGAGAGGTAGTCGGGCTTGCCCTTCGTGTGCGTCGGGAGTTCGAGGCTGTCAAAGACGCGGACCTCGTACCCCCTCTCAAGTAACAGGTCGACGATGTGCGACCCGATGAAGCCTGCCCCGCCCGTCACCAAAGCTTTCACTCTACCGCCTCCGAGACCAGTTTTTAATCACTTCCTGATTCCCGCCGCGAGGTACACGAGCGGCTTGATCATGCTCCACCAGCCCGTGAAGGCTTTCACCTTCGTGTACCCGCGCCCGCGCACCGGGTAAATCTTGCTCACGGCCACTTCCGTCCTCCTGTAGCCGAGCCTGACGACTTTGAAGTGGAGGTACTGTTCGAGCTCGTACTGGTCGAGCCACTCCTGCTCCCAGTCGATCCTCTCGTCGAGCAGGATCGAAGTCTTGAAAGCCCTGAACCCGTTCGTGCTCTCCGTCACGCGCCTGCCAGAAAGGGCCGAGAATAAGAGCGGGTGGATGTACCGCGTGGCGAGCGAGCGGTGGAAGGGCATGTTCCCGTAAGCCCCGCCTTTGAGGAAGCGGGACCCCTGAACGAAGTCGTACCCGCCCGTGAGGATCGGGTCCAGCAACCTCCCGACCTCGCGCGGGTCGTCCTTGCCGTTCCCGGCCATGATCACGATCACCGCGTAGCCGTGCTCGATGGCGTAGCGGAAGGCTTTCTTGATCGACGCCCCGAGCCCCTCGTTCCGCGCGTTGCGGATGACCGTGAAGCCCGGCCGCTCTACCCCGTCCAGAGAGCCGTCCGTGCTCCCGTCGTCGACTACGAGAACGTCATAGGCCCTGCGCTCGGGAAACTTCTCGACCGTCCGCGCGAGCTTCTCCCCCTCGTTGTAGGCGAAGAGCGAGACCAGGATTCCGGTCGTGCCGGGCCGCTCCCTGTCGCTTTCGACGTGTGATGGCGCTTTATCGGGCATTACCTTCAGGAAACGCTCACGGGCGCCCCGCGCCCCGCGAGAGACCTATCGATTGCCGTGAGGACCTTGACGACTTTCAGCCCGTTGGAGGCGTCGGTGAACGGGCGCGATTCCCCCCTGACGCATTCGAGAAAGTGCATGGAGAGGTTCCTGAGTGGCTCGCTCGGCTCTATCCACGGGCTGATTATGTCCCCGTCGCGGACCAGCAGGCGGAACTCTCCGTAGCTGTCGGCTTCCATCTCCGCCGGGCCGACCCCCTTCTCGAAGATGCGGACCCGCTCAAGGTTCTTCAGGTCGTCGAAGACGATCCTCCTCTGGCTGCCGACGGCGACGACTTCGCGGACCTTGTTCGGGTCCAGCCAGCTCGTGTGAATGCTGGCGATCACCCCGTTGGGGTAATTCAACGCGACGAACCCGACGTCTTCCCTCTCGGGGCTGAAGACTCTTGAGCCGACGGCGCTCACCCACTCCGGCTCCGAGTCGAGGAGGTAGTTGAAGATCGCTATGTCGTGCGAGGCGAGGTCCCAGACCACGTTCACGTCCCGGCGGATCGGCCCCATGTTCGTCCGCGTCGCATGCAGGTAGTGGATCCGCCCGAAGCTCTCGCTCGAAATCAGTTCCTTCATCTTCCTGATCCCGGCGTTATAAAGGAACGTGTGCCCGACCATCAGGATTCGGCCCGAGGCTTCGGCGTCGCGGACGAGGGCCTCGGCCTGCGACACGTCCGACGCGATGGGCTTTTCGACCAGCACGTGCTTGCCCTTAAAGAGGCTCCGCCGGGCCAGCTCGAAATGCTCGCGGGCGGGCGCGGCGATGACGACCGCGTCGACCTCCCCGTCGCCCACGGTCTCTTCCCAGCTCTCGCGCGTCTCGATCAAAGGGTACCTCTCGCGGATTACCTGGAGCCGCTCGGGGCTCTGGTCGCAGACGGTCTTCACGCGTACTTCGGGAAGTTCGCTGAAGACCCGCACGTAGTTTATCCCCCAGTACCCGCAACCTATGATGGCAAGTTTGATCATTCCCTGTGCCCGGAGTCAGTTTTCTTAGACATTATCACGTTTTCCGGAGCCTCCCGATGGCCCTCCGTATCCCAACCCCGCGGGCAGACCGTTTATATTAGCTTCATCACACGCCGCGGTCAAAGTTGATTTGATAAGAAGCCGGTGAGCATCTACAATTAGCCTCCGCCATGAAATCCGAGTCTCTTTCGCGGAGGTGATCATCATTAAAAACAGACCGTTTCTTCGCGCATGCCTTCCCCTCGCCTTCTGCCTGCTGGCCCTCGGGAGTTGCAGGTATAAGGACGCCGTAAAGCAGACCGAGAAGCCCGACGGGAGGAAGGTGCGGCCCGTCAAGGTCGGCGTCTTCAGGGGCGGGGAAAAGAAGTTCTACCTCCACAGCGGACTGGGCCAGGGGGTCACGGGGGTTGAGGTCGTGTACGGAGAGTCGAAAGATATCCCCCTGACAGGAGACTGGGACGGCAACGGGACCGTGACCATCGGCACCTACAGGCCCTCGACTAACACATTCTATCTGCGGAACAGCAACATGAGCGGCGAGCCCGACCTCGTCGTGCCTCTGGGCTCGCCGGGAGACGTGCCCATCGTGGGCGACTGGGACGGCAACGGCAGCACGACCATAGGGGTCTACAGGCCGAGGGATGTCACCTTCTTCCTCCGCAACGCCAACAGCGCGGGCGACCCCAACGCGGTCATCGCCTTCGGGGCCGTCGGCGACATCCCCGTCGTCGGCGACTGGGACGGCAACGGGACCGACACCATCGGGGCCTTCCGCCCCGACATCGCGACCTTCGTCCTGCGCAACAGCAACAAGGTCGGAGACCCCGAGTTGATCATAACCTTCGGCGCGCCCGGAGACATCCCTCTGGCGGGCGACTGGGACGGCGACGGCGCGGATTCAATCGGGCTCTACAGGCCGGGCGAGACCCTCTTCTTTCTGAGAAACGCGAACTCGGTCGGCGAGCCGGACATGATATTCACGTTCGGCATCTCAGGCGACAGGCCATTCGTAGGCGACTGGGAAGTCCAATGAACCTGACCGCCCCGCGCGGCTGATCGGCCCGAAGTTAAAAAGGTCAGTCAGCCGCGTCGGCCTTCTTACCCCTCGGACGGCTGGCAGCCATCTCTTCATCTCCCCTGCGGCATGATGACCACGTGACGAGCAGGAGGGCGGGGCCCATCCAGAGGAAGTTGAGGTAAATGATCCTCACGGCCCTTTCGCCGGCCCCGGTGAACCCGGCCGGGTCCCGGAGTACGAGGGGCTGAGGGTTGGCGAACTTTCTCAGGTCCACGGCCTTCTGCTCGGGGGCCTCGGCCGGACGCCCATACCACCAATGAGGCTCCGGCGGCCAGTTTGAGGGCTGGTCGGGGGCCACCTTCCCCGCCCTCGCCCTTACCCCGAGGAGCATCAGGTTGAACCGAATGGGGTTCCAGGCAGGCTCGGTCTGAAGGTTTTCCAGAGTCGATTGCCCCGTCTCAAGGGCCGCCTTGTGTACGTGGCCGTAATGGAAGGCGAGCCCCAGAAAAGAGATGAACAGGCCGAGCAGGGCGAGCGCGGCGAGCGGGGCTTCGGGCCTCAGGCGGAACGGCAGCCCGCGCCTGCTCGCGGCCAGAACCAGCACGAGAGGCGGGACCGCCGAATGAAGGTACCTCGGCCCCCACGTCTCGTCGGCCCAGAAGTAAAACAGGGAGCAGCCCGCCGCCAGCCCGAGCAGAGTCAGGCACGCGAAGGCGGCGATCTCCGGCCTGCTGCGGAACGCCTTGCGAAGCGCGAGCAGGCACAAAATCATGATGGGCGAATATATCAGGAACCCTTTGTTCGCCGAGCCGAACAGGGAGATTATGTTGAAGAGGAACGAGACCCAGCCATCCGTGACCGAGTGGAGGAACATCCTTAAAGTTCCGGGGTGCCACACCGGGGAGAGTGACCGAAGGTACGAGTTCAACAGGTAGAGCGTGAGCACGATCAACGCCGAGACCGCGGGCTTGAGGAGCGATTTACGCCCGGCCTTCAGCCCCGACTCTATCTCGGGCTTGAAGTAGAAATACCCCAGGAAGGCGACCGCGGGGCCGAGGAAGGCCCCGTTGGATTTGAGGCTGAGAGTCAGGCCCGCGCAGACCGAGAGGGCGATCACGTGCTTCCATGACTTCCTCTCCCTCCACTCGATGGCTATGAACGCCGTGACCAGCAGGAATAGAGTCTGGGTCGTCTCAAGGCCGATGTAGGCGTAAGGCCAGATCATGGTCGAGAACGCCGCGGCCGCCCCCAGGGCGAATGCCCACGCGAGGCTGCCCGTTATCCGGCGGACCCAGACGAAAAGCAGGGTGCAGAGCAGCGACGAGAATATCACGGGCTGGGCCGACAACATCTGCGAGGCCTCCTCGGGCGCGGAGCCTATCACGGCCTTGCCGACGAGCATGAAGGGGATCTCAAGGATCAACTCATACAGCCCGTGCCTCGGCCAGCTCACGCGGGTGGATGCGTACTGGAAGGTCGCCCACTCGCCCATGTTCGAGATTATCTGGCCGCATGCCTCGATGTTCTCCGGCATGTAGCCCATGTCCGAGACGGTGCCGGGAGAGAGGGAGAGGTAAGTGAGGGTCACGGCGAGGAAGAAGAGCCAGTGTGGTTTAATCAATTTCATTTTCAGTCCCGGCCCCCAGAGTATTCCTCCTTGCACGGGCCGCCCGTCCCGATTTATAAACCGATAATCTTACAACTCGTGCATGCGGTAGACAACCCGGAGCCGCGGGGAGCTTGCCTGCTGAAAATACATTTAATATCATCAAGCGGCGAACGAGGTGAATTATGCTACTAAAAAGTTTCAGCAAGCAACTCGCGGCGGCCCTGGCCGGGCTCCTGCTCTCCGGCGTATGCCTCGCGGCCCCGTCGGGCTTGCAGGCCCGCGCCCAAAGGAACAAGAGGCCCAACCCCGGAGCGAACTTTCGACTCGCGGCCTCCAAACAGACCCCCGGCACCTTCGACCTGATGATCTCCGACGGGGAGGAGGCGGTGATCTCCGGCTCCTTCACCTCGGATCAGGTGAAGAACTTCCGCGACGTGATGGCGGAAGCCAGAGCCTTCGCGCTCACGGAAGAGGGCGTCGGCAACGGCGAGCCTCAGACCACCCGCTTCTATAACGAAGAGTCGGCCGCCCTCATCGTAGACGTGATGAAGTTCGAGAGCCAGAGCCAGTTCTTCCTCACGTACGAGACGGAGATCGGGCGGATAACCGTCGAAGGCGGGACGCTTGATCGTAAGGATAAGAAAGAGGCGGGCCTTTTTTACGACCTGCTTTCGAAGTTAGAGCTTGAGCTGAAGAAGCAGGCCCCCGCTCCGAAATGATTCCGGGCCTCGCGGTCGCGGCGGGACGATCCTATAAAAGGCGATGCGCCTTCACTTGAGATCAAGTGAAGGCGCATCGTTCGTCTCGAAGGGCATCTGAATTAAGATGCCCCGGTCGATTTCGATGTCTACTGATTCGTGAGCGCCGCGCCGTTCGGGGCTCCGGGGGTCCCGTTGCCCGCGTTCTTGTTGTTGCCGCCGGACGAGACGGTCCCCGCCGAGACGATGCCATTCCCGTTGTTGAGGATCATGTTGTTCGTGATCCTCACGTTCGTCCCGGCCACGGAAGCGCTGACTCCCGTCAGGTTGTTCGAGATCGTGCTGTTGCTCAGATTGATCGTGGCGGTGCCTTCCGCGACGACGCCGAAGTTCGTGTTGAATGAGAACACCGAGTTCTCGACGGTCGCTATCCCGTTCGAGAGAACGTCGAGCCCGCTGCCGTTACCCGTGAAGATGGACCTGTTGATCACCGCGGTGTTCGAGCCCGTGGTGCTGGTCATCCTTATTCCCTGGCCCGCGCAATCGCTTATCGTCGTATCGGTCACGAAGAGCTTCCCGCTGTTCGCGCCGGTCGTCATCTCGATCCCGTCGCCCGTGAAGCGCTGGATCCTTACGTTCTCTACGTTGACTTGCTTGCCCGCCAGGTACCTGATCCCGTCGAGGCCGTTCCCGGCCCCGTTGATCGACAGGTGCCGCAAGGTGACCACGTCGTTCGGCCCCGCGTTGACAATGACTCCGTTGACTAACGACGCGAGGATGCCCGCATGAAGTCCGCCGGCGCTGCCGTCAATCGTGATCGCCTTGGTGATCGTCACCGCCCCGAACCCGGCCGGGTCGAGCACGGAGATCTCCCCGCCCGCGGCCGTCTTGGAGATCGCCCCCGCGAAGGTCTTGCACGGGGCCGTGCGGCTGCACGGGTTCACGTCGTCACCCACCCCCGACACCCATGTCCGGGTGGCCTGCGCCTGCGCCATAGTGCTGAACATTAAACATGCTGCGAATACCATTAACCCATTGACCGTGTATCTTAGAGTCTTCATCTTTCTCTTCTCCTTTGAAATCCGTACAGTTGAGATTGCTCTCTCTACCATTTATTTATTACCCACAATCGATGTAGACGTAATCCGGTATAGAGCGAATGCAATCTTGCCTAATATTTTAGTCAAACCGATTTTCAGCGATTCGGGGCGTGAAGAATCGGGCCGGGTGATCAGCGAAACACCTGAGGGAGATAGTACCCCTCCGTCTCTCTATCGGTCGGAAGAAAGTTAAGTCACGAACCCTCTCTCTTCGCTCTTCGACGAAGCATTTACCGCGACGTCGTAACAAGCTGCCCAAAGTATGCTTTTTTACATTCAATGTCAATTCTTTTTTTTACTGATCAATCTGTAGTTTCTCGGGGCAGGCTTTGAAATCTGAAGTACCGCGAGCCGCCCGACGCGCGCGGGAGAGGCATGTTGACGGCGGGCGCGGCGGCTGGTATCTTGCGGCCATGCAAGAAGAGCTTGAGGCCATCGTTAAAGAGTTCGGGGCGGAGACCGGTTCGATTCACCTGATCGAAGAAGGGGTGCTTAAGCTGAAGGCACAGATCGGGCTGGCCCCCCCGGTGGTGAAGGTCGTCGAGGTCGTGCCCATCGGCAAAGGCATGGCCGGGCTCGCGGCCGAGCGGAACGAGCCGGTCTCGACCTGCAACATTCAGTCCGACGAGTCGGGCGACATCCCGAAGGGCGCGAGGCTGACGGGGGTTAATGGGGCCATAGTCGTGCCGATCAGGAGCGACCGGGGCGAGGTCCGCGGGACGCTCGGCATAGGAGTCTACAGACCCTACGACTACACCTCGGAAGAAGTAAACAGGCTTCTTGAGCTAGGCCGGACCCTGGCAGGGGGGGCCGCGGGCCCGAACTGAGGCCGACCCTCGCGCGCCGCCGCTCGCCCCGGCCCGCTTTCAATAAAGGAGCGGGCCGCCTTATTCTTCGGGCCTCGGGCCCGTCCGACTCTAAACTTCCGCGACTGCCCTGACCAACCAAATCCCGGTTTTGTTATCATAAGAGCGCGTATGGATACGACCGAGAGAGAGATCAAGAAGACCTTGAAGCGGCACCTGAAAGGGGTCGCGGGCCAGAACATCGACTCGCTCGCCGGGCGGATAGGCGGGCTCCCCTACGAGCACGTGATGGCGGCCCTCGATTCCGCCATCGCGATTGCCGCGTCCAACCTCCGCGCGGCGGCCGAGATGCTTAAGGTCGCGCCCGAAGTCGCGCGCCTCGTCGACGCGGGGGACCTGCGGCTGTGGGGGGAGATAGGGAAGAGGCTCTCCGCCACGAGCCTCGATTCGGCCGTCGAGTTCTTCCAGTCGAGCCCGCGCGTCCTCGACCTGTTAGAGGGCGGCCTCCGCCCGCAGATACTCCGGCTCGTGAATAAACAGGCGGCCCTCTCTTCGAACACGGCGGTCGAGAGCTTCAAGACCGCGCCTTCCATCATCTCCCGGCTCAACGACCCGGACCGCGCGGAGCAGGTGCTCACGATCTGCCTTGAGCTCGCCCGCCAGTCGGTCAAGCACAGCAACGACCTGCTGAAGGCCGCCCCGCAGGTGCTCTCGGAACTCTCCGACGCTTTCCCTTCCGAAAACGCCGGGGTGATCGACCGGGCCCTGGCCCTCACCTCCGCGTTCGCGCATAAGTCCGGGGGGACCGCGGCGGAGTTCTTCGCCGAGCTGCCGCAGGTCGCGGCCTTCGCCGGCTCGGCCTCGCTCGACAAGCTCTTCTCGAATACGGAGGCGTACCTCGACAGGTCGGGCGGGGTGGCCCTGCAATATTTCAAGGCCGCCGGGAGGGTCCTGAGCCTCGCGGGCGACGAGCCGTTCGAGCGGTGGACCGCGCTCGCGCGGAGGGTCGCCCTGCAAGGGAATGCCGCGAGCTATCATTTCATGAAGGCGAGCCCGCAGATCGTGGCCGACCTCTCCGCGCAGGCCGGGGAGCGCGCCCGCGCCCGCGTGGTCGCTTCCGTGCTTGAGGTCATAGAAGAGATTTCCGAGAGGAACAGCGTGGCCGCCGTCGAGTGCTTTAAGGCGAGCCCGGCGGCGCTGCGGTCCGCCACCCTCGGCCAGTTCCGCGAGTGGGCGCGGAAAGGGATCGAGACCGCGACCGGGAGCCCGCGCAAGACTCAGGCCTATTACGCGCTCGAATCGAAGGCGAGCCAGGAAGCCCTCGTCAAAATCGAAGGGGGGCTCACGCTCGACTCGGTCGGCCACACGCTCAGGCTTTACGTCGAGGGGCTCACGGGGCGGGCGCTCAACGTCGCCCCCCTCTCTTCGATCCCCGACGAGACGAAGATCGGCGACGGCAAGACGATCTTTCTGCCCTCCGTAGTCGCGGAGTTCGAGGCCGAGGCGGAAAACTTCCGCCTCTTCAAAGTGCTAGCGGCGCACGCGGCGGGGCAGGTCGAGTTCGAGACCTACGCGCAAGACCTCCCCGGCCTGAGCGCCGCGCTCGCGGAGATTCGCGCGGCATTCTCCGATGGCGCGCCGGGGCCCGAGCCGGACGCGCGGGAGGTCGATTTCCTCCGCGTGCTCGACGAGTTCCCGAATTCGAACCTCGCCCTGCGGCTCTTCACGACAATCGAGAACGGGCGAATAGACTTCCTGCTGCGCGCCACTTACAAAGGCATCCGGCGCGACATGGACTTCGTGCGGGGCCGCCTGCTTGAGCGCAGGCCGCTGATCGAAGACCTGCCGCAGGACCTCCTCCCGTTCGAGCTGCTGTTCCAGATCGCCGTGTGCGGGGGCGCGACCTCCGAAGCGCGCAGGGCGTACCCGCTCGCCATCCGCGACATCGAGAACATACTCGCGAGGTACATCTTCATCAGTGGAGCGACGGTGGGCGATTCGCTCATAGCCACGCGCCACGTCTACGGCCTGTTCGTGCAGGCCCCCGACCGCCCCAACGCCGAGAACGACGAAGCCTCCGGCTCGGGCGATGGGAACGAGGGGGGCAAGGGGGACCTGGCGACGTCGGCGGAATCGGAAGAGGAGATGGGGGGGCAGCGGGACAGCCTCGAAGTGCAGGGCGACCCTTTCAGCTTCTGGTCCGCGGGGCAGGCGCAGGACATGAACCCGGACCGGGATTACCTGACGCGGAGGGAGGCGGTCGAATCGGCCGAGCAGGACCTTGAGAAGGGGGACCGGGCCTTCTATTACGACGAGTGGGACCGCGAGCTCGGGGATTACCGAACGCGCTGGTGCAGGGTGATCGAGCGGGCCGGGGCGGAAGGCGGCCGGGGCTTCGTGGAGGTGGTCCGCAGCCGCTACTCCGGGATCATCTCCTCGATCCGCTACCAGTTTCAACTGCTGCGGCCCGAAAACCTCAAGCGGCTGAGGGGCGAAGTCGACGGGGAGGATTACGACCTCCAGGCCGTCATCGATTACGCGCTCGACAAGCGCAGCACGGGGATGATCGACGACCGGCTTTACACCAGGAAGCTCAGGCGGGAGCGGGACGTGGCCGTCTCGTTCCTGCTCGACATGTCGAGCTCGACTGCCAGGACCATCTCGCGCCACCCTAACAACCCTTACACCCAACCGGGGCAAAGGATAATCGACATAGAGAAGGAGGGGCTCGTCCTGATGAGCGAGGCGCTCGAAGCCGTCGGCGACGTCTACTCAATGCAGGGGTTCACGAGCGAGGGCCGCCGCAACGTGAAGTTTTACGTGGTCAAGGATTTCTCCGAGCGCTACTCGCCGGAGGTCGAGCGGCGGATCGGCGGCATAACCTACCAGAACAACACCCGGCTCGGGGCGGCGGTCCGGCATGCGGCCAGCCTGCTCTCGGCGCAGGAGGCGCGCACGAAGCTGTTGATCGTACTCTCCGACGGCCGCCCCTACGACCACGACTACGGCGACAGCCGCTACGCGCGCGAGGATACGAGGATGGCCCTCAGGCAGGCGCGCATCGACGGGATCACCCCGTTCTGCATAACCATAGACCGCGAGTCCGAAGACCACCTCAGGGACCTGTACGGCGAAGTCGGCTACACGATCATCGACGACGTTCTCAGCCTGCCCGAGAGACTGCCCGGAATTTACAGCAGGCTTACGACGTAGGCGCGGGGCGCACGCGGGGTGAACCATATGGACCGATCCGGGTCGCTCGAAGCCCTTACGAAGATAAACACCGCCGACATCCTCGAAGCGCTCGGGCTCGGGCGGGTACGCCTCGGGCGGGGTGTCCTTGAGATGCTTTGCAAGCCGGCCGCGCGGCGCTTCGCCCGAGAGGTCTTCGACTACGACGAGGCCGTCGGGCGCACCTGCCTCTGCCGGGGCGCGGCGGCCCTCGTCGGGCGGAACGTCGCGGGCCTTCAGGTCTCGGGCGTCGCGCATGTCCCTCGGGGCGGGCCCCTCCTGCTGGTCTCGAACCACCCGGGCCTGACCGATTCGGTCGCGCTCTTCGCCAGCCTCCCCCGCGACGACCTCCGAATCGTCGCGGCCGACCGCCCCTTCCTCCGCGCGATCAAGGAGACGAGCAAGCGCATAATCTACCTGAACGAAAGGGCCGACTTTCAGATCACCGCGCTGCGCGAGATCGTCAGGCGTTTGAACGAAGGCAGGGCGGTCCTGATATTTCCGGGCGGGCGGATCGAGCCCGACCCTTCCATCTCCGACGGCGCCTCGGCCGCTCTGGAGCGCTGGTCTAAAAGCCTCGGCCTGATAGTCAGGCTCGCGAAAGACGTGCGCGTGGTGACGGCCATCGTCAGAGGGGTCTCCTCCCCCTCCGCGCAGAGCCACCCGTTGACGAAGCTCCGGCGGGATAAGAAGGACCGCGAGAGGCTCGGGGCCATCCTCCAAATCCTGATGGCGAGGTACAGGTCGGTGAGCGTCAAGGTCGCGTTCGGCGAGCCCCTGACGAAGGCGGCCCTGCTCGCGAACGGGGACGACGCGGAGTCGGTCAGGCGGGTAATAATTGAGAGCGCGCGCCGCCTGATCGAAGCGCCGCCCACCGACTGGCAGCCGGTGGTGGGCGGCATGTGCGACGCCGAGGTTATTCGTACCTCAGGCATTCGATAGGGTCGAGCCTCGAAGCCTTCCGCGCGGGCCACACCCCGAAGATGAGCCCGATGGCGACCGAGACGGTGATGCCCGTGACGACGGCCCAGACCGGGATCGACGCGGGCAGCTCGGGTATCAAAAGCATGATGACCCAGCTCACGACTACTGAGAGGAGCACCCCGATGAGGCCGCCCATCAGGGTGAGGGTCATGGCCTCGAAGAGGAACTGCGAGACGATGTCCCCCCTCTTCGCGCCTATCGCCTTCCTGATGCCGATCTCCTTCGTCCGCTCGGTGACGCTGACGAGCATGATGTTCATCACGCCGATGCCCCCGACCAGCAGGCCCACGCTCGAAATCGCGATCATGATCAGGCCGAGCGCCCCCGTGATGTTGTCGAACTGCTGGATGAACCTGTCGGCGGTCGCGAGGTCGAAGTCGTTGGCGTCGCTGAACTTCACGCCCCTCTGCCGGCGCAGGATCCCTTCCGTCTCGTTGAATGCCTGCGCGAGCTGCCCGCTCTTCGCCCGGACCACTATCATCATGAAGTCGGCCTGAGGCGCTATCTTGCGCGAGGTCTTGAAGGGGATGATCAGGGCGTTGTCTTCGCCCCCATCGCCCATGAAGCCGCTCTTCTTCTTTTCGAGGACCCCGATGATCTCGAACGGCCTGCCCCCCATGAGGACTTCCGTGCCGACCACCTGCGACTTGTGCGGGAAGAGGGCTTCGGCCACGTTCGAGCCTATCACCATAACGTCGCGCTTGTGCTGGTCGTCCATCTCCGATATGAAGCGGCCCTGGTCTATGATCAGGTTCGTCGTGTCGCCGTAATTGGCCGACGCGCCTTCGAGCTGCCCCCTCTTGAAAGTCTGGCCCTGGTAGGTGATCGTGCTGTCGAACCTCCACGGCATGAAGCCGACGGTCGCCACCTCGTCGACGGCGTTGGTCTGCTCCCTTATCGCGGTGGCGTCCTCGGGCTTGAGGGGCTTGCGCTTCCACTCGGAGCGGTCGCGGTTCCCGACGCTCGGCCCGGTCGAGAGGTGGAAGGCGTAGATGTTGTTCGTCCCGTAGCTCTCGATCACCTGGACGAGGTTGTTGCGCAGGCCCGTCAGTATCGAGGAGATCGCGATCACGGTCGTCACGCCGATCACTATCCCGAGCGTGGTGAGGAAGCTCCTGAACTTGTGCGCGCGCACGTTGTCAATCGCCATCTTCAGCGTCTCGGTGGGGAAGAATGCTTTCAGTTTTGAGGTGACGGTCTTCATGTTCATGTCCGGCTTATTAATTCTTGGTTAAGGCTGTGATCGGGTCCAGTCGCGCCGCCTTGAACGCCGGATAAATTCCGAAGATCAAGCCGGTTCCGCCGGAGAACAGGATGGAGAGCAGCACGTAGCTCACGGTGATCCGCATCGGGATCGGGGTCGCCGTGGTGACGAGCCATGAGATCCCCGCCGCGAGCAGCAGGCCCAGGACGCCCCCGAAAATGGTGAGGATCGAGGACTCGATCAGGAATTGCACGAGGATGTGACTGCGCTTAGCGCCCACGGCCTTCCGCAGCCCGATCTCGAACGTGCGCTCGGTGACGCTGACCAGCATGATGTTCATCACGACGATCCCGCCCACGACGAGGGAGATGAACGTGATGGGGATGACGACGAGGGCGATGCTCCCGGTGAACTGGTCGACCTGGTTGCTCATCGACTCCACGTCCACGAGGCCGAAATCGTCCTTCTCGTCCCCCTTGAGTTTATGGCGGTTGCGCAGGGCGACCCGCGCGTCGTCGATGGCCGCCTGAAACGCCGCGCGGTCGCTCGACTTGCCATGGATCTGAAGGCTCTGCCGCCTCCCGAACAGCCGCCCGTACGTGGTCAGTGGGATGTAAGCGTGGTTGTCGAGGGACTGTCCGAACATCGAGCCCCTCTTCTCTTCCACCCCGACGATCCGCAGAGGCGTGTCCTTGATCTTCAGCTCCTTGCCGACGGGGTCGGTGCCGGGGAAGAGCTTCTCCTTGATGTCATACCCGATGACGACGACCATCTGCCCGTTGTCGACCTCGTGCGGCAGTATGAATCTTCCCTCGCCTATCTCCTTGTCCTCGATCTCGGCCATGTTCGAGGTGACGCCGAGTATCTGGGTGCCGAAAAGCTCCTGCCCCTGCTCTTTCAGGTCGGCGTTGTTGCCGACCTGCGCGCCCACGTGCGAGCAGGACTGGCAGTTGGCGAGGACCCACTCGAAATCGTCCCATTCCAGGCGCTTGTTGCGCCGGTCCATCTCTTTCCACTCCTCCTCGCTGACCGGGCCGTTGGTCACGATGCGCGCGATCATGAAATGATTTATGCCGAGCACCTTCCCCACCGTCTCCAGCACGTAGGAGTTGAGCCCGCTGATCGACGCGCCCACGACGACGACGGAAGCCACGCCGAATATTATCCCTATCAGGGTTAAAAATGCCCTGAGCTTGTGGGCGAAGATCGATTGTAGAGCGATCTTCAAGGCGTCTGAGTAGAACGAATAAAAGTTTCTCATAATATTGCTCGGTTTGGTCTACACCGGGATACCCGTCTTTACGGAGATTCGCGCCATTATGTTTAGAAAAAGATGCGCCCCGGTCAATCCGGCCTGCGCCGGACGAGGTTCGCGATCACGATGGCGAGCTCCGCCGGCCCGACGGGCTTCGGGACGTGCATCTGGTAGCCCGGAGAGGGCGCGCTGGTCACCTTGGGATTGTACAACACCGGAGCGTGTGCTGACACCCGGCGGGGAGGCCGCGGGCGGGCCTCATAGCGGGGAGAGCTAGACCTGAGGGCATCTTTGAGAATACTATTGTTGAGCTTTTTTCCGAGCGGCTCTCTCCCGGATTGCCGCCTCGCCCCATCGATTCAAGGAGGTAGAGGGTGCCTATCAGGAGATTCTTTTTCGAAGCGCGCGCGGCGGGCTTGCCCCTGCGGCTGCTCGTGATCTTCTCCCTCTTCCTGCCCGCGGCGCAGGCCCGCTCGCAGGAGGGCAGGCAAGAGCAGAAGGCCGACGAAGATGTCCTTACCCTGAAAGCTCGTCTGGTCAACATAGACGTGATGGTGAAGGACAGGAAGGGGAAATACATCACCGACCTCAGGCCGGAAGACTTCGAGATATTCGAGAATGGGGTGCGGCAGCGGGTGGAGTTTTTCGACCCGCCTCTCTCGCTCGGCGGTACGGCGGGACAAGCGGAAGGCGCCCCCCCGGCCGCTTCGGGCCTTCCGGGCGGCAAGCCTTTAAACATCATCTCGCTCGTCATCGACGGGCAGACGACGGAGTTGGCGAACCTGAAGCACGTCCGGGAGGGCACGATTAAATATATTAGAGAGCGGGTCGCGGACACGGATACGGTCGCGGTGTTCGCCGTCACCAACGGGCTGCGGCTGCTGCAAACGTTCACGCACGACAAGGCGAAGCTCATCTCGGCGGTAGAGAACGCATACTCCGCGAGCACGGCTTCGAAGAACCTGGAACAGAGCGACATCGCGAAAGGGATTGAAGAGAACAGGGAGGAGATCAGAGGGCTGGAAGGGTCGACCGCCCCCGGAGACATGGTGCGCGCGCAGCTGGCCCGGCGGGCCCTTGAGCAGTTCCTCAAGCTGCGGTCCCAGCTGAGCGTCCAGCAGGCCCGCCCCATCCTCGCGGCGCTCGCGGCCATATGCGAGGCCCAGCGAACCATCTCGGGCAAGAAGACTCTGGTGATGTTCTCTCAGGGTTTTGTCGCGTCTTCGGCGCTCGAATGGCAGGTGCAGAGCATGATCGACATAGCCAACCGGGCGAACGTCTCGATCTACATCATCGACTCGGCGGGGCTCAAGGGCGGGGGGACGAAGTCGGGGAGCTACGTGCCGGAATCTCCCCTTGGGGGCGTCTCCGCCTCGGCCTCCGCGGAGAGCCGCATCAGGACCGTGGGCGGGGAGAACGTGTTCGACCACGTGCAGCACGAAGGCCTGGACCGCGAGCAGGACATCCTCTTCCGCATCGCCGGCGACAGCGGAGGGAAATTCATCAAGGGCACCAACGACATCGCGAAGGGGCTGAATCAAATCGATGAGGAAGTCCGCGCGCGTTACACTCTGGCCTACTACAGCACGGACCAGAACTACGATGGCAGCTTCAGAAAATTGAAGGTCGAGGCCCGGAGGCCCGGCGCGAATGTAATCTCGCGGTCGGGCTTCTTCGCGGTGGCCTCGGACGACGCGGTGCCGCTCTCGCACGCGGACAGGAAGCTGCTGGCGGGCTTCGCCGCGGCGGCGGGCAACCCCGCCCTGCCCCTGTTCGTGGAGCTGAGCCCTTTCAGATCGACGGAGGGCAATTACATCGTCCCCCTGTCAATCGAGCTGCCGCCGGATTCCGTGAAGTTCGACCGGAAGGGCGACAGGCAGCGGATGCAGATCGAGGTCCTGGGCCTGATCCGCCAGACCGAGGATAAAATCATCTCCCGCCTCGGGGGGATTTTCGACGTTGCGCTCGGGGCCGAGGAGTACGCCTCCATTTTAAACAACAAGATTTTTTACAGGCAGGACATGGAACTGCCTCCGGGCAGCTACAGCATCGACTTGATAGTGAAAGACAGGCTGTCGGGCAAGACCTCCGCGAGGAGAGAGAAGCTCGACCTGCCGCCGGCGAGCGGCGAGTTTTCGACCTCGGGAGTGGTGCTCAGCCGCCTCGCCATGCAGGCGGCGGCGAAACCTGGGGCCGCGCCCTCGGGCGACGTGTTCACTCAGGGAGGCGTGCAGATCCGCCCATCTCCGAGCCGGGAGTTTCGCGACTCGGATAACCTGATAATCTTCTTCGAATCGTACAACGCGGCGAAGACCGGGACGGGCCAGCCCCTCGTGATGGTCACCGTCACTCTGATGAAGGAAGGCAAGGCGGTGATCAAGCCGATAGATTACTCCCTGAGTGAAGTAATAAACGAGCCGACGCCGCACCTCACCTTCGCGAAGTACATAAGCCTGAAGGGGCTCCAGGCGGGCGAGTACTCGGCGCTGATTCAGGTCAGGGACATGGTCACGCGCAAGGTCGTGACTCAACAGGTGCCGTTCGCCATCACGCAGTGAGTGGGCAATTAGACGGGGCGTCGATGAAGATCGCAACGGGCGAGTGAATCAATGGCGGACCGTATCAAGAAAGCTGTGATTTTATCCGTGCTGGCGGTCTGCGCCGCTATCAGTCTGGGGAGCGCCCGCTCGCAAAGCGGTCAGGGCCAGCAGCAGGCCAACAACCTTTTCTCAAGGTGGAGGCCGACCCAGGACTATTCGGGAATCGGCTACGTGGGCAGCCAGGTGTGCGCCCGGTGCCACTCGGCACAGGCTGGCCAGCTCGACACCCCGATGGCCCACGCGATGCGGGCGGCGGCAGACTGTAACATCCTCAGCATGAATGCCCGCCTGACGTTTCGTATCGGCCCTTTCACGTACCAGATCACGCGGCAGGGGGACCGCAGCATCTACTCCGTCTCGGACGGCGTAAACACGATTTCCGAGCCGATCCTGTTCTGCTTCGGCAAAGGCGAGGCGGGGCAGACCTACCTGTTTCAGCGCAACGGCCTGTATTACGAAAGCCGCGTGAGCTACTACCCCCGGCTTCAGAACCTCGACATCACCACGCAGCACCCGCGGTCCGTCCCGGCGTCTCTGGAAGAGGCTCTCGGGAGGCCGATGACTCAGGAGGCGGCGAAGGGCTGCTTCGCCTGCCATTCGACGGGGGCCACGGGCGGCTCCGAGTTTCGGGTAGAGAGCCTGAGCCCCGGCGTGAGGTGTGAAGCCTGCCACGGCCCCGGCGAAAGGCACGTCGCGGCCGTCAGGGTGAAGGACCCCAAAGACCTCCAGATATTCAACCCGAAGAGGCTGGATGCGCTCGACCAGACGCAGGAGTTTTGCGGGGCCTGTCATCAGAGCTTCGACACCGTAATGCTTTTGCAGGACAGGGGCGGGATAAACAACGTAAGGTTTCAGCCTTACCGCATGGCCAACAGCCCCGGTCATCTGATAAACGACAGCCGGATGAGTTGCGTAGCCTGCCACGACCCGCACGGCAGGATGGAGCGCGACGCGGCCTACTACGATTCCAAATGCCTCTCGTGTCACGTCTCAAGCCCGAAAGAGCCGAAGACCGAGGCTAGGCAGGCGAGCGGCTGCCCCGAGAGCAGCCGGCAATGCGTGACCTGCCACATGCCGAAAGTTGAAGTGCCCGACCTGCACTACAAATTCACGGACCACTGGATTCGCATCGTCAAGCCGGGTGAGCCCGTCCCGAGATGAAGAGCGCCCGCGCCTGAAACGACGCGCAGACTTCCTCATCTGGGGTTTCATTTTTTGCCTCGCTTCCTGTCGGGCCGGTCGTTATCTCGAAACGGAATGTACCCGTTCGGAACATCTTTGGAAGCATTTCTTTAACCAAATGATAATGTCGCTTGAATGATCTAAAGAGAGGAATCATTTGTACTACCTTCAATGTGTCCGCAAACGTGTCCGTAAAAGCTTAAGCCACCTTATCGGTGGCTTTAATTTATTGAATCTATTGGTGGCCAGGGACGGAATCGAACCGCCGACACGCGGATTTTCAGTCCGCTCTAACGCCTGTTTCAGTATAATGCCTCACGTTTCCCATTGCTACAAAACTGCATTTTTATTGGGTTTTTTGATGTTTTTCGCAATCAAACCGTTTCAGTCCGTGCTATAATGTCGCAGTCAATGTGGCCCTGAATGTGGCCCTCAGGTTAAGGAGAACAGCATGGCAAGAGATAGAAGCGGGATGATTTTCGAGCGCGAAAAAGGCGTGTGGTATGCGCGAGTAACCTTCACGGACCAGAGTGGCAAGCGCCGATACATAAAGCGTCGGGGTGATACCAAGTCTCATGCCAAGGAGCTTGTCAAACAACTTCTCCGCGACCTCGACGACTCTGGCGATATGGTAATTGAGGGCAACCAGATCACAGTTAATAAATACTTCGACCGCTGGCTTACTGCGGCAGCAAAACCTCGACTTAGCGAGCGAACCTTTCTGGACTACGAAGACCTGCTGCGCCGCTATATTCGGCCCGCGATGGGTAATAAAAGGCTTGCGGACCTGCGCCCCTTGGATGTTCAGGCGCTTTACTCCGACCTGCAAGAGCGCGGGCTATCGTCTCGCACAGTGCGCTATACACATGCCGTACTCTCTTCGGGATTGAAACAGGCTGTGAAGTGGGGATTGATTATCCGCAATCCTGCGAGTATGACAGAGTTGCCTAAACAGACACGTAAAGAGATGCAATCGCTCTCTCCTGAATCAGCCGCGAGCTTTTTAGCTGCTGCGGCAAAGGACAAATGGGGAATCATTTTTTCATTTGCGCTTGTGACAGGCATGCGCCCTGAAGAGTATCTGGGTTTACAGTGGAAAGACATAGATTTTCAAAGCGGGCTCGTGACAGTTCAACGCACGCTTTGTTGGAGACGAAGAGGGGGCGGTTGGTATTTCGGAGAGCCCAAAACCTCGAGCAGTCGTCGGAGCATTCCCCTTCCCTACTCCATTATTGGCATGCTGGCTGAACACAAGCGGCAGCAGGCTGAGAAGCGCCTTAAGATGGGTCCAGTCTATCAAAACTTTGATCTTGTTTTTAACAGCGATAATGGCGGCCCATTATTACCTCAGAATCTCTTCAGGCGGCATTTCAAGCCGATCTTAAAAGAAGCGGGGTTGGATCAATCAATCAGAATGTACGACCTGCGCCATTCCTGCGCGACTCTGCTCCTAGCTTCAAATGAAAACCCTAAAGTAGTAAGCGAGCGACTAGGCCATGCTAGTATCACTCTGACACTTGATACATACTCCCATGTTCTGCCTTCAATGCAGAGAGCAGCAACGGATAAGCTAGAAAGGATGCTTTTTAGCTCTTGATGTAACTGGCCAAGCGTCACACAGCTACAGTTATGTATCTTTCACTTGAGTCCCTACCACTCAACACGGCATGGTAATATTTATCCTCGTGGCGCATCGACCCGTTGGGAGTCCTATCAATGCCGAAGAAAGTATTGGTCGTAGAAGATCACCCTGACGCCCGCGAGATGTTGAGCCTTTATCTAACGTCTGAGGGATATGCCGTCGTCACCGCCGAGGACGGTCAATGTGGCTTACAAGTGGCTGAAGCCGAGCGGCCCGACATTATTATCACCAATTTGAATATGCCGAACCTCGATGGCCTGGAAATGACAAAGCGCATACGCCTGCAACCCGATTTTGGTAATGTGCCAATAATAGTGTTATCGGCTATAACGACTGACGAGCCTGACATATTAATCAACGCAGGGGCCAGCCTGGTTAAGAATAAACCTGTAAAGCTTCATGAATTAGTTGATGTTATAAGAGACGCTCTCTCGAATATAAGTGAGGCCAAGCCAACCTGAACACTCAAAGGCGATCTCTAAATATAGACCCGCTTTGTAGGGGCAGCTCCCCGGCTGGCAAGCTGCCCATAGTTTACCGCGACTGATTTTTTACTCCCGACTGAGCTTCTTTAACCTCGCCTCATTACTTCCTCCACCGTCTCCAATGCTTCTAAAGCGGTGGGCAACCATGCGCGGGTCTGTCGTGCATTGTTATGTAACTTTCTCTTGAGCCCGAATCACTCAACACGGTTTGTTGCTTCCGGTAGATTGCTTCTTTCAAGCATTATCTTTAGTGCCGCGTTGGTTTCAGCTAATCATCTCCAACGAAGCCCTGATATTTTAAGCGGAACAGATAAGCGACAAGTGCGCTCCAACTGTTTTACGGTTCCTTGTTCATTATAAAAGTTACGAATAATTACTCCGGGCTTCATTAGTATGAATCTTTACTTGACAAAGCGTCGTGAATCCGATTACATTGCGGCGCATCTTTTACGAGCAAGGTTGTAATTTGGTTCGTTATCGTTCTTGAGTAAAATCGAAAACCAGTGACAGTGGATTAGCGTGCCGCCTTCGGAACCTGAAAGTCGCGGGGTCTGCAACTCCCGGCCTACATCCCGTTTCAAAGTTAAGCGCACTACTTCCAGTTTTCTTGCCTCAAAGATTAGTGACATCTGTTTTACCACAGGGTCTTAGAATACATAAGAACCTTACAGCCTAAAAACAGAACAAGTACCAGCCGATTGATAGATTCGGCCTGCCTTTGGCCCGCCTGGGCTTGGTCTGTTTACCCCTTTTATTGACCCCTTTCAGGAGGAATGCAATGTCGAACATCTCAAAAAGAAACCGATCCAAAGAGAGAGAAATGGAGAACGCCGCGAAGAACAGGCGCGAGATAATCGCCGCGCGCCTGAGCAGGCGCGACATGATCAAAGCCGGGCTTCTGACCGGCGCGGGCTTTCTCATCCCCAAGCATGGCCTGAGCGCCTGGGCGCGCAACAGCGCGGGCGAGCCGACCGGCTGGATGGCGAGCCCGCCTGCTGCGCCGTTCATTCAGCCCTTCACAGCTCCGCCTATCGCCGTGCCCGTTGCCAGCGCGGACGCTCTGACCGGGCCGCTACCGCAGCAGGCCCCGAACACCGCTGCCGGCGAAGGCCGCACGCGACCCCACCAGGCTTTTCTTACAAAGCCGCCTGTGAAGTTCTATGAGGTCCACCAGCACGAAGCGCTCATAAGTGTCCATCCGGACTACCCCCCCCAGAGGCTATGGACTTTCAACGGCACCGTTCCCGGCCAGACCTACGTGGCTAATTACAACGAAGCCATACTCGTGCGAAATTTCAATGACCTCCCGAACGATAACGGCGGCTTCGGGATACCGGAGGTCTCGACTCACCTGCACAACGGTCACACGCCGTCGGAGTCGGACGGCTTCCCCTGCGACTTCTTCGGGCAGGGCCAGTTCTACGACCAGCACTACCCGAACGTCCTCGCCGGGTTCGATTCGACTCACATCCCGACCGGCGGTGACATCCGGGAGTCCATGAGCACGCTCTGGTATCACGACCACCGCGCCGACTTCACCGCGCAGAACGTCTACAAGGGCTTGGCGGGCTTTTATTATCTGTTCAACCAGTTCGACACCGGCAACGAGAACACGGGCTTTCGCCTGCCCAGCTTCCCGGAATTCGACATACCGATGATGTTCAACGACAAGAACTTCAACAGCAACGAAATTCTTGTCTTCGACCTGGCGAACCGCGACGGCATCCTGGGTGACAGGTTCATGGTGAACGGGAAGATTCAGCCGTTTATGAATGTGAAGCGGCGCAGGTATCGCTTCCGCTGGCTAAACGGCGGCCCCTCGCGCTTCTACAGGTTCTACCTGACCAACATGAATAACCTGAACCAGTCCATCCCGTTCCATGTGATTGCCAACGACGGCAACCTGCTGCCCAACCCCGTGCAGGTCACGAACACCTTCATCTCCGTGGCCGAGCGCTACGACGTGATAATAGACTTCTCGCAGTTCCAGCCGGGCCAGAGGATTTACATCGAGAACCGCCAGCTCCAGACGAACGGGGCGGGGCCGACCAGCACCATCCTGTCGGCGGGCCAGGGGAACCGGGTGCTAGAGTTCCGCATTCAAGACGACACGCCGGTCGATGGGAGCGTCAACCCCGCGACCAACCCTAGCTTCTACCAGCTGCCGACGAGGACCACCCCGCGTGTGACTCGATCTTTCCAGTTTGATAGGGAGAATGGTCAGTGGGTTATTAACGATAAATTATTCGACTGCGACGACGTGCGGTTCCGCGTTAAGCGGAATACGGCGGAGCACTGGGAGCTCGAAGGCGGGCGTGATTGGAGCCACCCGATCCACATCCACTTTGAAGAACACCAGATTATCGAGCGCAACAGGGGTCTGCCGACGGCGGTAGACAGAGGTAGAAAGGATGTCGTAAGGCTGGGTGAGGGCGACGATGTCAAACTCTTCTTCCGCTTCCGTGACTTTGTGGGCCGCTACCCGATGCACTGCCACAACACGATTCACGAAGACCACGCGATGATGTTGAGGTTCGATATAGATGATGTGGGCGATGACGGTGAGACAGATCGTGATCATCGATGATGCCGGATACAGGGACGCCGGGCCATAGAGCGGTGCTTCAATCGTATGGCCCGGTATCACACGCGCTTATCGCGTCGTGGCGAATGAGAAAGGAGATGTAGAACAATGGCAGACAATACGAGAAGAAATTTGCTCGTAACGTTGGGGGCGGCTCCCTTCGCCGGGGGCCTCGTTCCGAAGGCCGAGGCGTCGGGCCTCGATAAGGGCCTGCACAGGGTGTCGCTCAAAACACCGCGCGAGGAGCTTCAGGAGAAACTCCTCCCGAACGTCGAGCTGACGACGCACGAAGGCAAGAAGGTCCGATTTTACGACGACCTGGTCAAAGACAAGATCATCGTCATCAACTTCATGTACGCGGAGTGCACGGGCATCTGTCCCGGCATCACCGCCAACCTGAAGAATGTGCAGAATATTCTCGGAGACCGGGTCGGCCGCGACATATTCATGTACTCGGTCACGCTCAGGCCGGGGGACGACGGGCCGAAACAACTCGCCCACTATGTCGAGATGCACGGGATCAAACCGGGCTGGCAGTTCCTTACCGGCAAGCCCCGCGACGTGGAGCTGCTCCGTCGCTCTCTGGGCTTTTATGACGGCAACGAGAAACTGGACAAGGACCAGACGAACCACATAGGGATGGTCCGCTATGGGAACGAAGCCCGCCAGTGGTGGGCGATGTGTCCGGGGCGGGCAAAGCCGACGTGGATTGTAAGGTCCATCCTCTGGATGGATAAGCCGTTGTACGTCAAACCCGCAGACCAAAACGGCGGCACGCCGGGCAAGTCTTCCGACCTGTGAGGCTCGACCTGTCTGATGGAGATCAGTAATGAGTAAGAATCTTGTAGCAGCAAAGAGATTCTTGGCCTCTCTGTTTATGGTCCTGGTCGTAGTATTGACGGCCTCCGTCTCGATGTCAGAACAAAAGCAGGTTGTCGTTGACGGGGCGCAAAAAGTTACGGATCAGACGACGGAGTTCCGCGTAGGTAAGAGCCCCGAAGCTCTTGCCTACGACGGCTCCGACATCTGGGTGGCAAACCGTATGAGTAACACGGTGACAAAGCTGCGCGGGAAAGATGGGGCCAGGCTTAAAGAGATACCAGTCGGTGAGCGCCCCTCCGCTCTTACTTTCGATGGGAAGAATATCTGGGTGGCTAATGAGTTCAGCAACTCGGTGACGAAACTGAGGGCGAAGGATGACGTTGTGCTCGGAACCTTCTTAGTTGGCGAGCGCCCCGGAGGGTTGGCTTACGATGGGGTCAACATCTGGGTAACAAATCAAAAAAGCAATACTGTAATCAAGCTGCGCGCGGGTGACGGAGTTCAACTCGGCACTTTCGATGTCGGCAGTCGCCCGATCTCGGTAGTATCCGACGGGGCCAATATATGGGTGGCTAACAATGACAGCAATAGCGTGACGAAGCTGCGTATAAGTGATGGAGCAAGGCTAGGTGACTTTGAGGCTGGAGATAGTCCAAACGGTATAGCCTTCGATGGCACTTACATCTGGGTGACGAACTTTTATGCTACGAGAGTGACGAAATTGAAGGCCAGCAATGGGGAAGCCTTCGCCACTTACATGGTAGGGGATGGCCCGATGGGTGTCGCCTTTGCCGGAGGCTACATCTGGGTAGTTAATAACGGCAGCAACAGCGTGTCTAAACTAAAGCCGGATGACGGCACTCTGGTCAATACCTTTGCCGCAGGTAAGAGTCCATCCGGAATAACCTTCGATGGCGAGAGCATCTGGGTGGCCGACAAGGGCAGCGGTACGGTTTCCCGTGTGAGCCGCTCATCTTCTTCTGCCGCTTCAGCGGTTCCTTAATGAGGGAGCCAGGCGGTAAAAACTTGTATTGAAACTGAGTCGGCTATAAGCCTGCCGCAGACAAGCGCTATTCTTTTCCCTCTGTCAGTGTTCGACATAGCTGACTCCTTAGCAATCTTGACAATCTGACAAAGCAGCAATTAATTGCCAGGTTGCCAAGATTGCCTTTTCTTTCTGCTTAAATCACTTTAGCTACAAAGGCTCGCAGGTTTTTTGCGCGCGGCAAGAACCTAACAAAGCTTAACATTACTCCCCCTTGAATAGGCTGTATCAATAAGTTGGTTTATGTCCTCTATATTTAGGGAAATAGTCGCTGAAGGAGGGTAGCAGCCATTCCGCGCACAAGAACAAATAAGGAAAGCCGCGTCTTCAAGGAGAAAATTCTTAAGCTCAGGGCGGGTGACGTATCGATCCTTAAGATTGCTCAACAACTCCATGTAAGTAAGCAGTACGTGTCGGCCGTGCTCAATGAGGCGGGGCAGGGAGGCAGGAGGGTCAACATCAAGCCAGCCGCAAAAACGCCAACTGATAGTAATGAACACATGCAAGACACAGTGGCACAGATGGAGGGACAGGGGGAGTATACTATGGCCGGTTTGCTGCGAGTGGTGGCCGAGGGCCGGGCAACAACTTTATCGGCTAAGAAGTCAAGAAAAAAGGCTCTTAATGGAGCCGCTTTTTAATGATCCTGAGAGAAGCGGGCGGGGCGCATCCTCTCAGGAATAAATAAGCCTACCTCTCAATACCTTCTGTCTTAGTAGTTTTAACAAAACCCAGGCTCTTCACTATGCTTATAGCT
>DASQDI010000128.1:0-11911 GCA_035634255.1 Blastocatellia bacterium
CGCTGTTTCGCGCGAAAGTCGATCACTTCCTTCGCAGCGCTCCGCCCGCTGGCAATAGCGGCGCGAAGGTTTACCTCCGTTCGCGCCTTACCACGCTTCGATGGGAGCTCCTTTTTCGGTGGCAAGTTTCCTCCTTATGTCACGACACTACGGGAACGCCTCCGGCAATGCTCCGAGTGCACCAAGTTTCGCACCTGACTTTGGCTTCAGCTTCTTGAGACACGACGCATCGAATTTCTGTTTTCCCACGAGACCGAAGAGGGAGGCTATTATTTAATCTATCGCGGCGACCTTGATAAAGATGGCTTCTTATCAAGGCCTCACCGTACTCAAGATGTAGAACTGAATTTGCGTTTGATTCAATCGGAAGGGTGATGGCTGCTCCCTCGGCGCCAGTAATAACGCCGCGATTGACTCAAAAGCAAATCCTACCAACTCCGTTCGCTTCCCGAGCAAAAGCAAATACTCAAAGCTCTCTGGTCATAAATACGCTATACGGATCTTTAACATAATCCGCAAAGGGCTCGCAATATCTAAACCCAAAACCGGCATATAGCCTTCGAGCGGGCTCGAAAGCTTCCATTGATCCCGTCTCTAAACTTAACCGGCTGTAGCAACGGCGCTTGGCTTCTTCAAGTATGTGATTAAGAAGAGCTGCTCCAACGCCCCTCCTAAGATGTAGCGAAGATGTCCTCATAGATTTGATTTCGCCGTGTTTAGAGTCTAATTCTTTGAGTGCTCCACAGCCAAGTAGCTCACTATTTTCCCACACGGTCCAGAACGTAATTTCCGGCTTGCGCAATGCCTCAATATCCAGGGCATGCACACTCTCAGGCGGCGAGTGCCTAGCCATACTATGAAGGTGTTCTTGCAACAGTTGGTATACCTCAGGGCCGCTTAGATCGTCTATTTTAATATTCACGAGAACCTCCATCTAAGAAAACATACGAAGCTCACTTCGCGGCCTCCGCTGAATGCGATTGCTAGGCCGCAGTTCTTGGCAATTATACCTTGGCCCAATTCAGCGTTTGTGACCGCTCAGGAATCTATACACGGCTTCTTCGAGCGCCTCCGGATTTTCTCGCGGCGAACCATGCCCCTGCTCGATGTAATGCAGTCCTATACCATTGACAAGCAGGTTTGTTGACTGAAGGGTTTGACCGTCATCATGTCCAAAGAGCAGTAAAGAGAGCAGTGGTGTTAAAACAAGTCTCATAATACAGAGCATTATCCTGCCTTCACAGGAATCAAGCTACAAGTAGGAGCCACACGTCCTGGGGCCTAACGCTACGCATCACCCCGCCCGCACCTAGCCTCGGATGAATCAATCAAACTGAGCTTGCGGGCTCGGTTGCATGCGGCAGTTAGACCGACCTCAGCGCAGCCCTTTACTTCATCCCTGGCTTCTTGTTCTTTGACAATAGCTGTCTGGCCTCTTCTAACCGCTTCCTGCGCGTCTCTTCTCTCTTCGCGTCCCCCACCCACTGCACATATTGCCTTCGGTATGATGGCGCAAGATTATTAAAATTCTCCCACGCTCGCTTATCTACCTTCAGAGCCTCTTTGAAATACTGCGGAACCTCCACATCTGTTTTGGCCGCCCCTGTACCTGAGCGTGGCCCCTCAGCTAAGACTTCTTCGCTAATCCTGGCCAGCCCTGCTTCTGTCATCCTACCTTCCTGTATCAGCTTCTTAACCCTCTTCTTGTTCAGGTCGGACCACCGGCTATTGCGTTTTCGTGGAGTAAAACGTTGCACGTATTTCCTGTCGTCAATTCTTTTGACAATGCTGTCAATCCATCCGAAACATAATGCCTCTTCAACAGCATCGTCATAAGGGATTCTGGCGCGCCCTGAATGTTTCTTGTAGTAAACCAGCCAGACTTCTGATTCGATGGCATGATTATTCTCCAGCCAGTCACGCCAGTCAGCCCGGTCAGTTACGTATAGTGTCCGAGATACCTTCATTAAGATATTTTACTCATGACTCGCGGTTAAATCGATTGCTCTGGTCGGTCTAACGACCGAGATTACCGGGCCGCGCACGTAACACTCATGGACCCTTGTGGAACTCGCTCGCCGCGCTACGGTGAATACCTTCGTTAGATGTGCCTCCGGGTACATTCAAACGCTGTCAAAAGTAGGCTACGAACGGTAATCGGAAAATCAATCAGCTATCAGCTCGATCAAGTCGTCCTTTCTCAATAAGCCTTCGACCAACACCGCACAATAAACACCAGCAAAGTTACCGTGTGCTTGGGCGACCTTCCGTAAAACTTCCGGGTTGTGTTCGCTTGTGTCCGGGTCTAGCGAAATCATCTTACAGCGCGGGTCGCGCTCAAGAACCATAATTGTCGCCTTTGAACCGATACGCAGACGGCGACCGACAAAATCACCTTCGGCAAATCCGCTGCTCCTAGACGTGAAATTGAAATAGATGTTTGCTCGAAAACGCCGTTTATCAATCGGCATGCTCAATTCCGATTCAATCTGTCGGATGGTTTGCAAACTGATTAACGAAACCGGGCGACAATCAGTTAAAGCGCGGTCTGATCGTACGAGTTTTAGTTGATTCTTTTCGCTGATTCCTCCGCCGAGTAGTTTTATGAGTGACGGGTCGTCAACGGGGACGATTTCGCCTGACGGCGTAACAACGTCTAACTCCATATCTTCCGCATCACCGTTTGCCGGTGTAACGCCGGGCGCGATGCTCACCGCTTCCGTCAGGTTCGGCGGTTTTGATGCTCGTTCCGGGTGACGGAATACCGGGCGATAAAGCAGCATCTGCTGCTGCACATTTGCGTTCAAATAAGGGAAGCCTTTGCGGGCGGCGGAATTCTTGAAGGCGTAGCATCGGTCACCGTAGATGCCCGAAAACCCCATAAAAACTTCAGGCATTTCAGCGCCGCGCATACTTTTAACGGGATAACGCCATAAACTTTCGACAGTTCCGATAGTCGTCATACGGGAATCTTATTTTAGCTTCCCGGCATTATGCAAAAGCATCTGACGTTCCCCATCAGCGGGGCCGCGCGTAACACTCAAAGTAGCCATGAGAAACTAGCTTCGCGGCCTCCGCCGCCCGCTGCCCGCGGTCGTTAGACTGCGCTCGGCTGTGGTAGAAAACTATCTATGATCCATCATTAGTTAATCCATCCAGCGAATTAGAGCTGGCCTGTGCATCAGTTTCTTCCAACCTAGGCCAGAAAGACCAACTGCCTTCCGAGTTTCCGCGCACGAGAGGGCCCCCGTCTGCATCCCTCCCTCCGGATGAGCCTCATACCAGTGCCTTGCACCAGCGGGCCGGCCCTATGAGACAGGTCTACCGCCGAAACACCGGGCCCAGCAGGACGATGGCCGCTTCGAGCCTTGATATATCAGAGCCGATCTTCGAAAGCCGCCCTTGCTGCTCGGGTGTATTTGTAGCCCCATCGGCTTCCAGTAGTCGTTCATCTTCCTCCAGCCCCCCCACGTAACTCCTCAGTTCGCTTATGATGTCAACCCCCACTTCCTCAACCGGGGCCGGCATCTCATCGCGGCCGGTATCGGACGCGAGCCTTTCATGGGGGTCTTCCTGCCTTCTAACCGACGCATGGATGTGTTGAAGGTTCTCATAATAGACCCAGTCGTACCCTGCCTCGACGGCGAGGCGGCAGAGACGCCCGAGCTTCGAACGGTCGATGGGGCTGGTCGTAAGATCCACGGCGCGTCCTTCGTAGTGGCGGCTCGTTGCGCTGTGGCCGCTGCCCTCGTCCCATGCGTCAGTCACTCGCAACTTCACGCCCGGCCATTCTTGCATAACCAAGGCAGCGAGGGCGTCGGTTTTCTCCCTGAGTCGAGAGGTCATGTAACGGTCATCGTCATTCGCCTCATCGTTTTTAAAGACAATGTCGGGATTGGAATTCCTTACCAGCGTCGCGGAATTGCGCGGGACAAGGCCGCGGAACTGACCTACCGCCGCAGCTTCGGACTGGTCGGGCGACCTCTGACCGAGCCTCAGCGCATGGGGCAACTCGGAACGGGCTGCCTCCTCACCCGCCAGGGGGCGTTCACTGATGCCTCCCCTCCGCATCGCTTCCGGATGAGGCGTGAGGTCTGCTGCACCCGGCATTAGCGACTCAACTTCTTCGCGAGTGTAGGCGGGGTCCCAATGCGTGTTCTCAGGCACCTGGGAGTGGCCGTAATGGCCTCCCAGTTCACTCCAGTTAGCAACACTACGATTGTGGCCGCCGGGGTCCTGCCCGTTGCGCGCAGGGCGCGGGTAGCCGTTGGGCCACACCTGCGGCACGCCATGCGTCTGTTCGATCCACCGGCATAGCTGGGCCACCCGCGCAAGTGTCTGCGCGTTCTTTGGCTGCCCGGCGAAGGCGACCACTTCGATCTGTATGGCCGAGTGCCGGTTCGTCTCCACCCCCCCGGAAGGGTTCCTGAGGGCTCTAGCGGCGCGGTCTGTGTCAATGTGCTGATAAATAGTCATGGCATCGACCGTGAAGTGCGGCGGCGAGTTGCTGGCCTGGTAGGCACTTCGCGCGCCGAGGTAAGTACTGCCTTCCGTAGTATGGTGCACGATCCTGAAAGGTCCCGACGTGTACGAACCTCCCGTAGTCGTATCAGGGACGGGGTCCCACTGTGCAAACGGGCAGCGAGCCATTGGAGTACTCCTTTCCTGTAAAGTCATTTATGTTGTGATTCTTTATCATCAGCTCGGACTCCCATACTTCAACCTTACGACCTTTGCTTTACCGATTGCGACGACCGTTAAAACAAACAGATTGTCGTATTCTTTCTCCTTGATCTCGACGATCCCGCCGCCGAGCTGATTTATGAGATCAGGTACTGAATCACTATGGCCGACGACCAACACTGTTTGCCCGGCGCGGTTCGACAGGATGTCGTCCTTGATCTCGGAGGCTTCATCCATCTGCATGGCCGGGAGCCCGGGGTTGGCATCAAGAAAAGGCCGGGCCGTTTCCTGCGTGCGAATATAACTGGATGTGTAGACCGCCTTCACGCCTGACTTGCCGATCACGTGCGGTAAGACTTGCGCGCGTTTTTTTCCGGCCTGATTCAAATGAGGGTCCGGGTCGTCCGGGTCGGGGACATTTCTATCCGCGTGACGCAACAGGATCACGGTAGTCATCGGAAAAGTTCCTGCCATGAAGCGGACCTCCTTCCCGCTTTTC
The DNA here is from genome assembly GCA_035634255.1 of Blastocatellia bacterium. Classification (GTDB taxonomy): domain Bacteria; phylum Acidobacteriota; class Blastocatellia; order UBA7656; family UBA7656; genus DATLMR01. Next base: position 5,183 of record DASQDI010000128.1, read on the forward strand.
CATGCTGATCTAGCTAACACGCGACCGACCGATGAGGCTCCCGGTCCGCGCGGGGCGAGAATGATCAGCGTGTAAGCAACACTCAGTTTTTGAGCGTTTATTTCACCGAGCGCCTCGGCGCGTGGGCGGACACAACTCTCTGGTGAGTGCCAGAAGCTCTCGCAGACGACCTCAAACAACGAGGCCAGCCAGACCTTCGGCGCTGCTCCAGCTATGGCGCATTCGGGATCGCCGAAAGTGTACAAGATAACTAACCCGGTCGTTAACAGGGCGGAACGCCGGGGCGGATTTGTGTGGGAATCGCACGCCGACGCGGGCTACTTTTTCAGCACCAGCCGGTCCTCATCTGCCGACTCAATCTTCATCACCCGGTCTGGCTTCGACTCTGACGTAATGTAGAAAACCAGCTCGTTCTGGTCGTCAAGCTCCCATTTCCCGCTAACGGCTTTTTGGCGGTCATCAGGGGCGATCCCGCCCCTGACATCAAGATTGCCATCCGGTTTTAGCTCGAACGAGCCCCGGCCGCGTGACAGCGGAAAATCGTAAGTCACGGGCCGGTACACTACCTCTTCATCCGTGTCTTCCTCACGGGAGTGGATCCACACTTGATGCAAAACGTCCTTAGCTACATTCCCCATAAAGACACCGCAGCGATTATTTACGCGCTGAGCGTACCGCGCGCCCCATCTAAGGTCGCATTCATGCGCGCGACCTGTTGGGTCGTGAACATAAACATGGAGTCATCGTCCACGTAATCCATGTAGTTCATAAACATATCGCCGTTCGGGCCATTGCTACAAGAGATATGCGGGAAGGTCGGCTTGCCGCGGTTGGGGTGTTGAGCTTTCGGGGTGTCGGGGACGAAGTCTGACCCGGAGCAGTCCTCCGTATCGCCCCAGATGTGCCGCAGGTTGAGGTAGTGGCCCACCTCGTGTACCGCCGTCCGTCCCAGGTTAAACGGCGCGGTGGCCGTGCCATTGGTGCCGAACGCCCTGAAATTAATCACGACGCCGTCGGTCTCGGCGGGTCCGCCAGGGAACTGCGCATACCCGAGCAGGCCGCCCGCGAGGCGGCACACCCAGATGTTTAAGTACCTGTCGGCGGGCCAAGCGTCAACTCCGCCCGTGGCCGCGAATTTCATCGTATCATCCTGTTCGAAGACCGCCCGATCCGTCTGCGTTCTCGTGACCCCATTAGTCGCGTTGCCCTCCGGGTCCGTCGTCGCTAGGGCGAATTGTATGCCCGTGTCTGTGACCAGGCCGCGCCAGGGAGCGGGCACTTTTGACTTGTCGGTATTCTTGGCCCGGAAGTCACGGTTCAATGCGGTGATCTGGGATTTGATCTGAGACGAGGTAATATTCTGCTGGGGGGTGTTGAATACAACATGAACGACTACGGGGATAGTAACCGGCCCCCCGGCGCGGCGGGCTTCGCCCGTCAGCATGCGACGGGCCGTCACACGCTCAAGCTCCGCCTGCCTTTGACGGTACCCAGGCGTCTCCTCGATGAGGCGGAAGTAGGCTTGCATTGTGCCGCATTGTCGCCTCAACAACGGCTCCTCTTCTTCCGAACGGGCCGCGGTGGTCACACGCCTCGCGGGCGCGTCAGCCGGCTTGCTCGCCTTGCGGGCCCTCTTTCCAGATGACCGCGTTGTCTTTGCCATGAGTAAGTTTCTCCTTTCACTGATTTCTCAAGGTAATTAAATGGTCCGCAAAAAGTTCTCCGACAAAGTTTCCACGGGCGAGTGAAAAAGGCCCGTTCAGGCCCTTTTCACACAGCCTCGCCGAGGAGCTTGTCAAAGAATTGACTGCCACATGCCTGGTTGCTCGACCGCTTGCGGCTTACAGCCCCGCGCGCCATAGCTCTCGCCCGGCTGACACAGCCCGGCTATTTTTTCTCCCCGGTGTTTATGGGCAGTCTATACGTCAGAGCGAAGCCTACGCTCCACCTGTAGTCCTTGCGTATTGGAAGCTCGCCGAGGTCCGGCGGCGCGGCCTGCCCCTCGAAGAACCGACCTTCGAGCTTCTGCTGGCGGCCCGCGTACCCGCCGAGCGTGAAGAAAATCTTGTCCTCCAGGAAGCTGAACGACGGGCCGACCAGAAACTCCAGGTCGGTGCCTTTGTTGTCGTTCTTTGCCGTTATGCCGAGGGAGGCGTGGATGCCGCTAAGCCAGCCGGCCGAGCGCGGCTGGTAGAACCTGCCATTGAGCATCACCGAGGGGCTGATGCGCGTGCGCGAGCCTTCCTTCAGCCCTATGACCGGGCCGGTCCTTGGGTTGCCGTTCTCGTCGAGGACCAGGTTCCCCTGGCGGTCGAGCTCAAAGCCCTGCACTCGCTGGTACTCCAGTTTCCTCAGGCTGGAGAACACCAGCCCGGCGGTCATCGAAAAGAACGGCGCTTTACCTGAGCTGAGGTTAAAGCTGTAGGGGTCCTTGGGGGCCTCTATATCTTTGCTCAGCGGGGTAAGCTTCACGGTTATGGCCGTGTTGGTGCTTTCAGAGAAGTCGGACTCGCGGTGTGTTTCGACGAAAGCAATGGGGTTCTCCAGAGTGAGCGCGACTTTGTTGCGCGTCTCATTGACCCCGGCGATGAGCTTCCTGACCTGGTCCAGTACTTCCTGATTTTTTTTGACGGCGGCGGAAAGCTGCTCGGAGTACGCTTCGATCTTCCTGAAATCGAGTGCGCGTATACAGTTCGGGAACCTGCTCAACAGGTCATTAATCTTTGCGCTAAATCCGGCCGCGATTTTTAGCTGATCTTCCAGTTGATTGCTAATTTCGTTGACCTTCGGCGTGTAGGAAGCGGTCTTCGTAGCGTCGAGGAAGAGCAGTGAGTCGCGGCACAACGCGGGGCGCGGCAGCTCGGGGTTTTCGAGCCCCTTCTTGCGCGCGTTATATGTTTCATTAAGCGCGTTGACCCCGTGCTTCAGCTCGCGCAGGCTCCGGCTCGTCTCTTCGCTGTAGTCGCTCGCGCACCTGGTCCTTGCGTACAGAATAGCCAATTCAGTCCAGGCCTCCTGGCACGGGGGCGGCTCACGTGTTATAGGAGGCTGAGAGAAACGCGCACTAGCCGCGGCTCTGGCGGCCTCAGTCGCGGCCGGTGCCGCCGGTTCGGGCTTCGCCTCCTCGGGCGGTTTCGCCACTTCGGCCACTATGCCGCCGAGCAGGGGCAGGAAGGTAGCTATCGCGCCCTCGGATACTCCCGAGCGCGCGCTGCTATACTGGTACTTGAACAAGTAAGGGTTTTTATTATCGACGACCACTATTATCTCATCCCCCAGCCCGAACCTTTTTAACCCATCGACGTACCCCTGTCTGGCATCGAGGACGACTCTCTTCGCGTCAGCCCGCGCGTCGGATGGCATTACGGGATCGGGGAGAGTCGCCGAGCAGTCTACTGCCATCAGCGCCCTGTGATCAGGGTCCGCTTGAGGCGGCGCAGTAACCCTCGAATTATTTTTCATCCTTTCTATATCGCCGCACACGGCGGAAGGCGGGTCATCGTTGAGCCTGCTGGAGGCATCCACCCTCGCTGGGGCTACGTCCGGGACCAGCTGCAACGTCCGCTTCTCTATCGAGATGCTTAAATCCACGTCTAAGAAAGTTGCCGCCCTGCCGCTTCCACTGGTCACACGCGCCCGGAACACGTATGGCCTGTCCCGCCCGGCGGCGGGAGTGCCGGAGATGGTGCCATCCGCGTTGATCTTCAGGCCGGGCGGCAGCGTCCCCGCGTTATAACTCCACCTCAGGCCGGAAGCTCCGGTCGAGCTGTCGAGCTTCAGCTTGTACGTTTCCCTCAGCACCTGATCGATACTGGCCATGTAGGGCACGCCCGCTTGGCCCGATGGCAGGAAATAAACCTCTAACTGCGACTGCGCCAGAGCGACGCCGAGAAGATACTGGAAGGCCAACACTGAGATTAAAGATACGCTGGTTATGCGTCTCATTTCTTCCCCTCCTATGAAATGGTGACTTTGAGTTTTAAAGAGCTTACCCCGGCGCATTCGGGCTGTCTGAGCCCGGCCCGCAGCCCGGCGCCGCCCTACGAGTTCAGGATCCTGAGCGCTGCGGCAAGCGAAGCCCGCAGGCTGTCGTCTCTGGGCGACTCGCTCGCCCCGCTCAGCCTCTCACCTTGGCCTCTGGGCTGCGCCCCTAGCGTCAGCGTCGACCTGACATTCTTAACCTTTTCCTCAAGTGATTCCCTGGCCTGCTGCGCCTGCTCTTTCGCGTGCTGGGCGGCGTCAGCTTTCTGAGCCTGCCGCGTAATCTCTTCTTTAAGCGTGGACTCATTCTGCTGGGAGGGCAGGCGGCCGAAGTAGTACCCTATGATGACAAAGATGATCGGCTCTATGCGGCCTACCGCTCTTTCGTCCGTCAGCGGCTTTATCCACCCCAACAGCGCCCCCCCGTAAAGGAGGGCAAATATCAAGGTCAGCCCCACCATCGTCCAGTTCTTAAGCGCGGCCGCCATGTCAGACCCACGGGCTGTATTATCAGTCAGTTTCACCGTCATAGGATTGCCCATAACCGACTCGCAAAACCTGAAAAGAGATTGCAAGATCGCTGAGAGCTGTTATATAAAATAATCCGTTAATGTCCGGAGACTCGTACAAGAAGACGACCGGCTGAGAGCAGTATCACTCAACATTTCGCCTTCATTAGATAACGCACCATATTTGCCAATAAACTATCTTCCGGCTCGGGCGGGAATCTTGAGACGGCATTGAAGTAAAGCTTTCCTTATCGGGAAGTCTTTTCGCGTGGGATGCAGTATGGCCTCTTCCTCAGAAGTAACAGAACTCCTCATCGAATGGTGTAACGGCGACCGGACGGCTTTGGAGCGGCTGGTCCCCCTCGTGGAAAAAGAGCTTCATCGCCTGGCGCATAACTACATGAATAGAGAAGATCCGGGCCACACTCTACAGACTACGGCCCTGGTGAACGAGGCGTTCCTCCGGCTCATGGACCAGAATCGCGTCCGCTGGCAGAACCGGGCGCACTTTTTCGCCATTGCCGCGAAGATCATGCGCCGCATCCTGCTGAATTACGCGCGGGACCAGAAGCGCGATAAGCGGGGCGGCGGAGCAATCCACGTGTCGCTCTCCGAAGACGACATCATATCGGCCGAGCGGTCGGTAGAGTTAATAGCTCTTGACGAAGCGTTGACCAGACTGGCGTCGCTGGACGAGCGAAAGAGCAGGGTCGTCGAGTTGCGTTATTTCGGAGGCCTCAGCGTTGATGAGACGGCGGAGGTGCTGATGGTCTCTCCTATCACGGTAATGCGTGACTGGAATTTAGCCAGAGCGTGGCTCGCGCGCGAGTTGACCAATGAACCCTAACGACTGGCGGCGCACCGAAGAACTCTTCCATAAGGTCGTGGGCCTGAGCCCCGAAGAGAGGGCGGCCTACCTGGATCAGGCCTGCCCGGACGACGCCTCCCTCCGCGCCGAGGTCGAGTCTCTGATCACCGCCTTCGAGAACCAGCGAGGGTTCCTGGAGCGGCCCGCCTTCAGCCTGGGGATGAAGATGTTGTCGGGAGAGTCGAAAGAAGAGTCGCTGGACGGGAAGCTGATCGGCCCGTACAGGGTCCATTCACTGTTGGGCGAGGGCGGGATGGGCAAGGTTTACCTTGCCCATGACGGCCTGCTCGACCGCAAGGTCGCCCTCAAATTCCTCTCACACAAGTTTACGGATGACGCATGGGCCAAAAGGCAACTGATTAAGGAAGCTCAGGCCATAGCGCGCCTGGACCACCCGAACATATGCGCCGTGCATGGCTTTGAAGAGCACGAAGGCTACGCCTTTATCGTGATGCAGTACGTCGAAGGCGAGACGCTGGCCTCCCTCATACAGAGAGGGCTCCCGGAAGCCGAGCAGATTCCCCGGCTGGCCGTCCAGATAGTGAGCGCCCTCGTGGAGGCGCACTCTCATGGCATCGTTCACCGTGACATAAAGCCGCAGAACATCATGGTGGCGGCCAACGGGCAGGCAAAGGTTCTCGATTTCGGGCTGGCAAAGCTTATCCAGCAAAAACAGGACGTGCTTAACGCGGGCGAAAGCGAGAGTTCGCAGTTGGGGCTGGTGCTGGGGACGGTGGCTTACATGTCCCCGGAGCAGTTGAGGGACGAGAGGCTTGACTTCCGGAGCGACATCTTCAGCTTCGGCATCGTCCTTTACGAAATGATCTGCGGTAGGAACCCGTACTCGCGCGCGACCAAGGCGGACACCATTTCGGCAATCTTAACGAGTGGCCCGGAGTGGCCCCCGAAATTGCCGACCGATATTCAGGCGAGGCTGGCGGCTATCGCTCAGAAGTGTCTCAGGAAGGAGCGCGAGCAACGTTATCAATCGGCGAGCGAGCTCCTGCTCGCTCTCGACAACCCCGATAAAAGGAACCCGACCCCCTGGCCGCGGCCGATACGCCTTAGCCTTCGCATGTATGCTGTTCTCGCCCTGCTTCTGCTGATCATTATTACGGCGTCATTCGTGTACTTTCGACCTGTAAGGGCGCGGACCCTGGCAGTCCTGCCCATAGTATACGAATACGCTAATGCCAACACCGAATACCTGGGCGAGGGGCTGACAGAAAGCCTCATCAATAAGCTTTCGAGCATTTCCACGCTTGAGGTCAAACCCCTAACCATGGTCTCGGTTTACAAAAACCAGAAGGTCGACCCTGTGCAGTTCGGCCGCGACTTAAATGTTGACCTCCTGTTTTTAGGCACAATTAT
>DASQDI010000129.1:0-16565 GCA_035634255.1 Blastocatellia bacterium
CGCCGGGAGAGCTTCGTCCGCCCGGATTTCGCCGCGCGGCTCTTCGCTGACTTGGTGCCCGCCTTCGCGCCTGACTTCGCGCGGGCGGTCCGCTCGCGCGCGCTCTTTTTCCCTTTGCTCTTAGCGCCCGTGTCTTTCTTCGATGCCGACTTCTTCGCGCTCGACGAAGCCTTTCGACCGCGCGACTTCTTCTGCGCGGACGCATCCACGCCCGCCGAAATCAGTATGAGCGCCGACGCGATGACGTAAACCGCGAGATTAAAAAAACGTGTTCGCCGCATTAAAATCCTCATCAAACCTCAAAGCCTCCCGGCTCGAACCCACACGAGCGGGCCATTGTTCGCGAGCGTTTTGCCTATATTTCCGGGGGGTGTCCCGGTTGGAGATTTTAGCATGCGACTAAGTAGGCTCAAACAAAAACCACCCTGAATGCCATCCCGCAAATGTGAAGATTTTATTGCGGCCATGAATTGACTTTTTGGGAATCAAAATGTCGAGGGCCTATTTCTTAGGTCGGTTGATCAAAACCTCGTCTGCTATGTATCCTTCCACGACGGACCAGGGCGTTTGTTTTTTCCCGGAGTCGAGAAGAACGCGCATGGGCACTCGCTGCTGCACGTAATCGAGCAGCCCTTTAAGCGTTATGTTACCGCCCTGATTGGCGGCCCCTCCCTTCAGCCCCTCGATCAGTTCCCACGTAAAGTAACCATGATTTATCTTGTCGGACGACATCCCCGGCTCCCCCAGCCCGACCGAATGCAGTACCGCGAAAGCTTTAACGTTGCTTCCGGCATCACCCACCCTAAATTCGTTTTTGTACGCTTGGGCTATGGATTCAGCCGAGGCGTTTGCCTCCGCGGCTTGATTCAAACCCGTTAGACCTATATCGAGAATAATGATGACCTGGCTAATACCTGCTTTTCGGATGCGCTCAATCAATGTCGATAAATTTATCGCCGTCTGTTCCGTTACTATCTCATCCATACCCCTCGCATCGGAGGGTAATAGAGATATCTGATCGTCGGTATGGAACCCGATTCCGGCAAAATAAACTAGCAGTAAACCGTCCTTCGGCATATTTTCAGCCAAGCGCGCTACGGAGCCGAGTATGTTGCTGCGTGATACCTGTAGATCTTCGGGCTTTTCGGAGAATAGGACAGTGGCCTGCTTTTCTGGAAACCCGGCATACTGCACGAGCGCCGCCTTCATTCCCGAAGCGTCGTTTCTAATCTCCGGCCACTCGCCCGAGATACTGGATTCTTTCGTGTAGGTATTCACCCCGATGAGCAACGCATAGCGTTTGGCCGCATCAGGCCAGGCGGTCACCGTCGCTATTGCGGAATTGCTCACGGGGGAGTCGGGCGGCGATAAAGCCTGGCCCGGATCGGCGCGACGCGAAGAGACGTAAAGCACTCCGCCAATACTAACCACTGCGATGGTCAATGCGGTTGCCAGCCAGCCCATACGATTCCTAAAAAGCTTATCCCCGTCCGCCCGCTTACCGGCGCCCATGCCTGGATTTATGCGTGCCTGATCACTCTGCCCCGTCACTTTCTTGACTGTACTGGTTACAGCCTGAGGGCCTGTTAGTATGCTGTTTACTATGTTTTTTATTCCTTTGCCTCCCCACAGAGGCAATGTGGCCGGGTGATGCTCAGGGATGAGCTGTTGCGACTGCTTTAATCTTATTATCTCGGAACTCAATTCGCTCACGCTCTGATATCGAAGATTAACATCCTTATTTAGAGCTTTAGTCACTACCTGCTGTAAGAGCGCAGGCACCTCGGGGTTGTAATGTCTTACAGGTAAAGGTTCGCTGTGAAGAATGGCGGCGATTACATCGCCCATTGTCCGGCGTCGAAATGGGGCTATGCCCGTCAGCATCTCATAAAGCACAACGCCCAGGCTGAAGATGTCACTTCGTTGGTCCACGTCGAATCCACGCACCTGCTCGGGAGACATGTATTGTGGAGTCCCCATCAATAGCCCCGGCTCCGTACTGATGAGCGGCTTCACCTCTGAATGAGTGCTGCTTGACGGAGGCCTTCTTTGCGTGAGCTTCGCCAGTCCGAAATCCAGCACTTTAAGGTATCCGTCGGGCCGTATCATCAGATTCTCAGGCTTTATGTCTCTATGAACTACCCCCACCTCGTGCGCTGCTGCCAGAGCGTTTGCGGCTTGAGCGATCAGTTCGAGAGACTCCCGCCAGCCCAATGGCCCATGTATCATTCGCCCTCGCAGAGTATCTCCCTTCACGTACTCGGCAGCAATGAAGTGTGTGCCGTCAACTTCACCAATGTCGTAGATCGTCAGGATATTCGGGTGGTTAAGCGTGGACGCGGCGCAAGCTTCTTGCCTAAATCGTCGCACCCTCTGGTCATCGCCGGTGAGGTTGCGCGGCAGCAGTTTGAGCGCCACTTTTCGGCCCAGGCGAGTATCCTCAGCGAGGTAAACCTCTCCCATACCGCCTTCGCCGAGTTTTCTAATAATTCGATAGTGGGAGATCGCCTCTGCTGACATGGAATCTCCTTTGGGATCAAACTATAGAATGTGTCAGGGCCTTAAGCAAGAAGAGGTGTTTCATTCCGGGCAGGGCTGATTATCGGCGAGCTCCATTGAGGCTAAGTTGACTCTGTTTGAAACCGGGTGCTAATCTTGACAGTTCAAGTCGTAAGCGCGCGGCGTCCCTTAGCGGCGCGCTTTTGACTCACCGCGGGAAGAAATTTTATGGCATTCTGGAAAAGAAAGAAGCAGGACGAATTCATATCGCTCGGGCTGAACCGCGCGGCCACACCCGAAGAGGAGGCGATTGCCAACCGGCCCGACGAGCCCGAAGAGGGGCTGCTGGATAAGTTCAAGAGCGCCGTCGCCTCGACCCGTGAGACCCTGTCCGAGAAGCTCGACACGGTCTTCGCGGGCAAGCGCGAGATAGACGCGGAGGTGCTCGACGCCCTGGAAGAGGCCTTGATCGGGGCAGACCTCGGCGTGCAGACCTCGCTCGATATAATAGACAAGGCGCGGCAGCAGGTGAGCCGCAAGCAGCTCAACGACGTGGACGAGCTGAAGCGGCTGATCAAGGACGAACTGCGGGAGATCCTCGGGAACGCCGAGCGCAACCGCAAGCGCGGCACCGTCGCCTCCGAGACCGAAGTGCCGCTCGACATCAAGCCTTACGTCGTGATGATCGTCGGCGTCAACGGGGTCGGGAAGACGACCACCATCGGCAAGCTCGCCCACCGCATCAAGAGCGAGGGCAACGAGGTGATGGTCTGCGCGGCGGACACCTTTCGCGCGGCCGCCAACGACCAGCTCGCGATCTGGGCGCAGAGGTCGGGAGTCCCCATCATCCAGCAGAAGCCCGGCACGGACCCTTCAGCTGTGCTCTTCGATTCCATCGGGGCCGCGCGCGCGCGCGAAGCCGACGTGCTCATAGTCGACACGGCGGGGCGTCTGCACACGAAGGCCAACCTCATGCAGGAGCTTGAGAAGATGCGCCGCGTCGCCGGCCGCGAGCTTCAGGGCGCTCCGCACGAAGTGCTGCTCGTCATCGACGCAGTCACCGGGCAGAACGGCCTCGAGCAGGCCCGCCAGTTCACCCGCGCGGTGCCCGTGACCGGGCTCGTTCTGACCAAGCTCGACGGCACGGCCAAGGGCGGGATCGTCGTCGCCATTGCCAAGGAACTCGGCATACCGATCCGCTACGTCGGGGTGGGGGAGCAGATGAACGACCTCGTGGAGTTCTCGCCCGACGCCTACATCGACGGCCTGTTAAATTAGGACCGCGAGAGGGATTCGATGAGATGAAGCGACCTTCGCACGACGGACGGTCTTATAACATCGCGGGCATGTCCTGAGAAGTCCCCGCAATCCGGCCCATGTTCAACGCGGAGCCCGCGCGCCTTTCGAGCATCATCCTCATGCCGAATTTCGGCCTGAGAGTGATCAACGGCTCCGGCACGACCACCTGATCCGGGGCGAGTCGCATGCGCCATTGCCGCGCGACGGTCGCCAGAATCAACACGCCTTCCATCCACGCGAACTGCTCGCCGATGCAGACGCGAGGCCCGCCCCCGAAGGGGAAGTAGGAGAATCTGGGCCGCGACGCCTGCGCTTCGGGAGTCCACCTCTCGGGGTCGAACTTGAAAGGCTCGGGGTAGAATCGCGGGTCGTGGTGCGTCACGTACTGGCTCATCAGAATGATCGAGCCCGCGCGGGCGACGTATCCGCCCATCGCGTAATCCTTGAGCGCGCGCCTTCCGATGGTCCACGCGGGCGGGTACATCCTCATCGACTCGGATAAGACCATCGTCGTGTAGACGAGGCGCGACACGTCCTCGGCGGTCGGGAGCCTCCCTCCCAGAATCCCGTCGATCTCTCCGTGCATGCGGGCTTCGGCTTCCGGGTTCTGCGAGAGCAGGTACCACGTCCACGTGAGGGCGTTGGCCGTCGTCTCGTGCCCGGCCAGGAAGATCGTCATGGCTTCGTCGCGCAGTTGGAGGTCGGTCATCCGGCCCCCGTCGCCTTCTTCATCCTGCGCGAGCAGGAGCATCGACAACAGGTCGCCTCGGTCCGCCTCGCTCGCCCTCCGCTCGTTGATGATGCGGTATATGGTCGAGTCGAGCCTCTCTTTCGCCCTCCTGAACCGGTAGTTGCTCGGCAGGGGGAGCCTGTTCATGAGCCTGGGGAAGGGCGTGGTGATCCGCTCGAAGAAGTGGACCATCTCCGTCAGGGCCGCGCCGATCTCTTTCGCTTCCTCGATCACGTCCGCGTCGAAGAGGGTCTTGCCCACGACGGCCATCGTCAGGCTCATCATCTCCTGAGCGATGTCGAGCGTGTCGCCCTCGCGCCATTGGTCGCAGGCGCGCGTGCTGTAGTCCACCATCGCCTGCCCGTAGGCGAAAACCCTCTGGCGATGGAAGGCGGGCTGCGCGAGCCTGCGCTGCCGGAGGTGGAAGTCGCCTTCGCTCGTGAGCAGCCCCTCCCCGAGGAATTCCTTGGCGAGTTCGAGCCCCCGGCTCTTGACGAAGTTCCTGTTGTTCGTCACGAGCACGTCCCTGATTATCTCCGGGTCGTTCACGAGGTAGAGGGGCTGGGGGCCGAGCTTGAAGTGGACCACGTCCCCATACTCCCGCGCGCACCTAAGCAGGAAGTTCGCCGGGTCGCTCCTGAAGTCGAGCAGGTTGCCGATAACCGGCTTGCCTTTCGGCCCCGGAGGGGTTGCCGCTCTGGTCATCTCTGGTTCCTTACCGCCTTGAACTGGTCCCCCGGTTTGAAGACGAGGAAGGCCAGGGCCGCGCCCGATTTGACGTTGACGCGGTTGATCTGGTCGTCGAACAGGTCGAAGAATATCCGGTTGCGAAGCCGGGCTTCGTCGAGCCCTTCGGGCATGTCGGCTTCGACGTAGACCCAGACGACATCCACCTTGATCTCCATGCCGACCCACCGCAACCTCTTCGCCTCGCCGTCGCGGTTCTCCAGCTCGAATGCCTCCTGCAGGTAGGCGAGCGTGAGCGCGTCGGTGTCCTGAGCCTTATCGAGCCTGACCTTCCTACCCGCCCTCCTGCTCAGGCTCTCCTCCAGGTCGTCCGAGAAGAGGCGGAAGCTCATCTCGACCGTGCGGGCCTCTTTGTTGTATTCGAGGTGGGCGAGGCTTTCGTGAAACTTATGCGCGAGCGCGGGCCGCGGCAGCAGGCCGCACGCCAGCAGGGCCGCGGCGAACACTTTAAAGCTTAACTTCATCACCTCTCCTGCTGAGGCGTCGGCTTCTTCTCGATGAGCTGCATGGGGTTGGGCGTCTTCGCCTCCTTGAAGAGCTGGAACTTCGACTTGACCGGGCGGTGCGGGAAGTAGTTATTCGACATGTCCACGTCCGCGGTTTCGAGGTGCGGGTCGAGCACGATGGACTTGATCTCTTTCCCGGTGACGATCATCTTCGCCGCGTCGGAGTTGTTGTAGCGCCAGATTTCGGCCGGGATTCGCATCTCTTCCTTCGTGCCGTCCGCGTACTCGATGCCGAATATTACGGGCATAACCAGCCCCCCGATATTTTTAAGCTCCACGACGTAGAAGTTCAGCCCCGCGCTCAACAGGTCCCTCTCCTGCTGAGTGAGCGTGGAGAGGAACTTCCTGTACTCTTCGCGGTCGCGGTCCGTGACGACCAGCTCGTCATACGTGTTGTAGAAATCGTTGAGGGAGGGGAACTGCTCGTTGCGTTTCGGAAGGCCGCGGTTCCGCTGCGCGGAGAGCGTCTCCGGCCGGGCGTCGCGTTCCTTCATCGCCTCGGGCTTTTCGAGGTCGGGGTTCTGCGAGTCGAGCCTGTAAAGCCGGACGCTCTCTATCGAAATGTCGGTGTGGTCGGTCGAGTAGAACCACCCGCGCCAGAACCAGTCGAGGTCGATGCCGGAAGCGTCTTCCATCGAGCGGAAGAAGTCCGATGGCATGGGGCGCTTGAACTTCCAGCGGCGCGAATACTCCCTGAAGGAGTAGTCGAAAAGCTCGCGCCCGAGCACGGTCTCGCGAAGTATGTTGAGCGCGGTCGCGGGCTTCGCGTAGGCGTTGTTGCCGAATTGCAGGACCGACTCCGAGTTGGTCATGATCGGCACCTGGTCCCCGCTCAGCATGTACTCGGTGATGTTCTTCGGCTCGCCGCGCCGCGAGGGGTAGTTGCTCTCCCACTCCTGCTCCGACAGGTATTGCAGGAAAGTGTTGAGCCCCTCGTCCATCCACGTCCACTGGCGCTCGTCCGAGTTGACGATCATGGGGAAGTAATTATGCCCGACCTCATGAATCACGACCGAGATGAGTGAGTATTTCGTCTTCGCCGTGTAAGTGCCGTCCTCCTCAGGGCGCGGCCCGTTGAAGCAGATCATCGGGTACTCCATGCCGCCCACCGGGCCGTTGACCGAGATCGCCACCGGGTACGGGTAGGTGAACGAGTACCGCGAGTAGACGTTGAGCGTGTGGATGATCGCCTGGGTCGAATACTTCTCCCACAGCGGGTTGCCCTCTTTAGGGTAATAAGACATCGCCATGACGCGGTTGCCTTCCACGTCGTGCTGCTGCGCGTCCCAGATGAATTTGCGCGAGGAGGCGAAGGCGAAGTCGCGCACGTTGTCGGCGTGGAATACCCACGTCTTCTTGCCCTTCGGCCTCCCCCTCTCGTTGGCCCTAGCCTCGTCGGGCGTGACGATGAGTACTGGGCTCTTCGCGGTTTTGGCCTGCTCAAGCCGGTCGCGCTGGGCTTTCGTGAGCACCTCCTGCGGGTTTTGCAGGACCCCCGTAGAGGCGACTATGTGATCGTCGGGGGCGGTGATGCTCACGCGGTAGTTGCCGAATTCCAGAGTGAACTCGCCCGAGCCGAGGAACTGTTTATGCTGCCACCCGCTGACGTCGTTGTACGCGGCGAGGCGCGGGAACCAGTGGGCGATCTCGTAAAGGTAATTCCCGTCCTTCGGAAAGAACTCGTAGCCCGTGCGCCCTCCCGCGCGGCGCTGGTCGGTCACGTTGTAGCTCCAGTCGATTGAGAAGGAGACCGCCTGCCCCGGCGCGAGCGGAGACTTCAGGTTGATCCGCATCATGGTCTTTACGATGGAGTGGGGGAGCGGCGCGCCTTTATCGTCCCTGACCGCCGTGATCCTGTAACCGCCCTCGAAGCTGGATGGCAGGTGAGCCTGAAGCTTCGAAAGCTCGACCGTGACCCTGTACTTATCTTCCGCCGGCTTTGGCTCGTGAGCCTGAGACTCGGGGAGCTCCTCCTTCTCGAAGACGGGGGCGGTCCGGGTCCTGTTGGCGTCGGAGTCGGCGGCGAAGATGTTCTGGTCCAGTTGGAGCCAGAGGTAATTCAGGGTGTCGGGCGACTGGTTGTAATAAGTGATCGTCTCCGACCCTATGATCCTCTGCTTCGCGTCATCGAGCTCGACGTTGATCTTGTAATCGGCTCTCTGCTGCCAGTACCTGTGCCCCGGAGCGCCCGACGCGGAGCGGTACTCGGTCGGAGTCGGCAGGACCTCTTCGAGTTGTTTGAACTTATCGACGGGGTTCGATTTCGACTGCGCGTAGGTGCTCGGCTGAAGGGCGAGGCACGATAAGAGGCACGATAAAAGGAGCGGGAAATAGCGCGTCTTCACAATGTCCTCCATTAATGAGGCGGCAGCCATCGGGGTAGTAAAAGTCTCAACGGGCACGCGGGCGGAGGCTTCCCACCGTGAAGCTGCGGCCTTCGGTGCCGGTGAAGGATTGCCTCGCCGCCCGCGTCTCGGCCATGCGTTTCGACATGGCCTCCCCGGCCAGCGAGCCCGCCTGATTCCGGGCGGGGGGGGCTGCCTTGCTCTGAGCCCCGGCCGGCGAGGCCCCGGCACTTCCGGAAAGAAGCTCTCGTATTCGCGCCCACCTCTGCCTCTGGCCCCCGACGAGTTCCAGCAGCTCGGCGCGCGTGGCCGCGTCGGTTTCGCGGCTCGCCGCCTCGGAAACCTTGTCGAGGAAGGGCATCAAATAACCGAAGTCTTTGTCGAACTCTCCACCGGCCATAGATAGTCTCCCGGTCACAGGATGAAGCGCAGCAGGGTGATTCTGATCTCCGCTGTCGGAGGCAACTCATAAAAATATTGAGCGAGTAGGTTAACATTCGGACCGGAGACTTGTACACCTTGAGCTTGCAGATACCGGGAGCAATGCTATAAATTAAGCGCACTCACAGTGGACCTGGACAATCACATTTACTGAAGTTCGATCAAACAGGCATATATTCGCAGTCTTTCCACATATATCGCCAATCATTGCGGGAGGCCAGAAAGGGATGACTAAGAAGAACAGCTTGCGGCGGCCAGCGACCCTATGCGTGCGCAAGAGAATATCTGTTTCCGCGCGTTCCAGCGCGCTGCTTCTGTCGCTGGCGGCGCTCATAATGTTCGCGCATACGCCGGTCGCGCGACTCGAAGGCCCCGACGTGTACGCGATCAGGGGCGCGCAGATTGTCACGGGCACCGGGAAGAACATAGCCAGGGGGACGGTTGTGTTCAGGAACGGGTTGATCACCGAAGTCGGCGAGAACGCGAAGGTCCCCGCCGACGCTCGCGTGATCGATGGCGCGGGGCTGACCGTTTATCCGGGATTGATCGACGGGTACACGTCGCTCGCGCTCCCGGCCCCCCAGCGCGGCGCGGGGCAGGCGGGGCAGTCCGGCCAGGGGGCGGCTCAGGCGGCAGCTCAGGCGGCGGCCCAGGGCCAGCAGCCCGACGCGGCGCTCGGGGACCCTTCCGCTTCGGCGGCCGATCAGATAAGGCCCGACGGGCAGGGGGTCGAAGACGCGCGCTCCGCCGGGGTGACCACGGCTTACACGAGCCCGCGCCAGGGCATATTCGCGGGGCAGGGCGCGGTCATCAACCTCGCGGGCTCGGAGCCGGCGAAGCTGGTCCTGCGCTCGCCCGTGGCCTTGACGGTGCAGTTCACCACGAGCGCCGGGTTCCTCGGAGTCTACCCCAACTCTCTGATGGGGACGGTCTCGTTCATCAGGCAGACCTTCTATGACGCGGTCGACTACCGCAATCAGGTCGAGCGGTACAACCGGGTGAAGCGCGGCTACCCGAGGCCCGAGCATGACAGGAAGCTCGCGGCGCTTCAGCCCGCTATAAGAGGGGAGATGCCCGTTATATTTGTGGCGAACAGCGAGGGCGACATACGCCGCGCGCTCCTGATCTCGGACGAGTTCAAGCTGAAGCCCATCGTCGCGGTCGCGCCTTACGCCCACCGCATGGCGCAGGCGCTCAAGGCGCGCAAGGTCCCCGTGATCCTCTCGGTCGATTTCCCGAAGCGGGCCGCCGACATCGTCGACGACGACTCCGAGCCACTCCGCGTGCTGAGGGAGCGGGCGGAACTGCCGGGCGCGGCGGCGAAGCTCGCGCAGGCGGGGGTGAAGTTCGCCTTCACTTCCGGCTCCCTGCGCCCGCAGGAATTCCTCGCCAACGTGCAGAAGGCGGTCGATAACGGCTTGCCCAGGGACGCGGCGCTCCGCGCGCTCACGATTGACGCGGCCGAAATCCTCGCCGTGTCCGACCAGGTCGGGACGATTGAAGTCGGGAAGATCGCTAACCTCCTGGTGACGAGCGGCGACCTGCTCGCGAAAGATACGAAGGTGCGCCACGTCTTCATCGACGGCGCGGAGGTCGAGTTGAAGAGGGCCGACGCGCCCGCGCAACGGCCCGGCGCGGGCGGCCCGCCCTCGGCGGCCGCGGTCGACCCTTCGGGCGAGTGGGCCGTCGTCATCCGAATGCCGCAGGGAGACATGAACGCGACCCTGAGCCTCCGCCGCGAAGGCCAGCAGATCGTCGGCACCTTCGCCGGGCCGTCGGGAGATTTCCCGATAAGGAATGCCCGGATTAACGGCAATCAGCTCACTTTCTCGATAAGCCTTCAGGTGGGCGGAGACACTGTGGAGGCGACGACGAACGGGACAATCGAAGGCAATTCAATACGCGGGACGATCTCTCTGTCCGCGATGGGGCAGGTCGAGTTCACCGGAAGCAGACCGAGGTGAGAAGGGGGAATTATGAAAAGACTTAATATCGCGATCTCTACACTCATGGCCGTGGCGATGGCGGCCCCTGCGTTCGGGCAGGTCAGCGGTAACGCGCAGGGCCCGCAGGGGGCCGCCCCGCGCGAGACTCTCATCCAAAACGCGACGATCATGACGGCCTCGCGCGGCACCATCCAGAACGGCTCGATCCTTATCCGGAACGGGAAGATCGCCGCCGTCGGGCCGGCGTCCGAGGTCAGGGCGCGGGACGCCAACGCCCGCGTGATCGACGCGACCGGGAAGTACGTGACTCCCGGCATAATCGACGCGCACTCGCACACGGCCGCCGAGGGGAATGTCAACGAAGGCAGCCGGTCGGTGACTTCCATGGTGCGCATTCAGGACATCGTCAACCCGCATGACCCGGACGTGTATCGGCAGCTCGCGGGCGGGCTGACCATCGTCAACGTGCTTCACGGCTCGGCCAACGCCATCGGGGGGCAGAATGCCGTGCTGAAGCTGAAGCTGCACAGGCCGGTCGAGGAGTGGTTCATCGCGGACGCGCCTCCGGGCATCAAGTTCGCGCTCGGAGAAAACCCCAAGCGCTCGAACTTCGCCCCGCCCACGGGCCAGACGCGCCGCTACCCCGCCACGCGAATGGGCGTTGAAGAAGTCATCCGCGACGCCTTCATTCGCGCGAAAGAGTACCAACGCGACTGGAAGGATTACGAAGCGAAGAAAGCCTCGGACAAAAACGCCATCCCTCCCCGGCGCGACCTTGAGCTCGACGCCCTGGTGGAGATTCTCGAAGGCAAGCGGTTGATTCACGCGCACTGCTACCGCAACGACGAGATCGTGATGCTGCTCGAACTCGGCGACGAGCTCGGCTTTAAGGTGCAGACCCTCCAGCACGTGCTCGAAGGGTACAAGGTCGCCAAAGAGATCGCCGCGCACAAGGCGGGCGCTTCGACGTTCGCTGATTTCTGGGGCTACAAGCCGGAAGCCTACGACGCCATACCTTATAACGCGGCCCTGATGGCTTCGCGCGGCGTGAACGTCACGATCAACTCGGACTCGGACGAGCGGGCGCGCCGCCTCTACCTCGAAGCCGCGAAGGCGGTCAAGTACGGCGGGATGAGCGAGGAGGAGGCTCTCCGCACGGTGACGCTCAACGGCGCGATCCAGCTCGGTATAGACAAGCGGACCGGCTCGATTGACGTGGGCAAGGACGCCGATCTGGTGATCTTCAGCCAGCACCCGTTCTCGGTCTACACGGTGCCGGAAGTGACAATGATCGAAGGCGAGATTTACTTCGACCGAAAGGCCGACATCGAAGACCGGGCGAAGCTCAAACGCGAGAAAGAAGACCTGATCAGGCGCGAGCGCGAGCAGAGGCGCGGTGCCGCGCCCGGTGCCGCGCGCCCGGACGAGCCGCAGCCGCCGAGGGAACTGAGGCCGAGGCAGTAGTCGCACAGGCGATGATTCAACCCGCGCCGCGTGCGCCTGAGGAGAAGAATGATGAATAGTAAGATAGTGATCGGGCTTTTAGTAATTGCGATGTGCGCGGCCGCGCCGGGCTCGGGCGGCCCTTTGCCGTCGGCCCTGGCGCAGAACCCTTCGGAGACCTACGCGATCCGCAACGCGCGCATAGTCACCGTGACCGGCCCCGTGATCGAGCGGGGTACGGTCGTGATTCAAAACGGAAGGATCGCCGCGGTGGGGGCTGACGTCTCCGTCCCGGCGAACGCGAAGGTGATCGACGCGACCGGGCTTCAGGTCTACCCCGGCATGATCGACTCAGGGACGGTCATGGGCCTGACGGAAATCTCTTCGGTCCCCGGCACGGTCGACACGGCCGAGGTCGGGGATAACAACGCGAACATCCGCGCCGACGTTGCGATCAACACGGAGAGCGCGCACATCGGCGTCACGCGGGTCAACGGGGTAACCACTACGCTCAGCGCCCCGCGTGGGGGGCAGATCGCCGGGCAGAGCGCCCTGTTGAACCTTGCGGGGTGGGTGCCGAAGGAGATGGTGCTCAAGTCTCCCGTCGCCATGCACATCAACTGGCCGGCGGCCGGCGGCGGGGGCGGGGGCGGAGGCGGTTTCGGAGGCGGGGCGCAGCGCCGCTCGGCGGCGGAACTGCGCCGCGAGCAGGAACAACAGGTCGCGTCCTTGAAGAAGGTCCTGCGCGAGGCGGAAGCCTACGGCAACGCGAGGGACGCGCGGGCGAAAGACCCGAGCCTGCCGAAACAGGAGACGGACCTTAAACTCGAAGCCCTGGTCCCGGTCGTTCGCGGGCAGATGCCCGTCATCATCAGCGCGCAGCTTGAGCGGGACATCAGGGGTGCCATCGCCTTCGCGGACGAGATGAAGCTGAAGGCCATCATCTCCGGCGGGATCGAGGCGTACAAAGTGGCCGACCAGCTGAGGGCCAAAAACATCCCCGTGATCGTCGGGCCGGTCCTCCGAATGCCTGCCACTGAAGACGAGCCGTACGACGCGGCATTCGCGAATGCAGGCCTGCTTTCGAAGGCCGGCGTGAAGATCGCCTTCCAGACTCTCGACGCCGCCCACTCCCGCGACCTCCCCTACCACGCGGGGATGGCCGCGGCCTTCGGGCTCCCGAAAGAGGAGGCGCTCAAGGCTGTGACGATTTACCCCGCGCAGATTCTCGGGGTCTCGGACCGCGTCGGCTCGATTGAGCAGGGCAAGGTCGCCAACCTGATCGTTACCGATGGCGACCCTCTGGAAATCCGCACGCACGTGAGGCACCTCTTTATCGACGGGCGCCAGATCCCTCTGGCGAGCCGCCACACGGAACTGTACGAGAAGTACAAGTCGAGACCCTGATGGGGCGGGGGCCGTAGAAAGGGAAAGCCGGGGCGCGCTCCCCGGCTTTTTTATTGCGCAACCGACCGTAAAAATCGGAGGGCGCGCCTACTTCTCCGGCTTGTTGTTCGACAGGGCTTCAGGGGAGTTGGCGGCGGTCGAGCAACGCTTGAACATCTGAATCTCGTTGCCTGCCTGGTTGTAGCAGACCGTGTCCATGATGTGATTGATCAAGAGGAGCCCGCGCCCGTTAGGTTCGAGAAGGCGGCAGGGGTCGGTCGGGTCGGGCACTTTCTCGCGGGCGAAGCCTTCGCCTTCATCCCTTATCGTGAAATGCGCGCCTGCTTCGTCGAATTCCGCCGTGATGTGGACGACCTTTCGCGGGTCGCACTTGTTCCCGTGTTTGATGGCGTTGACTATGGCCTCATCGAGGGCGATGAGGACCTCCGAGTCGTCCGGGCCTACGATGCCGAGCTTGAGCAGGCGGTCGTTCAGGAGGTCGAGCACGCCGTCGAGGAGCTTTAAATCGCTGGGCATTTCGAGCGCGACCCGCTCGTTGAGGAAGGGTAGGAGCGCGTCGAGGCCAGTCCGCTCGTCCCTGTTCGCGGTCAAATCCTCGAACAGGCTGGCCTTCTCCGCCTGGGTTTCGCAGGCGCGCGGCCTCGTGGCTCTGATCCTGCGGGGATGTGTGTGATTCGCATTCAAACCGCTTTTGCGCGTCATCTATTAAGTTTAAAAAAACCTCTTTAATCCGATTCTCTTGCTACACCTGAGTCAAGAGGGCGAGCCTTCGGGTCATCCTTACCCTCCTTAGGCTCTGCTGATTTATAACACGCATCCTCAGAAATTGCGACTCGCCACCGGAAAGTACGAGTTAATACAGATAATGTTCCGAGCCCCTGGGCCGGCCGCCGCCGTGCCCGACGGGGCGGGCTCAGGGGCCGAATAATTATGGATTCCGGGTTATTTTCTCCGCAGGAGGATGCGGCCGTTGAACGTGGTCAGGCTGAGGCGAGGCCCCCCACGCAGGTAAGTCCCCGTGAGCCCTTTGACCCCGCGGTTCGCCCCCGACAGGCTCGAAGCGAAGTCCCCGAGGTTTATGTTCTCGTTGAGCGCGCGGGCCACGAGGTTGAAGGAAGTCGAGCCGGGCAGGGTGATGTCGATGTCGCCCTTCACCGACTGAAGGCTGAACGAGCCGCTCCCGAGCAGGTCCCCGTCGAAGAAGATGTTGCCCGTGGTCACGTTCACGTCGACCGACTGGGCGCGGACGTTGATCAGCCGCACGTCCCCGTCGAATGACTTGACCGTTATGTGACCGCTGACCCCCTGGACCTGGACGCGGCCCATAATGTTGTGAAGCTGGAGCGAAGTCTCGGAGGGCAGGGAGACCTCGAACGTGGCCTTGCCGACCCTCAGGCTCTTTTTCACGGAGACGGAGATGTCGTTGCCCGACACCTGGTCCTGGATGGGGACGGACGTGGGGGCGATGGCCCGGACGTTGATGGTCTTCCTGTTCCAGACCGTCACGTTGATGTCGCCGTGAATGTTAGAGATGGTGAGGTTGGCAGGCCCCTGCGGTGAATACGTCTTCTCGAAGCCCAGGTAAGGCTCGGCCGTAATGGCGCCGACTGACAGGAGGATTGTGAGGACCACCACTGGCAGGAGCGAAAGCCTATATGACACACGCCCTCCGCTAATCTTCTTTTTTACTGACATCACTCAACCAGACACAGGGGTCGACGGCTCATCATTCCGCCAGCCCCTCTAAAACTTCGAGAACCCGTCGAGCACCCGCATCTTCTCGCGGTAGGCGTTGAGCATCAAGTCCTGCGAGAACTGGTCGGACGGGTTGTGATTCAACTCCTGGCGGCATTCGAGGAGCGACTGGTCGACATGGACCATGTTGCGCTCGAAGGCCACGCGCAACTCGGGCGTCCAGCTCGCCTTGCGCGACTCGATCTGCCGCTTCAGACCGTCGATGGTCTGCTCCATCTCCTGGAGGTCGGGGCTCGACAGAAGATTCGTACGAGCCTGCGGGGCTATCATCTGGTTCGTGACGACATCGCTCGGGTTGATGACGTTCTGCCGCGACCCGACCATAGCCGCCGACACCAGGATCATGAGAGCCGCCGCGCTCGCCGCGAGCTGCGGGATGTTCAGGTTGACATGGCGCTGTTGAATCCGGGCCCACCACGAGGCCCCGCGCTTCCAGAAGCCCGAGGGCTGCTCCTCGGAAATCCGGGCCTGTATCTTCGTCCAGACGGCGCTCGACGGAGTCTGCAAAGGCAGGCGCCTCCCGAAATGGACTATCTGTAACAGGTCGTCGCGCACGATCCTGCACGGCTCGCAGTCGGCCAGGTGGCGCTCCACCCGGACCTGCTCGCCGAGTTCGAGCGCCCCGTCTATGTAGTCCGAAAGATTATCCTGACAGTCATTGCATAACATTTCACGTACCCGATCCTTACTGAGTCTTCTTCGAAAGCAGGTCACGCATCCTCATCCGCGCCTTGTGCAACTGCGATTTCGAAGTGCCTACACTCACGCCGAGCAGCTTGGCTATCTCTCCGTGCTCGTACCCTTCCACGTCGTGCAGGACGAATACGGTCCTGTATCCGGGGGGCAGCTCGGCGATGGCCTGATCCAGGGCCAGCCTGTCGATCAGGGAGGTCCGCCGGGTGCTCTGCAAAGGCGTATCGACGACGTTCGTGAAGTCGCCTTCTTCCGATGTCTGCTCCATCTTCACCCCTCGCTTGCGGAAGTGCATAAGCACCTGATTGACCGTCAAGCGATGGAGCCAGGTTGTGAAGGCCGAATCTCCGCGAAAGCTCGCCAGTTTTCTGTACACCTGTAGGAAAATGTCCTGGGTCAGGTCTTCGGCCTGCGCTGGATTGCCGAGCATTCTGAGGCACAGCGAGTACACGCGCCGGTTATGGAGCTCGTAAAGCTTTTCGAAAGCCATAGAGTCCCCGGCTGCCGCCGCCCTGACCAGTTCAAGGTCAGTGGCCGGTTCGCTTCTTTCAGCGGTCCAGGTCATTATTAATGTTTGAACTAGATCGGCCATAACTTCACTGGCTGTGATGCGATGACCCTAAATCCGGTTGCCCCAACATTATAACATTCAAAAGGCAGGATAAAACCGTGATGCCGAGAAAAATGGGGGAAGGGACCTATCGGGGCAAAGGACAGGCGGCGACGCGGGTAAATCTTTCCCGTGCCGCCGCCC
>DASQDI010000130.1:0-3966 GCA_035634255.1 Blastocatellia bacterium
CCGTAGGCGGGGAGCAGGAGGTGGCATACAGGGGTAGGGCCAGGTGGGTGAAGGGCTACGAGAGGATGGCCCTGGGCGAGGGGCGGGCGCAGGTGAGGGAGCTGAGGGAAGGCGGCGTCTACCTCATAACGGGAGGCATGGAAGGCATCGCTTACGCAATGGCTGAACATCTCGCTCTGAACTTTCAAGCAAAATTATGTCTCATCGACGACAGCCCTATCCCTGCACGAAGCCACTGGCAGCAATGGCTAACCACGCACGATGGTGATGATCTCATTAGCCGAAGGATTAAAAGGGCGCAGGCGTTGGAAGAACTGGGGGCGGAGGTTCTGATCCTTAAGGCGAGCGTTTATGACTTGGCCGGTATGGAATTGGCCGTGGCTCAGGTCCGGGAACGTTTCGGCGACCTCAACGGCGTGCTGTTCAGTTTCGAAGGACAGGTTCAGAATCTTTTCAGTCCGATTGAAGAAACAACTCCCGAGCGGAGCGAGCAGCTATTCCAATCTACTGTCTACGCGCTTTATGTGCTGGATAAAGTTCTGCAAAACGTGAGGCTCGATTTTTGTCTGTTGCTCTCATCGCTCGCGTCGGTTCTGGGCGGGCCGGGGTATGCGGCCTACTCTGCGGCCGCCTCATTCATGAATCACTTTTCCAATTACTCCGGGAGGAAAAGTTCTTCGGACTGGATCAGCATAAATCTCGACGCGTTGGGCCCGGACAGACCGCGGCAGGCTGGCACCGGTAACGATTCGGATAATTATGAGATGACCGCTCAGGAGGGGATAGAGGTTCTCCGCCTTATAATTTCACGAGCCGCGCCGGGCCAGGTCATCGTATCGACGGGCGATCTCGCGCTGAGGGTTCAGCAGTGGATTACCGACGCGGGGTCGCATGCGGCGGCGCGGCGGAACAGCGGTGTGACCGCGTTGCTTCACCCGAGGCCCGCCCTGCAAACTCCCTACGCTCCCCCGACGAGCGACCTTGAGCGCGCCATCGCTGACATCTGGCAGAAAGAGCTTGGCATCGAGCAGGTGGGCGTATACGACAACTTCTTCGACCTCGGGGGCGACTCGCTCATCGCCCTTCAGGTCATCGCGGAATTAAAAAAAGGGCTCAATAAAAGTATCCCCGTCGTCAGCCTCTATGAAGGGCTGACCGTTAAGGCGCTCGCGGAATTGCTGGAAGCCTCGGAGCAAGCTGAAGAGGAAGCCGCCACACAGGCCACGGGCCGGAACGAGAGGATGCTGCGCAGGAAACAGTTTCAGGAGAAAGAGAGATCAAGGAAACGACAGGCGGACAGCTAAACCGGTCGGGCGCGTTGCGCCATGGCGTAACGCCTCTACAAACCCCATGAGATTAACCTGATGCGAGCAATACTCACCAACTTCGGTTCCACCGGCTCGGTCCACCCGTTTTTCGCGCTGGCCGTCGAGTTGAAGCGCAACGATCATCAGCCGGTGCTGGCTCTGTCTCCGTTTTTCGCGCCGTGGGCCGAGCGCCTCGGGATTGAGTTCGTCTCTATCGGGCCGGACATGCGTGAGATTCAATACGACATCAACGCGGCGATGCTGAAGATGCCCGACACGACCGGAGAGATAAAAGATTTGTTCGCGCCTCTAATGCCCGCGCTGCCGCAAATATTCAGCGAATTGCGCGACGCCTGCCGCGCCGCTGATGTTTTGATAAGCGGCCCGTGGCAGGTCGCTTCGCGGATGATTCATGAGCTGACGGGCATCCCGTTTGTGACAGTGCAGAATTCCCACTTTGGCGGGAGCGGCACGCCCGCTTTCCAGCAGGCCACGGCCGCGCTCGTGAACCCGTTCAGAGAGCGGATGGGGCTCGGCCCGGTCCGTAACCCTTTGACGACGGACGCGAACTCAACTCAGCTCGTGCTGTACAACATGAGCCGACACGTCCGCCCGCCGCTGCCGGACTGGCCGCCCTACTATCACATGCCCGGTTACTTCGTTCTGGATGAAGAGTGGAAGCCGGACGAGGCGCTCGTGCGATTTATGGACGGCGGCGAGCCGCCGGTCGTTATCACCTTCGGCAGCATGACGCACGATGATCCGGAGGCTCTAACCGAACTGGTTCTGGAATCAATCGAGCGGGTAGGTTGCCGCGCGGTCATTCAGCAGGGGTGGACGGGCCTGGGGAATAGGAGCCTGCCGCCGCATATTTACCCGGCGGGGTTTGTTTCTCACGACTGGTTATTCCCGCGCGCGTCGTGCATCGTTCATCACGGCGGCGCCGGGACGGCCGGGTCGGTGTTTCTATCAGGGGTGCCGAGCGTGTTCGTCCCCCACACGTTCGATCACCCTCTGTGGGCGGAACTCGCGCGCGACCTTGGATGCGCCGGCCCCCCGCTGCCTTACGCGGAACTCAGCGCCGACCGCCTCTCCGAATCTCTCGGCAGGACCCTGTCGAACCCGGCGATCTACCAGGCCGCGGCCGACCTGGGCAAGCGGGTGAGGGCCGAGCAGGGAGTGGTAAAGGCGCGCCGGTTGATCGAGCAACTGGTCTACAAGGTCGGAGGGCCGGGACAGGAGCAGCACATGCCTTACCGGGAAGCCGCGCAGTCGGGCGAATCGGAAGAGAGGCTGAGCAGGCGGAAGCTGTACTTGCAGCAGCAGCGCGACAAGAGAAAGAAAAGAGTTGCTTTCGATGACGTTGAATCTTAACGGGTGGGGGCCGGCATCGAGCTAAGGCATCCCGCCCCGGCGACTACTGCATTCATAATTATTAATCGGCCCGTCGGGAGCCCATCGAGGTTTAAAAGAACAGGGAGATCGTCTTATGAGCGAATCAGGAATAGCTGCCTCTCTTGAAGGATCTGAAATAGCCATAATCGGATTAGCCTGCCGATTTCCGGGCGCGCGGAACGCGGAAGAGTTCTGGCGGCTCCTGCGTGATGGCGTGGAGGGGATAACTTTTCTCGAAGATAAAGATATAGAGCCTTCTCTCCTGGACCCGGCCAGCCCGGACGACCCGAAATATGTGAAGGCCGCTTCAATGATCGACGACGTGGATTTATTCGACGCCTCTTTTTTCGGGATAACGCCCAGAGAAGCCGAGATCATGGACCCTCAGCAACGGGTCTTCCTCGAATGCGCGTGGGAAGCGCTCGAAAATGCCGGATACAACTCTGAAACTTTCCAAGGGAAGATCGGACTTTATGCGGGCGCGAGGACCAACACATACCTCTTCAATCTGTTTACCAACCGCGACCAGTTAAGCACGCTCGGGTCGTTCGAGATAGGGCTGGGCAATGACCTCGCTTTCCTGCCCACGCGCGTGTCATACAAGTTGAATTTAAGAGGGCCGAGCTATGCGGTCCACACGGCCTGTTCGACTTCACTCGTGGCCGTTCATCTCGCCTGCCAGAGCTTGTTGATCGACGAGTGCCAGATGGCTCTGGCCGGAGGAATCGCGATAAACATACCGCAAAAAACCGGGTATATGTATCAGCACGGAGGGATCATATCACCCGACGGCCATTGCAGGGCCTTTGACGCGCAGGCGCAGGGGACGATATTCGGCAGCGGCGTCGGCATCGTCGTGCTCAAGCGCCTCGAAGACGCCCTCGCCGACGGCGATAACATTCATGCAGTAATCAGAGGGTCCGCGACTAACAATGATGGCGCGATGAAGGCGAGCTTCACAGCGCCGAGCATCTACGGGCAAACGGACGTGATATCGGAAGCGTTAGCGAGCGCCGGGGTGGAGGCGGAGACGATTAGCTACATAGAAGCGCACGGCACCGGCACACCCCTCGGAGACCCGATAGAGATCCGCGCGTTGAGTAAAGCTTTTCAAGCCGCGACGCAGAAGAAGGGGTTCTGCGCGCTGGGGTCGGTCAAGACCAACATCGGGCACCTGGACGCGGCCGCCGGCGTGGCCGGGCTGATCAAGGCCGTGCTAGCCCTGAGGCACGCCCAGATCCCGCCCACGCTCCACTACCGCTCG
>DASQDI010000131.1:0-14508 GCA_035634255.1 Blastocatellia bacterium
TAGAGAAGGAGGAGTCCTGCATGAACCAGAAGGCGACGTCTAGGCCGACGGTCTCCTGGTCGATGAGTCGCCAAAGCGGCTCGCGGCAGTCTTCGAAGGCCGGGTCGCACAGCCGCTCCTGCGCCACCACCGGCTGCGCCAGAAGAAGGAATCCTATCAAAAGTGAGGAGAGGCAAGCGAATCTTTTCATTACTGTCATCTGTCTGCACCCTTAAAAATTCCGTTTTGTACCTGTTCATTGAAGGCTGCGTCGATCTGAAAGCAATACACTCAACCCAAGCCTCATCTGGTTTATGCGATCACTGTGCCGGCTATGCGAGTCCGGCGCGAGCGAGTGAGGAACCAGGTTTAAACGGAACCAGTCTGCCTTCCGTCTTCATCGCGGCCTATTACAGACTGTAAGTGAAAGCTGATAGAGCCTGAGTTCTATGACCCTCAGGAAGAAGTTTCACGTGTGAGCGGCGTATTCGGATTGACCTTATACCAGTTTCGTACATCTCTCAACAAATCCATACATTCATTCTCCCTGCGACTGCCTACTTCATTATAGACGAGGATTGAACCTCGAATTATCCAAGCAGTATCGGTCAGAGGAACTTACACATAGTCTAATACGACAAATCGCCTTTAAGTTTTAATAAAATTCGCCCGCGCATGGATGGCCCTGCCCTACAGGGCCTCCCGCTCACGCTCCAGGCAGAGCTTCAGGCGTGCGGCCAGAGCGTCCGCGTGCCGGGTGATGCAGGTCAGGTGCCTGCCGGGTATGGCGTGTACTTCGACCTCGCGCGCGACGCGGCCCCAGCCCATCGTCGGGTCGCCCGGAGGCTCGGGGTCTGCTTCGCCCGGCCAGAAGAGGGTGACTTTGCCGCCGTAGAATTGCGGCACGTAGGCTTCCATGATCCGGTGGTAGGCGTCCGTGATGTCCCACCGAATGACCCGGCGGTAGCCGTCGCTCGCATCCTCGATCTCTTCGCCCGGCCTGAGCCTCGCGGCCACGTCCGACTCTGATCGGTCCGCCTTCCCCACGCCCGCGATCATTCCGCCGAGCCGCCTCTTCGCCTGCCTGCCTATGAAGCTTACCTGCTCCTGAAATCCCGCGCGAGATATTTTGAGCAGCCGCTCGGAGTAATACCGCGTCTCCTGCTCCATCCTTTGCGCGTGCCTCCGCAGCTTGAGGAACGCCTCCGTCTCCGCATCCGGCCCGAGCTCGCGCATGCGGCAGACCGTGCGCGCGAGTCGGTCGAGGGCGCGGTACCGGGCGTTGAGCGCCGAGGCGTAGATCAGGACCAGAAGCCCGACCGACTCGCCCCGCGCTTCGAGCTTGCGGGCCATCTCGAAAGCCACGAGCGCGCCGTTGCAGAAGCCCCCCAGAAGGTAAGGCCCTCCCGGTTGAAACGCCTTCAGAGTATCAAGGTGCAGGTCGGCCATCTCTTCAATCGTTCTGGGTATGGGGCTCCCGTCCGCGCCGTGGGGAGGCAGGGCGTAAAATGGCTGCTCGGGGCTCAGGTGGCGCGCGATATTCATGCAGTAAAAACCCCCGCCGCTGAAATCTCCGTGCAGGTAGATGAATGGGCGGAGGTCGCCTCCGGGCTGAATCTCGACTATGGGAGATTGCGTGGAGCGGGCTTCCTGCCCCAGCAGCCTGCCCGCCAGGTATTCGATTGTCGTGCCTTTATGAAAGACATCCGGGTTGAGCTTCTTGCCGCACACGCGCTCGATCTCGCCCATCATCCGCGCCGCGAGAAGCGAGTGGCCCCCCAGCTCGAAGAAGTTATCGCGCACGCCTATCGGGCGCGCGTCGAAAAGCCCTTCCCATATCTGCACGAGCTGGTGCTCCAGAGGGTCGCGCGGCCCGACGAACTCTTCCGCATTCGGAGAGCGGCCCGCCGCTTCGCGCGGGGCGGGCAGAGCGTTACGGTCCACCTTGCCGTTGGGCGTGAGGGGCAGGGCTTCCAGCTCGATGAAGGCCGAAGGCACCATGTAGTCCGGCAGCTTCTCCCCGACGAACTCCCGCAACTGCCTGCGCACCGAGAGCGGGCTCGCGAGCGCCTGCCCGCGGTCGGAGACTATGTAAGCCACGAGTTGCTTCTCTCCCCGCGCGTCTTCCCTGGCCGCGATCGCCGCCTCCCTGACCAAAGGGTGGCGCGCGAGCACGCTCTCGATCTCGCCGGTTTCGATGCGGAACCCGCGAATCTTCACCTGGTGGTCTATGCGCCCGAGGCATTCGATGCTCCCATCGGGCAGGTGGCGGGCGAGGTCGCCGGTCCTGTAGACGCGCGCGCCCGGCTCTTTCGCGAACGGGTCGGGGATGAACTTTTCGGACGTTAGCTCGGGCCGGTTCAGGTACCCGCGCGCGAGCCCGTCGCCCCCGATGTACAACTCGCCCGCTTCGCCCTCGGGCACCGGGTCAAGGGCTTCGTCGAGCAGGTAGATTCGCGTGTTGGCAATCGGCCGGCCGACGGAGACTCTCTCATCCGCCGGGCCGACCCTGTGAACGCTCGACCAGATGGTCGTCTCCGTCGGGCCGTAAAGGTTCCACACCTCCGCGCCGAGTCTTAACAACTGCTCCGCGAGGTTGGGCCGCAGGGCCTCGCCCCCGCAAAAGATTCGCAGGCTCTTATCGCCCTCCCACCCCGCGCCCGTGAGCATGCGCCAGGTCGCGGGCGTGGCCTGAAGGACCGTGGCTTTCGAGCGGGCCAGCTCCTCCATCAACCGCTTCGGGTCGGAAGCGACTTCGCGGCTGGCGAGCACGAGCCGCGCGCCCGTCGTGAGCGGCAGAAATATTTCGAGCGCCGCGATGTCGAAAGAGATGGTCGTGACCGACAGCAACACGTCTTCGGGCGCGAGGCCGGGGCGGGCCCGCATCGAGGTCAGGAAGTTGATAACAGAGCCGTGCTCGATCTGCACCCCTTTGGGCTTCCCCGTCGACCCCGACGTGTAGATGACGTAGCAGAGGTTCTGAGGGCGGGCGAGTGTTTCAGGGTTGCCCGCGCTCTCCCGCGAAATCGCCTCCCAGTCCCGGTCGATGCAGACGCTTTGCACGCCTTCATGCGAGAGCGCGCCCATCAGCCTCTCTTCGGAGACGAGCACCCTTATGCCCGCGTCTTCGACCATGAAGCTCAGGCGGTCCTTCGGGTACGAAGGGTCGAGCGGCACGTAAGCCCCGCCCGCTTTCAGTATCCCGAGCAGCCCGACGATCATGTCGAGCGAGCGATTGATGAAGAGCCCGACTCGGTCTTCCCTCCCCACCCCCTTCCGCCGCAGGTGGTGGGCGAGCCGGTTCGCGCGCGCGTTCAGCTCACCGAAGGTCAGTCGCCGGTCTCCGAAAACGGCGGCGACGCGCAGGGGATTCGTCTCGGCCTGTGCCTCGCACAACTCGTGAAGGCAGCTATTCCGAGGGTACTCCGCGCGCGCGTCGTTCCGCTCCCCGCGAATCGCCGCGCGCGTGCCATCTCTGGCAGGCGAGCCCGGTTCGGCCACGGCCACTGTCTCCGCCCCGCCCGGCATTTGATTGGGCGTGCCGTCCGTCTTCATGTCGAGGCTCCCAAGGCTATCGACGCCTGATCGAGTTCAAGGACCTCGTAGAGCTCGCGCACGGCGCGGCGGGTCGCGGTGCCCGGCTCATGAAAGAGTTCCGACGCGACCTGCTTCCGGGCCGAAGATTGACTCGCGGGCTCCGAGAGTGCGCGCTCGACGGCCCTGACCGTCTCCGACACCTCCCGCGCGGTCGTCGAGGCCTGCGTGAGCAGAGTGACGTAGTCGGGATGGATGTCGGTCTTCGCGATCAGTTCGGGCATTTCGATCCGGACGACGGGGCGGTCGAGCAGGAGGTACTCGAAGCCCACCGAGCTGTGGTCCGTGATCAACAGGTCCGCCGCGGCCATGTAGGGGCAGGCGTCGCTCCCGGTCGCAAGCAGCCCCCCGCCGGCCCTTAAGACAGGGTCGAGGCGCGCGATCCAGTCCACCCCTCCGGAGTGAACGTATTCCGGGTCGCGCGAGCGGTCGTGCAGCTTGACGATGACGGAGTAGCCGCGCTCGGTGAGCCGCGCGACCAGTTCTTCACCCATGGCGTTCAGCGAAGAGTAAGGCGACCACGTCGGCGCGTAGAGCACGCTCTTGCGCGAGGGGTCGAGCCCGAGCGAAGAGAGGATTTCGTCGCGCTCAAGGGAGCCGTCGAGGAGACAGTCGAGCTTGGGCATGCCGACCAGGCGGGCGGCGCGGCTGTCGGGGTCGATAGCGCCGGAGGCTATGAAATTATTCAACCTCTTGCGGTTGATGAAAAAGAGGCGGTCCCACGCGCGCATCGACGTGTCCGGCCTGTCGTAGATGTGGCCATACTTGCCCGCGACCCCATGAAACATCTGTATGCGGCGCGTCCCGCGCGGGAGCGTGACCCAGAGCAGGTCCGCCGCGAGGTAGGCGTCGAACTTCATGATCGCGGCGCGGCGCGGGTTGACGTGCCCGGCTTCCGGGGCTTCCGGGTATATCTCGCGCGTCCGCTCGGGGCTCTCGCTAGCCATGAAATAGAACTTCACGCGAGGGTCTTCCTTCATCGCATTGTGGATGGGGGCCATGACCGCGTAGTTCATCGGGGTGCGCGCGTTCAGCAGCACCGTGCGCGACGCGGGGTCGCGCCACCTCTGCAGCCGCGTGTCCGCCTTTTGCGCAAGTTCAACTATGCGATTCAAGCTCATCGCCTGCCATCTCTAATCGCCGCTCGTCGCGGCCGACATGATGAGGTGTTCTTCTTCGGCCGCGAGCCTCGGCAGAATTTCGTTCACGGCTCTCGAATAATCCTCGGGGAAGTCTATCTCGATCCAGGGGAGCCCTCGCGTCGCGACCGCGTGGAGCGGCTGCTTCAGGGCGAACTCGCGAAACGCGCGCGGGGCCCAGTGCCGCAGGTATCCGGTGGAGATCAGCGCGTCCATCTCCTCGATGAGGAGGCGCGCGCCCTCCGGCCCGAACTTCGCGATGCCCACGTTCTCGCCGTCGGCGGAAGCGGGGGCGATCTCTTTGCTTATGTCGATTATGCGGCCGTCGCGCACGCGGACCTTCATCTCTTCGTCGCCGTACTCGGCGGTCCGCTCGTCGCGGTAATCTATCAGGAGAGCGTTTTCATGCGGGGACGCGAGGAGGTCCTGCACGAGTCGCGGGTGGACCAACACGTCGGAGTTCAGGACGACGAACCCATCCGACAGGTCGCGGCGGGTGAGCCAGAGAGAGTAGAGGCTGTTGGTCCTGTCGAAGCTCTCGTTCTCGACGTAATCGACCGAGCCCCCGCACACGGTCCGCACGCGGGCGGCCCCGAAGCCGACCACGGCGGTGATGCGATCCAGGCCCAGCAGCTTCAGGGTAGCGATCTGCCGCTCCATCAGGGTCAGTCCGCCGACCTTCACGAGGCACTTCGGGTCGTCGCCCGCGATGCCGCCGAGACGCGCCCCTCTGCCCGCCGCCAGGATGATTGCTCTCATAGCTATTCGATCTCCGATTTAAATATCACGCGGCCTGAACCATTCGCGGCCGCCGCAACAACTGCCTCATCTTCGTCAGGTACCAGAGGCGCTCGTCGCGCCCGATGGCGAGCCATAAAAACATGGCCGCGTAGAACAGGCCCGCCGTGACCGACTGCGCGGCTATCGAGAACGGCCCGTCCCCCGCGAACCGGCCGCTTACGACTAGGAAGCCCGCCATCAGAGACGCGGGCCACACCGCGGGCCACACCGCCTCCGACACGGCCCTCGCCACGCTCACGCCCGCGCGACGGCAGGCCGCCGGAAAGAGCACGAATATCGACACGAGGCTCAGGGGGATCAGAGTGCCCCACGCCACCCCGACGATCCCGTGCGTGCGGACGAGCACGACGCTCAACCCCAGGTTCGCGAGCGCGATGAACACGTTCGAGTAGGCGAGCAGCCTGTGATTCCCCGCCCCCTTCAGCAGGGTGGTGGCCGACGCATTGCCCACGCGGAAGATCACGACCGCCGCCAGTATATGAATCAACGGGACGCTCGCGAGAAAGTCCGGGCCGACCCACGCAAGCACGAGCGGCCTTGCCAGCAGGGCGAGCCCCGCCGCGACCGGGATGACCATCGCGAGCGAGAGCCTCGTCCCCTGCAACAGGACCAGGCGTAGCCTCTGCGAGTCGCCGCTCGTGGCGCTGTCGACGACCACCATGAACAATGCCCCGTTCAACTGGTCCGTCAACCTCTGCGTCACGTCGATCAGGCGGTTCGCGACCGCCCAGATCGCGACGGCCGCCGTGCTGAGGAACGCACCGATGACTATCGTGTCGGTCGAGTAGTTGAGCTTGTTCGCGAGGTCGAGCAGCAGCATGAAAGCGCTGAAGCCCGTGACCTCGCGCAGGCGCGCGAGCTTGAAATTCCTGTAGCTTATCCTGAGCGCGGGGAACACGCGGTAGGCATTCAGACGGTAGCCCACGAAGGCCGCCATGCGGATGGCCGTGGTGCAGGCGACGAGCTCGACCAGCCCGTAACCAAGCAGCAGCACGATCACGTTGACTACAGCCACCACTATGCTTGTGGTGATGGCGATTGCTCCGTTCAGGTACTTGCGCTGGAACCCGTTGACGATCCCCCCGAAGACGCTGAACGGGAAGGTGACCGCGATGTAGGCGGCGATTATGAGCAGGACCGTGCGCCCGGTCGCCGCCTGCTCGGGCGTCACGTTGAAGAAGTTCTGGAAGTTGTAAGCCAGGAACGAGGCCACGGAGAAGACCACGAAGCCGATGGCCGTGAAGACGAAGAACATGGTGCTGGCGATCTCGCTGATGGCCTTGCCGTCGCGCTTCGCCCGGTACTGCGCCGCGAACTTCACCTGCGCCAGCCCGTAGCCCAGGTCGAGCATGGAAAAGTACATGGTGATGGAGGCGGCGAGCACCCACAGGCCGTAGGCCGACTGGCCGAGGTGCAGCACGTTGAAAGGGAGCATCAACACGCCGATGGCCAGCTCCACCGCCGTCGCCGCGTAGTCCATCGACACGTTGCGTGCGATCAGGCCGAGCTGGTTATCGCCATCGCCCCACAGGGCTTCTTCCCGCGCCGATTCACTGGGCGCCATCTCTTCGCTCATCTCTTTACCGCTTCTTTACCGGACAGCTTCCTTACCTCGGGCCTCGGCCCCGGCTTGGGCACGCGTCTCCGCCGCGTGCCGCCCGCCCCTGTCTTTGCGGCGCTGGCGGACCACGCCCGCAAAGAACCAGAGCCACATTTCATGATCGAATGCCTCCGCGACATCCCCGCGCAGGTACGCCTTCGCGGTCCGGGCGCACGAGCTCAGGAACGTGCGGTACATGTAGCGGGGCACCCCCGCGACGTGCGGCACGGTCGCGAAATCGAGCACGGTCTCTTCGGGCGACTCCATGTCGAGCCCGAAGTTTTCGTAAAGGACGGCCCGGCTTATGCCATGCCAGTAGAACCACCTCCGGAAATATTTTCGGCTCAACCGCTCGACGGGCACGATGTGGTAGACGACCATCTCCGGGACGTAGAAGCCGCGCAGGTTCGCCGCGCGCGCGCGCATGCACCACTCGCGGATCTCCTGCCCGAGCAGGGTCTTCCCCCGGCGTCCGAGGCGGTTGTCCCACAGGCCCGCGCGGTCGAAAGCCTCGCGGCGCACGGCCATGTTCCCGCCCATCGCCGGGCTCTTCCCGAACTCGAACGGCTCCGGCCCGTAATCGGCCATGCCGATCACCGCGCGGTGACGCCCCGAGTCCGTCGAAAGCCACCTGGGCTGCGGCCCGCTCCAGAGCGGCAGTATCTTCCCGCCGACGTAATCACAGCCGAGCCGGTCGAGCCCCCGGGCCGCGGCCTCGAGCCAGTCGGGCTCGAAGCGGTGGTCGTCGTCGGTGAAGACCAGAATCTCCCCACGCGCGGAGGCGACGCCGGTGTTCATGGCGGCCGGCCTCCCCTGCTCCTTCTCGAACAGGTACCTCAGCTCGCCCGGAAATGTCTCGGCGAGCCGCGCGACCACTTCCGGCGTGTCATCGTTCGAGTTGTTGTCTACGACGATGACCTCAGAGGCTTCGATTGACGAGACTTTGGACAGATCCTCCAAAGTCTTCTTCAATTCGCCCGAGCGGTTGTAGGTCGGGATGATGACTGAGAATTTCATGATGAGCCCTCTCGATTCGGAGTTCGCGATTGTCGCCGGGCAAAGGTGCGTAGCCCGGTCAGTGTCGTGACAGCCTGCCCCCGTTCGAGCCTGAGGCGGCGGCGGTCATATGCCTTGGAGCGACGAGGTAAGATCGAGTCCGGTCGGAGGGAGGGCCGTCCTTGGCGCGGGCCTTCTTCTGGCCGCGGGCCGCCGGCATCTCGTTGATGACGGCTTCGAGCTTCGAGCCGAGCGCGCCGTCGAGCAGGACGCCCTCTTCATCGCTCAGCTCTATCTCCTGAATGAGGCCGTCGAATATCTTTCTGTAGTGGCTCACCAGCGAATTCGATATCCCCATCATCTCGGCCACGCTGGTCTGCGACGGCGAGGAGGGGTCGAAATAGCAGTGCCAGGCCACCCGCACCAGCTTCTGGTAGCGGTGCGGCTTGCCCCTAACGGCCTTCCACATGCTCTCCATCAACCGCGCCGCCATGTCGTTGACGAGCAGAGAGGTCTCTTTGCTGAGCAGCACCTCCTCGGGCGTCGGGCGCGCGTCGGCGAGGTCCACGTTGAGCGAGTCCATCTCCGATGAGGTCTCGCGCGCGATCTCCGCGTCGATTGAGAGGAAGCGGATGTCTTCGACCGCGAGCTTGGACAGGACCATGTTCCTCATGGTCCGCACGTCGCAGGGCGAGTCGATGGCCGTGAATATGTCCACGATCAACTCGCACAGGTCGTCGTTGGAGATGATCACCTGCGAGTGGCCCCCGCGCCCCGAGCGGCGGTTGTCGCGGGTCCTTACGGCCACCTCCTTCGCCATCTCCGCCATCTGCTGCTCGTTCTTGATGGGCTTGGAGGGGCTCCATGAACTGAGCCCATAAACCTTCGCGACCAGCTTGAGGCTCCCGCGAGTGGCCGCGGGCGCGTCCGGCGAGTCGGAGAATCGGTGCGGCCTCGGGAAGTAGTTGAACTCGGGCCTGGTCTGAAGCAGGATGCTCGTGCGGCGCGCCAGCCTGTAAGATTCAGGGTACCTCTCCCGCAGCAGTTGCGACACGAGGTTCGGCACTTCGATGCGGTAAAGCTCCTGCTCTACGTTCTCGTCGGTGTACCCCGCATTCAGGTAAAACTGAAGGCGGTCCTTTTCATACAGAATCAGGAAAAGGTCCTGAGTGAGGTCACAGTAAATATCTTTCAGCCTGTCATGCGAAAACCGGTTGGCCGCGTAAAGACTCTTGATTGAAGAGTGCTTCGATATGAGGCTGTAGAGTTTGGTCCATAAAATATCTGCGTCGCCGCTGGACAACGCATTAATCCATTCCCCGTCCCGTCTGATCAAAGTACTATCCCCACTCGACTGCTAGAATGGCCTGCGGTCTATAACCGTACAGGCTCGCTGGTGATGACCCGGACTTCTATGCAACTCGAATACCCAGAAGCCATATGAAGCATTCATCAAGAAATTAAATTCCGGGCGGCGGGCGAGATCGGTAACTTCTGGCAGATGTTACTTTTCTCACTCAAGCCAAAAACTTATAACCCAGTGCCGATTGTCCGGAGGAAGCGCCGCGCGATGAGTTGATAGCGGCCGGTTTTGCTGGTTGAAGAATACGGGCGGGAGGGCGATTATTCGGATCAGGTATTCGAATAATCGCCCTCCCGCCACTCATTAAAATAGCCACTCAAAACTCCGGGTTCAGGTTTTCAGAGGTCCTTGGGTGGTCCGCCTTCCTGTAGGTGCGGCGTTGCGCCTGCACCGGCTCTCCGAGCTTTTTAAGGTATATCCAACCGAGTTGTGAATAGGTCTTCCTGCCCGTACGCTCCTCGATCCACGCGGCGACTTTCTGCCCGGTCCACAGCCCTCCGTCGGGCGGAAGACCTTTTAATATGGCCTTCAGTTCCTG
Organism: Blastocatellia bacterium; assembly: GCA_035634255.1. Classification (GTDB taxonomy): domain Bacteria; phylum Acidobacteriota; class Blastocatellia; order UBA7656; family UBA7656; genus DATLMR01. The sequence goes on from DASQDI010000131.1 coordinate 10,011, forward strand.
TTGCTGCTCTTCGCTCAGACGGGATTTCGCGCCCCCCGGATTTATGTGGTGCCCATCCCTGACCCTTTCCGGGCCGTCATTGTTATACCGGTGCACGATGCGGCGTATCCAACTGCTCTGTAGCCCGATCAACTCTCCGGCTTGGTCGGCCGAGTACCCTTGATTGATCAGCCAGAGGGCGTGCCATCGCCGCGCTTCCTTCGGGTCTTTACACCCCAGATAACGCGCCTTTATCTGCTCCCCGCTTAAATGATTCTTCAGTTCGATCTTTTGCCGTGACATAACATTCCTGTCTTAGCGGATTTTTTTCATCAGGCGGTCCAAAATAGTGATGAACCCGAGTGGGGATGATGTTGCTAGCTTTGGCCTAACTATGATTTCATAATTTTTTTCCGTAAAAACCAGACGAAATCCGTACAGAAGAAAAATATTATAACTGCATAATCATACAGGCCCAAAAATTTATAATTACATAATTGACCTATCATTGGGTCAACTATGTCACGCTCAGGAAGCGGATGCCCCGCTGATTCTGGGCGTCATCCAGGTTTCGAAGTCGGATGGCTCGCCCGTGGTCATATCGTTTGTACTGATATCGAGTATTTCTATGACACCCTGGACTATGTCCTTACCGATCACCTCACGTTCCGCGGCATAGCCATGCAGCAAAGAGTTGTCGCAGATATTATTTATTACGCGGGGTATGCCCATGGACACGCGGCTGATCAGGTCCACGGCCTCCTCGTCGAATATGTCCAGACGCTCCGCCCCGGCCGTCTTCAATCGGAATCGGATGTACTTATCGACCTCGAACGGGGCGAGGGGCTTGATTGAGCACCGCAGGGCGACGCGCTGCTTGAGCTGGCGCAGGTCCGGCTGGTTCAGCTTGTCCCTCAGTTCCGGCTGACCGCACAAGACGATCTGCAACAGCTTTTCGGTATTCGTCTCAAGATTAGCCAGCAGTCGAATCTCTTCAAGCACGTTGGTCGCAAGGCCGTGCGCCTCGTCGGCTATTAGCACGGTGCGCAGCCCCTTCGAGTGGCGAGTGGCGAGGAAGCGCGTGAGCGTGGAGAGGCGCTCGGGCTTCGACGCTGTTAAAGAGAGGCCGAGCCTGAGCTCCCCCGCGAGCAGTTCGTAGAACTCCGACGCGGTGAGGAACGGATTGAGCAGGTAGACGGCGAGGACTTCCTGGCCGAGCTGCTGCATCATCGAGCGCAGGGTGGTGGTCTTTCCCGTCCCCACCTCGCCCGTGACAACGACCAGTCCCTTGTAATGGCTGATGCCGTACTTCAGGTTCGATATGACTTCAAGGTAACTTTCGGTCTTGAATATGTATCTCGGATTCGGCGTCATCCCGAAAGGAATCTCTTTAAGCCCGTAAAACTCGGTATACATCTAGCTATCTCCTCGCGTCAGACTGGAAACTTCGATTGCCCACTCAAATGCCTTCATCAACCTTCGCGCTCGTCACCGTCAGTTGTATCTGGGGTTATAGACAGGCACCCGCGGCTGGCGGGATGTGCGCCGCCTCACCCTACTCTTCCTCGTCCTGCTCTGAGCCTTCCGCGCGGCGGGCTTTGCGGCGGCCCCGGACCTCGCGGCCGCGGGCGGGGTCGTCGAAGAGAGAGCGCCGCTGTTGACAGGCGGTGCCGGGCTCTGTCTTTCGGCAGGCTTCGCCGGCGTGTCGCCGCCCGACTTGTTGGTCATCGACTCCGGCATCGCGGAGGCGGGAGTGGGAACGAAAGTCCCGGCCTCGCGCACCTGTTCCGCCGGCGCGGCGGGCGGGCCGCCCGACGTTAGATTTGTGAAGCGGTCCGCAAAGGCGATCATCCCGACAGACAGGGCAATTACCGCGACGAAGGCGAGCCACCACGCGGAGCGCCTGCCGCCGAAACCCGAGACATCGGGCGCGCTCACAATCTCCCGCTCGGCCCGCTTCAGGGGCTGACTCGCGAGAGGCTGAATCACAACCAGAGCTTCGGAAGCTTCAGGCTCATACCGATCTTTGGCCGGGCTGATTGCCTGAGCCGTGATCGCAGGCTGAAGCCTCGGCGTCGCTTCAACCGAAGCAACCTCGATGGCCGGCGCGTCAATGATTGGAGGCTCGATGGTCTGAGGCTCAATGATTGTGGCGGCTCGAATCTTCTCCGCTATGCGCTGACTGTTCGCCGCCAGACGGCCCTCCCTCGACTCACCCGCGTGAAGCTCCGGTATCGCTTCCGAACTCTCCGCGACTTCTTCGACCGGCTCGGCCTCTGCAACCTCTTCGACTTTAGCCCATTCAACGCTTTCGGATTCCGGCAACGGGACGGAGACGGGATACGCATCTGCTTCCACGGCTTCGTTCCCCGCCTGATGCTCGTTCAGATCATCCGAGTCGGGCGCGGGCTCGATCTCTTGGAACCGTCGCGCGTCCTGCTCCTCGTGCTTTTGCAGAGACATGTCCGGCAGCAAATTCCCGAGCGGCTCGATATCAAAATCCAGATCGAAAGTGTTAAAGCCTTCCATGGAGACCACCCGCTCCGACGCTACCGAAGGGGTGAGAAGGTCAGAGGCTTCGGGCTCCCCGCCCTCGGGCTCGCGGTCCGCGGGCTCGTGAATTTCGGGCGAAATCTCGGGAGCGGGACGGGGCGCGAAAAAAGCGGCGGGCACGAATTCCGAGAGCGCCGCCTGAAGTTCCGAGGCGCTTTCGAACCGGTCGGCCGGGTCCCGTTCGAGCAGTCTCATAACGACGGACGACAAATCCGCTGGCACGCTTTCGCAGTACACATGGGGCGGCAGAGGGGACCGGCCCCTCTGCTTCAGGCCGCCGCGCTCCGGGCCGTCCGCGTTGAAAGGGAAGCGGTCCGTCAACGATTCGAACAGGACGACGCCGAGCGAATAAAGGTCGCTGCGATGATCGACCGGCTCACCCGAAGACTGCTCGGGGCTCGCGTATCGCGCGGGGCAAAGTCCGGAGCGCAGGGCATGCGCCCATTGCAGTTCGCCCGCCGCTTCGATGCCGAAGTCCGCCAGCTTCACGACCCCATCGGGGCCGATCAGAATCTTCTCGGGAGACAACTTGAGGTGCAGCACCCCATTCCCGTGGGCCTCTTCGAGCGCGCGAGCCACCTGAATCGCTATGGTCGACGCGAGCTGCGCGTCGAGCCAGCCTTTTTTATTGAGAAGGCTGCGCAGAGTCTTCGCCCCGTCGACGCGCTCGATGGCGCAGGAGTGGTAAGGGCCCGTCTCCTCGTTGCATTCGGTCTTCAGGATGTTTTCATGCGAGAGGGAGGACGCGGCCTTCGCTTCGAGGCGGAAGAGATTGAGGCGCTCCGAATCCTGCGCCGCCGCGTCGGAGAGCACCTTCAGGCAGACCTGTCCCGAAGCGTCGCCCGCGCTCGGAGCAGTCAGGTCCCGCGCGAGGTAATACGAGGCCCCGTCGGCATGTCCGACCGGCTCTGTGATCTCGTACCTGCCGGAGAAGGCTTCGGCTAGTTCGCGCGCGACGGTCGAGGAGTTCTCCCGCGCGTTAGAGTTGAGCACAACCTCTTTCATTCTGTGGCTGGTCATAATTGATAAAGATCTCGCGGCTCACCCTGACTCGAAATGTTGGCAGCATAATGTCCGAGCGGCAAAATCAAAACACCCCTACCTTAACTTATATATGCTTAACTGCCCGATTTTTTTAAAAACAGGGGAGGTCGACTCCGCCCTCGGGCGGGCCGGAAGGATTCTATAAAGAGAATTTCGAATGATTAACGGTCGCGGGCAGTTTCGGACGACCGCCCGCGGCCCCTTAGTCCTTCGCGAAGATCACCCCCGTCGCCTGCTCTATCGCGTCGAAGTCCGCGCCGATGTCCTTGCTCTTCGTGCTCTGGTTCCTGAATGGGCTCGCCCCGCTGAGCCTGTAATTGCCGTTATCTTTATCGATAAAGCCGACGCTGTCGAGCGACGGCGGGTAGAAGTTTTTCTTGTCGGGGTAGCGAGAGCTCGCGGCCCCGGCTATGACGTTCTTCTTGAAGGTGATCTCGGGAAAATACCTTTCGAGCGTGAGCAGGCCGGAGCCGGTCCCGTCCCCGATTATTCCGAATGCGTTATGCGCGGTGAGGTTGTTGTTGAATATGAAATTGGTGTTGGGCTGGCCGTAAGCGGTTATGATGTTGCCGCTGTGAATCACCGTGTTGTGATCGACCGTAACGTCGAGCGATTCGGTTATGGTCAGGAATACGCCGTTGCCGCCGCCCCAGTCCCTGCCGTTCACGTCCACGAAGAGGTTGTTCCTGATCTTGATGCGCTTGGCCTGCTCGCTCGGGTGATTGTTATCCCTGCCCAATATATTTATGGCCGCGGCCGTGTGGCGGAGTATGTTGTTAGAGAAGGTGACGTCCTCGACCGCCGACCAGGGGGCCGTCCCCTCCTGGTTCCTGACCGTGAACAGGATGGCCGTCCCGTTCTGCCCGTCCACCCAGTTGTTCTCGAAGACGTTCCCATCGACGAGCACCCGCCTAGCGTTCTT
>DASQDI010000132.1:0-1566 GCA_035634255.1 Blastocatellia bacterium
GCCATCGCCTCGTCCACCCTCGCCGCGTCGCCCGCCGCCGCCTCGGCCGCATCCCTTGCCCGCTCCAGCTCGCCGAGCGCCTCGAGGCTCCTCCCCCTCAGGCCGTCTTCCCCTATCCTCTCCAGCCTCCCCCTCAAGCTCACTTCAGACCCAGGACTACAAGGCGTCTGCAACTTCCAGGAGACCGCGCCCTCGTCGCACAGGCGGTCGATCATAGAGTAGACCTCTTCCTCGGTCTTCACACGAAGCGAAGGGTCGTTAAGCAACTGGCCGGCGATCTCTTTGGCGACCCGCTTGCCGTCGATTGCCCTGAGCAAGGCGGCCTGCTCGGCGGACAATTTAAACGGCGCTTTCTGGAACTGCCATAAAGTATCGCCTTCGAGACAGGTCAGGGCCGAGCGGCGAGGCGCTATCCAGGGGCGCATCTCCGGGTCGCTCGAAAGCGTCTCGGCCAGCGCGTCGATACACCAGCCATCGAAGTAAACACGGCGCGTCGCGGTGAGCGATTGACCCGGCCGCGCGGTCAGAGCTTTGCCTTCGGAGACGATCCTTGCCCACCCCATCGGGCCGAAGAATCCTATCGTGTCGTTCTTTAAGCCGTAACGTTGCAGGTAGCTCGCGATCAGTTCTTCGTGCTGCCTCTGTTTGGAGCCCCTCGCGCCGGCGGGCGATTTCCTGAGTATCGGGTCGACCGCCGTGTGTAACGCGTGCCGGTTTTGCCACGTGATCGCTTCGCGAAACCTGTTCGAGCGCGCTATCTCCTGAATCGCCTCCGACACCTCCGCTCCCCCCTTGTCAAAGGCTTCGTGGAAGTCGTCCCATGCGTCGTCCACTCTGACCAAAGCGGCGGCGAATGCATTCAACGGTTCGGCCAGTCCGGGGGCCAGATCAATCACGTCGGGCGGCTTGCCTTTTTGAAGCCGCCGCTTTGCCTTCTCAAGCAGGGGTCGCGACTGCTCGTCGGCCAGCATCACCTGCCGGTCTACCGCGTCAAAGGCGATTTTCCAGACATTTTCCGCCTCCTCTTCAGCACGCAGGACTTCATCGGCCGCCGCGGCACATGCCGGCGCGGCCAGCTTCAGCACCTCGCTGGCCGCGAACCCTGCCCCGCGCAGGCCCGCCCAACGCCACAGGCACCATTCGCCGCCGGGCAGCCTTTCCAGATGTTCGGGCAGCTGTCGCGAATCCCTCGTCGTACCCGTAGCGGTTAAATCACCGCGCGAGGCTTTCTCAAGAAAACTGTTTGTCAACACGGCACCTTTGTCCTCGGTTGTTGATCATCAATTACGTATGACTACTTTCTAACGGAACCCGTTTTGCAGATCGACCGCCGCGATGCGGAGTTCTGAGGTGTAGAGGTTGCCCTCGGCGTCGGGCAGCCACGCCTGCTCGGGCCCGGGCAGCATCTCCGTCATCGTTATCATACCCCCTCCCCCATCCCCCGCCCCCTTCCGCTCGCCCTGCCTCACCGCCTTGCTCAGCAGGCTCACCAGCACCGGGCTGTCGAAGTCCACGTAGAACGGCTTCTGCTCGGCAGGCGACTTGACGAACACCTGCCTCGGCAAC
>DASQDI010000133.1:0-1543 GCA_035634255.1 Blastocatellia bacterium
GCCATCGCCTCGTCCACCCTCGCCGCGTCGCCCGCCGCCGCCTCGGCCGCATCCCTTGCCCGCTCCAGCTCGCCGAGCGCCTCGAGGCTCCTCCCCCTCAGGCCGTCTTCCCCTATCCTCTCCAGCCTCCCCCTCAAGCTCGCCTCCGGTCGCGGGCCTAAAGGGACCTGAAGCGTCCACGAAATCAATCCGTCGTCGCGCAGCCGCGCCAGTAGTCTGTACACGGCCTCTTCGCCGTCTAGCGCGAGCGCCGGTTGCGTGATCAACTCTTGCGCAATCTCCTTCGCCGTCCGCCAGCCGTCGCACAGTCTCAGTATCGACAGGTTCTCCGCCGTCGGCGAAGTCCTGATCTCCTGAGGGGCATATAAATTCCGATCATCTACCCAAATGAAAGGCATCCGCCGGGGCGCGATCCATGGCAGCATGGCTTCGTCCTGCGCCAGAGTTTCCGCCAGAGCGTCCACACACCATGCTTCGAAGTAAAGCTTGCGCTCCGCCAGCATAGAGTCGCCGGGTCTCACGCTGATCGGTTCGCCTTCGCGGACGATCTTCGCCCACCCGACCGGGCCGAAAAAACCTATCGTGTCGTTCTTCATCGAGTAGCGCTGCCAGTAGTTCGCAACCGCCTCCTCGCGCTTTCTTCGCTCGGCCCTCCTTGAACCTTCCGCCGGAGACATTCGCAGCAAGGCGTCGAGACTGCCGTGAAGGGCGCGGCGATTCTGCCACGCTATCGCTTCGCGGAATCGCCCCGAGCGGGCGATCTCTTCCATAGAAGTTGACACCCGAGACACCGACTCTTTAAACACGGAGTTATATTCATCCCATGCGGAATCGACCTGACCGCACGCGCCCTCGAAAGCCTCGGTCAGTTGCGAGGCCGAATGCCCCGCGCTCACGCCCTTGGGCGCGTCGCCGTTCTTGAGCGACAAAAGAGCCTTAATCAGTTCCGCCCGCCTCTGGCCTTCGGACTCAGCGATCTCGTCTTCGAAAGCCTCGATGGCCTGAAGCCATGCGCGTTCCGCGTTCTGCTCGGCCCGAACGACTTCATCAGCCGCCGCGGCACATGCCGGCGCGGCCAGCTTGAAAATACCGCTCGCGGGAAACCCCGCGCTCCGCACTCCCACGCACCTCCACAAAGCCCACTGCTCGCCCCGTATACGGGCGAGATGTTCAGGCAAATCGCCTTCGGATTGCTTTTCAGAGCGCGGGGCAAATCCGTCTATTTCAGTCATTAAATAAAACCATTGTGATCAATGATCTTCCGGCCATGCTTCTACGACCGCGAGGCTAAGCGGGCGAGTCTATCGCGACGATGCGGAGTTCTGAGGTGTAGAGGTTGCCCTCGGCGTCGGGCAGCCACGCCTGCTCGGGCCCGGGCAGCATCTCCGTCATCGTTATCATGCCCCCTCCCCCATCCCCCGCCCCCTTCCGCTCGCCCTGCCTCACCGCCTTGCTCAGCAGGCTCACCAGCACCGGGCTGTCGAAGTCCACGTAGAACGGCTTCTGCTCGGCAGGCGACTTGACGAACACCTGCCTCGGCAAC
>DASQDI010000134.1:0-8638 GCA_035634255.1 Blastocatellia bacterium
GCCGCTCTCTATGCCAAGGTAGTCGAAGCACTGTTGCAGGTGGAGGGCCAGAGGATAATAGATTTCCGTCCCGATCCCATTCTCCTTCAGATACTCCCTGAGAGAATCCCTGTCCCGACATCGCACCACGAACTGATTGTAGACATGCTCGCCCCACTCTTCTTCAACCGGCAGAACTATATTCCCCGACTCCAGGGCTCCCGATTCTGCGAATAGAGTTCTGTAAAGCTCCGCGTTTCTTCTTCGCCCCCCGGCCCACTCGTCCAGATACGGCAGCTTTACTCTGAGAATCGCGGCTTGAAGGGAATCGAGCCGGCTGTTTATTCCAACCGTCTCGTGAAAATATTTCTTCCTCGCCCCGTGCGCCCTCAACGCCCGCAGGCTCTCCGCAATTTCGAGGTCGTCGGTCGTGATGATCCCTCCGTCCCCCGCGCCTCCAAGATTCTTCGAAGGGTAGAAACTGAACGCCGCGACCGAGCCGAGCCCCCCCGCCCTCCTCCCCATGTAACTTGAGCCCAGCGCCTGCGCCGCGTCCTCTATTATCGCCAGGCCATACTCGCTCGCTAATTTGATTATAGGACCCATATTGGCGCACTGCCCGAACAGGTGCACGGGCATTATGGCTCTCGTTTTCGAACTTACCGCGCGCTCGACCAATCCGGGGTCGACGTTGAAGGAGCCGGGCTCGATGTCCACGAAGACTGGGACGGCCCCGAGGCGGGCTATCGACCCCGCAGTCGCAAAAAAGGTGAAAGGGGTTGTTATGACTTCGTCGCCTTCCCCCACCCCCAGGGCCATCAACGAAAGCAGGAGCGCGTCCGAGCCCGAAGCGCACCCGACCGCGTACCGGACCTGACAGTATTCCGCTATCTCTCTCTCCAGCTCTTTCACCTCCGGGCCGAGGATGAATTGCTGGCTCTCCATGACCCGCTTTATGGCCTCTCCGAGTTCAACCGAGATGCTCTCGTGCTGAGCCTTCAAATCGAGCATAGGAATAACCATCCGTCTCTTTAATTCCATTTCTCTTCCCCTTATAAGGACCTGGGCCGCTCCAAATTAAGCTACCAATATTAGCCCGAAGTAAGATTGTACGTCAAAGTTCTTCGCCCCCTTCCAACCGGGAAATAAGAAGGGCTGCCCCTTCATTAAGAGGCAGCCCTGTTGATCCGTTCTTTCCGGCCGAAGTTTACTTAATGGCCTCGCTCTGTTTGAACCCGTCTATATTACGCGCGACAAAAAAGTCGTTGATCCAATGATACTGGCGAACGTACTTGCTCGTCTCCGACATGAAGATCGGGCGCGTGTAGCTCTTCATGACGTAGGCAGTGCGCGTCCTGCCCCTCCGCGTCCGCACCTTCACCGGGACGCGGGCCGTGACTACTTTGGTCGGGCGCCTGTCCGCCGACGGCTCTTCCATCCATTCATGCTCGCCCTGAGCCATTATGGATAGTACTCGACCCACGCCCCCATTGTAGGCGGCGGCCAGGTACGGGCCTATCGTCTCGGCGGGAATCTCGCCCTTCGTCCGGATCGCCTGCCAGTCCGCGTCGCACAATAAGACCTGGGCCATCACGGCGTTGGTCGGGTCAGCCATGCCGGTCGCGAAACTCGAAAGCAGCCCCGCGGACGCATACCTGTTCAGCAGGAGCGAATACGTCGAAGGGATCATCTGCACGAGCCCCCGCGCGCCCGCCGAGCTGACCGAATATGCGTAAGCCTTCTCCCTGTTCGTAGCTATCACCGTCAGGACCTGTTCGACCAGAGTCCTCGCATGACCCGACGACTTGAAGAGGCTCGGGTCTATGTGCTCGTTCATCAGAAGGACCGTGAGAACGTCTCGCGGGACCACGTCCACCACGAGCTTTCCGGGGAAGGCGCGCGAATAGACCCTCCGTTCCTGCAGGCGCGCGTAAGCCCTCTCTATGAACTCCGCCTGCACCGCGATCCCCTGCGCTATAACTTCTTCGGACGCGATCTCGCGCGAGTAGGGCGTGTATACGGCCTCGATGACCGGCGAGCCGGGGCCGAACCTGTTGCCTTCGTTCAGGACCGGATACTTGACCGCGAGAATCTTTCCGCCGGCCGGGTTCACGCTCACGATGTCGGAGTTGATGCCGTTATCGCGGCGGACCGAAAGGACGAATCCGGGAGTGAGCACGTCCATGCCTTTGTCGCGCTTGATCGCCCTGGCCACCCTGATCCCGCCCTCCGCGTCGAGGATCGCGATTGCCATCTCCCTGCCAAGGACCCCGATCACGGGCACGTCTTCATACTTCCTTCGCCCCACCTTGACGCGCCGCGTCCCGACCGTGCCCTTCACGACCTGCACGCGCTCCGACGCGAGCAGGGCCCGCGCCTCCGCGATTCTCGAAAGCAGGCCGGACCCCGGCTGCGGGCCGGCCTTGTCATTTATCTTGAAGCTGGATGTCGTGAGGAATATTAAGAGACACGCTGCTACTCTGTACACTTCCCTACTCCCTTATGCTGATTGCGCTCCGGTTGACAGTCTCAATAACGAATGGTCGATCAATACTAACAGCACCGTCATTTCACTCTCAATACTTTTCTCCTGTACAATCTATTTACAACATCTGAGTTTCTAACTTTGCTCCTTGACCTGGAGGGCCCATAGTGGATTTCGACCTGAATCCGGAACTGATCAATGACCTGAAACTGAGAGCAATCACCTTCGCCCCGAGCCTACTCTACGCCGCCCTCATCCTCTTCGCAGGGCTGGTAGTCAACAGGGTGGCCAGGCGGTGGCTGTCGGCCCTGATCTCCCGAAGCAGGTTCTCGGGCGACCTCCTGCTGAAGAATTTCTTCCTGAGGACCGCCTCGTTCGTGATCCTTGCCCTGACCATCCTCACGGCCCTGGCGCAACTGAACTTCGACGTTCAAACCTTCGTCGCGGGCCTGGGGGTGACGGGGCTGATAGTCGGCTTCGCGCTCAAAGACACCCTCTCAAACTTCGCGTCGGGCGTCCTGCTGCTCGTCTACCGCCCGTTTCGCGCGGGCGAGCTGATCGAAGTCGATGGGGCCAGGGGCACCGTCGACGAGCTGACCATCGTCAACATGCAGATGACCACGACCGACGGGGTCTGCGTCATCATGCCCAACTCAAAGGTGTGGGGCTCGAAGATAACCAACTTTTCGCAGAGCCGCCAGCGCCGCCTCTCTCTGAGCCTGAAAGTGCGCCTGGAAGAGGCGGAGAGGGCCGTGGCGATAATAAGAGAATCTCTGGAAGGGGACGGGAGGATTCTGGGGGACCCGCCCCTTGAGGTCAGAATCGAGGGGATATCCAACAACGCCGCCACCCTGTCGATCACCCCCTGGACCGACCCGAAGAACTTCAAGGATACGGGGGCCGATGTCTACCTGAAACTCAAGCGCGCTCTGAAGGAGGCGGGCGTCAGGATTCTTTAGGTCCGGCGTTGCCCCCCCCGCGAGAGCGACACCGAACCGCCTCAGGAGAGGGCCTCTCTGAGGAAGGCGTTCACGCTCCTCCAGGCATCCTTCGCGGCCTCTTCGTCGTACGCCTCCGGCCGGGTGTCGTTGAAAAACGCATGGCCGACGCCCTTGTAAATCTTGACCTTCCCCTCTTTGCCATACTTATCGAGCGCCGACTTCAGCCGCCCCATCTTGTCCAGGGTGATCCAATTGTCCTGCTCGGCCCCGATGAAGAGCACTCGGGCCTTCAGGTTTTTTAACTCCTCGTCCGGCGGCACGTCCCCGTAGAAGGGGGCCGAGGCTTTTATATCCGAGTTGCGGGTAGCCAGAAGGAGCGCGAACGAGCCGCCCATGCAGAACCCCGTGACCGCGAGCTTCCCCGCGTCAACCTGCTCCTGCCCCTTCAGGTAATCGACCGCCCCATCGAGAATAGCGAGGGCCCTGTTCAGGTCGAGCTCCTGCATCAGCCTCGCCGCCTCCTCGGGGTCTTTCGTGATCGTACCGTCGTACAGGTCCGGCGCGAGCGCCGCATAGCCCTCCCCCGCGAACCGGTTCGCGATGTCTTTAGCGTGATCGTTGAGGCCCCACCACTCGTGGATCACGATCAGGCCCGGCCTCTTGCCCCCGCCCTCCGGCCCGACCAGGTAGCCTCGGGCCGTCCGGCCCCCGGCTTCAAACTCGACCATCTTTGATTGATTTGCCATTTCCCTTCTCCCATCCGTCGACGTTAAAAAGTCAGGGCGGGACCGAGCCCGCCCTTCCATTCAATCTTCAGTTAAAGAATTTCACGGCCGATCTTCAGCCCCCTCTTCCCTCGCGCGATCAGGCGTAAGAGTGAAGCCCCGGCAACAGGTAGCTCACCCCGAGCCACGTGAATATCACGAGGGCGAACCCGAGCAGAGCGAAGTAGGCGCTGCGCCTGCCTCGCCACCCGTGCGAGATCCGCGTGTGCAGGAATCCCGCGTAGGCCATCCACGCCACGAGCGCGCCGACCTCCTTCGAGTCCCACCCCCAGTAACGACCCCACGACTCGTTGGCCCACACCGCCCCCGTGATCAGCAGCAGAGAGAGCAGGGGGAAGGCCACGCCCACCGTCCTGTAGAGCAGGCCGTCCAGAGATTGCAGGGACGGGATGGCCGAGACCACGTCCTCGCGCCTCCACGCGAAGAGCGAGACCATCACCAGCACTACGAACAGGCCGATCAGCCCCCCGAACTCCACGGGGTTCGATTTCATGTTGATCGAGAACTGCGCGGGCTCTTCCTGCTGGAGCCACTTGTCGGCAAGCTCCTGATGGCGTTCCGCGGGCCAGCCGGCATTCATCTGCTTGTTCAGGTACTCCCCGAAAGCCGGCTTCTCCCGCTCGGGAATCTGCGCGACGAAGTTATTAACGTTCGTCATCTGAGACATCTTCTGGGGGAAGGCGAGCCAGGAGAATACGGCGATCAGCACTATGGCCTGAAGCGCCGCCGACAGCCTGAAGATTCGCCACCCGACCCTGCGGGCCTTCTCGTCCGTCCTGACCCAGTCAATCGTGAACAGCAGCAGAGACGCCAGTATCGCGAGCATAGTCACGACCATGATCGGCCCGACTCCGGGCAGCGCCGCGCGCGCCGGGAGGGGCGTCTTGTTGAAGAAGAGGGCAACCCCGTACTCCCCATGGAACGGCACCCCGAACCTGCCGATGGTCCCATATATCAGAAGGCCGAACAGGCACGCCGCTATCGCTATGGCCTCCGACCGCACCCCGTCCTTGAGCAGGTACGCGAAAGCGATGCCGAAGCTGACCAGACAGACCCCGTAGCCTATCGTCGCTATCGAGACGTGAATCGGCCTCCAGTAGCTGTCGAGGATCGGCGGCAGGGTCCTGATCTCGTTGCCCAGGAAGATCGCCAGAGTCAGGATCACCGTCACTATCGGCATCGACATCGCCGAGAGGAATTCGAACTTCGGCTTTCGGACGATCACCAGAGTCGTCACCGCCGCGCCCGCGCAGAAGCCGAGCGTCAGCGGGTAGAGGTTGTCGAGCGGGAAGTACCTCCACACCCCATTGATCCCTTCCTTCCACCCCTCGGCGTCGCCCGCCTCGACCCAGCGTATCATCCAGCCGGACAGGTTGAAGCAGTACCCGATGGCTATCGTTATCAGCCCGAGGCGGCTCAACACCCGCTCCTTGACGAAGAGGTTGGTCACGGCGATGACCGCCGCGCTCATGTAACAGATCAAGGCCAGAAGCGTCAGCGCGCCCTCTTTCAGGAAGTTGCCCGGGCCCAGCTCGACGCGCGCCATCACCAGAGCGACGGTCGCCAGCATCGGGACGATGACCGGCCACAGCCCGAGTATCTTAGCCGGCAGGCTCAGTTCCATCTCGGGAACAAGGGACTCATTCTGCTTTATGGCTTGGCTCATATTTTCCTCCTCCGATCACAGAGCTGACCAGCAAGTTGAACCGGCCCTCGAACGCGGGCCTGTTTCTATTAGTATTCCCACCGAAATAGACTTTGGAGCCGCTCCCGCTCGGCTCGATCACCGCCCACATCCTCTGGTGGGCGAAAAAGAAGACCCCGCACAGGGCGACCACCAGAAGCGTGAAGCCTGCGTAGACCGGGAGCCGACCCGGATCGTACTGGATCGAGAGCGTGTGCCCCAGGGCCACCTTCTCGAAGCCCTTGAGCAGCACCCTGTTCCCGTTAAGCAGAAGGGGGTTCTCTACCCCCCTCTCCGCCGCCAGGCCGCTCGCCTGCGAGTACAACTGCTCGGCGAGCTGCGGGTTGAACGCAAACATCCCGCGCTTCTGCCCCGCGGGGGAAGTCACCTCAAGCTGAGCCGCCGGGTTGTTGTAATCGCCCGACGCGGTCGTAGGACCTTCCTCGAATTTGAAGTCGGGGAAGAATTCCGTATACGCGATCCTCCCGATGCCCTCCACCTCGGCCGAGCCATTGCGCGGGATAGTGACCTCCCTCGCTTCGCCCCCGGAGACGGGCTCAAGCCTGATCGTTATCTGCCGGGCATTCCCGACCGCCGTGAACTGGGACTGGAACAACCTGTAGCCCCTGTAGTCGTACGGGTTGTTGAGGTGCACGACGGCCTCCTCCACATGGTCCCCGTCCTTGATCTTCACGTGGCTGAACCAGTCGATAGTGTTCGACGCCTCAAGGCCGCCTTCGGGCCTGATCAGCGTTTGCTGCAGGTCCGTGCACTCGATTTCGATCCGAGTCCGGCCATCGTCGGAAACCGGCAGCATCGCGGTGGACGTGCGCGGGCCGTCGAGAGTCATCTGGAATGTGTTGAAGGTGCTCGACGATTTTCCGGGGCGGATCTCCATCATCCCCCCGACGCCATAGCGGTTGGTCAGGAAGCCCCCGATGAAGATCGTGATCAGGGCCACGTGCACCACGTACGCCCCGAACCTGTTCCAGAGGTTCTTCTGGGCGAATACCGTGATGCGGCCGCCGTCTTCCTTGATCTTCGCGCGGAACCCGTGCTTTTTCCACGCGGCCTTCACGTCGTCGGCCATCACCGAAGGGCGCTTCATCACCTCCGCCTCGTGGTTGTACATCTGGGCGCGGATGAAGTTCGGAGAGGCGCTCGCCTTCGGGTTCGAGTAGTACTGCCAGGCCGTCGGGAACCGGTCGATGGAGGCCAGAATGATGTTCAACCCCGTGACCGCCAGAAGGAAGGTGAAGTACCAGGCGTGGTAAATGTCGAAGAGCCCGAGGCTCCCGTAGACGAGCCTCTGCGCGGGGGTAAGGCGCTGGTAATACTCCTGAAACCCCTCGACCTCCACCTGCATGATCAGCATGCCGATGATACACATGCCGAGCAGTATCATCAGCATCGTCACGCCGAAGCGGACCGAACTCAACAGCCGTAAGACCTTGTCGAGAACGGAGTCGTGTTTCTGGGGTCTCGCCTTGACAGCACCTTCGGCTGCCTTCGAAGCCTGGGGGCTCCCCGAGGCCTCTGATTCGCTCGTCACCATAATTTTAACCTGAACTGTTGGAGTGAACGTTACTCAGGCCACCAATGCCCGCAATGCACCTGGGATTTTAACAACCCTCTATTTATGGTGTCAACAAACGCCTCCCTATATCTTCGAAACAACAAACTTGCAACACTTCGCGCCCTCTATGGCCCTACTTCTTCGGCTCCGAAGGCCGGAGCTCCACGCGGCTCGCGAGGGCCCTCGGGTCCAGCTCGATGAGGCCCACGACGACCTCCGCCACGTCCTCGGGAAGCAGCTTCCACGTGGTCGAAGGGTCCTCCGGCCCGCCCCTTCCGAACTCCGTGTTGACCGAGCCGGGCATCACGTAGCTCACCCTTATGTGGTCGTGCCGCACCTCCTGCATCAACGCCTCGGAGAACCCGATCAGGCCGAATTTGGACGCGCAGTAGGCGGCCCCTCCGGGGAAGGCGTTCTTGCCCGCGAGGCTCCCTATGTTGATTATGTACCCCCCGCCCCCCCGCTTGATCAGCGGCACCGCCTCGTGGCAGCAATAAAACACCCCGGACAGGTTGGTGTCGATTGTGGCCCGCCACTCTTCGACGGGCATCCGCTCGACTTCGTTGAAAGAGCCGACCCCCGCGTTGTTGATGAGGATGTCGAGGCCGTTCAGGGCGCGCGAGGCTTCCCCGATCATGGCCTTCACGTCTTCGGCCTTCCCGACATCGCACGCGCCGCCGTGGACCCTCTCCCCATGCTCACCCCTCAACCGCGCGACGGCCCCCGCGACCTCCGCCCCGTTGCGCGCGCAGATGAAGACGCGCGCGCCCTTCGCCAACAACGCCTCGGCGATGCTCAGGCCTATGCCCCGAGTGCCCCCCGTCACGACCGCAGCTTTACCCTCGATGTTGCTCATCCGCAGTTCCTACGCCTCCAGACAGGCCGGGAGGCCGCGCGGCCTCCCCGCGGAGTTTTCTCACGGGCTTCCGGCATGGGCCCCGAGGCCCTTCCGCACGTTATGAATATCCGGGAAACGAAGGCCCCGGTCAACCGGGCCTGGGCGAGGGGAGGCGAGCCGATTTCGCGGGCGGGGCTCAGGCGATGAACGAGTACCCCATCCTCTTAGCGAGCCTGTAAAGCAGGGGGAGCGGGAGGCCGACGACATTATAATAATTACCGGCTATCTCCTCCACGAAGATGCCCCCGAGCCCCTGAATGCCATACGCCCCGGCCTTGTCGAGCGGCTCG
>DASQDI010000135.1:0-8427 GCA_035634255.1 Blastocatellia bacterium
CGTGAACGGGGTTCACGCCGCTGCCGAGGATCTCCTTGATCCTGCCCAATAATTCGAGCAACGTGTAGCGCCCGCCGCACGCGACGTTGAAGAATCGGCCCGCGACGCCTTCGGCTTCGGACGCGAGCAGGTTCGCCTCGACCACGTTCTCGACGTAGGTGAAGTCGCGCGACTGCTGGCCGTCCCCGTAGACGGTAGGGGGGACGCCCTTCAGGAGCGCCGTGACGAACTTCGGTATGACCGCCGCGTACTGCGACTCGGGGTCCTGCCTCGGGCCGAATATGTTGAAATACCTGAGCGAAACCGCCTCGAAGCCGTAAACGTGTTTAAAGATATTTATGTAATGCTCGCCCGCCAGCTTCGACAGGGCGTAGGGGGAGAGCGGCTGAGGCGTTATCTCTTCGTGTTTCGGGAGCGTGGGGGTCTCCCCGTAAACCGAGGAGCTCGAAGCGTAGACCACGCGGCGAACGCCCGCGTCCCTCGCCGCGAGCAGCACGTTGAGCGTGCCCGTTATATTAGTGTCGTGAGTCGTCAACGGGTCCGCGACCGAGCGCGGGACCGACCCGAGCGCGGCCTCGTGGAAGACGACGTGAACGCCTTTCGTCGCGTCCTGAACTGCGCGCGCGTCGCGTATGTCGGCGTGAATCGTCTCGACCTCCCCGCCGAGGTCGCGGAGGTTCTCTTCTTTCCCCGAGCTGAAGTTATCGAACACGCGCACCCTGTGCCCGTCGCGCAGAAGGCGCTCGCAAATATGGCTTCCTATGAAACCCGCCCCGCCCGTCACCAGATATATTCGTTTCTCCATTAGCACCTACTTTATGATCAAAAAATTTCCGATTGCGAGGCAGTCGATCCCGGAACAGTAGAACCCCCGCACGGCTTCACGCGGGGTGGAGACGACCGGCTCGCCGAAGAGGTTGAAAGAGGTGTTGAGAAGGACGGGCACCCCCGTCATCTCGCCGAACCTCGCCAGCAATTTCCAGAAGGAGGGATTAATCCCGCGGCTGACGGTGTGTACGCGCACGAGCCCCCGGTCGAAGACCGCCGCGGGGATCAATGCCTGCTTCCCTTCTTTGATGTGGCTCACGCCCTGAAGAAAGTTCGTAAGCTGGCTCGGCTCGAAGAACTCGTCGGCCCGCTCCTCCGGCACCGCGGCCGAAAACGGCCGGTAGTCTTCGCGGTGCTTAACGTAGGTGTTCAGGTTGTCGCGCGCCATCGCGTCGGTGGGCGAGGCCAGGATGCTGCGCGCGCCGAGGGTCCTCGGCCCGAATTCCATCGCGCCCCGGAACCACGCGACTATCCTGCCTTCGGCCAGCAGCCGGGCGACCTCGCCTATCAGCTTATCTTCGGTCAGGAAATATTTATAATCGAGCTTGCAGTTGTCGAGCACGCTCTTTATCAACTCTTCGTCAAATTGCGGGCCGACGAAGACGTGCTTCATCTCGTACGCGCGCTCGGTGTTGCCGAGCGTCTGGTGCCACACGTGAAGCGCCGCGCCGAGGGAGGCCCCCGCGTTGCCCGACGCGGGCTGCACGAAGATGCGCTTGAAGCCCGTGCGGCGCTCGACGGCGGCATTCGTCATGCTGTTGAGCGCGCCGACCCCGGCGAGGCAGAGGTTCTCTTCCCCGGTCCGCTCGCGCAGCCTTTCGGCCACCTCACACGTGACATCTTCGACCCGCTTCTGAAGGCTCGCCGCGATGTTCCTGTGCTCCCGCGTGATCGGCTCGTCTTTGGAGCGCGGCCTTGCCCGAAGGCGCTCGAAAAACTCCCCGGTCAGAGTAGGCCCGGACTTGAGGGACGTGTCGAAGAAGTCGCGGTTCACGACCGGCAGCCCGTCCGGCCCGACCTGCAAAAGCTCTTCGAACAGGCCCGCGAATTCCGGCTCCCCGGTCGGGGAGAGCCACATGGTCTTGTTCCAGTCGCTCGCCGGGTCGAAGCCGAGCGCCGACGTTACCGCGCCGTACACCATCCCTACGGAGTTCGGGAATTGCGTCTCCGCCAGCACCTCAAGCCTCGCGCCCGCCCCCGTCATAAGAGAGCCGCTTATCATGTCCCCCTTGTTACCGAGGACCATCACCGCCGCGCGGTCGAAGCCGGACGGGTAGAAGGCGCTCGCCCCCTGCGCGAGCTGGTGATTGACCTGGACCAGCCTGCCGCGCCCGGACATCAGGGCTTCGGCGAGGCGGTTGGTCCTTAAACGCTGCCTGAGGTCGTTGAGGCTTTCGACGAAGTAGCCGGGCAGCGCGTCCGACCCCTGTTCGGCCGGCGCGTCGATGGATGAGGAGGAGTAAAAAGCGACCTCGCGGTGAAAGAGCTTGTGCGGCTCCATGTAGTAGGCGATTATGTCGACCTCTTCGAGGCTCGCCCCGGCGCGGCCGAGGCAGAACTCTATCGCGCGGTAAGGGAGCCCGCCCGCGTGGCCCATGCCGACGTGCCGCACGCGCGCCAGTTTCTCTTCCTCGATGACCGCGACCACGCGGCCGTCGCGGACGAGCGCCGCCGCCGCGTCCTTCTCCTGCCCGGAAATCCCGAGAATAATCATGCGAACACTCCTCCCCCGGCGCGCCCGGTTCAGCCTAGCAGCTCGACCAGGTCTTTTTCGTCGAGCACCTTGATCTTCAGCTCGCGCGCCTTGTCGAGCTTCGATCCGGGGTCTTCGCCGACGACGACGAAGTCCGTCTTCTTCGTGACCGAAGAGGTGACGCGCCCCCCGCGCTGCTCGATCATTCGGGCGGCCTCCTCGCGCGAAAAGCTGACGAGCTTGCCGGTCAGGACGAACTGCCTGCCCGCGAGGTCGCTGCCCCGCGAGGCCGCGTCCCCGCCCGTGGACTTGCGGCAGGTATTCACCCCGGCCTTTTTCAAACGTCCGATCAGCTCCCTGTTTCTGGGCTCGCGGAACCACCCATTGATGGAAGCGGCGACGACGGGGCCGATCTCGAAGATGGCGGCCAGCTGCTCCTGTTCGGCCGCCATCAACTCATCCACCGAATTGAAGGAGCGGGCCAGTATCCGCGCCGTGCGCTCCCCGACGTGGCGGATGCCGAGCCCGTAGATCAGCCTGTCGATGTCGTTCCCGCGGCTCTTGTCGACCTGCCTGAGCAGATTGTCCACCGACTTTTCGCCCATCCGTTCGAGCGCGATCAGCTCATCCCGGTGCTCGGCGAGGTGGTAGATGTCCGCGAAGTCTCTGACGAAAGGTGGCTGCCTCTGGGGCGAGATCAACTGGTCGATGAGCGCCTCCCCGAGCCCCTCGATCCGCATCGCCCTGCGCGAGGCGAACTGCTTGAGCCCGGCCTTGATCTTCGCGGGGCACGCGGAATTGACGCAGAGCCATGCCACCTCCCCCGGCAGCCTCGTCACGGGCTCCCGGCACGCAGGGCAGCGGTCGGGCATTACGAACGGGCGGAGATCGCGCCCGCGGCCTTCGCGCCTCGACTCTATGACCTTGATGACCTGGGGGATTATCTCGCCGCTCTTCTCGATCAGGACGTAGTCGCCGATCATCACCCCGAGCCGCTTGATCTGGTCCTCGTTGTGAAGCGAGGCGCGTGAGACGGTCGTGCCCGCGAGCAGTACGGGCTCGAGCTCGGCCACGGGGGTCAGGGTGCCGATCCTCCCGACCTGCACCGTGATCTCGTTGAGCTTCGTGGTCGCCTGCCTCGCCGGGTATTTGTACGCGACGGCCCAGCGCGGGGCTTTCGAAGTCGAGCCGAGCTCCTCCTGCAAGGCCGTGCTGTTCGCCTTCACGACCACCCCGTCTATCTCGTACCCGAGGTCGTCGCGCATGGCCCCGAACTCCTCGCAGAACGCGACGACCTCGTCGATTGACGAGCAGAGCCTGCGCGCGCTGCTGACCTTGAACCCCGCCCGCGCGAGCCAGCCGAGCGATTGCCAGTGGGTCGGGAAAGCCTTGCGCCCGTCGAACAGGAGGTCGTAGCAAAATATGTCGAGCTTCCTCTCCGCGGCAACCCGCGAGTCGAGCGATTTCATCGTGCCCGACGCCGCGTTGCGCGGGTTGGCGAACAGGGCGAGGCCCTGCTCGGCGCGCTCTTCATTAATCCTGCGGAACTCCTCGTTCGACAGGTAGACCTCCCCCCTGACTTCCACCTCGCGCGGCTCGGGGATCGATAACCGATCCGGGGCCGCGTCTTCGAGGGCGAAAAGCGACGCCTGCGAGTTCGGCGTGCGGGCGCGCGGGCGCGACCCGGCGGCCTCGCCTCTTGATCCCCCCGGCTCCGGGCCGGCGAATGCGTCGGCGCTTATCCTCAGAGGCAGCGAGCGGATGGTGCGAACATTCTGCGTGACATCGTCGCCGATGAAGCCGTCGCCGCGCGTCACCCCGCGGGCCAGAAGCCTCTCCTCGTAGGTCGCGGATATGCTGAGGCCGTCGATCTTGAGCTCGGCCACGTACTCGACCGAGTCGCGCCCCACCCCGCGGAGCACGCGGCGGTCCCACTCGCGCAGATCGTCTATAGAGTAGGTGTTGTCGAGCGAGAGCATGGGCCGCCTGTGCACGTACTCCACGAAGCCCTCGGAGGGCGTGCCGGAGACCCTCTGCGTGGGGGAGTCGGGGGTGACGAGGTCGGGGTTCGCTTCTTCGAGGTCGCGGAGCCGCTTGAGCAACTGGTCGTACTCGTAGTCGCTGATCTCCGGGTCGCTCTGCGCGTAGTACCGCTCGTCGTGATAGCGGATGATCTCACGCAGCCCGGCGGCCTCTTTCTTTGCGCTTTCCTTCGGCATAGTTCAAGAGCCTCTACATGACAGGCAGTCTGGCGTCCGAAAAAAGGTGGACGTAGGCGTAGACCTGCCCCCTGTGATGTGAGGTGTGAGTCAGAGTTCTGATCAGGATCTCCCCGATGGTCGTCCTCGACACGTCGGGGTAATAGACCAGCTTCGGCAAATCCTCGTCCTTCAGGTCGCTGAAGGCGATCCGCCGCACTCGGGCCGTCTCTTCGAGGTAAGCGGCCACGTGCGAGCGGGTCGGCAGGGCCTCGCGCGTGATCCACTCGAACGGCTCCTCCCAGAAGCTGGTCGTGATGCCGTTGAAGGCGTACTCTATGGCCCCGCCGATGTGTGTGATTAATTCTCCGCAGGAGTATACGCGGATGAAGCTCTCGCTCTCGAAGGGCTTCCAATAGAGCCGGTCTTCGGGGATGAGTTCGAGAACGTCTAGCAGGTTGCCGTGAATTCGCTCGAACTCCGAACCGATTAACTCGACCGTCGCCAAGATCACCTCTGATTAGTCCAAAGAAATTCCGGGTTCGCCTTCGATCAAATCGAAGAGGCCGGGAAGTGCGGCGGCTTTGCGGGCGACCCGCTGGCCCTTCCCGCCGCGTTCCGTCTTGGCGCGGCCTTTCCACTCCTGAAGGTGCTGCGCGTCCACGCCCGCCTGCCTCAGGTGCGAAGCGAAGTAATGGTCGCCGTAGACTGTGTACACTTTCTTCGCGCCCGAGTCAATTACGTACCGGTGGAGGTCGTCGAAGCCCGCATGATCGGAGAGGGGCACCACTATGTCGGTCCGGTAGCGGTACCGCGCCGACGGGTCCATCCCCCACCCGCTCAGGTAAATCTTGTAAAGGTTGTCGAGCGCCTGCACGGAGTAACCGCGGCTCGCGCCCGGAGGCATCATCGCGACCATGCCGTGCATGTCGCGCAGGTCGAGCGGGCGGTAATCGCCTTCGAACTCCACGCCCATCTCCCGATAAATATCGACGATCTGCATTATCGAATGGTGCAGGGCGACGCTGTAGCCGCCTTTGAGAAGTATCTTGAGCGCCTCCTGGCTCTTGCCGAGCGAGTAGGCGAGCACGACCGGCTGCCGCCCCGACATGAAGGCGCGGTCGATCTGCCCGTAGAGCTGCCTGTGCACCTCTTCATCCTCGGGGAAGTTGTACTGCGGCCGGCCGAAGGTGCACTCAGTCACCAGAACGTCGCACGGGACGATTTCGGGCGGCTCGCAGGAGAGCCCCGCCCGCAGCTTGAAGTCCCCGGTGTAGAGCAGGCGCGTGCCCCGGTGCTCGATCAAGGTCTGCGCCGAGCCGAGGCAGTGGCCGGCCGGGTAGAACGTCAGTTTGTAATCGCCGAAATCTTTAGTCTCGTAGAAGTCGAGCACCGTCGGATCCGCCCCGCCGACCCTGTGCTCGAAGAGCCTCGCGGTGGCGCGCGTGGCGATGATCCGCTTGTGGCTCTGGATGTGGTCCGCGTGGGCGTGCGAGATGACGGAGCAGTCGCGCGGCCTCATCGAATCCATCCACAGTTCTATGTCGGGCAGGTGTATGCCTTTGTCGTAAATCACTCTCAAATTTATCACCTCGGTAGAAATTATAGCATGGCTCGCCCTCCCCGGACGGGGGAGCCGGCCCCGATAATTGAACATCAGAGGCCATTGTCTATTTACTTATAACGAGCGGCTGAAAGCGAAAAATAGAGTAGGGAAAGCTGGCTAGGTGTGACAAAAAATTGAATCCTTACCGCCTCGATTTACGTCTAATGAGTCGAGGAATAAAGAGGAAAGAAAATGAACATAATGTCTTTTTTTAGAAATCACGCCCACTACTGGGGAGTCCCCCACCCCCGCACTTCCGACGACCGGCTGATTCAGACCTGTTACGAATGCGGAGCCGAGAGGGAAGTCAAAATAGAGTTGCGCCCGTCGCCCGTCGAAGTGATACTGCCTGCCCAGGACGACGACCTGGCCGCCTGAAGCAAGAGCAAAGCTCTCACTGATCGAACCGCGGTTTAAATCATTCGGAATCTACTGAGTTCGCGCCGGCATCGACAGGAGAGGCTCCGGCCTCCCTCACGATGCCGGCCCTCTTCACGTAACCCTTCCCGCAGGCCGGGCAGTCGGCGCTCTCTTCGCGGTCCGCGTCGCGGCCCATCCCCAGCCTCACCCCGCACCGGCACATCCACCCGGCAACCCGCGCGGGGTTCCCTACCACCAGGGCGTAATCCGGGACATCGCGCGTCACGACCGCCCCCGCGCCGATGAAGGCGTACCGCCCGATGGTGTGCCCGCAGACGACCGTGGCATTCGCCCCTATCGACGCGCCGCGCCTGACCAGAGTCCTGCGGTACTCGTCCTTGCGCGAGACGTGGCTCCGCGGGTTCGTCACGTTGGTGAAGACCATCGACGGGCCGCAGAAAACATCGTCTTCCAGCTCGACCCCCGTGTAGATCGAGACGTTGTTCTGTATCTTCACGTTGTCGCCGATTACGACCTGCGGGGAGACGACGACATTCTGGCCGATGTTGCACCCCCTGCCGATCTTCGAGTTGCTCATCACGTGACAGAAGTGCCATATCTTCGTCCCTTCGCCGATCTCGCACGGCTCGTCGACGTAGCTAGATTCGTGAACGAAATAACCTTTTTCCATAAGCGTGACCGAAAGGATTCTGCTGATCTTAGATGATCGCCTTCACGCCCTCGTCGAGGGGCGACATCTCCACGGGCGTCCCGTCGCTCGCGAGGGAGCGCTCCGCCGCGTCGAGTATGCGGAGGACCCGGAGGCCACTCTCGCCGTCGGTCAGGGGCTTCCGCCGCGTCCTTATGCAGTCGAGGAAATGGAGGCATTCGCGGCGCAACGGCTCGGAGGCTTCGAGCGCCTCCGCCACCCCATCGTTCTTGCGCGTGACCAGTTCCCCGCTCACGATCTCCACGCCCTGATCGTAGACGACCAGCTTGTCCTCCCTGCGCACGTCGTCGAATACGGCCATCCGCTTCGACCCGACGACCACGAGCCTCTGCTCTTTGTAAGGGTGCAGCCAGCTCACGAATATGTGCGCGCGTACGCCGGTGGGGAACTCGATGTTGGTCACGGTCACGTCGGCTATGCGCGGCTGGATGTAGCTGCCGCCGGTCGCCGCCACGCGCGAGGGCCAGGAGTCGACGAGCCTGAGGATTATGGCAATGTCGTGAGGGGCGAAGCTCCACAGAATGTTCTCTTCCCTCCTAACCTTGCCGAGGTTCAGGCGGTTCGAATAGACGTAACGCAGCTCCCCGAGCGTCCCGGACTCGATCAGCTCGCGCAGGCGGAGCACGGCCGGGTGATACTCCAGCAGGTGCCCGATCATCAGGATCGAGCCGCGGCTCGCCGAGAGCCTGACCATGGCCTCGCCCTCCGACACGTCCAGGGTCAGGGGCTTTTCCACTAGGACATCTTTTCCCGCCTCTATCGCGGCCGAGGCCACCGAATAGTGAGTCTCGGCGGGGGTAGCTATCACCACTCCGCGGATGCTTTCGTCCGCGAGGGCCGCGCGGTAATCCGCCTCGACTCGCACTCCGGGGAACCGCTCCGCGAGCCGCGCGAGGGAGTCTCGGTTGGTGTCACAGACCATGCCCAGCGCGCCGAGCTCGTAAAAATTCCTCACATGGTTTATCCCCCAGTAGCCGGCCCCCACGACCGCGACCGAAGGCATGCCTTTTCG
>DASQDI010000136.1:0-41946 GCA_035634255.1 Blastocatellia bacterium
TAGAGAAGGAGGAGTCCTGCATGAACCAGAAGGCGACGTCTAGGCCGACGGTCTCCTGGTCGATGAGTCGCCAAAGCGGCTCGCGGCAGTCTTCGAAGGCCGGGTCGCACAGCCGCTCCTGCGCCACCACCGGCTGCGCCAATGTTAAAAACCCTAGAAGTAAAAAGATGATAAGAGCGCTTCTATTGATGGGGGTCATAGCGTTTCCTTGAATTGGAGAATAGCCATAAACTCTGGCGCGATATACATTCTCAGCCCGTACACATTTTGCGGTCGAAGATTAAGCTACTCGCGTGCCACTCTTCACCAATATCTGACGGATTTCATAGACCACGTTTCATCAGAGAATTCGCACTATTTTCCTGAGCAATCTTTAATAAAGTGCAAACCGGCGATTCCTTGCGCTTTTACGATCAAATAAAAAAACCAGAGCCGCAGGATACGAATTCAGTACATCTATGTAGACATCCGTACGCTTCGCAATCGTTCCCTCCCCTGACCTTTCGCTTCGCTCGTTGCTATGGGCCTTTCGCATGTGATATAGCGAATCGACTCTATTAGAACGATGGGAGAGCTTATGGACAGGAGATACAAGGCGCTGCTACTTCTTGCTCTGGCGATCATGCCGTGGCCGGTCCCCCCGACGATTGTATTCGCGCAGAGGGCCCCCGCCTCGAATGCCGGGCGGGTTTACTATCCGGGCCCGGATAAGGAGTGGGAGCGCCGGACGCCCGAGCAGGCGGGGATGGACCCGAATCGTGTCAAAGAGGCGGTTGCCTTCGCCGTGGCAAGCGAGTCCAAGGCTCCCCGCAATCTTGAGATGGCCCATTACCAGAGCTTCGGGCGCGAGCCTTTCGGCGAAGGGGTCGGCCCGTTCAAAGAGCGGGCCGAGCCGACGGGAGTCATCCTGCGCGGAGGCTACATCGTGGCCGAGTGGGGCGACCCTCACCGCGTTGACATGACCTTCAGCGTTACAAAGAGCTTCCTGTCCACCACCGTCGGGCTCGCCTACGACCGGAAGATGATTCGCAGCCTTCAGGACCGCGTGCGGGAATACATGGCTCCCGTGGTGGCTCTCGCGCATGGCTCGGGGAAGAAAAGCGCCGAGAGGCTCGGGGAGCCCGACCTGCTTCAGCCGTTCGAATCCGAGCACAACAGGAAGATCACCTGGGACCATCTGCTGCGACAGACGAGCGACTGGGAAGGCACTTTATGGGGGAAACCCGAATGGGCCGACCGCCCGGACAACAACCCGGCCCTGTGGACGACCCGTAAACGGAATGAGCCCGGCACCGTTTACGAATACAACGACGTCCGGGTGAACGTGCTGGCCCTCGCGGCTCTCAACGTCTGGCGTCGCCCCTTGCCTCAGGTCCTCAAAGAATACGTTATGGACCCAATCGAAGCGTCTCCGACATGGCGCTGGTATGGCTACGAAAACTCCTGGGTCCTCATCGACGGCGCGGCGGTGGAGTCGGTGAGCGGCGGCGGGCACTGGGGCGGCGGGATGTTCATCAGCGGTTATGACATGGCTCGCTTCGGGCATCTCACGCTCAGGAGGGGTAAGTGGAGGGACAGGCAGATCCTCTCGGAGGAGTGGGTGCGCATGGCCCTGACTCCCACGACCGTGCAACCGACCTATGGCTTTATGAACTGGTTCGTGAACACTGACCGCAAGTTCCTCCCGAGCGCCCCGGCTTCAGCCTTCGCGCACATGGGCAACGGGACTAATATGATCTACGTCGACCCGGAGGCGGACCTCGTCATAGTGGCCCGGTGGATAGAGCGCAACGCTCTGGACGGGCTGGTTCAGCGGGTGCTTGCCTCTTTAAGCCCGGCCACGTCGAGAGAGGCCAAACAGAACTGAATGGGACACCGGGCTGAGGAGGCGCTTTTCATGATTCGATCTCTCACCTGTTTAATAGCCTTGACGGTCTTCGGCGCGCAGGCGTCGGCGCAATCGACGCGGGAATCGAACGACTGCGAGGAAGCGAACTCAAGGGCGGAGAGGCTTGAGCTCCGGCTTAAAGACTGGCCTTTTCTGGGCCGCTACCGCGAAGCGAATGCGAAGGTCCAGCAGCCGGTGAAGGATGAAGTGCGTGTCGTATTCTTCGGCGACTCGATCACCGACATGTGGAAACTGCCCGACTACTTCGCGGGCAAGCCGTACATCAATCGCGGCATCGGCGGCCAGACCACGCCCCAGATGCTCATCCGATTCCGGCCCGACGTGATCGCGCTGAAGCCCGCGGTCGTGGTGATCCTCGCAGGCACAAATGACATCGCAGGCAACACAGGCCCGACGACCCCGGAAGCTATACAGGGCAACCTGACCTCGATGGTCGAGCTGGCGCGGGCCAACGGCGTCCGGGTCGTGCTCGCCTCATTGCTCCCCGTGAGCGACTACAATAAAAACGAGAAGGGCGAGCGTTTCATCCAGACCGCTCGCAGGCCCCCCGAGCAGATCAAAGCCCTCAACGAATGGATGAGGCGGTACGCGGCCCTGCACGGCCTCACATACCTCGACTACTATGGGGCGATGGTCGATGAGCGGGGCTTTCTGAGAGAAGACCTGAGCTACGACGGGCTCCACCCGAACAGGAAAGGTTACGAGGTCATGGCCCCGCTCGCCGACCGGGCGGTGAGGTCGGCTTACAGGAGGAGATGATAAAGTATCTTCGCTTATGGCTCGCCATGCATTTTCAAGCGCCATCGGGTTTGACGACTTCCCTTTTCAGCGTTCCCACCGCGGCGATGTCCGCATCGTCGGCACAGTCTACACGGGCTTGCGGCTCGACGGAATAATCAGCGGCTCCGTTCGCAGAGACGGCTCCAATGCCACCGGTAAACTCGCGCGGCTGATTCTTGGCTCAAGGTTCGCGCCCCAGATCGGAGTCGTGATGTTGCAGGGCATCGCGCTCGGAGGGTTCAACGTGGTAGACATCCATGACCTGAACCGGCAGCTACGGATCCCCGTTCTGGTCGTGGCGCGTCGGGCCCCTGACCTCGCGGCCATCAAGGAAGCCCTGCTCAACAGGGTGCGCGGAGGGGCGCGCAAGTGGAGACTGATCGAGCGGGCGGGAGTCATGGAGCCGGTCGCGGGCGTTTACGTGCAGCGCGCGGGCCTGACTCTCGCCGAGGCGGGCAGGGTCATAGAGCGATACGCGACCTGTGGCAGGATTCCCGAACCCCTGCGAGTCGCCCACCTCATAGCGGGCGGGATCGGATCGGGTCAGAGCCGGGGCAGGACCTGACGGGCGCGAAGGGATAATGCGCGGCTCGCTATCGACTCCGAATCTGGCTTCAAAATTCAGCTCCGGATCAGACCCCAGCGCCCTGCATCCCGCCTTCCGGCATTTACGTCTATCTAATTTTAGGAGAAGCTATCGCTGGCGTTGCCCAATATTTTAGGCAAATATTTCCGCGGAGGTAGATCGCTATGGCCCGCCGGCCCGTATTGAATGCGCTCGCGCTCATCCTGCTCGCCCTGATTTTCTCGCCGCCGCCCGCCGCGCGCGGAGTCTCCTCGACTATCGTGATCAGCGAATTCCGCACGCGGGGCCCGAACGGGGGCAACGACGAATTCATCGAGCTTTATAACCTTTCCGCCGCGCCCGTTGACATAAGCGGCTGGCAGGTCCGCGGCTCGAACAACAGCGGCACCGCCTCCACCAGGGCCGTCATCAACGCCGGGACCGTTCTGAACCCCGGCTGCCATTACCTCCTCACCAACCCGAACGCATCGGGCGGGCCTTACAGCGGGTCGGTCTCGGGTGATCAGACCTTCAGCCCCGGCATCACCGACGACGGGGGCATCGCCGTCGCAACCCCCGACGGGACGATCATCGATCAGGTGGGGATGAGCAATGGCTCCGCCTTCAAGGAAGGGTCGGCCCTCTCCCCCCTCGGCAGTAACGCGGACGGGGGCTACGAGCGCAGGCCCGGAGTGGCCTCGGGGAGCGGGCAGGACACCGACAACAACGGGGCCGACTTCATAGCCCGCGCGCCGAGCGACCCGCAGAACGCCGGGTCGACCTGCCTAACAACCGGTGTACCAACGGGCCCTTCGGGCGCGGGCTCCGCGACCCCTCCGAGCGTGCCGGCGGGCGGCACGGTGCTCCTCGTCGTTCAGGTGACGCCTGGCTCGAACCCCGCGAGCACCGGCCTCGCCGTCGCCGGCAATCTCACGCCCATCGGCGGCCCGGCGTCGCAGACGTTCTTCGACAACGGCACTAACGGCGACGCGGCCGCCGGGGACGGCAGGTTCTCGTTCTCGGCGACGGTCGCGGCGGGGACGGTGCCCGGAGAGAAAAGCATCTCCACCAGTATCTCGGACGCGCAGTCGCGCTCCGGGTCCGCTCCGATTTCGCTCACGGTCGCGGGCGGGGAGGGCGGTATGTCTATCCGCGACATCCAGGGGAGTGGCCACCTGTCGCCCCTCGCGGGGTCGCCTGTTTCTAATATATCGGGCATCGTGACGGCCAAGCGCTCGAACGGGTTTTACATGCAGGACCCCGCCCCCGACTCCAACCCTTCCACCTCGGAGGGCATCTTCGTCTTCACCTCGTCGTCGCCCTCCGTCAACGTCGGAGATTCAGTGAGGGTGGGGGGCACGGTCACGGAGTTCCGCCCCGGCAACACCGCCACGAACCTCACGATCACGCAGATAGCTTCCCCGACCGTCGCGGTGCTCTCAAGCGGCAACGCCCTGCCCGAGCCGACGGTGATCGGGGCGGGCGGCCGCGTCCCGCCGCCTTCGACCATCGAAGACGACGCGGGCGGAGACGTGGAGGCCGGGGGCCTGTTCGACCCCGCGGCTGACGGGGTCGATTTTTACGAGAGCCTTGAAAGCATGCTCGTGCGGATTAATTCCGCGGTGGTGTCGGGCCCGCGCACCAGTCAGGGCGAGCTTGTGGTCCTCGCGGACAACGGAGCGGGCGCCGGGGTGCGGAGCGCCCGCGGGGGTATAGTGATCGGCGCGAATGACTTCAACCCCGAGCGAATCTTTCTCGACAATGCGATCCAGCAGACTCCGCAGGTGAATGTGGGGGACACGTTCTCCGCGCCAATCGTCGGCGTGATGGATTACAGCTTCGGCAATTTCAAGGTGCAGGCGACCCAGCCGTTGACCGTGACTCCGGGCGGCCTCGCCCCCGAGACGACCGCCCCGGCGAGCGCGAATCAAATCGCAATCGCTACGTTCAACGTCGAGAACCTCGACCCCGGCGACGGCGCGGGCAAGTTCGGCGCCCTCGCGGGGCTCATAGTCAACAACCTCAAGTCGCCGGACATCATCGCCGTCGAAGAGATTCAGGACGACAACGGCGCGATCAACAACGGGGTCGTCGACGCCTCCATGACCTACGCGACGTTGATCTCGGCGATTCAGGCGGCGGGCGGGCCGGCTTATCAGTTCCGCAACATCAACCCCGTGAACAATCAGGACGGGGGGGAGCCCGGAGGCAACATCCGCGTGGGATTTCTTTTCCGCACGGACCGCGGCCTGAGCTTCGTCGACCGGCCCGGCGGCGATGCCACGACGCCCGTGAGCGTGACCAGCACGGGCGCGGGCCCGCAACTCTCTTTCAGCCCCGGCCGGATTGCGCCCGCCGACCCGGCCTTCAACGGTAGCCGCAAGCCCCTCGCGGGCGAGTTCAGCTTCGCGGGGCAAAAGCTCTTCGTGATAGCCAATCACTTCAACTCTAAAGGCGGGGACCAGCCTCTATTCGGGCGCTTCCAGCCCCCCGCGAGAGCGTCGGAGACGCAGAGGAACCAGCAGGCGCAGGCCGTGAATGCTTTCGTCGATGCCATCCTCGCCGCCGACCCGCAGGCTAATATCGTCGTGCTCGGAGACTTCAACGACTTCGAATTCTCGCCGTCGATGGCGACGCTCAAAGGCGGGGTATTGCACGACCTGATAGAGACGCTGCCGCAAAGCGAGCGGTACACGTACGTCTTTGAAGGAAATTCTCAAGCCCTCGATCACATTCTGGTGAGCAGCAGTCTGTTCAACAGGCCCTTCGAGTATGACGTCGTGCACGTCAATTCGGAGTTCGCGACTCAGACGAGCGATCACGACCCGCAGGTCGTGCGCCTGAGCGCGGGGCCGGACTTCGCCCTCGCGGTCAATCCCTCGACGGTGAGCGCGCAGCGCGGGGCGACGGTGGACGTGGCGGTCTCCGTTAATCGCTCCGGAGGATTTACAGGCCGCGTGACCGTCAGCGCTCCGGGGGCGTCAGGCCTGAGAGTCAGGGTGACACCCGCGTCCAGAGCGACCGCGGCAGGCAGCGCGAACTTCAGGCTGAGGATCAGAGGCAACGCCCCGCTCGGCTCGCACAGTCTCACGTTCACCGGAAGGGATGGGGCGGGCCGCGAGAGGTCGGCCGTGCTCACACTCGTCATTCAATAGGGCTCTCGCAAATTACAGCGGCAGCCCTGCTATTGTATGAACGGGTCTGAAAATCAGGCGGGGGTCGTTCCCCCGGTCCGCGTCAGGCGTTTATGTAACCACAGTATGCCGATTATGGTCTTCGCGTCGGCTATGTCGCCGCTCTCGACCTGCGTCATAGCTTCTCCAAGCGTCATCTCTACGTTGATGATGTCTTCATCCTCCCCGGCCTCTCCGCCGCCCGCGCCGACCTTGCAGTCGTCATCGACTTCCGCGTAGTAGAGGATGATCCGCTCCGAGGTGCCGCCGGGCGATACGTAAAACGTGGAGACGTGCTCCAGACTGCGCGGGCTGTAGCCCGTCTCTTCCAGCATTTCCCGCCGCACGGCGCTTTCCGGGCTTTCGCCTTCGCCGACCGTGCCGGCCATAGTCTCGGTTATCCAGCCCGGCCCTTTTTCAAACGCCGGGTACTTGAACTGGTTGACGAGGATTATCCGCCGCGTGCTCGTGTTGAAGATCAGGGCCGCGACCGAATCGCCGCGCTCAAAATTCAAGCGGCGGACGACCGGGCTCATCCGCCCGTCGAATTTTTCGTAGCGGAGATGCGCCTCGTCTATCCTGAAGAAATCGTCGAAGATCCGCCTCTTATTTTCAATGATAACTTTTTTCATGTCGCCTCCCCGTTCTCTCCGGCCTTTCTCATTTTTTGGCTGCAAGTAGATGTTAGGCTGTGGGGTCATTCGGCCGGCGGGCCGGGGGCCCGGCCCGCGCGGAAGTAGAGGAACCCGCCGCCGCCCCGCCAGCCGACCGCTTTGGTGATGCCGCTCCGGTCTTTTCCGTCGATTACTTTCCTGAGCCGGGGGATGACGTGCGTGTGGCAGTGCTCGCCCATCTCGATCATGATCCAGCGCCTCCCCATCTTGTGCGCGACCGCGCCCGTCGTGCCCGACCCCGCGAACGAGTCGAGCACCCAGTCGCCGGGCTCCGTGGTTAGGGACAGGATGCGCCGGATCAACGCCTCGGGCTTCTGGCCGTCGAACTCGAGCCGCTCAAGGGCCATCGGGTTGATCACCTTGATGTCGGTCCAGAGGTTGCCGATGGGGCGGCCTTCGTACTCGTCCAGAAAGACGCGGCGGTTCGGCCTCCCCCTGCTGTTCCAGTGAAGCCGGTTCTCCGCGTCGAGCCTCTCGAGGTTCTCGCGGCACATCATCCAGCCCCACTTCGGGGTGTAGCCCTTGTACTCGTAGCGCATCGTCTCCCGCAGCCCCAGCTTCTCGTTCCGCTCGACGGGGGCCAGCATGTACCTGCGGCCCTCGAACTCGTTGACGAAGCGCTCCGAGATGTACGCGCGGGTGTTCTCGTCCTCCTTCGAGTAGATGGGCATGATCCGGTAGGAGTCGCTTTTCGAATACCAGAGTATGTAGTCCGTGACGTTGTTCAGGCGGTTGTTGGGGTTGGCGCTCCCCCCGCGCCGCTTCCAGACGATGTCGTTGACGAAGCGCCTGCGGCCGAACAGCCCGTCCATCAGCACTTTCAGGTAGGCCATCTCGTTGTTATCGATCTGCACGAAGATGAAGCCGTCTTCGCGCAGCAGCCGGCGCAGGAGGGCGAGCCTGTCTCCGATGAAGCTCAGCCAGAGCGAATGCTCGACGTTGTCGCCGTAGTGCTCGAAGGCGTTGCGCGTGTTGTAGGGCGGGTCGATGTAGACGCATTTGATTCTGCCCGCGAACTCGCGCTCCAGAGCTTCGAGCGCGAGCAGATTGTCACCGAAGATCAGGCGGTTATCGAACAGGTCGTGATCCGACACGCGGCTAGGGGCGCGGTATGACTTCGCCGGGTCTTCCAGAAGGATGCGCGGCTCGCCGCGCGCCCGTATCGGCTCCGGTTGTGGTTTTCTGTTCATAGCGCTGAAGCGCCGGGCAGTTCACCTAGTCATCATTTCACTTGCGCCGACTGCTTTCTGGCGTCCTCGAATTTGAAGGGCAAACGGTCCGGCACGACGACCACCTCGGTCGTGAACTTGAACGGGTATTTGCCCCCGCTGTCGTACACAAGCTCGACGAAGAATGCCGTGAAGCCCTGCGCGGGCTTTCCGGGCCGCGCGACGTAGACGCCGGGCCTCTGCTCCTTCAACGGCATCCCCGTGTATGCGCTCCCGATCACATCCAACCGGAAGTCGCGCGCCGAGGGGTTGGTCGCCTGCCAGAGGTAGACCTGCCTCGGCTTATCCTTGACCGTGACGACCAGCGAGCCGTCCTTCTCTTTTTTCCACGAGAAGACCGGCCGCGGCCTCCCGCTCAGGATCGACTCGTAGAATGCCTGCAGGCTCTCGCGGGCGTCGGTGCCCGAGAGGTTATGCTTCGCGTTCGGCACGTACCGAAGGTACTTCTCCCCCTGCAACTCCCCGAAATAGAACTGTGAATTGTCGGGCAGGAAGAACTGGTCGCCCGACGCATGGATCAGGAACTTGGGTATCCTGAGCCGGTCCCGGTGGCGGTAGTTGTACGGGTCTTCTATCGCGAGTATGTGCCGGTATTCTGGGGTCCCGATCTTATCCGGGAAGAGTTTGTGATTCACGTAATCCTTCAGGGCGGGCGAGAAGAAGCCGTACGCCTCGAAATGGTGCCGCGTGATCGCCTCGGAGTTGAGGGCGTCGATCACGGTCGGCACTATCGCTATCACCCGCTCGTCGACCGCCGCCACGAGCCACGAGGTCCAGCCCCGTTTCGAGCCGCCCGAGACGACGAACTGGTCGAGCTTCACGCGCCCGCCCTCGTCGCTCGACATGAACTCCTGCAAGGCGTCGAGGGCGCGGACCCCGCTCTTGACCATCGCCAGCCTCACCAGCCAGAAGTCGTCCTTCGTTTCGATCTGCTTGACCCGGCTGTAGGCGACCAGATCGTCCTCGAAGCGCGCCTTGTCTTTCGAGTCGGCGAAGGCGAGCGGCTGGTTCGGGACGTTGCTCAACTCGGCGACGACCGTGTTCGTTTCCATGGCGATGGTCAGCATTCGCTCGGGCATCGACGCGGGCATCGCGTCTTTACTGTTGCCCCCGCCGATGATGAGCAGGGCCTTGTTTGAGGCCACTTTGTCGGGCCGGGCGACGACGAGCCAGTGCTTCCAGACGGGCCGGTCCACCTCCTCCGCCGTCCGCCACGTCTGCGAGGTCAGTTCGATGACGTAACCTTTGTACCCCCGGCCGGATATCGTGTTCACCAGCTTCCACGAGTAGGAAGGGTCCGGTTTTTCTACGTAGCGGTCGAGCGCGGTCTTCTGAGCGGCAACCGGCAGGGCGAGCAGCAGGCAGACGAAAAGCGCGCCGAAGGCCGGGCGCATTTCGCTTCTGGGTGTGAAAGCGGGCCGGGCATTCATAGGCTGGGTCCAATCCTTTGTCCGAGTTTTAAAGCCCTGATTTTGACTTGCGGCAGCCAGGTTATACCACCTCGGCAGGCTTACTTCAAGAAGTCCCGGCCTCCTACGCCCCCGTTCGGATCAGGCGCAACTTCGTAAGGCGCGACGCTTCTGACCCGTTTCTGAACTTCGGGGCAGAGGCGTCCGCCGCGCGCTCACTCCTCCACGCGCAGCTCGTCTTTGACTTCGAACACTCCGCGCACGGACCTCGCCCTGATTACGGCGAGCTGCTTCTCCTGCTTCGTCGCGACCACCCCTTTCAGGGTCACCCGCCCGTTCCTGACTATGATGTGGATCGGCGGCACGGCCCTGGTCGCGTAGCGGAACAGGGGCGACTCGTAGTCGAATATGGCCCTGTAGGTCGCCTGCCTTATGCGCTCGTCGTTGGGGGAGACGGGCAGCACCTCTATGTCATTAACCACCCGCTCCACCCCCTCTATCCTCCTGACGCGGGCTTCGGCCGACTCTTTCGTCGTGGGGCGCACGACCTCCCCGCGCAGCACGACCGTGCCGTCGGCGCGCGCTTCGGCTTCGAGCCAGTCGAACACGTCGTAGTAAGGCAGGGTCACCAGAGCGTTGCGGATATTTTCGAGCAGGGCTGACTCCCGCTGAAGGCCGGCCGGGGGCGCGGTCCTCGCCTGAACGGACAGCGGGGCCGCGAGGGCGGCGAGAGCGATAACCATCGCGACGAATCTTATTCTATACATGACTCTTCCTCTTCGACATTGCTCAATAAAATAGGCTGTCTTTAGAGCGCGAAGGGCGCGAACGCCCATCGTTAAGATTAAAACAGCAATCTATATGCCAGTTGCCGAACAGGCCGGAGGGGAGTATCGAGGGCATAAAGGCGAGGGGCGGGGCCGCGATGTGGCGATTTTGCATCCGCCTCTGCAATCTGGTGCATCAACCTATTTTCTGGTACTGTATCGGTCGCCGGTTGAGCGGGCATTGAGCATTACCACACTCAGATGAAAATTAATAATTGAAGTGAAGCGTTGCGGGGAGTCGCAAGGCGGCGCGCGTGAATCGCGGCGCGACTGCCTGGGAGGGTGCCTTGGCGAAGCAGAAAATTTACGACGCTATAATCATAGGATCGGGCGCGTCGGGCGGGATGGCCGCGAAGGAACTGACCGCGAAAGGGATGGAAGTGCTCGTGCTCGAAGCCGGGCCGCCCGCCGACCGCCACCGCGACATGACCGCTCACAAGTGGCCGTGGGAATCGATGTACAGGGGCTTCGGCGCTCCGGGGTGGAAGGACCGCGACCAGTGGATGCAGGACACCGCGGGCGAGTTCAGCCGCCACTTTTACGTGAAAGACACCGAGCACCCTTACACGACCGACCCCGGCAAGCCTTTCATGTGGGTGCGCGCCCGCATAGTCGGCGGCAAGACCCTCCACTGGGGCCGGTTCTCATGGCGGATGTCGGACCTCGATTTCAAGGCGGCGAGCCGCGACGGGTTCGGCGAAGACTGGCCCTTCGGCTATGAAGAGATCGCCCCTTACTACGACCGCGCCGAAGAGTTCATCGGCGTGAGCGGGAACAGGGACGGGATCGACTACCTGCCGGACGGGAAGTTCATGCCCCCGATGCCTCTGACCTGCGGCGAGCAGATGTTGCGGAGGGGCGCCGAGAAGACCGGGCGGCGGGGGATCACCTCGCGCGTGGCGATGCTGACGGGGCAGCCGAAGCCGCACATGAAAGGCCGCGCGAAGTGCCATTACTGCGGCAACTGCGGCGAAGGCTGCGACGTCGGGGCGATGTTCAACTCCCTGGTCTCCACCCTGCCCATCGCGGCCGCCACGGGGCGCATGACGCTCAGGCCCAACTCCATCGTCCGCCACGTCATCACGGACACGAACACGGGCAAGGCCAGGGGCGTCGCCTTCGTCGACCGCGTGACTCATCAGGAGCAGGAGGCCTTCGGCCGCGTGATCGTGGTCGCCGCCTCCACGCTCGAATCGACGCGCATCATGCTGAACTCGAAGTCGCGGCAGCACCCCGAGGGGCTCGGCAACTCGTCGGGCGTGCTCGGCCACTACCTGGTGGACCACTGGGGCGGCATCGGCGCGGGCGGCTATTTTCACATGCTCGCGGGGC
The DNA here is from genome assembly GCA_035634255.1 of Blastocatellia bacterium. Classification (GTDB taxonomy): domain Bacteria; phylum Acidobacteriota; class Blastocatellia; order UBA7656; family UBA7656; genus DATLMR01. The sequence continues at coordinate 11,899 of DASQDI010000136.1, forward strand.
GCGACCCGATCAACGAAGACGGCAAGGCGTCGGGGCTGTACATCCCGCGCTTCCAGAACGTCAGCAGGGAGACGAAGCACCCCCGCTTCATCCGCGGCTATGGCTTCGAGAGCGGCGCGGGGACATGGATGTTCCCGGGCATGGCCAAAGACCCGCAGCACGCGCCCGGCTTCGGCTCCGAATTCAAGAGGCACGTCAGGCGGTGGTACACCTCGCCCGTTTGGATGACCACGCGCGCGGAGATGCTTTCGCGGTTCGAGAACCACGCCGAGATCGACCCGAAAGGCGTGGTCGATGCCTGGGGCATACCCGTCCTTAAGATTCACATTCAGCACTCGGACAACGAGCGCGAGATGGCGAAGCACGCCGCCGAGACGAGCGAGGAGATACTGCGCGCGGCCGGCGCGGAAGTGACCTGGAAAGGGGGCAGCCTGACTGCGCCCGGGCGCATCATCCACGAGCTTTGCACGGCGCGCATGGGCTCGGACCCCAAGAAGTCGGTGCTCAATAAATTCAACCAGAGCTGGGACGTGAAGAACGTTTTCGTCACCGACGGCGCGAGCTTCGTGTCGAGCGCCTGCCAGAACCCGACCCTGACCATACTGGCGCTCACCATGCGCGCCTGCGATTACATCGCGGACGAGTATAAACGCGGAAACCTTTGAAGACCGGGAGAGCCATGCTACTGAATCAGGCGAAAAAGAGGGGCGGCCGGAGGGCGAGCGTTCGGAAACTGTATTCCGTTCCGGCGTGGATGAGCGAGCGCGCGTTCGCGGGCGGCTTCGACCTCGCGGGCTCAGGTTATAAGCTCACCTTCGCTCCGTCGGAGGCCGTGGCATCGGGCGGCGAGCTTCACCTGCGGGGGCGCTTGACCGTCACCGACCCGCGCGGGCGCGCGCGGACTCGGGACTCCGTGCGGGTCACGCTCGACAGCATTCAGGGGGGCATCGGCGCGCCTCCCCTCCGCCGCCGCGCGGTCTCTCCGGGAGCGCAGACGGGCAACGAGGCCACCTCGCAACAGAAGCAGCAGGCCGCGGGCGAAAACGAGAAGCGCGCCGGGGAGAAGCAGGAAGAGAGGGCCGAGGCGCGGCCGGGCGGGCTGCCCGTGACCGAGAGCACCGGCCCGACCTCGTTTACGGGGGTGATGTACTTTCACTTCGAGCCGCTCGACGGCAGGGCGCTCGGAGTCCCCGCCGACCTCGGCCGCGTTCAGCTCAACCTGCGGCTCGCCCCCCTCGACGCGACCGCGCGCGTCCTGCATGGCCTGTACGCGGCGGCAGTCGATGCCATACAGGGCGAGCAGGCCGACGCGGGCCAGGCCGCCGACATCATTCGCGAGCTTAATCAGCTTTTGGGGAGTTAACGGTTTTTATTAGTCTCAATCAACGGAGAGTATTCGTGAACAAGGTCAAGGTTTTCATATCGCTGCTTATCACCGCCGGAACGATGGCCGCTATGGCGGGCCAGTCGGTCGCCTACCCGCCGTTCGTGGCGAAAGCGCGCAAGTTCGGAGCCAAGGATTGCCGCTTCTGCCACCTGAACCCCGAAGGCGCTCCGCCGTTCAACGAGCGTGGCAACTGGCTCGTCAAAGAGAAAGAGCGGCGCAAGGCCGACGCGGTCGACCCCGAGTGGCTCGTCTCCTACAAGCCGAAGGCCGCAAAGAAAAAGAAATAGGGACCGCCAAGGCCATCCGGCCTTCGCGTCAGGTTTCAATCACCCGCGGGTGTAGATCATTACAATCGACGCCCGCGGGCCTGCCGGACATCCGCTCGGCAGAGCGGCATCCCAGGCCCGCGCCGCCCTGCGCCCGCGCGGTCCGTTTCATGATCGATACGATCACAGCCAATCTCTAACAGCCGGTTACAGCGAAGGCCGAATCATCACGCCAGAGGTTCGTGGGACGATGGGGCAATTAAACTTTGAGCTTGACTAAAAAAGTTAATTCTCATAATATCGCGCCTGTACGCGATCAAGTTAGTTATATTGAGAGCGCCGCGCACCGCGCATAGAGCGATACTTTCCAACTGGACTTTGAAGATGAACTCTCGCACAGATGCAGTTCTCTGCGCGGGTGTAGCTCACTACCTTCAGGAAAACGTCCCGGTCGCCTGCGACCCGCTACCGAGCCAAACAGAGTTCATCTTACCGACTCTCTTTAAGCGCCCGGCTTAGTCCAAAGAAATATGGTCCCAACCATCAAGGAGAAGTACACCATGAAAAGCCCCCGTATCCTGACTCTAATCTCAACGAGTCTCCTGCCCATAGCGATATGTCTGACTGCTCTCACAGTCTTTCAGTTGCGTAGACCCATCTCCCCGACCGTACTCGCCCGCACCCATGCCTCTCAGAGCTTAGAGGCCGCGCGCGATGTTCTGGAGCGCGCGACCCATGACGCGCGGTTGAAACCGTCCGGGGAAGGTGCGGCGGCGGTGAGCGCGGCCTTCCGGGATTACCTGTCCGTAGTCTCCGCCCAAGAAAGCGAAATCCTCAACAGGATAGAAGAACTGAAGTCCGCGCTCGGGATGACGGGCGCGAGGTCGGGCGTTGCGGCCAGCGCCGACGCGCAGACGCCGAAGCAGGGCGCGAGGGCGGAAGAGCTCCGCGCCGAATACGGAGAGCTTAACGCCAGGCTCTCGGTACTCAGGAGTAACTTCGGCGCAGCCTTAGTCGAGGTGAACGCGATTGTCGGCTCGCAGAGCCGGGACGTAGCCCTTGATTCGGTGGGAGGCTGCGACGTGCTGATCATCAATGGGGCGTCCTCGACGAGTGAGCCGGACACCACGGCCGACGCCACGGCCACTTTGGCCAGCATAGTCGCGCAGAATTCCGGCGGCGGGTCGGTGACCGTTTTAAACGACCTTCCCGCGTCCCTGGCCGGAGTCGATGTTATCTATGATATTCGCTTCAATCCCGCGCTCTCCGCCGGAGAGGTTTCGGCGTACCTGACCTTCCTGCAAGGGGGAGGAAAGCTATTGCTGGTAGGTGAGAACTCAGGCTTCTTTACGCGCAACAGCAGCGTGATCTCGTTCGTGTCAACGGCGGGCGGCGGCTCGCTTACGTTTTGTGACCCCTTCTGCTGTAGCGCGACATGTACGGACGCGACGCTCTGCTCCACGCCGAATACCGCGGCGACGTTTTTCCTGCCCGCGCCGGGCGCAACAACATCTTCGGGGAATGGGACCGCCCTGCTTACCGCGGGGGGCTCTTGCAGGCCGGTCAGCGTCTTCCGGCCCGGGCAGCTCACCAACGCCCCGGCCGGAACGCTCATCACCTTCTTTGACATAAACACGTTTCAGACACAATTCAGCGCGACCAATGACAACCTGAAGCTGATCTGCAACATCGCCGGTTTCTTCTGCGGGTTCACCGGCGGGACATGCAACATAGGCGGTTGCGTATTGCTGTGCCCGCCGGACATCAACGTCGTGGCTCCGTCTGCCTGCCTGCCCGCCTCGGGCGCGGTGGTCAGTTATGCGCCTCCGCAAGCCTTCGGCAACTGCGGCCCGGTCACGTGCAGCCCGCCCTCGGGCTCTTCCTTCCCTCTCGGCACCACGACGGTCACCTGCACCACGCCTCAGGGGTCCGGGTGCTCGTTCGACGTGACGGTCTCCGGCGCCTGCCTTCAGGATGACACCAATCCGGGCAACGTTGTGGTGTTCAACCCGCAGACGGGCGCGTACCGCTTCTGCTGCGGCGGTACAGTATTCACGGGCGTGGGCAGTGTGATAACCAAGGGCTGCGACTTAACCATCCAGCACAGCACGATCAACACCAGAGTGGTGATCAAGTTTAACGGGAGCCTCAAGGCCGGCTCCGCTTCCTTGCAGTCGCCCTCCGGTAGTACGAGGTGCACGATCACGGACAGAAACACGGACAACAACACCTGCAACTGCCAGTGACACTCCGGCGATTGATCGGACTTTGCCCAATAAAAAGAGGGGCTGGTTGCCGTGTGGCGGTCAGCCCCTCTTTTTACCTAGCTATTGCCAATAGGCCGGATTAAATCGTCACTCGCTCACGACCTTCATAGTCTCGGGGTTCCACCCGTACGGGCGGCCCTCGAAATAGCTCTGGTTCGTCAGGAGCGCGGGGCCGGCCGCGCGCATGCCGAAGACGGCGTCTTCTACGACGGGGTTGCGCGTGCGGACGGCCTGGAAGAAGTTCGTGAGATGATCGAACAGGTCACTGTAGCCCGAGGGCGCGGAGTAATTCTGCTCCGACGCCTCGCCCATCCGCTTCCTGTCCTCCGGGTACTTCGCCCGGTACTCTTTGAGGAAGGCTTCCTGCACTTCCGCCGGAAAAGTGTTGATGGTGTATCCCGGCTCTTTAGGACGCAGGCGGCGGGAGATCGACACGCCCGAGCCAATGGTCATCACGCCTTCGCTGCCTACGAACCTGAAGCCCGAGTTCTCGCCGGCCCCGTCCGCGAAATTGACCTTCAGGAAGAGATTGAACGGCTTGCGCCCGGAGGCTCCGGGGTAGTCGTAAAGGCCGAGCATCACGTCGGGCACGTCGCGCCCGTCATTCCAGTAGCGCAGCCCTCCCGTGGCCATCACGCGGGTCGGCCCGTCGGCCCCCACCACGAGGTGCATGCCTGAAAAGAGGTGAACGAAGAGGTCGCCCGCCACGCCCGTCCCATAATCGCGGTAATTTCTCCAGCGGAACAGGCGCACCGGCTCGAACGGCACCTTGGGCGCTTTGCCGAGGAAGCGGTCCCAGTCGACGTTTTGCGGGGACGCATCGGGCGGGACGGAGTACTGCCACGCGCCGAGGGCCGAGTTGCGGTTCCACCACGCCTCGACCAGATTCAACTCGCCGATGGCCCCCGAGGCGAGCAGGTCCCTGGCCTTCTCGTAAATGATCGAGCTGACGCGCTGGCTGCCGACCTGAAATATCCTCTTCGTCTTGCGCTGGGCTTCGATGACCCGCGCGCCTTCCCCCAGCGAATGCACCATGGGCTTTTCGCAGTACACGTCCTTGCCCGCCTCCATCGCGTCGATGGAGACCTGCGCGTGCCAGTGGTCGGGGGTCGCGATCAGCACGGCGTCCACGTCCGGGCGCGCGAGAATCTCGCGGTAATCGCGGGTGGTGAAGAGGTGGTTGCCGAAGACTTCTTTGGCGCGGACGAGACGCCCGTCATAAACGTCCGCGACCGCCACCAGCTCGACGCCCGGCACCCGCAACGCCGTCGTCGTGTCGCCCGTCCCCTGCCCGCCTATCCCGACGGTCGCGAGGCGAATCCTGTCGTTGGGCGAAACGTTTCGCGCCGGCTCCTGAGCCTTGCCGGACCCGAGCACGGTCCCGGCGGGGCCGGCAAGGATCGTCGATGCGGTCGCCAGCTTGAGGAACTCTCGCCGCGAGCTTTTTTCTGAGCTGTTCATAGTAACCCCTCTGGCAGGTCGAAAATTATTACCCGTAATCGATCAAAGATTCGTGCTGTGTCGCAGTATATACTCGCGGCCCCGAGCAATCAATCGGCGGGCAATATTTGACAACACCTTTTGGATGATGTAGCTTAGCGCCGCCGAAAAGATGCTTGAGAATCTGGTTTCAGCAACCTTCAATCCTAAATAATCCTTGCAGGAGCAGTGAGCGATGGCCGTCAAACAATTCGAGCCGCAATTCATGAAGATCGGCGTACTGACGGCGGCGTTGCAGGAGTTGACGCCGCGCGAAGTGCGGGACCCGGACCCGGACCGCGCAATCGAAGAGTGGGTCGAGTTCGCGCGCGATCTCGGCGCGGACAACATACAGCTTTCGGCCGCCCTGCACCCGTCCGAATCCGACGTCCCGGCCGAGGCAATGCTCGACCCCGTGGCAAACACTCTCGACCTGCGCGAGCCCTTCAACGGGCCGCGCGCCGCGCGCGTGCTGGCGGCGATGAAGGAGCACCGCATCGGGCTTTCCGACATCGGGTACTTCGACAACATGCTTCACGAAGAGCCCGCGATCAGAAAGAAGAAGCACGATTTCATGCTGAAGGTCTTCGACGCGGCCGTGTTGCTTGGCACCGACGCCGTCTGCGGGTTCGTCGGCAGGAATCAGGCACTCAGCATGGACCAGAACCTCGACGACTTCGCCGAGAATTTCGTCCCCCTGTTGAAAGAGGCGAAGGCCCGCGGCCTGACCTACCGCGTCGAGCAATGCCCGATGCCCGGATGGACCACGGGCGACAGCTTTCATAACAACATCGCCTACACGCCCGGCACCTGGATCGCCCTTCACCGTATCTGCGAGCGGGCCGGGGTCGGGGACCAGTTCCGCATTCACTACGACCCGTCGCACGCCATCCTGATGGGGCAGGACACGCGCTCGATATTTCAATACCTGAAAGACTCGGGCTACAACTTCCTGATCGGGGGCTTCCACGTGAAAGGCCAGGTCATAGACTCGCGGGGGGTCGCGGCCTGGGGCTACGGGGGGCAGACCGTCGAGCGGGGGGACTGGAAGAGGGGCAGGCCATCGGACGAGCCTTCGGATCAGGCGAAGGCGTGGCTTAAGCAGACCGTGCTTTGCGAGCACGAGCTTCCGGGCACGGCCCGACACGACCCCCTCGCTTACCTTCAGAACCGGACGGTGGACTGGCTCGATCACCAGCTCGCGGCGCGAGAGCTGCTCGGGCTGGACGTGGCGAACACGCACCTCGTGGTCGAACACGAATACCCCGCGGCGAGGGTGCAGGACAAGGAGCGGCTCAAGCCAATACTTCAAGGCTCGATAGCCTTCACGCGCAGGATAGACGAGGCGGCGGCGTGCATGTACGCCTTGCAGCAGGAAGTGCTTGCGGCGCAGGGGATCCCGGTCCAGGGCGCGGGCAGGCAGGCTTATCGCTCGTGATATGAACGAAGATTTTCAAAGGGAGACATGATGGCTAAGCAAGAAGTCTTTGACGCGATTGTAGTCGGGTCGGGCGCCACGGGCGGGTGGGCCGCGAAGGAGCTCACCCAGAAGGGCCTCCGCGTCGCGGTGGTGGAAGCGGGCCGTAAGCTCGACCCTCTGAAAGATTTCACCGAGCACATGTGGCCGTACGAGATGAAGTACCGCGGGTTCGGCGACCGGCAGGAGATGGAGAGGACTCAGCCGATCCAGAGCAAGTGCTACGCCTGTAACGAGTATGGCCGTCAGTTCTTCGTCAACGACCTGGAGAACCCTTACACCACGCCGCCCGACAAGCCTTTTTACTGGATACGGTCGCGCCAGGTCGGGGGCCGCTCCGTCCCGTGGGGCCGCCAGACCTACCGGCTCTCCAATTACGATTTCAAGGCGGCGAGCCACGACGGGTACGGCGACGACTGGCCGATCAGCTACGAAGACGTAGCCCCGTATTACGACAAGGTGGAGGACTTCATCGGCATCAGCGGCTCTTTCGAAAACCTCCCGCAGTTGCCAGACAGCAAGTTCATCCCGCCGATGAACTTCACCTGCGGCGAGAAGATCCTGAAGAAGGCCGTGGAGAAGATGAACGACCCTCTGCGGCGCGTCATCATAGGCCGGGCCGCGATCCTGACGAAACCGATGCATCAGGGCACGCCCGACGCCCGCGCGGCCTGCCACTGGTGCGGCCACTGCGACAGGGGTTGTACCACCAAGTCTTATTACAGCAGTCCCGCCTCCACGCTCCCGGCCGCCGAGCGCACCGGGAGGATGTCCCTCATCACCAACGCCGTCGTGAGCCACATCGTCGTCGACCCGAATACGGGCAAAGCGAAGGGGGTTCATTACGTGGACTCCGTGACCCGCAACCACCGCGAGGTCTTCGGCAAAGTCGTAGTCCTGTGCGCCGGGACGCTCGAATCCACGCGCATAATGCTCAACTCAACCTCGTCGATTCACCCGAACGGGATCGCGAACAGCTCCGGCGTGCTCGGCCATTACCTGATGGACCACATCGGGGGCGGGGGGGCGAGCGGCAGCCTGCCCATGCTCGACCGGAAAAATTTCGAACAGGACGGGCGTGCCAACGGCATCTACATCGCCCGCTTCCGCAACATCAAGTCGAAGCACGGCCGCTTCATTCGCGGCTACGGCTTCCAGGGGGGCGCGGGGCAATCCCTGTGGGACCACGCCAAGGGGATCGCGGGCTTCGGCTCGGACCTGAAGAAGGCCGTGAGAGAGAACCACCCGTGGGGCATCGGCCTCGGCGGGTTCGGCGAAGCCCTCGCCCGGTTCGAAAACCATGTGAGGCTGAACAGAGACGTGGTGGACGCCTGGGGGATCCCGGTGCTACACATCGAGGCGAGCTGGGGCGACAACGAGGCCGAGATGGTCAAAGACATGGGCGAGACCGCCGCGGAGATGCTGCACGCGGCGGGCGCGAAGGATGTCACGGCGAGCCACGGCCCCGCGTCCACCCCCGGCATCATCATCCACGAGGTCGGGACCGCCCGCATGGGCAACGACCCGAAAAAATCGGTGCTCAATAAATTTAATCAGGCGCATGACGTGAAGAACCTCTTCGTCACCGACGGGGCGTGTTACGTCTCGGGCGGCAACCAGAACCCGACCCTCACGATGATGGCGCTCACGGCCCGCGCGTGCGACTACATAGCCCGCGAGTATGGCGCGGGCCGGCTGTGAGCGGGAAAGGGAGACGAGTATGAGAACAAAGGGTAAAAGACACCTCGCCTTGATTCTGGCTCTGGGAGCCATTCTCGCGGCTCCGACGGCCTCAGACGCTCAGTTGAAGGGGAAGGCTAAAAGAGGCCAGGCGGCGGCAGCCGCCGCCGGGGGCGTCGAGCCGTTGAGGGTGCTCGGGGGGCAGATGCGCGGGCGCGTCATCTCCGGCCGCGCGCCGATGAACGGCCGCCCGTCGAGCTTCACCTTCGGGGTGACTAAAGCGGAGGTGAGGGACGGGAGACTGCACCTGTCGGGTAACTTCAGCCTGGGGCGCGCCCGCCGCGCGCCGGAAGTCGTGAGCGCGAAGATCGCGGGCACGATGGCGAAAGCCGCCAACCCCTGGCCCGGCGCATCGGACGACGCGCCGAAAAAAGACGAGCCCCCCGCAGGCGAGCAGCAGCAGGGGCGTGAGGCGAAGAGCGCGGAAGCCGCCGGCCAGCTGGGGCAACTGGCGCAGTCCACCCAGGACACCGCGCGGAAGACTCCAGCCCCTCCCGGCGAGCGCACCGAGCAGACGCAGTCCCTTTACGCGCAGGCCGAGGCGGAGACCGGGTGCGGAATCTTATTCCTGAGCCTTGAGCTTTCGCCCCGACTGCGCGCGGCGATTGGGGCCGGCCCCCGGCCCGTGCAGGTCGGAGTGCTCCTCGCGCCTACGGACAACCGTCTGGGCGAAGAGATCAACAGGCGACTCTGCGCCATAGTCCGGCTGAGCGGCGATAAGCCGGGAGACGCCCGCCTGAATGCGGCCGTCGAAGAGCTCAACCGGCTCCTCGCGTCGGAGCGGTAGGCGTTGCCTAATATTTAAGAACGAGCCATGTGACGGGAGCGATCAGGTGATGAAATCGAGAGCGGTTCTAATCCTGCTGGCGGTAGCAGGCATGAATCTTTTCGGCCCTCGGGCTTCGGAGGCCGCGCAGCGCGCCGCCGCGCCCGGCACCCCCGACGCGGTGGTCAGGGACCTTTATAAAGTCCACAGGATGGGGCACGGGCCGGTATTCGAAGGGAAGAGCAGGAGCCATCTGGACAAGTTCTTCGACCGCAGGCTGGCCGACATGATCTGGAAGGAGTTGACCAGCAATTCGGACGAAGTGGGCAACCTGGATTTCGACCCGCTCTACAACGCCCAGGAGATCGGGATAAAAAACTTCCGCGTGGGCGCTCCGAGAATCGAGAATGGCAAGGCCGTCGTCGCCGTCACCTTCAACAACTACGACCGGAGGGAGAAGCTGCTCTTCCACCTGCTCAGGGCGGGCGGGCTCTGGAAGGTCGAGAACGTGGTCTACGAGGGCGGGTCGGATTTGCTCAAGATATTGAGCACGCCGCACTGAGCGGGCCTCCCCGAGCGGGTCGCATGTTGCCCCATCAGGTGTTATAAATTTTTGGGGACATGATCCCGGCACCCTAATCCATTAGAAACCGAATCGAGGTGAAGAATGATCCGACTGAAAGTCAACGGCGTCGAGCGTTCATTCGACGGCGACGCCGACATGCCATTGCTCTGGTACCTGCGCGACGTTCTGGGGCTGACGGGGACGAAGTTCGGCTGCGGGATGTCGCTCTGCGGGGCCTGCACGGTACACAGGAACGGCGAGGCGATCCGCTCCTGCGTCACGCGGCTCCGCGCGGTGCAGGGCGCGGAGATAGTCACCATCGAGGGACTCGCCGGCAAGGGCGGGCTGCACCCGGTTCAGAAGGCATGGGTGCAGACCAACGTGCCTCAGTGCGGCTATTGCCAGGCCGGGCAGATCATGCAGGCCGTGGCGCTTCTGAAGACCAAAAAGAAGCCCACGGATCAGGACATAGACGAGGCGATGTCCGGGAACATCTGCCGGTGCGGCACCTACCAGAGGATCCGCGAAGCGATCAAGGCTGCGGCGGAGGGCAGAGTATGAACACGTTTGAAAACGTCAGCAGGCGCGGGTTCCTGAAGGGTGTGGTCTCGGGCGGGGCCTTCGTGCTCGGGGTGCATTTCCTGCCGAAGGCGGTGTGGGCCCAGAGTGCCGCGGCCGGCACGAGCGCCGCGGAGCAAGCCGCCTTCAGCCCGAACCTCTTCGTCGGCATCCAGCCCGACGGGACCGTCCACATCATCACGCACAGGTCGGAGATGGGGACCGGGATACGCACGACCCTCCCGCTCGTGCTCGCCGACGAGCTTGACGCCGACTGGAAGCGCGTGAAGATCGAGCAGGCGGTCGGGGACGCGCGGTACGGCTCGCAGAACACCGACGGCTCGCAATCGATCCGCGAATTCTTCGACGTGATGCGGAGGGCGGGCGCGACCGCGCGGACCATGCTGATTCAGGCGGCCTCGGAAAAGTGGGGCGTCCCCGCGAGCGAGTGCGAAGCCGACCTCCACACGGTGCTGCACCGGGCGTCGGGCCGCCGGCTGGGGTACGGGGAGCTGGCACCGGCCGCCGCGAAGCTGCCCGTGCCGAAGAAGGAGGATTTGCAGTTCAAGCCGAAGAGCGCGTGGCGCTACATCGGCAAAGACGCCCCCAGCCTTGACCTGACGAACATGTGCACCGGCAAAGCGGTCTTCGGCTTCGACGCTAGCATGGAAGGCATGGTCTATGCGTCGATAGAGCACCCGCCGGTCCTCGGGGGCAAGGTCAAATCGGTCGACGACCGCGAATCGCTCAAGGTCTCCGGCGTCCGCCAGACGGTCCCCCTCGACCCATTCAAGCCGCCCCACCTGTTCCAGCCGCTCGGGGGGATCGCCGTGATCGCGGACCACACGTGGGCCGCGTTTCAGGGGCGCGATAAGTTGAAGGTGGAGTGGGAGGACGGCCCGAACGCCGCCTACAACTCTGACCAATATAAAAAGCAATTGCAGGAGACCGCGCGCAAGCCCGGCAAGCCCGCGCGCAACGTGGGCGATGTCGACGCCGAGTTCGCGAAGGGCGGGAAGATTGTCGAGGCCGATTACTACGTCCCCCACCTCGCGCATGCTTCGATGGAGCCGCCCGCGGCGGTGGCGGAGTTCCGCGACGGGCGCGTGACGGCGTGGGCCTGCACGCAGAACCCTCAGGCGGTACAGGCCGCAGTCTCGCAGGCGCTCGGCATACCCAAGGAGAATGTGACCTGTCACGTTACCCTGCTGGGGGGAGGGTTCGGCCGCAAGTCCAAGCCGGATTACGTGGTCGAAGCGGCGGTGCTGTCTAAGAAGGTCGGCAAGCCGGTCAAGGTCGTCTGGCGCAGGGAGGACGACATCAGGTTCGACTACTACCACGCGGTCGCGGCCATGTACATGAAGGCCGCTCTCGACCAGAGCGGCAGGCCGACGGCGTGGCTGCAACGCTCGGTGTTCCCGCCCATCGGCTCCACCTTCGCCCCGAACCAGACCTACGGGAGCGGCGGCGAACTGGGGATGGGTTGGACGGACGTTCCGTTCGACATAGCGAACCTCCGGGTCGAGAACGGCTCGGCGACCGCGCACGTGCGGATCGGCTGGCTGAGGGCCGTGGCGAACATCTATCACGCCTTCGCCGTGCAGTCCTTCGTCGATGAGCTGGCGCACGCCTCGGGGCGTGACCCCGTTGAGTATCAACTGGAATTGATCGGCAAGCCGCGCACCCTCGACCTGAAAGAGATTCGCTACCCGAATTATGGGGGGTCGGCCGAATCGTACCCGGTGGACCTCGGCCGCCTGCGCCGCGTGACCGAGATGGCCGCGGAGAAGGCGGGGTGGGGGAAACGGAAGCCCGGCAAGGGGTGGGGCATGGGCATCGCCGCGCACCGCAGCTTCCTGACCTACGTGGCGACCGTCGTCGAGGTCGAGGTGACGCCGAAAGGCGAGGTTCGGATCCCCCGCGTCGAGACGGTCGCGGACGCGGGGCTCGTGGTCAACCCTGACGTCGTCCGCGCCCAGTTCGAGGGCGCGGCCGTCTTCGGCACCAGCATCGCGAGGACGGGGGAGATCACCGCCACGAACGGGCAGGTCGACCAGTCGAACTTCTACGATTACCCGGTGGCGCGGATGAAAGAAGCTCCCTATAAAACGAATGTTCATCTGGTGGAGAGCGCGGCCCCTCCGGGCGGGGTGGGAGAGCCCGGCGTGCCGCCCTTCGTCCCGGCCCTCTGCAACGCCATCTACGCGGCGACGGGCAAGCGGGTGCGGGAGTTGCCTCTGTCGAGAACGAAGCTGGTCTGATCGTGATCTGATCGCGGACTGCATGATTGCGCGGGGGCGCGCGGTAACTCCTCGGATGAGTTACCGCGCGCCCCCGCGCGCGTGGAGCTTAATGCTCACCGGTTCTCTGCTATGAAGTACGTGCTCTGACCCCCGGCCTCCCGATGGCCGTGTCCACCCCACAGGCGACCGTCCCGCGCGAAGCGATGTAGAGGAAGACGAAGCAATAGAGCACGGCCAGCTCTCCCCTGTTGACTATAGGCAGAAACCCGCCCGAGGCGTGCGCCATGAAGTAGGCGACGGCCATCATGCCGCTCGCGATGAAGGCGGCCCACCCGGTGAACAACCCGATGGCGATCAACAGCCCGGTCACCAGCTCGATCACTCCGCCGATCCATATCAACGAGCCGACCTCGGGGCGGCCTCCCCCCTGTCCCGGCGGCCAGCCGAACAGCTTCTGTGTCCCGTGCAGGGCGAACATCAAGCCCGCGACAACGCGCAGGGTGGCGTACAGCCACGTGGAGTATTTGCCGAGGTATCTTTCCATCACGGACCTCCCGTTGAGATTTTGAGAGCAGTTTATTATAACGGCCCGCGTTTAGCACGGCGGCCTGTTACGTCTTCTTACTTCGCCCTGCTCTCGCTGATGCAGTAGAGGCGGTTCTGACTGCGCAAAAAGAGCTCGCCCTCCGCGACCACCGGCGAGGCGATGAACGTCTGGTCTGCGAGAGTGTTCGTGGCGATGACCTCGAACTTCTCGCCCATCTTTAAAACGATCACGTCGCCCTCTTCGCTGGCGAGGTAGAGCTTGCCGTTCGCGCCCACGGGGGACGCCTTAAAATTGTACGGGCGCGGGAGCCGGACCTGATGATAGTAAGGCTCGCCCGACGCGACGTTGAAGACGCTGACCTGCCCCGAGTCGGTCACGACGTAGAGCTTGCCTTCGTGCAGGACGGGCGAGAGGGTGTAGGAGATGCCGCGCGTGTGGGTCCACAACACCGCGTCCGTCCCGGTCAGGTCGCCCTCCTTCCCGAGCCTTATGGCCATCAGCTTCGGGTCGCGGTGCCCGCTCATCACGTACACGACCCCGTCGTGATGCACCGGGGCGGGGATGACGTTCGACCCGAGGCCCGCGCATTCCCAGATCACCTTGCCGGTCTCAACGTCGTAGCTGCGCACCTTTCTGGTCGCGCTCACGATGGCCTGCCGGCGGCCCCCGTGCTCCAGGATGAGGGGGGTGCCCCATGAGCTGGGCTCGTCCCGCTCACTCCTCCAAAGCTCCTTGCCCGTGCGCTTGTCGAGCGCGACGACGAAGTCGCTCCCTTCGTGGTCGAAGGTCAGGATGATCCGGTCTTTGTCGAGCGCCGGGGCCGTGCCCTCCCCGAAGCCCAGGCGCATCCGCATCTGAACGCCGAGGTCTTTCTCCCAGATGAGCTTCCCATTCAGGTCGTAACAGTAGATGCCCCTCGACCCGAAGAAGGCGTAGAGGTACTTGCCGTCCGTGATGGGCGCGTTCGATGCGAAGCTCCCGTACATGCGGTGGTAGCCTTCGTGAGGCTTGGCGACGCGGGCCGTCTTCTGCCAGACCACCTTGCCCGTCTTCCGGTCGACACAGATGACTTCGAACCGGTGATCGACCAGAGGTCCCGCGCCTCCGCCGGGGCCGCGACGCCCCTCCCCCTGCGCCGACTGCTCGGCCGGGGCCGCGGGCTCTGCTTTGGTGGGGATCGCGGTCGTAAGAAAGATGCGGTCGCCCCAGATCACGGGGGTCGAATGGCCGCGGCCGGGGATGTCGATCTTCCACTTCACGTTCTTCGTGTCGCTCCACGTGGTCGGGGCGTCGGTCGGCGCCATGCCGTTCAGGTAAGGGCCGCGCCACTCCGGCCAGTGGGCGGGGCCGGTGCGGCCGAGCGCCGCGGAATAAAAGAGAGAACAAAGGAGCGCCGTCAAAGCTAGGGCCTTTTTCATGCAATCCTCCGAAAGCAGATACATGATTCGGACTAGTTCCACTGGTCCCGAACGAATACGGGTATGCGGTAGAAGCCTGAACGGAAATCAAGCCTTCAGGCTATGCAGCGTCTCACACAATGTTCTGGATTTTAGATGTTATCGGCGGTCCGCGCAATTGAGATGCGCTTCACATATACCGATGCTGGAATGGATCGATGCCGAAAGGGCAGTTGTCGCGGGGACCGCGATTACGCCCGCGTACAGGCAGGCGACGAAAGCCGTGATGAACTCAAGGCCGGATGGGTAAAGCAGTAAAGCCCGCTCGCCTCGAAAGTATCAGGGCGAGGCCCCTCGTCCGCTCTTCGAGCTGCCTGAACGTTGGAGACTCCGCCTCCCCTCAAGAAAGTGTAAGCGGAGACAGAGGGCCGCGTTCTAGCGTGATGGCGCAGCCGCTCGATGATCGTAACGTCGCCGAAGATAAACTGGGGTGAGCCCACCGTCTCGACATTATTCAAACCTGATTCCTGAAACCTTAACATACGCCACCCCTATCTATTTACTGTCTAAATCCACGGAAGGGTATGACCGGGGCGATAAGTCTCGATGGTTTATGAGGCGAGGCTTTATACGACAGAAGAGCGCTACGGTAAAGACGCGGCCGCATTCGAGCAAATAGTAAAAGGCTGGAAGCTTAAGCGGATGCCCCGCGCCTGACAAAGTCGGAGCGCGTGCCGGGGCGCCATCCTCGAATCAGGATCAGTTCTTCAGATCGGAGGGCAGGCGGGGAGAAGAGAGCAGCTTTTTGAATTCATCCCACCGCTTTGCGGGGCGGCCGGCCGTCCCGCCCTTCCGTTCGATGTACTCTCTAACCAAATCCTGTCCGAAATTGTAATTGATCACGTAGCTCCGGTACTGGTCGAAAAAGCTGACGCGCTGGGCCGCGCGCTCGGGCGAGACGAGAGTGTATTTAACGAGCCATTCGATTGCCTGATCGCGGTTGAACTCCCCGTTGAGGTAGCGCCGCGCGGCCTCGTTGCCCGCGTAACTCAGGCGAGCCAACGCGGCCTGAACTCTGTAATACCCGTTCGCTTTTGAGGGGTCGATTCCCGCCAGAGGAAATAGCACTTCCCTTTCGAAGGCCACCCGCTCGCTCCCGGGGAATGCCACCTCGATTCCAAAGTTGGCGCTCCCTTCGGCTATCAGCGACTGAGGGCTGAAGAGGGGGTAGACCGAGAACTCGACCCAGCCTCTCTCTTTCACCAGATGTTGTTCGAGCAGAGCGTTGTAGACGTGGTGGCCGGGGTAGCCTTCGTGGCAGGCCAGGTCCACCGCGCGGTCGATGTAGATCGGCAGGTCCGTGTTGATCTGGATGAGGCTGTGGCCGTTCCCTTTATACCAGTTGTACCCGCTCCAGGATTTGCCCGTCACGTACTCCAGATCGAACCTCTCCTGCGCGGGCAGGGCGATCTGCTTTCTCGTCCGTTTGCGCCCCTCTTCAATCGCGGCTTTAAAGACCGCGTCGAGTTTATCTTTCGGGATGACGAACTCTTCTTTGTACCGGTTCATGCGCTCGGCCAGAGGCCCTTTGCCGGGGACCAGAGTCTCAAGGCTGCTCAGTATATTTTTGAAGTGGCTTTCGGGGTACGAGGGGGCGACCGCGTCATAAAGCGCTTTGGATTCCTGATCGAACGTGAGCTTCGCGCCTTTGAGCATTCTGACGCGAGCGGAAAGGGACTCAAGCTGCTTCAAAAGATATTGGTGCCGGAGCCGGACAAGCTCCTCCGCCCCGCGCACACTCATGCCCTTCAGCCGCCCGATCAGCGAGGCGGCTTCCTGTTCGATGACATCGAGGCTCTTTCGCTGCGACTTTGCCTCCTGCTGCCATTCGTCAGGCCCATAATAAGCGTCGACGTAGTTGCCGTCGTGCTGGCCGACCGCCAATACGAGCTTCACGTAGCTCTCCGCCAGAGGGTTCATCGCGGAGGTCATAGCCGCCTGATTAAGCATAGGCTCATTTCGCGCGGGCCGGCTCGCCGTCCCCGCTTCATTCGATCCGGAAGCCAGGAGGATAACCAACGCCAGCAAGCTGCCTTTGAACATGGAGCGGGTTCGATACCTTGTCACCTTGCGCCACCTTTCCCGGCTCAGTCTTTCGCCCCCGAGGCTTCCGCGCGCAGCCGGTCCGTCGCATCGACCAGAGCGTCCGTGATCCCCGGCTCGGTCATCGAGTGGCCGGCGTCGCCGATGATCTTCAATTCAGCTTCAGGCCATGCACGGTGCAGGGCCCACGCGCTCATCATCGGGCAGACCACGTCGTACCGGCCCTGAACGATGACCGCCGGTATGTGGCGAATCCTGCCGACGTTTTCGATCAGGTAGTTCTCGGAGTCGAAAAAAGCGTTGTGCTTAAAATAATGGGCCTCGATGCGCGCCAGCGAGAGGGCCTTGTGAGGGTCGCTGAAGATGTCGATGAGGTCCTGGTTGGGGAAGAGCTTCGAGGTGCTCCCCTCCCACACGCTCCACGCCCGCGCGGCCTCAAGGCGAACGGTCTCGTCTTCGCTCCTCAGCCGGCGGTAATACGCCTCAAGCATATCTCCGCGTTCGCCCTCGGGGATCACTTTGACGAACTCCTCCCACACGTCGGGAAAGATCGCGCTCGCGCCCTCCTGATAAAACCACGAAATCTCCTTCGGGCGGCATAAAAAGATGCCGCGCAGCACGAGCGCGCGCACCCGGCCCGGGTGAGTCTGCGCGTAAGCCAGCGCCAGGGTGCTTCCCCATGAGCCCCCGAAGACCATCCACCTCTGAATGCCGAGGTGCTCCCGCAACCGCTCGATGTCCGACACCAGATGCCAGGTGGTATTCTCTTCGAGCGCCGCGTGAGGCGTGCTCTTCCCCGAGCCGCGCTGGTCGAAGAGGACGACGTGATACGCCTCGGGGTCGAAGAAGCGGCGGTAGTCGGGGGCCAGCCCTCCGCCCGGCCCGCCGTGCAGGAACACGACGGGCTGGCCCTGCGGGTTGCCGCATTGCTCAAAATATAAGGAGTGGATATCAGAAACCTTCAGGAACCCGTGATTGAACGGCTCAATCGGATCGTATAGAGTTTTCATCCCACACATTTTACAGGCGCGGGTCAAAAAAGACGAATTACTATTCGGCCTATTCGTACCGCAGAGCCCTCAGCGGATCGATCTTCGCCGTCCTGCGCGCCGGGATGTAGCAGGCCAGCAGAGCCACGCCCACGAGCAGCAGGGCGGTTACCGCGAACGTCGCCACGTCCAGGGAACTCACCCCGAAGAGCAGGCTCGCCATGACGCGCGTCACGCCGAATGCCGCGACGAGGCCGACCGCGACGCCTATCAAGGCGAGGGTCATCCCCTGCCCCACCACGACCTTCAGCACGTCGCGCGGCCGCGCCCCCAGAGCCATGCGGATGCCCATCTCATGCGTGCGCTGCACGACCGTGTAAGACATCACCCCGTAAATGCCGACGGCGGCCAGAGTCATGGCCACGGCCGCGAAGGTCGCGAGCAGGATCATGGTGAACCGCTCTCTCGCCACCGACTCATGAAGTACGGTGTTCAGGGTCTTGACCTCGTAAGGCGGGAGGTCTTTGTCGAGCGAGCGTATCTCTTCACGCACGGCCCCCGTGAGCGAGCCCGGATCGGTCGCCGTCCGCACCACGAAGGTCATCTCCGATTGCGCGCTCTGAAGGTGCGTCTCGTAAATCTCGGGCTTCACCTCCGCGCCCAGCCCGTCCTGCTTCTCGTCCTTCACCACCCCGACGATAGTGCGCCATTGCCCGTCCTGCTCGGGCTTCGCGAACTTGAGCCGCTTGCCGACCGGGTCTTCGTTCCGGAAGTGGCGGCGCGCGAGCGTCTCGTTGATGATGACGACCGGCTGCCCCTCGGCGCGGTCGGAGGCGTCGAAGAACCGGCCGGCGATCAACGAGATGCCCATGGCGCGGAAGTAGTCCGGGGTGATCTCCTTGTGGCGCACCTCCCTGTCGTACTCCTCGGGCGGGCGCCCCTCAATCGTCAGGTCCCCGGTCCAGCGGTAGCCTTTCAACGCGAGCCTCGAAGTCGCCCCGACCGACAGGACTCCCGGCAGGTTCCTGATCTTCTCCTGAGCCCGCTCGAAGAAGTCCGTCGCCTGCTTGTCCTCCGGATACTTCGCGCCGGGCAGGGAGATTCTTAAGGTGAGCGCGTTGTCGGGGTCGAAGCCCGGATCGACCTGCTGAAGCCGCATGAAGCTTCGTATCATCAGGCCCGCGCTGATCACGAGCATCAGGGAGAGCGCGACCTCCCCGATTACGAGAGCGCTTCGCAACCTCTGGCCGTGAAAGACCCCTCCCCTGCGCCCGCCCCCTTTCAACTCGATCACAGGGTCGGGCTTCGAGCTGTGGATCGCGGGCGCGAGCCCGAACAGCAGCACCGTGAGCAGAGTTATGCCGACGGTAAAGCCGAGGACGCGGGCGTCGAGGCTCGTCTCTTCGAGCCGGGGGATGTTTCCGGGGCTGAAAGCGATTATCAAATCCCTGCCCCACACCGCGAGCGCGAGCCCGAGCGCGCCTCCGATGATCGATAGGAGCAGGCTCTCCGTGAGCAGCTGGCGGACTATGCGGCCCCTGCGCGCGCCGAGCGCGGTACGGATGGCCATCTCTTTAGTCCGGGCCGCCGCGCGGGCGAGCTGGAGGTTCGCCACGTTCGCGCAGGCTATGAGCAGCACCAGCCCGACGGTGACGAGGAAGACGATGAGGGCGAGCTGAGTGTCTTCGACTATCCACTGCTTGAGCGGGCCGAGGCCGACACCCATCTGCGTGTTAGTGTCCGGGTACTGCTCTTCGAGCGCGGCGGCGATGTTGTTCATCTCGGCCCTGGCCTGCTCCACAGTCACGCCCGGCTTCAGGCGGGCGACCGCGCGGAGGAAGTGCGGGCGGCGTAGCTGGACTATATTATTTTGATTCCAGCCGAACGGGACCCAAAGCTCGACTTCTCTCGACGGAAAGTAAAAGCCCGGCGGCATCACCCCGACGATCTCCAGGTCCCTGCCGTTGAGCGTTATCTTCCGGCCGATAACGTCGGGGCTCGCGCTGAATCGGCGCTGCCACAGGCCGTGGCTCAGGACCGCTACGCGGTGCTTGCCCTGCCAGGTCTCCTCCTCGCGAAACGTCCTCCCCAGGGCCGCTTCGACGCCGAGCACCGAAAAAATATTGGCGCTCACGCCCAACCCCTGAAGCCGCTCCGGCTCGTCCCCGCCGGTGAACTGAAGGCCGGCCAGCCCGGCTTCCTTCCTGTCCGAGCCCATGTAGGCGGCCAAGCCGTCGAACGACTGGCTCTGCTTCTCCCAGTCGAAGAAGTTGGCGGGCGCGACGGTCGCCTGCGTCCAGCCCCTCAAAGGGTTCGTCTCCCAGAACTGGACCAGGCGGTCGGGGTCTTTGTAGGGGAGCGGGCGGAGCAGCACCGCGTTGACGACGCTGAATATCGCGCTGTTGGCCCCGATGCCAAGCGCGAGCGTCAGCACGGCGATGGCCGTGAAGCCGGGGTTCTTACCGAGCATGCGGAAGCCGTAACGAAGGTCCTGCCATAAGGTCTCTAACGATCTGAATCCCCACATAGCGCGACTGTCCTCCCTCGCCAGGCCGACGCTGCCGAACTTCCGAAGGGCCGCGTAATGCGCCTCTTCGATTGGCATCCCGGCCTCGACGTTCCGCCCGGCTTCGAGCTCCAGATGGGTGCGAATCTCTTCGTCCAGCTCCCGCTCGTACCTGCGCCGGTCGAGCCGCCGGACTATGAATTTAAGCTCCTGCCACCAGCCCATCATTCACCTTCCTGCCCCGTCGCATTCAGGATGCGAGCGATGGCCTGCGCCAGCACCTCCCAGTTCGTCGTCTCGTCCACCAGGCGCTTCCGCCCGGCCTTAGTCAGGCGGTAAAACCTCGCCCTCCGGTTGTTCTCTGAGGTCCCCCACGTCGCCGTGATCCACCCACGCCGCTCGATGCGCTGGAGGGCCGGGTAGAGCGAACCGTGGTCTATCCGAATCACGTCTTCCGACGTCTGTTCGATGGACTGGGCGATGCTGTGGCCGTGCCTCGGGCCCAGGAGCAGGGTCCGCATGATGAGCATGTCGAGCGTGCCCTGCAATAGCTCCACCTGCGTCTGGTGACCTGTTCTCTTTCTCATATTCAACCCGTAAGCGGCCTCTAGTAGAGTGCCTACCGAAGATATGACGGCTCGGGTAGAATGTCAAGGGGAAATTCCGGCGGGCGAAATGGGCTTGCGAAGATGGCGATTCAAAGTCATCTTACTGCTGGGAGGACTTCGATGAAGAGACTATTGATCGCCCTCGCATTATTCTGCTCCGTGAGCGCCTGCACGCAGAGGGAGAGTCAGAGCGGCGTCGCGGGCAACTCCAATGGCGGCGCGCAAAGCACCCCGGCGAGCAGCCCCGGCGGGGCGCAGGACGGCGCGGAGCGGGGCCGCGCGGCCCTGCGGCTCGGCGGCGGGAACGTGTCGGTCGAATACGGGCGGCCCGCCCTGAAGGGGCGCGACCTTGAGAAGATGATAAGTCCGGGGCAGGAGTGGCGGATGGGGGCTAACCAGGCGACGAAGCTGACCACCGACGTGGACTTGAGATTCGGCGACAAGGCCGTGCCGAAAGGGGAGTACGTTCTCAAGGCCAGGGCCGACGACCCGGAGAAATGGGTCCTTCTCGTTCAGAAAGAAGGAGGCCCGACCGTGGCCGAAATACCGCTCTCCTTCCGGAAGACAGATCGCTCCGTCGAGCTTCTGACAATCGAACTTGCCGAAAAGGGCAATGACGGCGAATTCGCTTTGCACTGGGGGGACCTTATGCTCTCCACGGGATTCCGGAAAGCCTGAGCGACGGCCTTTGCCCTAACAAGATTGTGTACCAGGGATTCCAGACATGAATGGCCAGAACAGGAAAGACATAAGACCCGGCTTGACGGTCGACATAGTCCTGAAGCAGGACCAGCGCGAGGGGAAAAGGACGCGCGGGGTCGTGAAGGATATTCTGACGAGTTCCGCCAAACACCCTCACGGCATCAAGGTGCGCCTTGAGACCGGGGAGGTTGGCAGGGTCAAAGAAATCATCGAGTAGAAGAATGCTTTTTCTCAGGAGATGAACCGAGATGGGAAAAGTAATCTGCGCCGCGCTCATCTGCCTGCTCGCGTCTGTCGCCGCAATGGGCGGAGGCGGGCAGCGTCGAGTCATCGTCTTCGACGGAGTGGTCACGGAGGTCGGGGCGTCAGCCATTAAATCCGACGACCTCTGGGTCACGCTCAAGGACCTGACCCGCGCCACAAAATTCGTCCTGAAGCCGCAGGGGATGTGCCGCGATGAGCTCTGCTTCCCGATCCCGAAGGCCAGAAGGAGCGCCTTCATCGTGAAGAAGGGCCCGGCCACGTGGTTTAACCTGAGCGAGTTCGCCCGCCTCGTCAGGCAGCCCGTCGCGTACGATCAAAAGCACGCGGTCTGGTTCTTCGGCCCTCGCCCTGACGCGCGGAACGAATATCTTGCTTCGCTCGAAGCGCCGGACTTCGCTCTGCCGGACGTTAATGGCCGCATGCATTCGCTCTCCGATTTTCGCGGCAGGAAGGTGCTGCTGATCACGTGGGCCTCGTGGTGAGGGTGCAGGTTCGACCTGCCGGGCTGGCAGGCTCTTTACGCGGAGTTGAAGGGTAAAAACTTCGAGATAGTCTCGATAGCGCAGGACACGGGCGGCGCGAGGGATGCCGCCCGGTGGATAACCGCGGCGAAACCGGAGTACACGGTCCTGATAGACGATAAGCACCTCGTGACGATGCTTTACAACATGGTGAACGTGCCCACTGCGGTCTGGATCGACGAGCGGGGGCGCATCGTTCGCCCGAACGAAGTCGCTTACGTAGACAACAGATTCAAACAACTGCACGGCATAGACGCGGCGGCCTACCTCGACGGCATACGCGACTGGGTGGCGAACGGCGAGCGAAGCCCCTTCGTGCTTACCGGGCAGGAGTTGAAGGCGCTCCTGTCGCCCCAGAGCCCGGACCGCGCGATGGCTGACGCCGAGTTCGGCCTTGCCCAACACCTTTACAGCACCGGCCGGGGTGAAGACGCGATCCCTCACTTCAAGGAGGCCCAGAGGCTCGCGCCCGACAACTGGAATTACAAGCGGCAGGCATGGTCTCTGTCGGACGCGGAGCGCGATTACGGCACCAGTTTCGGCAAGGAGGTGCAAAAGCTGAACGGCAAGCCTTATTACGCCCCGCGAAGGCTGCCGGAAAAGAAGAGGCCGGATAGGTAGAGGGCCGCAAGGTATTCGGATCATGAAGAGTGAGAAAGAGTCGCCATTCGCTTGCGACCTGTCGGCCCTGACCGATGAGCAGAAGGGTCGGGCGGCTTAGGGAGAAGGTGCTTGAGGTAAGGGAGTTGCCCGACGGCTACGCCTTCCGTTTCAACATCGATTCCCGGACGGTCATGGAGGCGGCGGAGTTCATAGCCTGCGAACGCCTCTGCTGCCCATTCTTCGACTCCGAGTTGGGGGTAGGGCGCGAGGGCGGCCCGCCGTGGCTTCGTTTGAAAGGCCGCGAAGGGGTCGAAGATTTTATCCGGATCGAATTCGGGTTAAAGGATGAGTGACGGGCCCGAAGACCTCAAGCCGCTCGGCCCCATCACTTTGCTTAATTCTGGTTTCTTAATTCTGGCCTTTCGCCGGCGACCCGCAGGCACAGGAGTTATTCCTCGTATCTCTGTCGGTGATCGCACAGATAGTATGCCCCGCCGGGAATTGAACCGAAGCCGATCCGCTTCTGACGGCCGCGTCGATTCTTGCCGTGACTCTGCGGTCCGGTGGCGTGTGCGATAGCGTGATGATGTTGCCGCGCTTCGTGATCGTGCCGGTGCCCGTCAGAGTCATTTCTCCGCAGCAGATCATGTACTGCCCCGTCAGAGAGTTGAACACCAGTTTGCTCGACCCGTTGGTGTCGTCCTGCAAACATATGTCGAAAACGGTGACTGTAAAAGCACAGGTCGCCGAATTGCCCGAAGCGTCGGTCGCCCTACAGGTGACAGTTGTTGCGCCCACGGGGAAGACGCTGCCTGAAGCGGGCGTGCAGGCGGTTACGACTTCGGGGAGGCAGTTATCCATTACGGATGGGGCGGCGAAGCTGACACTCGCCCCAGCGTCGCCCGGCGTTTGAGCGGACGCCACAACGTCGGGCGGGCAGATGATCGTCGGGGCCTGCTGGTCCACAACCGTTACTGCGAATCTACAGGAGCCGGAAATGCCCGCTCCGTCAGTAGCGGAACAGACGACCGTGGTCGTGCCCCTGGGGAAGCTTGAGCCCGAAGGCGGACTGCAAACGGGCGCGATAGCTCCGGGGCAGTTGTCGGCCGCGGCGGGCGTATCATAATTCACAATGGCCGAGCATTGATTCAAAGCCGTGCCGGCTGAGATGTCTTCATGGCAGGCGAGCACAGGAGGCTCGTCATCATTTACTATCACCATAAATGAGCAGCCCTCGCTATTACTGCTATCACACGTCACTTCGGTCTGGCCTACCGGGAAGAAGGAGCCCGACTCAGGTGAACAGGTCGCGGTGCAATTGCCTGTCGGATCGAGAGAGGGGTACTCAACGACTGCGCCGCACCGCCCCGGATCGGCAGGCTGTGTGACGGTTGTGGGGCAGGCGAGGTGGCACGAAGGCACGCAGTCTTCCCACGTCGCGCCGATGCGCACCTCGTCTATGAATATCGACTCTTCCGGTTCTAGATTCGCAGTGCCTATGCCCAGATTCAGAAAGCTCGACACGTCGCCTGCGCCGACAGACGTGACGCCCGGATTACCAGAGTCGCCAAATGCCGGGTTTACCCAGAGTGAGAACCGGTCGTAGTTGCTGCCCGCGCCCGGCACGCTCTTGAACAGTCGCCCGACTACGAAGTAGATATTGATGTCGGGGTTCTCGCTGATGTCTGCGGCAAAGACTTCGTTCATGCCGAGGTTCAAACCGGCGAAGAAGTCGTTCGGGCCGCTCCCATCACCCTGGTTGATTCTCATCCCGATGTTCGGCGCATCGGGGTGAGCGCCCGTCGTGGAGCCGTCAAACCAGAAGGTCATAAAGTCGTTATCGTCGGGCGCTCCATTGAAAAAGAACAGGAAGCTGAAATAGACGGAATCCCCGTTTTGCGGCGATGCCAGCGGGCGGAAGGCCAGATTCGAGTCGTCGCCTGTAACCTCTGCGGCTGCCTGTCCCCCGTCAACGCGCCCTCCCCCCGCGACGGAGAAGGACATCTGCACGGGAACAATCTCGCTGTTAGCCGCCGGGCCGCTCCAGGCCGCCCCCCATCCCGTGCCCCCATTTTGCCCCGTCAGTTCGCCCTTCATGTACTCGAATGACTCCCTGGCAATCAAAGTTGACGGTTGCGCGGCGGCTCTCGAATGAGCTTCCGTGGTTCGAGGCGCGAGCCCCACAAACTGCGAAAAGAATAAAGCGACTAAAGCCGTGAGGATCAAAGCAGGAACCGTCGCCCGCTTCACGAGCGAGGAAAATTTATTCATTTGTTTTAATATCTCCTGAGACGCAGAAACCAGTCCTGTGGGGCAGGGTCTTCGCTTAAAGCTTTGCAGGGAGAATTAAATGGGAGCAGAAGTTGGTCCGTACTGTTACCGGCGAATAGTAGGGCTTAAACTACCCTAAGTCAATAATTCTCGAACCGCTGCCACGGTCGGGCGTTCCCCAAATTACGCGAAAATTTCCGTGCATTTGCCTTTTAACGGGGCGTTGTTGGGGATAGCGAACTACCAGGCTTCTATTGGTTCAGCATCACAGGCGGAGGTGAAGTAGATCAGTACAACCGAGACCATCTCATCCAGGATCACCGCCGCTTCATCAAGATTCCCGACTTGTACCGCAGCATCGAAGAGCCGGAACAATTGCCAGTCCCGCGGCTGGGGCCGTCGATCTCGCGGGCCACATTATGCATCTCATCCACCTTCCCGATAGAGGCTATCCGCATCGATTAGGCTGTGCTCATCATTCAGGACATATGGCCATCCTAGATTGATCGCTCTACCACCGTCCACATCGCCTCAGCCCACTGAGTGTAGCCCAGGTCAGATGGGTGGAGCCCGTCCGAGGAGAAAAGCTCCGGGCGTGAGCTCGCCGCCTCGCGGCTCAACTCGTATAGGTCGATGAGCAGAGCGCCGTGTCGGCTGGCAACTTCTTCTATGACTTTGTTGAATTGCTCCAGCTGTAATCGGAGGGATTCTCCGGCCGGCCCCTCCTTCATCGCTGGCGCGGAAGCGACGTCAGGAAGATTCGCCACGACGACTAACCGGGCCGTCTGCCTTAGCTTCGCGACCAGGGCCTCGTAATCCTCGGCAAACTGTTTCTCATCACGCCCTCTCAGGAGGTCGTTCATGCCAACGCAGATTGTCACGAGGGTCGCCCGTCTGCCTCCTAGCCGAGCGACCTGTTTATTAACAGCATCGGCGGCGGTGGCCCCCGCCGCGCAGAGATTAATCAGAGTGGCCCCAGAATGCTTTTGTTCTATTCGCGCAAAGAGACGGTCAACGTACCCCCCGCCGTTTTGAGCGCCCAGGCCTATCCCGGTGGAGTCTCCGACCGCCGCGTATACGAGAGGGGATGCCTGATCCCCTGCTACGGCACCGGGGCGGGCGCAGCTTACGCCGAGGACAAGTGTGAGCAGCGAGCTTATAAACACCCCGCAGGCGGGCCTTATGAAATTGCGCCCCGGAATAAAACAGGTCGGCGGGGTTAAAACTGCGCGCTTGATAATCATCCTTGCTAACGCCATAGAATATCTATCGTGCCTGCGTGAGTTGCTACTCTAACTATATAATCGTCCGCGGGCGGGGTGAGCAACTCGATGCTACTTGCTCACTCCCGCCTCGGACCTCTCGCTTAGGAGGGCCAGGGCCTTTCGGTTTGCTCGCAGCAAGCCCGAAATCGCCCCTGGGCCACCTGAAGAAGTGATGAACCGATCATTAGTAGTTAGCACAGAACTCGGGGGCCTGTTCGTAACCAATGGGTGCCTCATAGCCGCATCCGCTACAGTCATAGTTGCGGCTCGGATCGTAAGGAGCACAATCCTCATCGTCATACCACCCGTCGCCATCGCTGTCGGGCCGATCCCTGCCCCATCCGGTCATGTATGCGGAGCCTACTATGTGCGCATAGTAGCCCTCGTATGTCATGTTGGTGACTTTTATCTGATAGGTGCCTGAGTAAACGTAGGTCAGGTCAGGCAGGTTTGCCTGCAACGAAGTTCCGTCACTCGATACGGAAGTGGCGTAAACCGACCCGCAGAGGTAACCATTGGCGTCGAAGTACTCGACCTTGGGCGGGCCGTAAGTGGCATCGAAGCCCTGGCCGGTGATGGTACCGGACGCGGGAGGGGTGGGCAGGTACACCGACGCCGGACTAACTGAGAGGGCCACGTTGGAGTTGGTAACACGGATGGCCCTTAGATCGGAGCAGCGAAACCCGTGCGACGGAGCCGAAATCCTTCCACTCGAATCCGCGACATGGTTTCGAATTATCAAGGGGTTGGAGAAAGTGTAAACGATCAGGTAGGGTGCTCCGGGAGTCAGTGGCACAAAATTGAGGTCATGGGTGATAGTGCACGAGTTAAAGCCGGAGATTTTGCACCCCGGCAGGACAACCAGCAGAGAGAGCGATAAGACTAGCAGTATCTTTTTCATCACTTTTTACCTCCTTCGCGGAGATTCAGGAGTCTTCCCACGGTGTCCTTGTTCAAGAAGATGTGTGCGGCAGACGGGTGTACTGCCCCGCGCGCCCCGTAGGGCCGGCCTGACACGTTCTTCTGCGCCTTCTTCTCCTCCCTGGTCTGGCCGGAATCGATCCTCTTCTGAACGATCATCTGCTCGATGTCGCTCCGCGAATCGGTCAGCGGGTCGTCAGCAGCTACAGAGTAGGCGATGAGGAGCGCCTGCGTCGGGGTGACGCCCTGCGCGCCAGCTTGCCCGAACTGCTCAGGCAGGGCTACGCCGAGTGTGACCGCGCGGTCGTTCACTTCTTCTTCAATCATCTCGCGCAACCCGGCCCGCAACGCCGAGTCACCGCGCTGGCTCCACTGGCGGCCTGATTTCGCCTGCCGGATTAGGTCCTGCTTAGTCAAGACGCCCCACTTGCCATCGGCTCGCGAACGGACTTCACCGTGCTCGTCGGACGAGGCGTCAGCGGCCTCCCCGATCTCTTGATCCGTGAGGGTCGCCAGCCGCTCCACGGCTGCGGCCGTGAGGGTGTCGGTCAATTCATCGAGCGTGATGAGTGTGACCTCGCCTTTGAGCGCATCGCTTTCGGCCTTCGCCAGATTCTTCATGGTTTCGCCCGACATCCTGAGGCCGGACCGCCGATAGATGAAATCGGCCGTAGACCCGACCGCCGCATCTACCTGATCAGGAGTGGCGGCGGAAGCGAATCTAACTTCACTGCCGACCCCTTTACGCAATCGCTCCCGCAGGTTCTGTTTATGTTTAGAGGACGCTTCAGCCGGGAGCCTTGACACGCGCCAGATGGCTACGCTCCCGAGAGTGACGCAGGCGACCGCCAGAGCGATAGACATCAACCGCCTTCGCTGTAAACCTTTAACCAAGTTCATAGAAACCTCCTTCTAGACGAGCCTTTTGTTGATCAGTAAGGCGACACCCGCTGATAGATTCCATAGGCCGGGATCGCGGATGGGTGAAAGCTCTTAGCAATCAATGGTGAGTGTGTACTATTAAACGGACTGCACTTCGGGAAGCCCGCAGAGGTTAGTAGAAGTGAACCTCCAGGTCGCGAATAGAAACCTATCCCCCCGCGACTCTATGCAAGTTCGCAGGCAGATACCTTTCCGACTCCCGCAGCTTAGCCGTTACTATGTTAGGATGCTTGTACTTCGGCCCGGCCCCCAAGGATTGGCCGCGAAACTCCAGCCACCACCAAAGCCGCCGGGGATCGTAGGAAAATCACTGAATCAATTATCTCGGCAACGGTGATGAATACTACTCTTCGACGAAAGCATTGTCAACTTCAAAGTTAGTGGGGCTCATGCGGGCCGAATATCTCGAAGGTGACCGCTAAGGTTCATTGAGGATGTAATCAGTTTTAGAAGGCTCCGGCCTTACGCGGAGTGCTTGCTCGGAGCCGTAGGGGACTCTGCTGTATGACTACCAAGTGGATATCGCCAATGGGACGTATAAGACCTTCCTTTTGGACCCTAATGAGTATCCCTTGACGGATACGGACGACGAAAAGATCAGTAACGACGAGCCCACTCCCGGAATTGGTTAAGCGCGATACTTGCGCCAGCAATTAGGATGTCGATTTCTTGGCTATGAAGTTTGGCTAAACCCGCAAGGTAGGATCGTTCTTGGTAAGCAGTAATAATGGGCTCAGAATGCGGATTTATTTTTGACCAGGTTTCAGCGCTAATAGCATCGACATCTGAGTTCGATATAAAGGCCACATCAAGCCAGTCTTGGTTTTCAAGCTTATTAGCCGCCTGTATAATTCTAGGATCATACTCTTCACAAAAACAAACTCGAATACGCATAATATTTTCTCATATTAAACTAGGATAATAGGTGGCGCGGCCAGCCCGCAGAATAACAATCTATAAATTGATATGTAAAGCTAAGAAGCTCAGTTTTGTATTGCTGACTTGGAATGGGTTAGCGGGTTAATGCTTTGCATCACCGCCTCGAACACTGATCGAGTATGCACTTAATTCCCTGCTCAATCAGGCGATCAGCAAGGCAAGCACGCTTGCGGCGTGTTCACAACTAAATGAATTCTCTTGTTACTTCTTCAACGCCGGGTCAAACTCGGAATTCAAGGGGGCGTTTGTATTTAACATCTCACTATTTTCATTGACGCCTATAAAAGTGCTATAAGCACCAGCATCACTCTTCGTCAGATGCTATTGTTTAAGAGCCGCGTAAGGTTCGCTCGTCCTTCATACGGAGGCCTAGATGAAAATGCACCTTTCTATTTTGACCCTGATCGCCTTATTAGTGGCAATGACAGTGTCCTTAAATACTAGTTCTAAGCACGACGGGGACCTTTCTGATACGATTTACACTACGGAATGGGCCGCCCTGTCGGATCGTGTAAAAGTAGCCAAGAGGCAAGGGAAAAACAAAGTGATCTTCCCTGGGCCGGTAGGTATTCCGACCATCGCAGAAAGCTTTTCCGAGGCATTAGATGAATATAGAGTAGTTGTCGCACAATTAATCGCGCAAAAAAGCTACCCCAGAGGCGAGACCGATATTAAGACCTGGAATAAATTCAAAGTCCTTGAAGAATTGTCTCAAGATTACC
>DASQDI010000137.1:0-22384 GCA_035634255.1 Blastocatellia bacterium
ATCTGTACACCTGTCCCTGCCGGTGCGACGGAAAGTAGTCGCGCGCTGTGCCTTAGTATTCAGGAGGTCGCGGTAATCATGTTCGGCAATCATTCCACCGTCTTTTCCATCCGGGAGATCAGGCAATTTTATCCGGACCAGTGGGTCGCAATCACCGTCAAGGAGATCGACGCGGACGGCTTCGCCGCGTCGGGCGTAGTGATAATGCACGACACGAACGAGAGCCGCGTGTGGCCCGCCGCCATGCTCGGCGATGGTGACGATACGGTCTACGTCTTTTACACGGGCGCGCGCCGCGCGGTCCCGGCCGTGTGACGGCGCGTCGAGCCGTCCCCGAATCCCGCCTTCCACTCCGGTAGCGTCGCCGTTGCCCGGCCCTCCCTGCGCCCTCTTTACAACTTGTCTATACTGATAATGGGAGCTAATTCGACGAATACCAGGGAGGGCACAGATGATAAAAGTGATTCACAGTGGGGAACGGTTTCATTTCGAGAGCGACTGGCTATCGACTTACTGGCACTTCAGCTTCGACCGCTACTACGATCCGACCAACATGAGCTTCGGGGCCCTGAGGGTCTTCAACGACGACGTGGTGCAGCCGTCCACGGGATTCCCTCTGCACGGCCACAGCGAGATGGAGATCATCACCTACGTGATAGAGGGAGAGCTTGAGCACAAAGACAGCACGGGCGGGGCGGGCCGCATCGGCCCCGGCGAGGTCCAGCGCATGAGCGCGGGCACGGGCATCAAACATTCCGAGTACAACCCGTCATCCGACACCCCCGTCCACCTCCTTCAGATGTGGATAACGCCATCCGAAAGAGGGCTAACGCCATCCTACGAGCAGCTGCGGTTTACGAAAGAGCAGCGCGCGGGCCGGCTGCTGCCGGTCGCGTCGGGCCAGGACATGCCGGGGGTCGTGAAGGTGCATCAGGACACGACCGTTTATGTATCGACGATCCGGCCGGGAGACGACGTCGTCCACGACATCGCGCCCGGCAGGCGCGCTTATCTCTTCGTCATCGAGGGGGAGTTGGAGGTGAACGGCGAGGCGCTCGCGAAAGGGGATCAGGCCAGAATCCAGACCGAATCCCGGCTCTCTTTCACGGCCTCCGCCCCGTCCGACATTCTGCTCATAGACCTGCCGTGATAGGCGCGCGGGCGCGCGAGCCTGTCGCCCGAGCGCCCGCGTTTTATCCGACCACTTCTTTAAAGAGGTCGAGGCTGATATTGCGCCCGGTGATTATTACCCCGATCTTCTCTTCTTCGATCTGAGACTCGACGGCCGCGGCGAGGGCGACGGCGGCCGAGCCTTCGATCATCACGTGATCTTCTCGGGCCATCCCCGCGAGGGCGGCTCGTATGGAATGCTCGCTCACCAGGAAAATATCGTCCACCAGCTCGCGCGCAATCGGGAAAGTGATCGAGCCGGGCTCGATGTTTCCAGACAGGCCGTCGGCGATGGTCTCTTCTTCCTGAATCTCGACTATGCGCCCGGCCCTGAATGCTTCGCGCATCGAAGGCGACGCAGCGGGCTCCGCCCCATAAATCTTTACGCGCGGGTTGAGGGCTTTCGCCGCGATGGCCACGCCCGCTATCAGCCCGCCCCCGCCGACCGGCACGATAATCGCTTCAAGCCCCGGCTCGTCCTCAAGCATCTCAAGCGCAACAGTGCCCTGTCCCGCTATCACGTCAGCGTCGTTATAAGGCGAGGCGAAGCACGCCCCGGACTCGCGCTCGAGGTCGCGCGCTGCCCTCTCCGCCTCGTCATAGGTCGCGCCGCGCTCGATCAGGTTTACGCGGAAGCGGCGGATGGCCTCGACTTTAGCGCGCGAAGCCGATTCGGGGACTACGATGGTGGCGTCGAGGCCGAGGGCTTCCGCGCAGTAGGCCACGCCGAGGCCGTGATTTCCCGCCGAGACGGTGAGCACTTGTCGGGGCCGCTCGGCGACGAGCGAGAGCTTTGCCATCGCGCCGCGGAGCTTGAATGAGCCGGTCGCCTGAAAGCATTCCAGCTTGAGCCACACGTCGCGCGAAGTCCCGTCCGACAGGCGGCGCGAGCGTTCGAGCGGCGTACGGCGCGCGACCCCCGTTATTCGCGCGCGCGCGCTTTCGATATCTTTTACGGTCGGTCTATGCATAATCTTTCGAGCACGGCGGCGAAGAAGCCGTCCGTGTTGTGCCGGTGAGGGAAGGTCCTGACGAATTTGTCGAGCGTGATGACCGCCTCCGGCGCGCGCGGCTTGACCACGCGAAACGGCGCGCCGTTTTCTATGAAGCGGGTGATCACGTTCTCATTCTCTTCGGGCTCGACGGAGCAGGTCGAATAGACGAGCCTCCCTCCGGGTGCGACCGCCCGCGCGCCCCTGCTCAGTAGCTCGGCCTGCACGTCGGCCAGTCGCTCAATGTCCTGGGGCGTGAGCCTCCACTTAATCTCCGGGTTGCGCCTGAGCGTGCCGGTGCCCGAGCAGGGCGCGTCGATGAGCACGCGGTCGAAGGGGGGCGCGCTTTCATGGAAAGGCAGGTTGCGCGTGGCGTCTAAAGCGACCGGAGCGACGCTCGCGGCACCTAGCCTGCGGCACGTCGAGGCGAGCGTGGCGAGCCGGTGCGGGTGGATGTCGCACGCGGCGATGAGGGCTTCGCCCCCGGTCAGGGCCGCGATGTGGGAAGACTTCGAGCCGGGCGCGGCGCAGAGGTCGAGGACCCGCTCGCCGCTTTTAGGGTCGAGGAGCCGGGAGACCATCTGTGACGCCTCGTCCTGGATGTAGATCAGACCGTCTTCGACCGCGCGCGTTGACGCGGACAACGCCCCCTGCTCGACCGTGAACGCGCCATCGATCAGGCCGGACGGGGCGGCCGTGATGCCTTCGGACAGCAGGGCCGCCAGCGCCTCGCCCTCGCCCGCGCGCAGAGTGTTTACGCGAAAGGTTGCGGGGGGCGGCTCGTTATTGGCGAGCGCGAGCGCGCTCGTCTCCCGATGGCCGAGCATGGTCTGCCATCGCTCAAGCATCCACTGGGGGTGCGCCAGCTCGGCCGCTTCGCGCTCCAGAGGGTCGGACAGCCCCGCGCCAGCGCGGTCTTCCATGCCGCGCGAGGCCGAGCGCAGGACGGCGTTCGCCATCCCCGACGCGCTCGCCTTGCCCGACAGCTTGACGAGGTTGACCGATTCGTTCACCGCCGCCGAGTGGGGGATGCGCGTGAGGTGGCGGATTTGATAAAGCCCCATCCTGAGCGCGAGCAGTACGGGCGGGTCGATCCGGTCGACGCGCCGTCGCGAGTACTTTTCGACGAAGTGGTCGAGCGCGCCGCGCCACCTGAGGACCCCGAGCGTGATCTCCCTCGCGAGCGAGCGGTCCTCGCGCGACAGGCTTCCCTCCGGCATCGCGGAGAGGAGCACGGAAGCATACGCGCCTTCCTCTTCGACTCTGCGTAAGATATCGAAAGCGGCTCGCCTCGCGGGACTGACCTTGATATTGCCCATCCTGAAATGATTATTGCGGAACGCCGCCCGGCCGTCCATCGGCTGCGCGGGCCGCGCGGCTTGTGTGACGGCGGCTTACCTTTGCCGGTCGTCCGGGAACTGGAGGTCGGCGGCCCTGATCTCGAACTTCCACCACTCCTTGCCGGTCAGGTCGATGGCTCGGAGGGTCAGCCTGCGGTCGCGGGCCGGGCCCGCCACGTCGATCAGGCCGAAGTTCCTGACTCCCGTGACCCAGGTGTCGGGCACGCGCGCCGGGTTGTTGGCCTCGCGCTCGTTGCGCCCCGTCCCCGCCGTCAGAGGGCTCGACGTGAAATCATAGAGCGGGTACATGCCGGGCTCGACTCTCTTGATCAACTCCGTGTGGTGCCTGTCGCCCGAGAGGAAGACCACCCCGCTTATCTTGTTGTCCCGGATGAAATCGAGCAGCCGCTTCTGCTCCGAGGGGAAGTTGGTGAGCGTTTCGTAAAGCGTCACGGGGTTGAGCACCTGATTGCCGTTCACGACGATCTTGAATGTGGCCTGGCTTGAGCGGAGGGATTCGAGCAGCCACCGCATCTGCGCCTCGCCCAGCATGACCTTGTCCGGGCCGACGGGCCAGTGGTTCGGCGAGCGGTGATAGCGGTCATCCAGCAGGAAGAATTCAACGTCGGCCCACTCGAAGCGCCCGAACACTCCGGGGGTCTCCCGAGAGCCGTACGTCATGTTGGCCCAGTAATCTTTAAAGATGCGCAGGCTGGCGTCTTTGAGTCGGAAGGTGCGGTCCGAATCGTTCGGCCCGTAATCGTGATCGTCCCAGGTCGCGTAGTTGTGGACGGAAGCCAGGAGCGGCTGCAACTCCTTCAGGGCCCGGTTCTGCGCGTAGCGGTAGCGCATGGCTTCTTCGTTCAGCCAGTCGGCCTCGCGGTAATAGATGTTGTCTCCCATCCAGATCATAAGGTCCGGCTTCTGCTGATGGAGCGTCGTGAATACTTCATAGTCCCCGCCGTAAGCCCGTCCGGGCCTGTCGTAAGGCGGGTCGTTTACGTAAGCGCAGGAGCCTATCGCTATCCGGAAGGCGGGCGGGTCCGACCGCCACCGCCACATCGGCTGAGTCTGGAAGGTGGTCGGGTACGGGAGCGTCACCCGCGCGCCGTTTATGTAGACTTCGTAATCGTACTTCGTCCCGAATTCGAGGCCGGAGAGGGTGAACCGCGCGATGAGGTCGCGCTCTTCCGCCGTCCTCGCCGGAGCGCTCAGGCGCGCGCTCGCCGGGTCCGCCTGCTTCCAGAAGCGCAGCTGCACGTCGGCGGGCTGCTCGGTCTGAAGCCACACCTCCGTCTGCGTGATGTCGGAATAGCCCAGCATCGGCCCCGAGCGCAGGAGCGGCCGCGTGTCCCTGCCGGGCTGCCTTGGAGTCGGCGGAGGTGATTGAGATGTCTGCGCTTGCCTCGCTGACGCGAGCGGAGAGATAAGTATCAGAGCGATTAAAAAGAGCGGGAGCAATCGTTTCTTCATGGGCCTCGTATTCATCGGGTTTTAATCGATCCGCCGAAAAGACGATCAAATTACGGGCTCGGCCCGGCGTCGGGATGGCCCGCGCGAGCCGCGAGCCGCGCCGCTACGTCTGCTTGTCTTCGCGCTGCACGCGCTTGATCGCCTCGGGCTCAAGCTCTTCCGCAACCCTGTTGAACTTGATGAAGACGCCCCACGCGGCGAGGAGCGCGGCGGTCGCGATCCCTATCCATGACACCTGCGGCAACTCCGCCGGGTTATCATGTATCAGTTGGAAGACGGCCACGAGGAATTCGATGGAAAGCGAAACGATTATGACGATCAGGAAGCGCGAGAGGAACCGGCGCACGCGCGTGGGCACGCTCATCTCGGCCTCGCGCCGGACCTCCTCGTCGAGGATCGTCTGCCCCAGCTCCAGAGCCGCGACCGCGATGGTCAGCAGCCCTATGCTCTCAAGGATCGAGTTGAAGCGGTCCCTCAGGGCCAGCTGCGCCCCCGGATTCACGCCATGCCACAGCTCAATCGCGGCGAAGGCGATGAGGCTGAAGGCGCAGGCGATGAAGAAGACCGTGACGAGCGTGAAGCCGGCGGCGAAGATTTTCTGAAAGCCTTTCATTGATTAGCCTTACTTAACGACGCGGGTCGCGAAGATTCTAAGCTGATGGGATGAACTCGTCATCACACTGCCTTCGCCGCTCGGAGGCAAGGAAGTCATAATACCCGCACCGGGTGCTGTCCGGGTACTCGCGGCAGACGCCCGGCCGCGCGTGGTAGATCGTGCAGCGCCGCTCGGTCGCGTCGAGGAACTGGCAGACCTTCTTGAAGATGTGATCCTTCCTGTGCCGGAGCACGCGCTCCCCGTACGCGATCTTGGTGTACCGCGCTTCGGCCGTCTCGTAGGTGACGCCGAAGTGCTTGGCGAGCCTTTTTATGTCCCTGCGCGTCACCTCGATCCGATCATAGCTACAGCAGTAGGCGGGGCACTTCAGGCAGTTGAACAGCACGCGCAGGGAGCGGTCATTCCTGACCCTCCCATTCTCTATCACTTTTCCCTTTTCGATGGCATCCATCAATTAAATTCCTTTGATATTAAGGCGGATATAAAGAAGCAGAGTCATTCTATAACGCGGGGTGATTGCAGACAATCATTATCAACCGATGCGGGGGAAAATTACGCGCGGAATCTCTGCCGAGGCCCCCGGGCTTTCTTCCAGAATCCTTCAAACGTCCCGGCGGTCTATCCACTTGCTGACCGAAGGCATCTCGTATGATTCCAGCCGCTCGATCAATTCCTGAGGCTCTTCGCCTATGACGATCAGAGAGCGGTGCTCGGGCCTGATGA
The DNA here is from genome assembly GCA_035634255.1 of Blastocatellia bacterium. Lineage (GTDB taxonomy): Bacteria > Acidobacteriota > Blastocatellia > UBA7656 > UBA7656 > DATLMR01. The sequence goes on from DASQDI010000137.1 coordinate 6,315, forward strand.
ACTTCTGCGAGACCGCGTGGTCGAAGAAGGAGATGAGGTGGCGGTAGTAATCATCGACGTTCAGCAGCCCGCAGGGCTTCCTGTGCAGGCCGAGCTGCGCCCATGTCAGTATCTCGCAGAACTCTTCGAGGGTCCCCATCCCGCCCGGCAGAGCGATGAAGCCGTCGGCCAGGTCCGACATCATCATCTTACGCTCGTGCATCGAGCCGACGATGCGGAGGTCGGACACGCCGACGTGCGCGACCTCTTTCTCGATGAGCGCCTCCGGGATGACCCCCACTACCTCTCCCCCGCCCTCGATTGCCGAGTTTGCGACCGCCCCCATAAGGCCGCAACGCGCGCCTCCGTAGACGAGCCCGATGCCTCTGGCGGCGATGATCTCGCCCAGTTTTTTGGCCGCTTCAAGATAAGCGGGGCTCGCCCCCGAGCTGGACCCGCAGAAGACGCAGATTCTTTTCATAATCCACTTCCGTTCGCCCGTATCGAATGACCGCCGCAATGATCGCGACAGGGAAGGCGAATGAGCCGGCCGGCACCCTTCGATAAAGTTTACGAAACGCGGGGCATGACACGGGGGCCACCCCGACGGTGGCCCCTGCGCGGCTCTGCGGTGCGGGCGAAGTCCGGCTCGATGTGGCTATCTTGCTGGACAGGGCGATCACTCTCCCCAGTCTTCTTCTTCTTCTTCGGTTGCCACGTCCAGTTCGATAGGGTCCAGACCGACAACTTCCAGGACGGTTCCACAGTCGGAGCACTCAACTACGTCCCCCTTGTCTGTATCTTCATCCACCTGTACCTCTGTCTCGCATTCTGGGCAGGTTCCTCTTGGCATGTTCTTAGTTCCTCCGTGGTGATCAAGCGTCTATCCACCTGATAAAGTGAAAAGTCAAGCGGCCAAAAAATGTAAACTGAAAATTGAGCGATTTGCAAGAACTAGATGCTCGAAGACCGCAAATAGTTTCGGGCACCATCACCTGCGGTCCGCGAGCCCCTCGCCCGCCGTGGCCATAAGCTTGCGCGCGCGTTTCGCTTCGGGACTTTCCGGAAACCTTGCAACGATCTCGCGGTAAGCCTGCCCATCATAAATATAGCCGCGCATCTGTTCGTTGAACTTGAACCTGACCCCCAGCTTGCTGTAGCGGTCGAGGCCCGGATCGCTCAGGTAATAATCGCGCAGGCTGACCGGAGCGCCTTCGACATCGAGGGCCGCGAGCCGCCTGCGGGCCCTAACCCCTAAGGCGTTGGCCGAGCGCTCAGCCTCCTCAGCCAGCGCGAGGAGCACGCCCGGCATGAGCGGAGACCGTGCGAACCGCTCGCGGAAGAGGCGGCAAAGCGACAGACGATCAAGCCCTTCCAGGCTCATTACGAGATTCGCAACACGCCGGTCATCGCCCGCGCGTCCGGGAACTGCGAGCGCCGCCTCGTGAATCCACCCGCGGGTCCGCCTAGTGACCGCCACGCGGTAGAAGCCGGGCTGACCAGCTCCCGCCCGCCTCGCGCCGATGATGTAGACCGCGCGCCCAAGGCGCAATCTCTGTAACACCTCCCCCGTAACATCCGGGCCGCTTCTGAGCGCCGACAGCCTGTCGTCCACGACGAAAGCTCGGGCCGCGCGGCCCGAAGGATTAGTTTGAGCGCCGGCTGCCACAGCAGCCAGCAGGTAAAGCAGAATGGTCAAAACAACTCTGTCAAAAAGCGCGGGACTGCGCATGATCGTAACCTCCTCTAATTTGTCTTTACCTGCTTGGACGAAAAGAGATTAATCAACGATTCACTTTAAAATAACTATTCGAAAATTACCCGGAAGGAGGCAGAGATCTAGGGCCGTAATGCTGCTCATGCCAGTTGATTAAAGGTAGGAGGGCTGCCAAAGCGGAGCGCAGGCAGAGATGATGCCCGGCGTGGAGCAGCACCGACATAAAGGGTTAAATAGCCGGGGGAGAATTCTCGTCAGCCCACGAGGTTACGAGAGCGGGTGGTGGGAAGTTTTAAATCGGCGGGACATGCGCAAGGCCTTCTCTCTGCCTTCAAAATCATCTCGCAGCACTTTCGTCCTAAACGTCATCTGCTTACAGTCAGGGGAGATCGAGATGTCTCGGCCGGGCTCAGGCCCAGATCATTTGCTGCCCGGTAGCGCTTCCCATCTTTCAGGCTCCGGACGGCCACGGCCAAGTATGCAAGCGAAGCGCAGGTCTAACGCCTGGATAAGAGCTTCGTGCGTATCGATCTCGTATCGGCATGCGATAGCGGCAATGAGTTCTTTACCCCATGACCAGGTCGCCCAGTAAGCATGTTCGAGGCTCGCTTCGTGCAGGCTCCCGGTACACTCGATATACCGATCATATTCTGACTTCAGCAGGTCTTTCTCAAGATTCCTGAAAGGTCGTGTTTCCGATTGCTGCATCTTTCCTTCGTGCTCGCGCAACAGGCGCAGCAAATACACTTGCAAACTCCCGAGCGAATCCAGCGCGTGGGCGCGCTCACCGCGCGCCAATCTATCAAAGCTGGAGAGCATCGAATATATGAATTCCAGGCATAACTTAATCATCGTCTCCCGGGTTGTAGGAAGCCCCTCTTTACTCGATAAAAAGTCAAGGTGGCCCTGCACACTCCCTGTACGATCAATCATCACTACCACGGCAGGCCAAGGGATACCCATCAACGCCTTAACCCCCCGGATGCTTGGTATCTGAGATGCCTTTTTGAAACTGAACTCTCCTCGGACCAAATCCTTAAAGATGACCCTTGCTTCACCAACGCCGTTCAAGAAGTATAGCGCCAGCGGCGCTATTTGCCCGACCCAATCTTCGCCACTGAACCCATCGTAGTCGTCGTCGTTAACGAAAATAGAGAATTCTATGTCACTAAATTCATCGCCCTCTCCCTTGGCGAAGGAGCCGTACATTAAAGACGCTGATATCCTCTCATCCTGGTGGGACAACTGGCGGACTCGATTGATCATCTCTCCCTGGATCAATCCCTTTTTCATTGCCCTTTCCCTCCTTGGCTTGGATTTTCTTGGTAGCGAACTTCGACCCCCCTCGGCCTGTTAAATGACAAAACTGTTCCGCGGCCATTTGCGACTTCTTCGATCACTCTTGACGTAGAGCTTGAACCGGATCGATTCGAGCAGCCCTTCTGGCAGGGATAAAGCCCGCGATACCCCCCACTATGAATAAGACTCCTGTAGCCAGCGCAATCGTCGTCACATCGGTGGCGCTCAAACCATAGATCATGCCGCTCGCGTATTTGGCTACGGCCAGCGCCGCGCCGACTCCGACAATGCATCCGATCAGGATCACCAGCAGCGTTTCCTTTAAGACCATCCATATCATCATGGAGGGCGTAGCGCCAAGCGCGATGCGGATGCCCAGCTGGTTTGTGCGACGCGCCACGGCATAAGCCACTGTCCCATAGAGGCCCAGCGATGCCAGCAGCAGGGCCAGGATTCCAAAGAAAATTGAGATCGTCGCAACGAGCCGTTCTTTGACCAGAGATTCGCTCACCCGGTTTGAAAATATCTCAAAGCTGATCGGAACATCTTTCCCAAGATTCTGAATCGCCCTGCGTATCGGCATCGCCACCGTCTCAGGCGATTGAGAGGCACGGACTTCCATGGTCAGGTTGGAACTTAGAAGAAGCTTCGGGTCTTGCAGGTAGCACACGTAGGCAACGTTTCTTGTAGGCTCCTGAAGTTTTTGGTACTTCGCGTCTTTTACAATTCCGACAACTTGCAGATTTTGGCGAGCGGGATGAATACCCAAACTGATTTGCGCCTCCAGAGGGTTCGAGTCCGGGAAGTATTGATTCGCCATGCTCTTGCTGATTATCACTACCTTTTGTGCGACCGCATCATCTTGCGGCACAAACTCTCGCCCCGCCATCAGAGGGATTCCCATTGTTTTAAAGAATCCGGGACTAACAACGTTTATATACACTCGCGCGTTCTGAAGGCCTTGCGGAGCGCGGCCCACGACATTTGTCGAGTCTGTCCAATAACCCCCGTCGCCGGCTAATGGCGGGACGAGCGAAAGACTTACCCCGCTGACTCCCGGGACCGTTGAACTGACCTCCTGAAGCTGCCGGTAAAAATCTGACAGGCGATCTGCCGGATAACGTGCGGCCAGAGGGTCACAGTAGGTGAGCAAAAGGTTCTCACTTTCGAACCCCGGGTCAATCGTCGTAAGGTTGCGGATGCTACGCACGAATAACCCGGCACCGACGAGAAGCACGACCGACAATGCGACCTGCGCCGCCACGAGTGATTTGCGCAGCCTCAGGCTCAATGTCGCTCCCCCCATGCTGCGACTGGTTTCTTTGAGCGCCATATTCGGGTCGACGCGGGTGGAAGAAAAAGCGGGGGCCAGCCCGAAAATCAGAGTGGCAAGTATCGCTACCCCGCCAGTAAAAGCCAGTACCGGCCAATCCATTTGGAGGTTGAGATGAATCGGGTCAGTGCTCGTCGAAACAAACTCCACAAGCAATTTGCTGCCCCAATTAGCCAAAAGCAATCCCGCGAGCGCGCCCAAGAGCGCCAGTATGAGGCTTTCAGTGACCAGCAATTGTATCAAGTGCTTTCGCTGCGCCCCTATGGCCAGGCGTATAGCAAGTTCCCTCTGCCTGACGGACGCCCTCACCAATTCCAAGTTCGCTACGTTAGCGCAGGCTATCAATAGAACAAGGGCGACCATGACCATAAGCAGCCAGAGCGTCGAGGAGAATTCGTTACGCAAAGGGGAATAACCCGACCCTCCGGGCGCAAGCCCGATGGTCCTGGAAAGGTAGTTCTGCCGCTGGTTCGGGGGGACGCCATTCGCGACAAGCTCTTCGAGGATGTTAGGCCAGATCGTTTTGACTTCACCCTCGGCCTGCTGAATCGTCACGCCCGCCTTCAGCCGCCCCATAATATGCAGCCATGCGTATGCGGGAGCGCGCATTCTTTCGCGAAGGACGGGGCGCATTTGCGGAAGCAGGTTGATCGGTATCGTAACGTCCGGGCTTCTGCCGGCGGCCACGCCAAAGAAGTCTTTCGGAGTCACCCCCACGATCACAAACGGCACTTGTTCTATTAGAATGTTCTTCCCCAGGACCGACGGGCTTTTTTGAAATCGCGTCTCCCAACAGTCGTAGCTGATTACGGCAACCCCATTCGCGGCATTCGGCGCGTCATCCTCACTCATGATGAGTCGGCCGAAGACAGGCCCGACCCCCAGCGTAGAGTGGAAATCCCCGCTCACGGCCAACCCCAGAGTGCTTTCCGGCTCCCCGTCCCAGTTCACATAAAAGCGATCACCCCTCCAGGCGAAGATGCCGGAGAATGATTGGCTTGAGTTTCGCAATTGATCGAACATCGGGTAAGAAAATGTCGGCTCGTTAAACCAGACAAGTTGATTCGGGTCTTTTACCGGCAGCGCCCTCAAGACGAGCGAGTTGATGAGACTGAATATCGCGGTATTGACACCGACTCCGAGAGCTAAAGACAGCACCACGGCTATCGCAAAACCCGGACTTGTTCGCAGCACGCGTAGCGCGTAACGCACATCTTGCGCTACCCGGCTTAACATTCCTGCTCCGTTCATCGGCTCACTTACCTCCTCGTCTCTCATGGGCAATTACAGACATGGATCAAGGTGATTCGATCAAGCTCGTAGGTCAGCCTGTCGACAGCGCTTCGCGGATTACGAGCGTTCCGGCAGGCTGCTGAAAACTCCTCTTGCCGCAAAGCACCAAGGCACGGAGCGGGCCGGTTCCGGAAGATGATCCGCCCACAAGGGTTCAGGCTTATCTATCAGCAGCATCGTATGGAGGCAAGTCAACTCCTAGAGGGTCGGCAAAGAATCCTCCACTTGCCTCGATCACGCGATTGTGATCAATCGTAATGATCCGGTCGGATTTTAGGATCGTGCTTGGGCGATGGGAGATGATGACTGTGGTGATGCCCCGTGTGAACCGGTCCAGCATCTCTAAGAATGCGATTTCCGTAGCAACATCCACCGAGCTCGTAGGCTCATCTAGAATGAGTATGCGCGAGCGGCGAAGCATCGTCCGAGCCAGGGCCACCCGCTGGCGTTCTCCGCCCGATAGCCTGCTGCCGCGCGGGCCGATCTGCTCGCCCCAACCTTCCTTCAAGCTCCGAATCAATTCCGTCAACTGGGCTCGTTCGGCCACTTCATCCAGATCGCGCTGAGTGGCATGCCGGTTCCCGTAGAGAACGTTCTCTCGCAACGTAGCATTGAACAGCACCGGTTCCTGAGTCATTAATGCGACGCTCGACCGCAGGCTCTTCAGCTTGATGCCGCGAACGTCTTCCTGGTCGATCAGGATTGACCCATCACACACGTCGTACAGCCGAGAAATGAGCTTCGCTACCGTGCTCTTCCCGCTGCCGCTTGCGCCGATCAGAGCGATGCGTTCGCCGGGCTCGACTCGGAAGCTGACGTTCGACAGCACCGGCCTGTTAGGGCAATATTCGAAAGAGACGTTCTTGAATTCAATGTCCCCGGGCGCCGACCGCATGAGCATTACCGCATTCGAATCACCTTTGATTGACGTGGGCGTCTCCAAAATATCAAGCACGCGGCGAACGCTGGCATTAACCCGATGCAGCCTCGAAGAAATATCTACGGCGCCGCCCAGGGGTTCAAAAAGGCGAATTACGTAGCTGTAAAACGCGACCAACCCGCCCACGCTCAGAGCGCCGTAGATTACCTGGTAGCCTCCATAAGCCAGGATCAACACTATGCACAACGCGGCAACAGACATCGAAAGAAAGCCGAGTTTGATTTCAGCCTTCCTGCGTTTGATCTGTGCCTGGGTCAGCTTTCCGGTCAAGCTCGCAAAGCGGCGGGCGTCCCTCACCTCTTGCTGAAGGAGTTGAGTCTGAATAATTGAGCCGAGGTGCTCTTGCAGGAAGCTGCTGACACTCCCCGATCTCTTTTGTACTTGATCGGAGCAATCACGCAGCTTGCCATAGTAGCGGCGGCGAATGTACAGGTACGCCGGGAACAGGGGCAGGACAACACACGTGAGCTTAAAGTTCAGAACCATCATCGTAGTAACGATAAAGGTCGTCAGTACGATCAGCCGGAGGCAAGCGGGAATAAGATCACCGCCGACCTCTCCGATGGTAGCGATGTCCTGTTCCAGCCTGTGCTGCGTGTCCCCGGCCGATTTATTCTCATGATAGCGGGCGGGCAGCATGTGGATGTGACGGAGCAATTCCAACCTCATCTTGAAGACCATCTTCTGAGTGGCTTGACTGGCAAGCAACCCGCCGAGGCTACTGAAAAGTAGGCGCGCGATGTAAGCGGCTAATAGCGCGATTGCCGCCACCGGCAACAACCGCCCCTCGCGCTTTGCAAGTACGTCGTCGATGAGCCACTTCATTATTAGAGGATCAAGAAGGGCCGATAAACTGCTCAAGATGATGCAGCCAAAACTGGCCAGGTAAAGCCAGATGAGCGGGCGGCTCCGCTTAAGCAACCATTTGAACTCGCTCCCAGGTTTTGTGCTCATGATGCTCAGACCTGCCGTGTCCTGAAGTTCGTTTCGGATTCCGTTCTCCGCAGCGGGAGCGCCCCTCCCTCAGTCGTTTTGTGAGGTACCAAAGAGCGTGTCGCCTGACAAACTCTCGAAATAACGTCAGCCCAATCCCCCGGCCGTGACTGGCGGAACAGGCGCGTTGAGGGATACCACGGAGTATCCTCGCGGTCCATCATCCACCTCCAGCAGGAAAGAAAAGGCAACATTAAGAAGGATGGTTTGCCGAGCGCGCCTGCGAGATGCGCCAGAGACGTGTCTACGGTGATGATCAGGTCGAGGGCCAGGACTGCCCCTGCCGTGTCCAGATAATCGCCGACATTCAGATCCTGGATGGCGAATCCGCCCGGTCCGTCGCGCAAGGCTTCCGCGCCCGAACCGAACTGCAAGCTGTAAAGCGTCACGCCCGGGATCTCTGAAATCGGCCTCAGTTGCTCGAAAGGAATGCTGCGACGCGTATAATCGTCGTTGCGCGATTTCAAACTCCCTTCCCAATTCAAGCCCACGCGCAAGGACCCTTCGCCGGCTAACCGCTCGCGCCACTTCCGCCGGGTGTGCTGCGGGGGATTAATGTAGGGGACCTGATCGCCTATGGTCTCCCAGGTCCAATCAAACAGCAAGCTGCTGAACGCGGGGCGGCAGTGATAATCAATGGGAGGGCTTTTTTCAAACCTGGTTAAGACCGCGTCCACGCCGGGCATTGTGCGGATTGCCGATTTCAAAGATTTCCCGCATTCGACGATGACTGTCGCGCCGGCTTGCTTCAGCAACGAGGCAAACCTGGTGAAATGAATGGCGTCGCCATCACCAATGTCGTTTATGACGAGTATGGTTTTGCCCTGAAGTGATGAGCCTGCCCATTCGGGGGCGGCGCTTAAGGACGAGTCGCCTGACGGAGGTTCGATCAGATTGCCGGCTACGTAAGATCTGTACACCATTTGTGCCGCCTTACAGTCTCCGAGTCGGATGAGATGTTGGAGGTAATTCGCACGCGCCCAGGGATCATTGGGGGCTATCTCATAGGCTTTGCGGTAATGGCGAGTTGCGGCATCTACGTGGCGCAGGCCGAGCTCCGTTTCGCCAAGCCAGTAGAGAGTGTCGGCCTCGTCCGGGCCCAAGGCGAGCGCGAGCAGGTGCTCCTGCCGCGCTTCTTCATACCTTCCGTACTTAATTAACGCCCTGGCCATCCCTTTGTGCACATTGAGACGTTTCGCTGACGGGCCGAGCAGATTGAAGACGTTTTGCCTCGCCTCTTCTGCGCTCTGGTCGGCGACCAGCAAAAAGCAAAGTGATACATAACTCATCAGGTGTTCCGGAGAGTTTTTGATGGAGCGCTCGAACATGCGCTTCGCCTCGTCCGGCGCTTTCAAGCGATCTGCATATATCAAAGCGAGGTTGTAATACGCTTCCGCCTGATCCGGAGCCAGCTTGAGCGAGGCTTCGAAATATCGGATTGCGGCTTCGGGTTGATTCAATGACAGCGATGCTTGAGCGCAATTGTTATAGTATCGCGCTTGCTCCGGCCGCAGTTTGACGGCGAGCCGGAAATATTTGAGAGCTTGTCCGTGTTTGTTCATTTCAGCAAGAGCCAGCCCCAGAGCATTCGCCGCCCCGCCCCTGTCTTGAGAAGTTCGGACCGCCTCGCGCAATTCCGCTAGAGTAGTTGCCATATTATGGTCCCGCGTTTTGATCTCCCCGTCAGTGTAGCCGGTATCGTTTGCCTGTTGCGCGCGAGTCACAAGCTATCGCGCCCCTGGATTGCGCGGCTTCGCGCGGCGCCGATACCGTCTAAGAAGCGAAATGAGTCTTGGTCAGTATTCCAATGTCCAGAAGCTTTCGGACCGTGATTTCATACTCTTTGCGCGTGTCCTTACCGCCGGCTGCGTCGGCCGGCCCTTCTGCGATCTGGGCGTAGATTTGATCGAAGGTCAGATGCCCTCGGCTCAGTTCTATTATCTTCAAATCAACTTGCTCAAGAGGATGAACCAGGCCGGACCGGCCATCAATGGCAAACAGCATAGGTATCTCCGAGGAAGCGAAAGCCGGGGCTTTCTCTATCAGATCTACGAACAGCACGGCCCCTGAATTAACGACGAAAGCTCGGTTGATCGCGAAGTCTTCCTCGTATTTTGGCCGTTCGGAACCGCTGAATTCTGACGCCCAATCATCTCTTGTAGGGTCGAGCAACTTGCCGAAAGCGTTAGGCCCAAACTTGGCCGTGTAGAGTATGTCTTCCGGCACGTCAACCAGTGCCACTTCCGGGTACATCGCCTGTATCTTCTGCATGGCCGTCACAGCGTGAGTCTGGTTCTGTTTGGGGGCCGTCTCTTCATATTGAAGGTGGTACCACTTCGCTTGAGCGTTCCCGATGATATGAATCCCGTATTGGGCGGGGTCCTCGGCCAGGGGGCTGCCTCGCAGGAGGCGAAACTCTCCCACGTCACATCGAGTTAACTCGCGCCTGTGTTTGCGGACGAATTGGTAGGTCTCTTCGGCCTCCTCCGCAGTTTCAGAAGGAAAATTACCAAAAACGCCGGCCTCGACGGCGATGCCCGTGTTGTGGCACTTATGAAGAATGTCTTCGATGCGCTCGCGCGTAGTGCCCTTGTCCATCAGGTCCAACAGGCGCTGATTCACGCTCTCCATCCCCATGTAAAGCCTGACGCATCCAGCCCGGTGCATAGTATCGAAAAGGCTCTCGTCCATACCTTTCTCGAACCGCGCGACCGCGTGCCACTTGATTTGAACACCATTATCCAGAATCCCTTGAGCGAGGATTCTAAGATAGTGAGGTGCCATCACGTCAGACTCGAAACAGAACACGTCCTCGCCCGTCTGCTCCTTTATCTTTTGAACGTCCTCCGCCACCAGATGAGGGGCGCGCGACCTGTAAGGCGCGAGCTTTATAAAGGCGTAATTGCAAAACGTGCAGCGGTTGAAATAGCAACCCCTTGTGGGCACCATGCAGATGATTCGCTTGGGGGCAAAATACCTATCAAGTGGCAGCATGCTGAAATCAGGAGTGGGCAGCCAGTTCAAATCAACTTTATAAGTCGGGTCTTCTTGCAGCAGCACCCCATTTTTCTGATAGACGATAAAGTTGCGAACCTTCTCACTTGGGCGCTTGCCTTCGAGCGCCTCTACCAGCTCCAGAATTGTTTCATCGGCTTCCCCGATTGCGACCGAGTCGATCCATCTGCCGAAGCGCGCATCCGAGGCCAGAACGTGCTTGCCCCACGAGGGCACCGGGCCCCCGACCGTAATGTGTATCCCGGGCGCTTGATCCTTTATCAGGCGGGCCAGTATGAACGTAGGGATTAACTGTGAGAAGTAGGGGACGGAAAAACCCACAAGGCCGGGCCGTTGCTTGAGGATTTCAGGCACCGTGACGGCCTTGAAATAGCGCGTCAACATCCCATCCTCGTCCTGGTGAATCGCCTCGTTGATCTCGTCGAACGTGTCGTAGCTTGCGGAAGAATAGGAATACTTTCCGAAGTTAATCTTCTCGTAGGGAGCCGAGAGCAAAGAGCAGGCTTTGGCGAAAATCCGCTTGGCAAACAGCAGCGAAGAAGGGCTGTAGAAGTCGCCAGGATCCTTCAATATGCGTCGGGCCTCGTCGATGTTCTGGATCACTTCGTCCGATGACGCCAGGAGCTGCGCGAGCGAGTCTCGCCGGTGCGCGCCTGCGGGGTCGTTGAGTCTCCGGGGATCAAATTCATTCTTCAGCCACCGCCTCGCGTCGACCAGTGAGTCAACGCAAAGAAGGTCGTCAAAGGCTTCAAGATTTGAATCTCTTAAGAATACGCCTTCGTGACCAGCCCGCTTCAGGATAGCCCCCAGCAAGGGCAATGCCCCATACGGTAAGGCGGGATCAGCGCAGGGCGGGAAAACTAACACTATATTCACGTGGCACCTCCACTGGTTTGGGTCGGACGATAAAAGCTCTCAGCCCTATCGTCCGAACGACGGCGGGTGAGAGCTTGTCTGAGTATTCAGGTTGCCGGGACTTTCCTCGAAATAAGGGATTGGCCGGGAGAGTATTTATGTCGCAGAAATCCCGTGCGTCATTTTTCTTATAGGCTTTTCGTATTCAGGTCTTCCTGAAAGAAAACCTGACAAACGGCATTCGCTAGAGTCAGGTCCCCGCCGACTTTTAGCTTGCCTTGTAAGAAAGATTCTCCGGCATTTAATCTCCCGCTTATAATGTCTGTCAGATCGTCAGCCGAAATCGTAATCGTAAAATCGGCGGCGCTGTTGCCGGAAACAAGGTGACCAGCCTCCCCTGTCAGGCCGACCATCCAAGCCTTACTGCCGAGCTCGGGTATGATGAACTTGCACTTCCCTTTGAGACCTTCCAGTCTTTCCTTTTGCGCCCTGACCCGTTGCGGGATATGGTTTGTAAAAACCTGTTCGACAGCTTCAACACATTCAACTCGCTCGTCCGTAGACTCGGCGCGGTAAGGAGATGGCGTGAGGTCCCAATCAGGCCCGATGACGGCGTAACCCAGTTTCACAAACAGATTGTTCATCTTTTCTAACAACTCATCCGAGATCGCCCTCAGGGGTAATCTCGACCCCTTCCCGATGGAGTCCTCGTTAATTCGCCGGGAAAATCTTATTTTAATGTCCCCAGGCCCGGGGTCGTGTTGGGTGGAGAAGACCTCGCTTAATACCGACGGGTCCCATTCTAAGCGCAAAAACTCGAAGAGTGGCTTCAACGTGCCGGGCGGATTCTGGACCAGAGATTCGTACTTCAGCCGGAAGCAGTTTTCCGGATTCGCCTGCTCAAATTCAACCATCCGATTCGTTTTATCAATCCAACTTTCTATCATCGCACTGATGATGTTTTCGGGATTACGATGGACGTATTGAACCAGATCGGGGTACCACCCATGCGTGTTTGCTTCGATGAGCGAATAGACTACGTCCATGCAGTTGCGGTACAGGCAAATGTATTTTGCTTCCGGAAACACGCGCGCCAGTATTCTTAAGTGATTCACGTTGGTCGGCGTTTTTTCGCACCATATTTGCGCGTTCCTGGCCCCCGCATAAGAATCCATCAGCTCAAAAACTATGCGTCTGACTTCGTCGAGCACAATCAGCTCTCTTTTTTTTCCGTCCGAGCCGGCGGCGGCCTGCCCTTTAGTGTTGTCTACCGTCAGGTATAAATCCCTGCAAAGCTGACCGAGGTATAACTCGCCGGGGCAGGCGATTGCCGGGTGTGAATTCAATATGTACCTCAATAACGTCGAGCCGGAGCGGGCAGTTGAAATGATAAAGCTCGCGCGAGTCTGCGGGCATGATTCTTTCTTATCCATTTCTCTCCTTACTGGCAGCCACGTCACAGCGGGCGGTACTCTTTGCTTTACCGCGGGCGGCGGCCATCCCTTTCGTCAAGTCTACAAATAAGTACAGCGGAGGGGTCGCGAACAGAGGACGATCTTGAAGAAACCTCGCGGCTCTCGCGGCGTACTCAGCCATTCAGGAAGATTTCTTTTTCACCGAATAGGCGCTCCGCCTCGATGCCGCGCCTGCGGCATTCTGAAACCAGCTTATTGGATTCAACAATCGGTCTCGACTGTTCGGTGTATTGAAGGCTCATAACGTACCCCAGCCACGGCTCCTGGCCCATAGCGTAGACGTACACGTTCTTGCAGTTGAAGCGATTCACAATATCAATTGCCTGTTCGTAATTCGATCCGGCGAGCCTGCGCGATTCGTCCATCGCGCGCTGTATCTTCTGCGTCAGCAGCGGCCCATAGAGCCAGCTGAGCGGCGCGCCGTCACACTCCATGCCGAGGAACAGAGCGTCGACATCGCCTATGATCGAGTGAAGCTCTTTGTAAAACTGCGGCTCGATGTTGCACGAGTCGGCGGCGAACAGCAGGGAATTATTTCCGAGCCTTACCAGGTAAGCCATCTTCGTGCGAACGTCCAGGTCGCAGTGCTCACCGAGGAAAGGCAGACCCGTGACGGAGCCGTTCTCTATCTCGATTGAGTCCATTTCGGACAGCTCGATGATTCTCTTGAACCCAGCGTTCTTCAGAATCAGCTTTAGTGAAGGGTCTTGCAACGACCCGCCGCCCCTCGGGACGATGACCGTCTCTACTTTGTGCCTGATCTGAAGCAGCGTCTCGAACAGTACATGGTCCTGGTGGTCGTGTGTAATGAGCACGTAATCAATCTTGTCCGGCAGGTCTGCATACGTGTAGCGCGAAACATCCGATTCGTAGGTATAGCTCAGCACGGGATCGGAAAGCATTGTCATCCCTTTCGTCTCGATCAAGATGCACGCATGCCCGAAGTATCTCCACCTCACTCCGTTACCCTCGTAAGGCCGGTAGGGCGGGGGCGGGTCGGGCGTGAAGAAAGATTCGAACAATTCGGCCCGCTCTTCCGGGATGTCAAAGAAGTCTCTGATGTAGGACATCGGCTTGGGCGTGGACTTCATCCGGAAAAGCTCATCGACGCCTTCGTGCCGGTACGGGATCCTCAGATGGACCGACTCGTCGTCCTCGAGCCGGGGAGTGCTGAGTATGAACGGGCGGTGGTCGCCGTCGGTCATGGACAGCATTAAACTCTGCGCCGACTCGTCGTAGTATTTAGAGTTATACAGCAGGGCCTCGATCAGCCTGTATGAGGGGTGGTTGTTCAGGTCGTAAACCAACTCAACGCGCCCCTTCAGCGGCTCCGGCACAGAGTTGTACAGAGGTTGCAAGCTGAACCCGTTGGCGTTCGCCCGCAACATCGCTTCGAGCTCTCCTATCCCGGCCGAGAGTTCAACCAGCGCAGAGCGGTTTAATTTGGTGCTGTCTCTGAGCGCCCTGATCTCGTCAACCCTTTTGCCATCGTAATCAATGAACGGCCCCCCCATCATCTTAGGGTTCTTGACCGCATTGGCATGGACCTGAGGCGCGTTGATATACGAATCCATGATCTTGAGGTGACGCTCTGACACGTTCCTTGAAGCAGTGGCGGGAGGAATCAGATGAGACCAGGCGTACCACTGATCGAAGAGCGGTTCCGCTTGAATGTTAGGCTTCAGAAAATTAGAGCCGTTATTCACGGGAATTCTCCTTTTGATATTTTATTAGTGCCGTTCTTACAGGGATCGCTATCGAGCTGCCGTTTCGAAGCACCTTCTTAGCCACTCGGCCACGAGCGGGGCGTTCGACTTGCTCACGAAATCGGCGTGGGAAGAGTCAAAATTGATCACGTCGATGCCGCCGAGAGCCAACTCCTTCCAACCATAGCTATAGTCCTCATGGCGAGAAAAGGAGCTCTTGAAGAGAGTGACGCGACCTTGGTATGGCTTCGGCTGATACAGCCGGGCGGCATGTTTATTCGTGACCGTCACGCGAACGTAACGGCGAATCTGCTCCTGCGTAATATCAGCAGGAAGCATTCCGCTTTCCTTTAGAGTATTCATGTACAGCAGTACCTGCTGGTCGAAAGTCAGAGATTCGACCGCAAGACCAAGTTCTTCCCGCAAGTATTCAGCTAAGAAAGACCGCTCGACCTCCCGTAATTCTTCCTCGCTTAAAACGCGGTCGGCAGGATTGCAGTTGCGGGGGCTGTCCATCAAAACGAGTAGCCTTACCTCCTCGCCCATCGCGGTCAACTGCTGCGCGACCTCAAAAGAGACGGGAACCCCGAACGACCATCCGCCGATTTGATAAGGTCCGGCCGGTTGTACTCTTCGAATATCTTCGATGTAGACTGCCGCCATATCTTCCACCGTACTGAGGGGCTCCTGTCCTAAATCGAGGCCATACGATTGCAGCGCATAGAAAGGCTGATCCGGCCCCAGGCTGTGAGCTAGATGGATGTAGCTGTGAGGTACGCCGCCCGCTGCATGCATACAGAAAAAAGGGAGCTTTTCGCCGTGTGGGTTTATAGGGATAACTGATGATGGCGGGCCGGGAGACATATTCTGCCTGACCAAAACTGCCATTGATTCAATTGTGGGAGCATCAAAGACCATGCGGACTGAGATCTGAGCGCCATAGATTTTCCTGAGTCGAGCACACAGGCTGACGGCAGCTAATGAATTGCCGCCGAGTTCAAAAAAATTGTCCGTAATGTCAACGCATTGAACGCAAAGCACCTCCTCCCATACCTGAATCAACTGTAGCTCTGTCCTATCAAGGAGGTGCTTTTCTTTGGCTGGTGTTTTCTGCCGGGACGATTCACAACGAGGAAGGGCCTTGCGGTCGATCTTGCCATTCGCCATCAGAGGCATCTGCTCTAATTCTATAATCTGATCAGGCACCATATGCTGTGGCAGCTTAGCCCGCAACTGCTCCCGCCACTGCTTGACATCCACCGACACTCCCTCCTTCTGTACCACGAAAGCGACGAGCCTGGCCTGTAGTCCGTCCCCTTCGGCCAGGACAGCCGCCTGCGCTACTCCCGGACAACCGCTCAGCGCCGCCTCGACCTCGCCCAACTCCACCCTGTAGCCCCTTATCTTGACCTGATTGTCCCTCCTGCCGATGAACTCCAGCTCGCCCTCCCAGTTCCACCTCACC
>DASQDI010000138.1:0-7272 GCA_035634255.1 Blastocatellia bacterium
GTACGCGAACCTGTCGATACAGAAGCTGAAGGCTCTGGCGCGGGGGCTGGGAGTGGACGAGGAGGAGGTCTTCCGGGTGGCTCGGGGCGTATGCAAGGGGAAGGAGGCGGATGGGGCCCGCGACCAGGCGCAGGTGCTTGAGGTCCTGGATTTGATGAAGGAGGTCGCGCAGAACGCCGTCGTCAAGACCATTCTCGAAGAGCTCGTGAAGCTGCCGCCGAACCCGCAGAAGGTCGTGCTCAAGACCGTGCGGGCCCTCAAGGACGCAGAGGAGGATGACGCCCGCGAGCGAGAGGCGGTTTAACGCCCCGCGGTTTTAGTACTGTTATCGGTTTGACTCTTTCCGGTTCGGGTTTTACCATTCACTGTCGGCACGGACTGTCTCACCTCAGCTATACCCAAGTCGAAGGGCTAAATCAGATGTCGAAGTATGCCTTCATGCGAATCGCCGTGTGCGTCGGGCTAGCGCTCTTACTGCTCCCCTGCCCGCGCGCGGACGCTCAGTTTAATATACTTGTCAAATCGTCCACTCACTTCATCGAGGTCCCCGCGAGCGCGGATTCCCCCGACGGACCCACGATCAGCCTCGCGGCGACCCTTTACCAGCCGCGCTTTTTCCCTTCCGCCCCGGCAGTCATCTACATACACGGGTGGGGCGGCCGCCGTTTGATGGGCGAGGACAATCTCGCTTATTACATTGCGGCTTCGGGCTACACGGTGCTCTCGTACTCGGCGCGCGGCTTCGGGGACGGGGAGTCGGGCGGGCACGTGACTCTGGCCGGGCCCGACGAGTTGAGCGATCTGAGCCGCGTGATCGATTGGCTGCTGAACGACCCCGAAGACACGATCAGCCCCCGCGTCGGCAAGGTCGGAGTCATCGGCGGCTCGTACGGGGGAGGGCACGGCTTCCAGATAGCTTCGGACCCTCGCGTCTCGGCCGTCATCCCTTTGATCGGCTGGACCGACCTTGAGCAGGCGCTCTACCCGAACGGCGCGACCAACTACCGGCAGGGGATCGGGCAGTTCTACGGGGGCTTGAAGAGGGAGCAGGGCGCGCCTCCTTTCTACAATTACGACAGGCTACAGTTCGAGATGTTTGACGCGGCGGCCGAGGGCCGCGCCCCCACGCAATTCGTCAAGGATTCTTTACGGGCAAGGTCGGTCGCGACAACGGACGCGAGCGGCCGGTCCACTTTAAAGGCCGCTCGCATGCCGCGCGCGCCCATCTTCATCATTCATTCGTGGGACGATTACCTCTTTCCCGCCCCGCAGGTGCTCGACATCTATTCGCAGATCACCGCGCCGAAACAGATATACCTAGGCAGGAGGGGCCACCCGCCCGGAGGGCACGATTACGACGGGGAGGAGGCCGTGATCGCCGCGCAGGTGCTCAGGTGGTTCGATCATCACCTGCGCGGGATCGGGGGCACCGATTCGAGGTCCGTGACGAGCGCGCCCGCGCCGTTTTTCTGGGAGTATTACACGTCGCAGCAACTCGGCTCTTCCGACACCGCGCCGCTCGCCCTTTACCTGAAAGCGGGAGGCCAGCTCTCGCGCAAGAAGAAGGGGCCTACGCAACAGGAGGTCGCGGGCGGAGTATTCAGGCCCCAGCGCCTGCGAAGCTCGCGGCTCGGCTCCGAGGTGCCGGCGCGGGCGGACATGTTCAGCGCGACGGTGGACCGCTCCGGGTCGCTCGCTCGCTCGCTCGTCTACACGTTCGCGCCTTGGGCCTCGGACACGCAGACCCTCGGGCTCAACGAATTCAACCTCTACTTGAGCAGCGGCACGTCTTCGGTCGTGGACGTGATCGTCCGGACCTTCGACGTGGCCCCCGACGGCACGGAGACCGAGGTGACGGTCGGGGTGATTCGCGTGGACGGCCTCGCCCCCGGAGAGGTGCGCCGTGTCACCTTCAGAGACTATGGGGACAACTGGATATTCCGGGCGGGCCACTCGCTCCGTTTGAAGCTGACCAACATCGACTTCCCCGATTTCCGCCCGCCGGGCGTGAACGACAACCTGCCCTCGGAAATCACTCTCCACTACGGTAAGCAATTCCCTTCCTCGGTCAGGGTTCCGGTTCTCAAAAACTGAGGGGGTTTACGCGCAGAACAGGGGCGAAGGCTTGTTTGACGACGGGCCTTCGTTATATCTTTTACTGGCGTGGCCGCTTGGATCAATCCGTGACGAAAAAGGAGCAAAATGAGGATACGACCGAACGAGCGCCAGTTCATAATAGATATATTTTCGGAGGAGATTGACGAAGCGAGCCGCAGGATCAGCGAGCGATTGACCCAGTTCGAGTGCCCCCCGGCCGAAAGCAACGGTGACAAGTTTGACGGCGTGCGTAGATTCTACGAAGACCTCACCGGCAACGCCTGGGACGAGGGGAGCGAGGAGGCTCTCCAGGGCCTCGGGGATGTCAGCGAAAACGAGGTGAAAAAACTGATGCGGGAAGCCTTCCTCCGCTCGCGGATGCACCCGATCCCGAACTTCGGATACCTGATCAACCTGATGAAGAAGGCCGAGCCGGAAGCGTCACAGGGGAACGGATCGACCGAGAGCCTCAACAACCCCGACGCCGTCTCCGCGGCCGACCGCGAGCGCATAGCCAATCTTCTTCATAACGCGCTGATAGAAGCGTCGTCGGAGATCGCCTCGCGCCTGAATCTCGGCGAAGCGAAGGCCGACGTTATCCGGGAACAGCTTCAGGTGGTCGAGGGGAGAATAGTCGGGGAGTTCACGCCGCTCGTTTAAAGCAGATTTCATTCGCATTTTAAACGCCATCCTGAGAAGTATTATTCGGAGTGGCCGTGACTCGGGGCGCGCGGGCCGACCGCGCGCCCGCCCAAAAACCGGCATAGCGTTTCAGGATTTTTAGCATAAACCCATATCAAAGAGGAGAGAATCTCAATGGCAGAAGGTCAGGATTACAGCTCTATAGTTCCTCTGAACGCGGCGGCCCAGAAGGAAGGGATCGAGCTTCTCGGGCTGATCGCGTTGGACCTGGTCGCGACGATTGTGGTCATTTACATAACCGGCGCGATTGTGAACGCTATCGGTTAACATTCAACCTCAGAACCTGCCCGGAAATTTGTGGACAGCACCGACGGAAAGCGCGACGCCTCTTCAATTGATCGACTGAATTACTTCAACTACTTCACCGAGATCGAAGAAGAGTTCGTGCGTCGCAGAGGAAAGCCCTTGCTCATTTCGCCTATGGACTGGGCGCTCGTTGAGAGCTGGAAGGCCGCGGGCATCCCTCTGCACGTCGTCGTGCGGGCCATCAATCAGGCTTTCGACTCCTACGACTCCCGGCCGCGCAGGCCGCGCAAAGTCAATTCGATCTTCTACTGCCAGCAGGAGGTCGAAGCGGTCTTCGCCGAGTACAGGCTCTCTCAAGTCGGGGCCGCGCCCGGCGGTCAGGCCGAGGTGCGCGCCGAGGCCGGGACCAGAGCGAAGAGCGGGCGCTCGAAAGACTCTTCCGCCCCGGCATTCCCGCGCGAGATGCTTCTTGAGTTTCTCGCGCGGTGCGACCGCGAGCTGGCCGAGGCGGAGGAGGCGGCCTCCGGCTCGGGCCGCCCGACGGTCATCGATACGATAACGCGCGCCCGCGCTCGTTTGAACGAGCTGATCGACAACGTCTCCGCCTCCACGCGAATCGACTCCGAAGGGCTAGAACACGACCTCGACTCCATTGACCGGCTGCTGCTTCAGAGCATAGTTTCGTCCTTAAGCGAGAGCGACCTGAAGGCCGTCCGTGAGCAGGCCGAGTCGGAGCTTCAGTCGTACCGGAAGAAGATGGATAAAGAGATTTACCAGCAGACGGTCAACAATCTCGTCTCGCGCAAGCTCCGCGAAATAAACCGAGTACCCCGCCTGAGCCTTTTCTACATTTAAAACTGATCGGGACCGCCGGGATGGCAGGCCCGGACAGAGCACTTGGGGTACAATTCTTTTTCGGAGTTCGACCGAAAAGGGGCGCTTCGGGAGAGATTGACGACGAGGTAATCGACTATGGCAAAGCCTATGCCCGTCATCTTCTTCGGGCACGGCAACCCGATGAATGCCTTGCTGGATAACGAGTACACCAAGGGCTGGGCCTCCATCGGCGAAGGGGTTCCCCGGCCCCGAGCCGTGCTCTGCGTCTCGGCGCACTGGTACGTTCCGGGGACTTCAGTGACCGCGATGGCCGCGCCCAAAACGATCCATGACTTCGGAGGCTTCCCCCGGCAGTTGTACGAGATAGTCTACCCCGCGCCCGGCGACTCGGCGCTGGCCGGCCGCGTCAGGGATTTGCTCGCGCCCATTCCCGTCGGCCTGGACCAGCAGTGGGGCCTCGACCACGGGACATGGTCCGTGCTCTGTCATGTCTTCCCCGACGCGGACATTCCGGTGGTACAGCTAAGCATCGACGAGACGCAGCCGGCGGCCTACCACTACGAAATCGCGAAGAAGCTGGCCCCCCTCCGCGACGAAGGGGTACTCATCGCGGGGAGCGGCAACATCATTCACAACCTGCACACGTATGCGTGGGGCCGCCACCCGGTCGAGCCGTTCGACTGGGCCGTGCGGTTCGAGGCGCGGGCGCGGGAGGTGCTTCTCGCGGGCGAGCATGATCCGCTCGTCGAATACGAGACCATGGGCCGCGACGCTATGCTATCGATTCCGACCCCGGACCATTACCTCCCGCTCATGTACGTCATCGCTCAGCGAAGAGATGGCGAGCCCGTCAGCTTCCCGGTGGAGGGGATCGACGGAGGGTCCGTGTCGATGCTGTCCGTTCAGATCGGGTGAAAGATAAGATGAACCGGAAAGGCCTTGCCGTAGGAGACGTAGTCGAACTTGAGGCCGAGCGCCTGTCATACGGGGGTGACGCGGTCGCCCATTATGAAGGGCTCGCCGTCTTCATCCCCCTCGCCGCGCCGGGCGAGCGCCTGCGCATTCGCATCACCGAGCGGAAGAAGAGCTTCGCGCGCGGGGTGATCGAAGAGATCATCGAGCCATCTCCCGAGCGGCGCGAGGCCCCCTGCGCCTATTTCGGGAGGTGCGGAGGGTGCCAGCTTCAGCACCTCTCATACCCCGCGCAGCTCGCGGCGAAGTCGGCATTCGTAAGCGACGCCCTGAAACGGATCGGGAAGATCGACTGGACTCGGGAGGTCGAGGTCAGGTCGTCGGAAGAGTTCGGCTACAGGACGAGGGCGCAGGTGAAGTCCGAGCGGGTCGCGAATCCTTCCGAAGGCTCCGGGGTGCGGATCGGGTTCCACAGGGCGGGATCTCACTCGGTCATCGATGTCGAGAGCTGCCCGATACTCACCCCCGAATTGAACTCCGCGCTCTCATCCATTCGCGCGGGCGCCTCGGCGTCCGTACCGGGCGAGATCGAGCTTGCGGCGGGGGATGGGGAGGTCGGTTCCGCGCCCCTGATTCCGCAAGGGCCCGCGGAGACGGTGGCGAGAAAGATCGGGGGCGAGACGTACACGTTCGGCCCTTCGACTTTCTTTCAGGGCAACAGGTTCCTGCTCGAAGAGCTGGTCGATGAAGCAGTCGGCGAGGAATCCGGCAGGCTCGCCGTTGATCTTTACGCGGGCGTCGGCCTCTTCACGATTCGACTCGCCCGCGCTTTCGAAAGGGTCATAGGAGTCGAGTCTGACCCGCAGGCAAGCTCGTTCGCGCGGGCAAACCTGTCCGAGAATGGGGTGGCGAATGTCGAGTTCCACAACGACCGGGCCGAGGGCTGGCTGCGGGGCTTCGTGACAAAAATCGTCGGGGGTGAAGAGACTCCCGACCTCGTCGTGCTAGACCCTCCGAGAGCGGGCGCGGCGGAAGCGATAGAGCACCTCATCGATGCGAGGCCGGCCCGGATCAGCTACGTCTCCTGCGACCCGGCCACTCTGGCCCGCGACCTGCGCAAGCTGCTCGACTCCGGGTACGAGATGAAAAGCGTGAAGGCATTCGACCTCTTTCCGCAGACCTATCACGTCGAGACCGTCGCCCGGCTCCGACGAATCTGAAAGGCGCGTAAGGGTTTCCTGATGATATGATCGGCGGGGCCCTCGCGCGAGACTTCATAAAGGATGGAGTTTATGGAGACCATTGAAGGATTGCGACGACTCTTCGCATATAACGAGTGGGCGAACCGCCGGATGATAGATTCGCTCAATGAGCCCGACAACCAGACGCCCAAAGCGGTTCGCGCCCTCGCGCATTTGCTGATCGCCGAGAAGACCTGGCTCGCGCGCCTGCTCAGCAATCTCGACACGACCGGCTTCGACTTCTGGCAGGGGTCGTCGCTCGAAGAATGCCGGCAGTTGGCGGACGAGGTGAGGCAGGCTTACCGTGACCTGTTGAATGACCTGACCGAAGAGAGGCTCGATTCCGACGCCACGTACAGAAACAGCAAGGGGGTCGAGTACCGGACTTCGTACCGGGACATATTGCAGCACGTGCTCATGCATTCGACCTATCACCGGGGGCAGGTCGCGATGGCCGTGCGCGCCGAAGGCGGGGAGCCCGCTTACACCGATTACATAGCGTTCGTGCGGGAGAGCGTATTTTCATAGGAGATTCGGAGAGGGAGGGATTCGAAAGGTATGAGAAGGTATAACCGCTCTAATATTCTGGTCAGGCTGGCTCTGATCGCGATTTTGGCATCATCCCTTGCGGCGCCGTCGTCGGGCGCGGGCGTCAGGAAGAGGGTGAAGTTTTTAAAGGGCCGCAACTCCGCCGTAATCAGCGGCGCGGTCATTCGGGGGGACAGGGACAGGTACGTCGTTGGAGCCAGAGAAGGGCAGAAGATGACCGTGACGATAAAGTCCACCGAAGATAACGCGGTGTTCCAGATATATTTTGCCGGGGAGCAGGAGTCCCTCGAAGGCGCGGGCGAAGCGGATGACGCGAAGAGGTGGAGCGGCACCCTGCCCTCTTCGGTCGATTACGTGATAGTGGTCGGCCCGACCCGCGGGAATGCCACCTACAAGCTCGAAGTGAAGATCGAATAGACCTGAGAACTCAGGTCATATCAGGGAGAGCGACACGAACCCTAAAATAAAGATGAGCAGCAGGGCCAGCGCGACGACAGTGTGGATGGCTTTAGGAGGTTTGAGGATTCTGGCCGCCCCCACCTCTCGCGGCTCGCTCGGAGTCGGGGTATTCTCGTCTGACGGATTCATAACAATCACCCTTGTTCGATAAATCATGCGGACACTTTTCAGTATAGATACTGAGAGGAGGCCGAGTCCACGCGAGGCCGTAATTAAGATCGTGGAATCG
>DASQDI010000139.1:0-32505 GCA_035634255.1 Blastocatellia bacterium
TAGTCGCCCAGCCTACCGAAAGCGATCCCTACGTTATTAAATGATGTTGCGACCCTTGGGTGCTTCTCCCCGAATAGGTTTCGCCTTATTTCCAGCCCTCTCTCTGAGTACTCAAGCTGCTTGCCGTAGTCGCCCAGCCTACCGAAAGCGATCCCCAGATTGTTGAGCGAGGTTGCAACCTCAGGGTGCCTCTCGCCGAACAACTCGCACCGTATGCGCAAAGCATATTCAAGGTTCTCCTTTTGGTTTTGTATGTCCCCCAGGCACCCCTGAACAACAGCCAGATCATTAAGCAGGTGAGCCTTAAGCTCCAAATCATTTGCTTTCTCGTAAAGTTCGAATGCCCTGTCGATTAACTCAAGCGCCGCCGAGTAACGAGCACGATTAAACAGCGGGTGTGCCTGTAGCCACGTCAAGCGACTCGCGTGTTCAGGCGCGTAGTCAATAGCATTCTGTTGCCATGCTTTCAGATGATCTATCTCAGCATCGAATTTAGGAAGGTCGAGGAAGTCTTCACGTAGATGTTGAAACCAGTCTCCCAACCTGCTGCACGTGTCAGAGATCCAAGTCTCTTTTTCCTTCAAAGGCACGTCCTCGCGCCGAACTTCTCGCACCAGACGGTGAATAGAATAACTTTCAGCATCGCGGGTTTTCTGTAGCAGGCGAAGAGTCAGGCCAAGACTTAAAGCATTGGTCAATTCGATGAAATTTTTAACGCCGACGAGTGCGCCAAGCAAATCCTTGCCCATAGGGGCTGAACCGCTCCAGGTCAGCAAGTCCAGAATTTCTCTGAGCCGCGGTTCTTCGTTTAGAAGGCGCTCGTTAATCCTGAGCGTGGAGTATAGATCGGTCTTGTGCCTCGTATAGGGAGTCGTAGCAGATTTTTTGAGGAAGGCGTCTCTGGGACTGTAGTTTAACAGGTCCCTATATTCGTGCCATTCGACCGTCGGGCGATTGCGCAGAAATGCTCCGGCCAACTCTATGGCCAGAGGGAGGCCGCCTAACGCCTCCACTATATCGCGCGCGGCCTCTTTCTCTCTCGGCGGGATTGGCTCCCGGTTGGCTTCCTGAATCAGAAGACGGTATGAGAGATCGCTGTCTAATGTGTCGAGTAGAATCGGATCGAATCCGCCTAACTCAATCCGGCTGGTCGCCAGTATATGAACGTCGCTGTGCAGCAGGCCGAGGTACTCTTCAATGTCCTCAAGCTTATCGACGTTATCGAAAATAATGAGCGCGCCGGGATAAGCCCTCAATCGTTGCCGAGCGACCGCGAGCTTGACTTTGTGCTCCGACTCGCGCGCGATCCATCGAGCCTGATCCACCAGTTCTATCAGTTGCGCGTCGATGGTCTGATCGGCGTTAATCCATATGACTCCGCCGGGGTATTCGTCTTTGAAGCGGAAGGCGTATTCGACGGCCAGTTGAGTTTTGCCGAGTCCACCCAATCCCTGAAAGGCAACCGCTTGCCCGATATTCGTCCGATGCCCACTGACCAGTTGCCGGCGCACCCTTTGGAGAGTCTCTTCTATTCCGAGAACCTTATCTCCCTTTTGTTGATAGGGGACGAAAAACACGAGGTTATTCAGGTCGTAAGATGCTCCGGGGGAAGCGGCCTTCTTCTCCTCACCTGTGTCTTGTTCCCCTTCTGGCTCGGGCTCGGGAGCTCCGCCACCGTCACTCAGGTTTATTGATGGCTTGAAAGTCTCGCTGCTGAAATTTTTTCCGGGGTCGAGACCGAATTTGTGATGCGGGACGATCTCTCGATTCCCGGCATCCAGAAGAATCGCTTCCCGAGGCCAAACCTTGATCGTGCCTTGATCCCCTTCAATCGAGATGCGACCGGCGCTGTACCCATGCTGGCGGCTCGTCGTTCCATCACCCCAGGTCTCAAGGCCGAACAGAGATGACCCTTGCAGGTATCTCCGCGCCGGCGCTCCACCGGCGCGGATCGATTGCGAGGCATGCTCGTGCATGTGCCCGTGGAGGTGAATCAGGAACCTGTCAGGGATATATATTTCTGCCTTGAAATGCTGCTGGCTGTTCGGATGAAGCCAGCTATAAGGGTGGTGCGTCATGAGGAAGGAAGCGTGATGCTCCCCGATCCATTCGGGAGTGTCTCCCTTGCAGACCGCATTCAGTTGTCGAACGTCGAGGTCGAGGCCGCCTTCGTAGTCGTCCCCAGTGAGTTGTAAGAAAGCGGAATTCAGGCCGACGATCCCGATCCTGAGTTCTCCTTTCTGAAACGTGTAAGAGAAGTCGCCCGGAAGTATGCCTTTATTAAGGTCGGACCTCGGGACCAGATCACACGATTCTCTCCAGTCCATATAAGAAGAGAACGCATCCATGACTAATTTTCTGTATTCATTATTTTCAGTCTTCCAGAAATAGTCTCTCAGAGCTTTATCTTTGTGCCACTGCTTAAGAGCAATGACGCTCCCCATCATAGAATCACGCCAGGAAAGATCATGGTTCCCCGGAACCGGTAGCAGTGTGGGCGTGGACCCTAACACTTTCAGCCTCCTCCAGAGTTTCCCCAGAGTAATATTAAGTTCAGCATATTCTTGTTGCCCGCCGCTGAAGGTTAAGTCCCCCGTGAAGAAAACCAGATCCCAGGGGCCGGACTCATTGTGGAGTATCTCTATGTCGTCATAGAATTTTTCTCTCACGTTGGGCCACAGCCAACTTTGAGAACCTTGTCCCTGGTGCAGGTCGGTCAAATGTAACCAGCCGATTGATCCCACTGAAGGCGTTTCCTTTCTGAGTCTGATCGAGTCGAAATTCTCAGGCCGAATCAAAGTTGATTTTATTGCGTTTCGGGTCGGTCTCTATAAGGACTGAAGAAACCGGACGGATTGTAGCACAAAGCACGATTACGTATTAAGCGGGGGGCCGGCGATTGTAGCGAGGCCGTACACCTTGTTTCGAACGAGTGCAGAAAAGGCTGATTTCACGCGCGTTTTTGCGAATTTCGCGCGGCCCTCCGCTGGCATTGAGGTTGCTTTTATACGCATTGCAGGATGATCGTTTGATAGTTTTGAAGACAAGATTAACGAATGGGAGGAAACGATAATGGCAGACAGAATAGTTGAAGAACATATCCACACAGACGGCGGTTCGGGCGGGGCATTCTCGGCGCTTGCCGCGGTGCTGTTCATCCTCGTGCTGCTGGCGGTTCTTTATTTCACGGGCGTGTTCGGCCGCATGTTCGGCCCTAAGGACACCAACATCGACGTAAACATCAACAAGCCCGGCATCGTTCTTCAGGTTCGATAAGAGCAGTTCGCAGTTTACAGTTTTCGGTTTTCAGCGAATTGGGAACGCATGCGTCGAGGGCGGTCACGCCCTCGCGGTGCGGTACTGAAAGCTGAAAACTGTAAACTATTCCTGCTTTATGCGGTCGAGGAACTGCGAGTTGTTGCCGGTTTCTCCGAGCCCTTTGAGCAGCATCTCCATCGCCTCCACCGGCTTCTTGCTGGCGAGCGCGCGGCGCAGCAAAGTGATCTTCGGCAGGGTCTCCGCGTCGAAGAGCTTCTCTTCTTTCCGCGTGCCCGATTTCGATATGTCTATTGAGGGGAATATGCGCCGCTCGGAGAGGCGGCGGTCGAGCACTATCTCCAGGTTGCCCGTCCCTTTGAACTCCTGAAATATCACTTCATCCATCTGGCTCCCGGTGTCTATCAGGGCGGTGCCTATTATTGTGAGCGAGCCGCCCTGCTCGGCGTTGCGGGCCGCCCCGAAGAAGCGGCGCGGGAATTCCATCGCGCGCGAATCGACCCCCCCGCTCATCGTCTTCCCGCGCCGGTCAGTCTCGCGGTTCGAGGCGCGCGCGAGCCTCGTGATCGAATCGAGCAGCATCACCACGTCCTGCCCGCACTCGACCATGCGCTTGACCCGTTCGAGCAGGAGCCGCGAGATCTGCAAGTGGAGGGTCGAGCCCTGGTCGGACGAGGAGGCGATCACTTCCCCGCGCACGCGCCTCTTCATGTGAGTGACCTCCTCGGGCCGCTCGTCCACCAGAAGCATCACGAGGTGCGTCTCGGGATGGTTGTCGGCGACCGCGCCCGCGATCTCTTCGATTAGGGTGGTCTTGCCGGTCTTCGGGGGCGCGACTATCAAGCCCCTCTGCCCCTTGCCGATGGGCGCGATCAGGTCGATCACGCGCAGGGAGATGTTGTCATTGCCCTTGGAAAGCTCAAGGCGCTCCGTGGGGTCGACGCTCACGAGGTCGGTGAATTCGGGTCGGCGCAGGTACTCTTCGGGGCTGAGCCCGTTCACCTGTTCGACGGAAGCCATCTGGTCCGACTGGGCCTTGCCGCGCCCGTTTTGGGAAGGGCTGGCCTCGCCGGAGACGAAGACCCCCTCGCGCAGGGAGAATTTCTGGATCAGGCTGCGGGGGACGAACACGTCCCTCGGGCCGGGCAGGTAATTGCTCGCGGCCTGTCTGAGAAAGCCGAAGCCTTTCTCGTTGATTTGTAATACGCCTGAGGCGGGTACTTGATCTGACATCAATCTCTCCGAAATAAGCTGTCGTTAATTGGAACGCCTGACATCGAAAAAAGTTTTCAGAGCCCGGACCGTCGGCTCAGTCCGGCAGTTCGAGCGCCACGTCCGTCCGCCCGGTCATCACCTCTCGCCCGAAGTCGGTGAGGCCGACCGTCGGGTAAGCGCCCTTCTCTACGGCTATGCAGTCGGCCTGTATGAGGGCTTTTATGAAGGCGGTGATCTCGTCCTGAGTCATGTCCCTGAGCAGCCCGTACGTGGAGAGCTTATCAAGGTCGTTCTGAAGCACCTGCTTCGAGGTCGAGCCGCGCAGGACCGCCGCCACCGTCCCTTTCCCGAACCTGTTCCTGAGCCGCGCGACACAGCTCAATATTTTTTTGATTACCACGACCTCGGCCTCGTTCAAGGGGCGGGGCTTCGGGCCGCGGCCGCCGTTCCTCGCTTCGGCCTCCTCGGGCCGCGCCCGCTCGGCCCGCTTCTTCAGGTCGGCCCGCAGCTCCTCGCCCGTGGGCGCGTGGTCGATGATGAACTTATCAAGAACGGACGGCCCGGGCATCTTTTGCGCCGAAGGGCCGCGGCCCAGCGCGAGGGTGCCAGCTTTCACTTTGCTCTCCGCCGCTTCGAGCTGAGGGCCGCCGGGCGCGCAGTTGGAGCAGGTGCCGCAGTTGGCCACGTGCTTGCGGTCGCCGAAGTAATTCAGGATGAACCGGCGCAGGCAGGACTTGTAGTAGCAGTAGTCGATCATCCTGCGCAGCTTCCACTGCTCCGCCGCCGCGCGCGCGGCCAGCTCCTTCCGGTCGAATTTCAAGGCCCTCGCCGGCTGCTCGTCGAGCAGGCGAATCCCGCGCCCCTGATAAGCGTTCCTGAAGTCGATCAGCCCGCGCGCCGAAAGCTGCGCGAGCGCGCGGCGGGCCTGCGCGTCGGAGAGCCCTAGGCTCGCCGCTATCGTGGTCAGGTCGAGCTCCGTCTGCTCGCGCTCGTTGACGTTGCGGTTGAATATCAGGTCGCGGATCAACCCGCCCTCGTTCGAATCGTCCGGCACGGCCGAGAGCGCCGTATCGACCGGCACCTTCATCAGCGCCATGAGGGTCGCGTCGCCCGCGCGCCCGCGCTCGATGTGGCCGGCCTTCTCAAGGATTATGAGGGCGGAATATATCGACATCTCGTTCTTTATCCCGAGCCTCTGGGCGATCTCCCTGGGGCTCGTGTCGACCTTGTCCGCGCCTCTTGAGGCCACCTCCTGGTAGACCCGCGCGATCAATTCGGGGGGCGGGTGGCTGCCCTCTATGAAGAACTGCTGCGTGCGCGTGTCGGCGTAGTTGAAGAGGAGGACGCAGTCGGCGGGCATCATGTCGCGCCCCGCGCGCCCGACCTCCTGGTAGTAAGCCTCGACCGCCCCCGGCAGGTGGAAGTGGGCCACGAACCGGATGTCCGGTTTGTCGATCCCCATGCCGAAGGCATTCGTCGCGACTATGGCCTGCGAGTCCCCGTGCATGAAAGCTTCCTGCGCTCGCGTCCGCTCGCCCTCGTCCATGCCCCCGTGGTACGCGTCGACGCTCAGGCCCGCGAGCTTGAGCTTGGCCGAAATCTGCTCGACGCTCTTGCGCGTGGCCGCGTAGATGATGCCCGACCCCGTAGAGCGTGTGATCATGCGCCTGAGCGTCTCGTACTTCTGCTTCTCGTTCGACGTGTGCAGCACGCGCAGGGAGAGGTTCGGCCTGTCGAAGCCCGCGACGAAGACCCGAGGGTCCGTGAGCCCGAGCTGCTCGCTGATGTCCGCCCTGACCTGCGGCGTGGCGGTCGCCGTCAGGGCGATGATCTGCGGCCTGCCCAGAAGCTCCGCCGCCTCCCTGAGCTTCAGGTAATCCGGCCTGAAGTCATGGCCCCAGTGGGAGATGCAGTGCGCCTCGTCGATGGCGAGCAACCGGACCTTGACCTCGCCGATGGTGGAGACGAAGGCCTCGCTGCGAAACCGTTCCGGCGCGACGTAAACGATCTTGAACTGCCCGCGCCGGATTCGCGAAAGCCTCTCGTTCGTCTCGCCGTAGGCCAGGGAGCTGTTGATGAAGGTGACGGGGATGTCCCGCGCCGCGAGCGCGTCCACCTGATCCTTCATCAGGGCTATGAGCGGCGAGACGACCAGCGTGACGCCGTCCATCATCAGCGCGGGCAGCTGGTAGCAGAGCGACTTGCCCCCGCCCGTGGGCATCACGACCACCGCGTCGAGGCCCGCCAGGACGGACTCGACCACTTCAGCCTGCCCCTCACGAAAGTCCGTGAAGCCGAAATATTTCAGTAGAGCCTCACGGGCTCTGCTTATGTCAGACACCTGGAGTTCCTCACGGTTGACTGCTCATTGGCGTGAACGCGCCCCGTCGAGCGCTTGCACACATAACCTTACCACGCCTGTACAGGCTTGCTCAAATTCATCTATAAACCGGGCCCGGTTTATTCGAATCCCGGCCCGCGGGCGGCGCCGGCCGTGCATCGTTTTTTCGAAATATCACGTCTATAAAGTGCGGACAGGCGACTCGCCTCCCCGGAGGTCGAAATCGAAGGGGCGGCGGGCCTATAATCAATTCGGAAGGGCGGACATGATAAGAAAGATTCAGATGAACGTAGGCAGCACGCCGATAGGCAAGGCGATAACGTGGTCTTACCCCAACGACGACGGCAATACTTACGAGATACCCACATACAAGCTCACCGTTTCCGGGACCGACGATAAAGGCAATCCCGCGTCGAAGGATTTCGAGGTGTTCCGGTTCGGGGTGCAGAGAAAGACCCCCACTTCGTCGGCCCGAGTCGTAGGGCTCGCCGATTTACAGACTCACACTATAAAGAAATGGATCCCGACTTACGAGGTCCACAGCGCCTCCTCCCCGGAAAAGGGGGCCTGGCAGGTTTACGACAACTTCCTGATCCACGACGGCCCCGACTCCCCGATGACCGAGCTTTACGCGAGCATCGGCTGCGTCGAAATCTGCGGAGGCCCCAGCGGCTTCGTCGGCTTCAACGATTTCATCATCAGCCTCTCCGGCTCGACCAAGAAGACGAGGGGCGAGCAGCTTAAAGAGATTGGGGACTCCGGCAAGCTGGTGATAACTTACCAGAAAGCCACGAGGCCTCCTCTGAAAATCAGGTGACCGGCGGACTGGCGGAGTAGAGAATGCTTCATAAGAATTTCTGGATCAAGACCGCGGCCCTCGCTTTACTGTTCTGCCTTTCCGGCCCGCTCGCCCGAACGTGCGAGGCTCAGATCGAAGCGGCGGACAGGGGCTTTTCGTGGGAGTCGCACATCGAGCACATCTTCGGCGAATCGGGCCTGTCATCACGGCCGGAAATAGTCAGATACAACGAGGTGACCGGACCCGAGCGCGCGGCCTTCCTGAACCGCGACTTCGGCACGAGGGCCTTCGACAGGTATAACGTCGTCAAAGCCGCGGACCTCAGAGTCGATGAAGGCTCAGCCGGCGCGTACCACCTCGGGCTCATCGAGGTGGGCTTCAACCGGTGCGGGGACCTCGACCGCGCCTACCGCGCGGTCACGGCTTCGAAGCGCCGTAACTTCAAGGTGAAGGTGCGGACCATCTTCACGCTGCTGCGCCTCAATCACAGCATGGTCTTTCTCTACTCGGAGACCCCCGACGCCCCCCCCGTCCGGGCGTTGATAAAGAAGGCCGAAGATTACTCTAAGGGGAAGACGGCCTGCCAGCCGCCCCGAAAGGGCCGGGCCGACCGTCCGGCCCGGTGAGCGAGCCGGGCCGGGCCATGCCCGGCCGGCCCTTCACTTCTTTATCCCGAGGCCGAGGAAGACCACCGGCCTGAATATCTTCCACCAGTCCACCAGGGCGCGCATCTTCGTGTAGGCGATGCCGTCGTTCTCCTGAGGGTACTCTATCGTGACCGGGACTTCGACGACTCTGTGGCGCAGGCGGAGCGCCTTGAAGAGCAGGTAGGGCTCAAGCTCGTAGCGGTCGAGCCACTCCTGCCACAGGTTTATTCGCCTGTCTTCGAGCAGGGAGAGCTTGATGGCGCGAAAGCCGCTCGATGCGTCGGTCACCCGGCGGCCGACGAAGAAAGAGAAGAGCATCGTGTAGGCGCGCGTGCCGAGCCTGCGCCTCAGAGGCATGCGCAGGAACTCTCCGCCCTCCTTGTAGCGCGACCCCTGCACGAGCTCGGCCCGGCCTTCGAGGATGGGCTGGAGCAGGCGGGGTATCTGCTCGGGCGGAGTCTTGCCGCCGCCCGACACGATCACTACCACGTCGTAGCCCTGCTCCCTCGCGTAATCGATGCCCGACCGGATGGCCGCGCCCACGCCCCTGTTCTCCCTGCCGCGGATGACCGTCGCGCCCGCCTTCTCCGCGTGGCTCGCCGTGTCGTCGGACGAGCCGTCGTCCACTACCACGGTCTGCTCGACCACTCCCGAAGGCACGGCGCGCACGACCCGGCCTATCCGCTCGCCCTCGTTCCACGCGGGGGCGATGCAGAGCACGCGCGGCCGCTCTACGGCCCGGGCTGCGGGAGGGCTCTTCCTCTCGGGCAGGCTCATTTCGAATCGCCCCTCCCGTTTTCGAGGAGCCAGTCGTACGTGCGGCTCAACCCCTGCTCGACCGTCACGGAGGGCGACCACCTCAGCTCGCGGCGTATCTTTTCGATGTTGAGCACGCGGCGGCGGATGTTGTCGATATCGCGGCGGTCCACGTAGACCGGCTCGACTTTGGCTCCCGTGATCCTGATGATCATGCGCGCGAGGTCGTTGATGCTGGTCTCGCGGCCCGTGCCGATGTTGTAGACCTGCCCCTCCGCCTTCGCCGAAAAGGCCGCGAGCAGGGTCGCCTCCACCACGTCGTCGATGAAGGTGAAGTCGCGCGTCTGCTCCCCGTCGCCGTGGATGCGGGGGGCCTCGCCGCGCATGGCCGATTCGAAGAATTTCGACACGACTCCGCAGTAAGGGTTGTCGGGCCTCTGGGCCGTGCCGAACACGTTCGAGTAGCGCACCATCGAGGCGGACAGCCCGTAGCTTTCGTAGAAGGCTTTGCAGTAATTCTCGCCCGCGAACTTCGACACGCTGTAAGGGCTGAGCATGTTGGTCGCGTCGTCTTCGTTGATCGGCAGGTACCTCGGGTTGCCGTAGACCGAGGCCGAAGAGGCGTAGACCACGCGGCGCACCCCCAGCTCGCGCACCGCGAGCAGCACGTTCAAAGTCCCCCCGATGTTGACCTCGTAGTCTTCGCGCGGGTTCCGGGTGGAGACTATGATGTTTCGCGCGGCTTCGTGAATCACGACGTCCGAGCCTTCGAGCACTTCGCGCACGAGGTCGAAGTCGGTCACGGTGCCGCGCACGACTTCGAGCCGGGGCTCGGCCATCGGGAGGTTCTCTTCGTTGCCCGTGTAAAAATCGTCGAGCACGACGACTTCCGCGCCTTCCTTCAACAGGCGGCGGACGATGTTCGAGCCGACGAAGCCCGCGCCTCCCGTCACTACGACTCTCTTCCCTGAAACATTATCAACGTGGCCCATCATCGCTCCAATTTAGATTATTCAGCCATTATTACTGATCGCGGATACTGCGCCCGGTACTCGAATCCGAAAGCTTGCTGCGGGGGCCTGATCAAACAGACTCGGTAGGATACCTGAAATCTTTCGCACAATCCACTCGACAAAAGAAGCCGCTCGCGAAGAGGTATGAATCGCGAGCGGCTTCGGTAAACCGACCTTATCCTTAAATAAATTCCTTATTGAATTCTCCCCAGGAAGACATCATACGCCCATCGCCCGGTCTGCGCTCCGCGCGAATCGCGGGCCTTCGCGCGATAGCGGAACTCGTTGCCGTGGCGGTCACGCCTTCTCGATTCTCTGTAATCGAGGCCCATCGTGGTGACTCCGAGCGAAGGCAGAGTGAATAACTCACCTGCCTCTGATACTCCGTTGTGATTAATATCTTTCCAGAGCTTAAGCGAGAGAAATATGGCATCGCTACCGTTTATTCTCCCATCGCCGTTTCCGCCGTTTTCTGCTTTGTCGAATTCGGCCAGCAGTCCGAAAGCGCCCTTTCGATCTGGTCTTTTTGTTCAGGATTAACGTTACTGTTTATACTGTAATAAACCGTCGTGTTCTTCGGCCACTTAGCGTTTGAAGTCCTGGGGCAATCCGCCTGCGTAAAACTAAGAAGATCAGAAAATAATATTATAGTAATGACCCAAAGGCTTTTGATCGACCAGCAATACAGCGGGTAAAATCTATGCTGGTTCGTCATTATTTACCTCCGCTTACTTCTTTTCACAGGGGCTATTGATGGCGGCGCGGGCTTCTATGCTTTCCTGCTGCCAAGCTCGAAACTGCCAATGCTGCTTACTGCCTGGTATGCGCCGCTTTCCGGAATATACCGTAGGAACAGTAAGTACTTATTCCCTACCTTGAAGTGGGGTAATCGTCATCTACCGCTTCTGTTTTTCGGTGGTCTTGTCGGTATCAATAAGTGTTGCCCTTTCAGGGCTGTGTGATTCGTCTTGCTCCCCGTCACCGGTCGAGACCTTTACTATCCAGGCATTCAATACCAAGCGGATGGAAAGCACTGCTGCTAAGGCTCCAATTTTTAATCTCATCTTGTTACCTCGAATATTATCCCGGATTTTAGAGGGCGGAATATTTGATTTTTGC
Organism: Blastocatellia bacterium; assembly: GCA_035634255.1. Taxonomy (GTDB): domain Bacteria; phylum Acidobacteriota; class Blastocatellia; order UBA7656; family UBA7656; genus DATLMR01. The sequence continues at coordinate 11,167 of DASQDI010000139.1, forward strand.
TCCAGCAAGACAACAAAATTATGTGCGACGCTATGCCATTGTCAATCAGGGTCGCGCCGCGCTTTTAACCCCCGTGCCTATTATCCTGGTCAGGGCGTCGCGCCTGAGCCCGCGCCCCGCATGCTATAATTCCGGGGTGCAAAAGGCGGGCATCTACATTCACATACCCTTCTGCGAGCGCAAGTGTACGTACTGCAACTTCAACACGACTGACTTCTTCGACGGCCTATCCGCGCGCTACGCGAAGGCCGTGGCGGTCGAGATCGCGCGCTGGGGCGGCCTCCTCGCGTCGGGTGAAAGTGGCTCCGGGAGCCATTCCGGGGGCAGGCCGCCCGTCGATACGATCTTTTTCGGGGGCGGCACGCCCTCCATAATCGAGGCCGGACAGCTCGCTTCGCTCGTGGACGCATGCCGCGCCTCGTTCGACGTGGAGCCCGGCGCGGAGATAACCATCGAAGTCAACCCGGCCACCTTCTCCCGGAAGAAGCTCGAAGAGTGGCGCGCCTCCGGGATCAACCGCGCGAGCGTCGGCGTGCAGTCTTTCATCGACCGCGAGCTCGCGTCGCTCTCCCGGACCCACACGGCGGCCGACGCGCGCCGCACACTCGAAGGGTTGCGCGAGGCCGGGTTCGACAACGTCAGCCTCGACCTGATAGCCGGGCTGCCCGAGCAGACCGAGGAGGACTGGGCCTTCAACCTCCGCGAGGCGCTCGCGCTGCGCCCGGAGCACCTCTCGCTCTACCTCCTTGAGGTGAAGCACGGCACGCAGTTGTACGGGCAGATCAAACGGGGCGCGCGCCCCCGGCCCGACGATGACCTCGCGGCCGAGATGTACCGCATGACCTGCGAGGCCACGCGCGAGGCCGGGTACGAGCAGTACGAAATCTCGAACTTCGCTTCACTCCGGAATGGCCCCCTGCGGTCCAAACATAATATGAAATACTGGACCGGCGCTCCGTTCTATGGCATGGGCTGCGGGGCGCATTCGTACGACGGCCGCGACAGGTGGGTGAACGTCCTGAAGACCGAGAGCTACATAGAGCGGGTCGAATCGACGGGCCGGGCCATAGCCGAGCGCAACACTCTGTCGGACGAAGAGCGGGCCTCGGAGGCGCTCTTCATGCAGTTGAGGCTGACCGAAGGCATAAGCCTTCCCGAGTTCCGCTCCCGCTACGGGCTCGATGTCGTCGCGCGGCACGGGGCGGAGCTTGAGCGGCTGGCCGAGGCGGGGCTGGTGGAGGTGCGCGACGAGAGGTTGAGGCTCACGGACGCGGGGCTCCTCCTGTCTAACGAAGTCTTCGTCGCGTTCGTGTGATTCGACCGATATGTTGGTAGAGAGATTCAGACATCTAAGGATAAAGTATGAAGTACATTTTAGCGTTGGCGTTGTGCTCGCTCGTTCTTGTGCCCCCGCAGGCCCTCGCCCAGAGCGGCAGGGTCCCCAACCCCAGGAGTGAACGGCCGAATCCCGATGACAAGGACACCGTGCGCCTCCGCACGGAAGAGGTGCTGCTGCCCATAAGCGTCAGGAGCGACACCGGGAAGCTGCCCGGTTTCCTCGACCGCTTCGACTTCATCGTCGCCGAAGACGGCAAGCGCCAGCAGGTCACGTCCGTCATGCGCACCCCGGCCAACATCCTGCTGGTGGTAGACGCGAGCGGGGAGGTCCTGACGCGCAAGAACACCAACCTGAACCGCGAGCTCGCGCTTCAGATCATAGACTCGCTCGGCCCGGAGGATCGGGCGGCGGTCGTCACGTACTCCGAGCAGATCACCCTGCTGTCGGATTGGACCAAAGACAAGGCCGCCCTCCGGGAGGCCCTGCGCTCGAAACTCAAGCCCGGCCTGAAGAGCCGCTTTTACGAGAGCGTGAAGTTCGCGGCCGAGGGAGTCCTGCCGAAAGTGTCGGGCCGCCGCAGCGTCGTGCTGCTGACCGACGGGGTCGACTCCGAGGGGACGAAGCACTTCGAGGAGGCGCGAGACGCACTTCATCGCGCGCGCGCGACCGTTTACGTCGCCGGCCACAACCGGATGCTTCTGGAGGAGCTGCGCCCCATCGCGTTCAACAAGCTCGCGTGGTTCGAGATGATCGACCCCAAGGTGAGGAATCGGTATAACGCCATGCGGCGCTACGCGAAGCAGCTGGAAGCGGCGGAGGTGGTGCTGGAAGACCTCGCGAAAGAGACGGGCGGCGCGATGTGGAACCCGGAAAAACGCGACGAGTTCTCCGCCCTGACCCCGAAGATCGTCGAAGAGATCGGGACCGAGTACGTCGTGGCCTACTCATCCGAGCGCGACCCTCTCGACCGCGCATTCCATCTGGTGAAGATATTCGTAACGAGGGGCGACCTGAAAGTCCGCTCGCGCAAAGGGGTGTATGCGAACGCGGGGGCCAGGGGTCAGGGGCCGGTGGTCAGGGAATGAGGTCAGTGTTCAGGGGCCGGTGATGATAAGAGGCTCTCTTTATAGAATCCCCTTCCTCCCCTGAATCCCGGCCCCTGCCCATGCTATAGTCATCAACCGGAGGCGCGATGAGCTTGATAGATTTGCGGAGCGACACGGTGACGAAGCCGACCGAGGAGATGCGCGAGGCGATGGCGCGCGCCGAGGTCGGGGATGATGTTTACCTCGAAGACCCTACGGTCAATCGGCTGCAGGAGCGCGCGGCGGAGCTGCTCGGCAAAGAGGCGGCCCTCTTTGTGCCGTCCGGAACCATGGGCAATCAGGTCTGCCTTCACCTTCACACCAGGCCCGGCCAGGAAGTGATCACCGAAGAGCGCAGCCACATTTTCAATTACGAGATGGCCGCGATGGCCGCGGTGAGCGGGACGCTCGCGCGGCCGGTCAGGGGCGAGGAGGGGATTCTGGACTGGCCGTCGGTAGAGGCGGCGATCCGCCCGCGGTCGGCTTATTACGTCGCGCAGACGGGGCTGGTGACTCTCGAAAACAGTCACAACATGGCGGGCGGCGCGGTCATGCCCCTCGAACGCATGGAAGAGATTTGCGACCGCGCGCACGAGGCGGGCCTGCCGGTCCACCTCGACGGCGCGCGCATATTCAACGCGGCCCTCGCGCTCGGGCGCGACGTGGCGGAACTGGCCCGCCCGGTAGATTCGCTGATGTTCTGCCTCTCGAAAGGGCTGGGCGCGCCCGTGGGCTCGATCATAGCGGGCACGCGCGAATTCATCGACCGCGCCCTGACGGTGCGGAGGATGCTCGGCGGCTCGATGCGGCAGGTGGGCGTGCTCGCGGCCCCCGGCCTCATCGCGCTTGAGAAGATGACCGCGAGGCTGGAAGACGACCATGCCAACGCGCGGCTCCTCGCGAGGGGGCTGGCCGAGATTCCCGGGATCGCCATCGACCCCGAAAAAGTCCAGACCAACATCGTGATCTTCGACGTATCGGGGACGGGGCTCGACACTTCGGCGCTCTCCGAGAGGCTGAAGCGGCGCGACATCCTCGCAAACGGCATCAGCCCGCGCGAAATGCGCATGGTCACCCATAAGGACGTGAGCCGCGAAGACTGCCTCGCCGCGCTCGAAGTGATTAAAGAAGTGATCCGGGATGAACAGACTCATCATAGCCATTGACGGGCCTTCGGGGGTCGGCAAGAGCACGCTCGGCAAGGCCCTGGCCCGCAGGTTCGCGTATCAATACATAGATTCGGGCGCGGTCTACCGGGCGGTGGGGCGCAAGGCCCTCGATAAAGGGGTCTCCCTCGACGAGGCCGAGGAGGTGGCCCGCCTCGCCCGCGCGTCGAGCGTCAGGCTCGAAGGCGACCCGGACCACCTGAAGGTGTTCCTGGACGGCCGCGACGTGACTAAGGAGATCCGCCTGCCCGACGCCAGCCGCGCCGCGTCGGTCATCGCCACGATTGCCGAAGTGCGCGAGGCCGTCGTCGAGAAACTGAGGGAGATGAGCCGCGACGGGGGGGTCGTGATGGACGGGCGCGACATCGGCACGAAGGTCTTCCCGGATGCGCAGGTGAAGCTTTTCCTCGAAGCCTCGCCCGAAGAGCGCGCGCGCAGGCGGTGGGCCGAGGAGAGGGAGGGCGGGCGCGAGGTCTCCGTCGATCAGGTGCGGGCCGAGCTTGAGGATCGCGACAGGCGGGACCGCGAGCGCACCGCCACGCCGCTAGTCAGGGCCGACGACGCGATCCTGATAGACACTTCGAACAAGCCGCTCGATCGTGTGGTTGACTGCGTGCTTGAAATTGTCAATTCTCGCAGCTAAACTTCTAGCGCTCGTTAGTCGGAACGCTTGGATTCGCCGATATTCCTGTTTGTGACCTGTTTGTGGAACGGTCTGATTTGAAACCCTGTCTCGCCTTACAACCGCGCGCTCCGGGTACGGATTCGAGGACGGCCGCGCAATCCGCGTGCCTCCCGCAACTTAATTAGCGATGGGAATATTCACCGGATTGATAATGGAAGTGGGCCGCGTGCGCCGCATTGACCGGCGCGCGGACGGGGCTTACTTTATTATCGACTGCCGCAAGGTCCTGGACGGCACCCGGGTAGGCGATTCGATCTCGATCAACGGGGTCGACCTCACGGCGACAGAGCTGGGGCCGGATTACTTCAGCGCGGACGGCTCGCTCGAGACGTTGAGGCGCTCGACGCTCGGCCACCTCGCGCCCGGCAGCCGCGTGAACCTCGAGCGCGCGCTCGCGGTCGGGGAGCGCCTCGGCGGGCACATGGTTCAGGGGCACGTGGACGGGACTGTGGAGACAGTCAGGGCCGTGCCCGAAGGCAACGCGTACCGGATGCGGTTCAGGTTTGGTGACGATCTGGGCCGCTACATCGCTCTCAAAGGCTCGGTGGCTCTCGACGGCATCAGCCTGACGGTCGCGGCCCTGGGCCGGGACTGGTTCGAAGTCGCGGTCATCCCGCACACGTGGAGGGAGACGACCCTCGCGCAGTTGAAGGGCGGCGACCGCGTGAACATCGAGGTGGACGTGCTCGCCAAGTACGTCGAGCGGCTGTTGCAGCATGGCGTCGGGCGGCCCTCGGGGGCCGGGGAATCGGCGGGCAGGCTGTCCGTGGAATATTTGATGGACCAGGGTTATTGAAAGGCCGGGGCCGGAGGGGGCGACCGGCCCGTCGAGCCGCAAAGGATGCTTATGCCATTTTCGACGATTGAAGAAGCAGTGGAAGATTTCAAGGCGGGGCGCCTCGTCATCATCGTGGACGACGAAGACCGCGAGAACGAAGGCGACCTCGCCTGCGCGGCCGAGAAGGTCACGCCTGATCTCATCAATTTCATGGCCCGCTTCGGGCGGGGGCTCATATGCCTGTCGCTCACGGAGGAGCGGCTCGACGAGTTGCAGATACCGCTTCAGGTCTCGGAGGCGGACAACACCGCGAGCCGCAGCACGGCCTTCTGCATCTCCATCGAGGCGCGGCGCGGGGTAACCACGGGCATCAGCGCCGCCGACCGCGCCACGACCATTCAGGTCGCGGTAGACCCCCGATCAAGGCCGTCGGACCTCGCGAGGCCCGGCCACGTCTTCCCGCTCAGGGCGCGCAGGGGCGGGGTGCTCGTACGCGCGGGGCAGACCGAGGCGGTCGTCGACCTCGCGCGCATAGCCGGGCTCACCCCCGCCGGGGTCATCTGCGAAGTGATCAACGACGACGGCACGATGGCGCGCCTGCCCCAGTTGAAGGCCTTCGCGCTCGAACACAACATCAAGATCATCTCGGTCGCACAGATCGTCAGCTACCGCATGGCGAACGAAGTGCTTGTCCACCGCGCGTCCGAGGCTCAGGTGCCCACCGTCTACGGCGATTTCAAAGCATTCGCCTTCACCAACGAGATCACGAACGACGTCCACCTCGCGCTCGTGATGGGCGAGATCGAGCCGGACCGCAGCGTCCTCGTGCGCGTCCATTCGCAGTGCGTGCTCGGGGACGTGTTCGGCTCTTTGCGCGACGACACGGGCTGGCAGTTGCAACGCTCGCTTGAGCTAATCGCATCAGAAGGCCGGGGCGTCCTGCTCTATCTGAAGCAGGAGGGGCGCGGCGTCGGGCTTGTGAACCAGCTCCGAGCGTACGGCCTGATGGACGAGCGCGACAAGGACGCGGTCGAGGCGGACGCAGAGGTCGTCGGGCTTACTAACATGGACCCGCGCGATTATGGCATCGGCGCGCAGATTCTCAACCAGCTCGGGGTGCGCAAGATGCGGCTCATCACCAACCACCCCGTGAAGCGCGCGGCCATCGAGGGCTTCGGGCTTGAGATCACCGACCGCGTGGCGATAGAGATGGAGCCGAACCAGACGAACGAGAAAGTCCTGCGCGCGAGGAAAGAGAAGCTGGGGCACCTTCTCACGAAGGTCTAGAGCGGATTCCACGCAGATGACGGCGGGGCACCCGCCGGAGATGGGCCGCGCGCCTGCCCCGCGGCGTAAACCGATTCGTATTCTGCCTTAATTGTCGAATGGCGATCCAGGGGTCTACTCGTCTATGCGCAAAAAAATTTTGGTAGGCGCACTCTCCCTGTTAGGTCTGATTCTATTAATCGCAATAGGTATCTTTATCTATATCCGCAGCGGGCGGCTCGACCTCCTCCTCCAGAGCCAGATCATCGCGAGCCTCGCGCAGATGGGCATCCGCGCCGAGATCGGCAGCACCCGCCTCGACATTCGCGGCTCGACCGTCACCCTCGGAGACATAAAGCTGTTCGCCCAGGCGGACAACCGGCAGATCGGGGTGGTCGAGAGCCTCGAAGCCAAGTTCTCCGTCGCGTCTTACCTTCAGCAGGAAGTCAACATAACGAGCGTTAAAGTGACGCGCCCGCAGGTGTGGGTGGAGGTGGACGAGCAGGGCCGCTCCAACCTCGACTCCCTGCACGCCCCGCCCGAGACGGAGAAGAAGAGGGCGACCATAACCTTCCTTACCGCGCAGGTCACGGTCGAGGGCGCGGAGCTTAACTACTCCGACCGGGCGCGCAACGTCACGGCGCTGCTGCCTAACCTTAACGCCACCTTCAACCCTAAGGTGCCTGCCGCGCTCGAAGACAGGATCAACCATGAATTGATCGCCACCTTTAATAATGCCTGGGCGACCTACGAAGGGCGCAGGGTGGAGAACATCAGTACCGAGCTTCAGGCCGATGTCACCGAGTCGACCGCGAAGCTTTATAAGCTCATCGTGGATTCCGGTCTGGGGAGGGCGACCGCCGACGGGGACATTCTGGCTTTCAGCCCATTCCAATATGACCTGAAGGCGAAGACGGACGTTAAGCTGGCGGAGGTCGCGCGCGTGTTCCAGCCCGACCTGCGGGTCAACGGGGAAGCGACCCTCGACGCGCGGGTGAAGGGGACCAGCGCGCAGTACAACGTCAACGGCAACATCCTTTCCGGCAGGCTCGACGCCGAAGGCTTTCGAGTCACCAACGTTCGCATCGACACGAACGTGACGGGCGAGGGGGACAAATACAACGCCACGGCCGACGTGAGTTCGGGCGCCGTGAGCGGGCCGAACGTCTCCATCAGCTCGGTCAGGCTGAGCGACGCGAGCGTGAATGGGACCGGCGCGGACTTCGACGTTACGGGCGGGCTGACGCTAGGCGCGTTGAAGAGCGGGAAGCTGAGCGTGAATAACCTGCGCGGGAGGTTCTCCGCGGACAACCAGAGGGTGAGCCTCTCGCAGATGTCGGCCGTCGCGCTCGGCGGCAGCGTCACGGGCAATGCGTCGGTGGCGTACGCGGGCGGGCAGTCGCGCGTCGAGGTCGAGTTCAGGTCGGTCGATCTGAATCAGGCCGCGACCCTCGCGTCGGCTCAGGACGTGACGGTCCGCGGGACGGCGAACGGGCGCGCGCGGCTCGCGTTCCCCGGCCTGAATTACAAGGCGGCGACCGGCAGGATCGACGCCGCGTTCGACGCCGCGATCTCCCCGCCGACGGAGGGTGCGGAAAGCGCCCCGGCGACGGGGCAGGTGAGCCTCGTCGCCACGGGGCGGGGGTTCAACGTCGAGAGGGCATTCGTGCGCTCGGCTTCGAGCGAGGTCACGGCGACCGGCGCGGTCGACTGGAACGGGAGCGGCTCGCTTCAGGTAAATTTCCAGTCCCAGGACATGGCGGAAGTCCAGCGCGTGGTCGAAGCATTCAACCTCATACCGCAGGAGGTCAAAGAGCAGTACGCCGTGCAGCTGACCGGCCCCGGCTCGTTCGAAGGCCGCGTGCAGGGCCGCCTCGCCTCGCCCAGCGTGCAGGGCCGGCTCAGGCTTGAGGGCATCGAGACGCAGGGCCAGCCGTTCGGCTCGTTCGAAGGCAACCTAGCCTACAGCCCCTCGGCGGTCCGGATCGAAGACGCGTCTTTGGTGCGGCCCGACGGCTCGCGCGCCGACTTCACGGTCAACGCGCCCCTGAGCGGCGAGAACAACATCGCCGTGAAAGCCAACGTGCAGAACTTCGACCTGCCCGCGATAGTTCGGCTCGCCTCGCCCGGCCTCTCGGACGTTGTCGGCAAGGGGGCCATCACCGGCACGGTCGACCTGCGCGGGCTGCCCGGCCCGCGGACCATCGAAGGGACCGCGGACCTGACGCTCTCCTCGGCCGAATTCAACATCCCGTCCGCCGAAGAAGGCGAGGAGACGAAAACGGTCTCCGTACCCGAATTCATCGGGAAGATCACTCTGGCTAACTCGGTCGTGAGCGTTCAGGATTTGCGCCTTCAGGCGGGCGGCAGCACCATAGCCGGGCAGGGCACCTTCAACCTCGACACCTACGCCTACCAGATTAACGCCGAGGGCAAAGACATCGACCTGAGCCAGGTGGCCGACGCCTTCACGAATAAGGTTCAGCTGGCCGGGAACGCCGACGTCAACGTGACGGGGCAGGGGATATGGAAGGACTGGCGCGACATCGACATCAACGCGACTATTCAGGGCGAGGCCGTCCGCGTGAACGGCCGCGACCTCGGGGACGCGAAGCTCGTGGCCTTCACGGAGGACGGCCTGCTCAAGGTCGAAGCCACCGCGAACGTGCTCGATCAGCCGCGCACGCTCGCCGCGAACATCGACCTGCGCGACCCGAAAAATTACCCCGTCAGCGCCAGCCTCGAATTCACGGACACGGAGCTCGGGCCTTACCTCGGCCTGGTCGACCCGCAGCTCTCGCAGCTTACGGGGCGGGCCACGGGCTCGGTCCGCGTGGGCGGGTCCCTGCTCAACGAGCAGGGCGACTTTTCGGCCGACCGCATACAGGCCGTCGCGACTCTGACGAAGCTTGAGATCGGGAGCACCATAGCCGACGGCCGCCGCTACACGATCACGAATCAGGGCGACATCGTGATCACGGCGACCGGGCAAGGGATCACCCTCAATAACGTCACCTTCGCGGGCGAGGGGACGAGCGTAACCATAGGCGGGACGATTGCCCGCGCGGGCGGGCCCGCGTCGAGCCTTCAGATAAATGGCGACGTCAACCTCCGCCTCATCTCTTCGTTCACCTCCGCGTTCTTCACCACGGGCCTCGCGAGGGTCGAGGCGACGCTCGGCGGTTCGCTCGAATCCCCGCAGCTCATGGGCTTCGTCAACCTGCGGGACGTGAGCCTGCGCGTCGTCGACGTGCCGCTCTCGCTCTCGCGCGGGAACGGGCAGATCAGGTTCACCGCCAACCAGGCGTTGATCGAGAACTTCACGGCGGCCACCCCCGGCGGGGGCACGATCAGGGTCGAGGGGGGGGCGGCGCTCGCGGGGCTAGTGCCCGAGCGGTTCCGCGTAGACATCAACGCCGACCAGGTCGCTATGGAGTTCCCGCGCGATACGCGGACGGTCTTCGACTCGGAGATGAGCCTGCAAGGTAACAGGCGCGTGCAGGTCCTGACCGGCAACATCTACGTCCGCAGGTCTTCTTACACCAGAGACATCAGGATCGAAGAGCTCCTCACCGGGGGCCCGTTCGGGGACGACTTCCTCGCCATCGGCCCCGGCGGCGGCGGCGGCGGCACCCTGTCCGGCCCGCGCGTAACGCTCGACCTTCGGGTCGAGGCCGACAACACGATCACCATCCAGAACAACCTCGCCGACGCGGTCGCGAGCGCTTTCCTGAACATACGCGGGACCACCTCGGAGCCCCTGGTCTCCGGGCGAATCCAGCTGGCGCGCGGCACCCTCGAATTCCGCAACGAGCGCCACGAGATCACGCGCGGCATCATCACCCTGCCGCCGCGCAGGGACGCGGACCCCATACTCGACATCCAGTCCGAGGCCGACATCCAGGGCTACCGGATCACCACGGCCTTCTCCGGCTCGCTCTCGAAACTGGAGACGACCTTGAGGTCCGACCCCGAGCTCCCCGAGGCCGACATCATCTCGCTCGTGCTGACGGGCAACGTGGCGGGCGACATCAGCACGGCGGCCGCGGCGACTCAGACCGGCCTCGGCCTCGCGCAGTCGATCCTTTCGGCTTCGCTCTCGGAGCGGCTCGAACAGGGCACGCAGAGGTTGTTCGGCATCAGCCGCTTCTCAATCGACCCCTTGATCGTCGGCAGGGGGAGCGACCCGACCGCGAGGATCACCATCGGCCAGCGCATCGCGAAGAACCTGACCGTCACCTATTCGCAGAACCTCACATCCGGGCCTTCCGGCATAGACCGGATCGTGCTGGTGGAGTACCGTTTGAGCAATCGCTTCTCAATCGTCGGGTTCAGGAACGAGCGCGGGGAGCTCGGCTTTGACGTGCGCGTGCGCCGGAGGTTCTGAGGGCGGCGGAAGTTTTGGTTTTCAAATTTCAATTTGAGATTGAGCTTGGGTAAACAAAAAGAGAATTCGATAAGAGTGATCCGGCCCCTGGCCGCCATCGTCATTTTCCTCGTCGCCTCGTCGGCCTCCGCGCGGGCGAGCCAGGTGGGGGAGTTCCTCGGGCGGCGCGTGACGAGCGTCCAGATCGAGATCGAAGGCGCGCCCGGCAGCAGCGTCGTGGAGATGCAGGGCCTGCTCGAAGTGGCACCGGGCCAGGACTACTCGCCCGTCCGCATACGCGATTCGCTCGCGAAGCTCTACCGGTCGGGGTTAATCAGCGCCGCCCGAGTTGAGGGGACGCCCGTCGGCGCGGACGGGGTCTCTTTGCGATTCATCGTCCGGCCGCAGGCGCGGATCGACAACGTGATCTTCGAAGGCGAGACGAACTTCCCCACTAACGAGCTGAGGGCGAGGCTGAACCAGCTCGACCCCGGAGAGAGGCTGTCGGAAGGCGCGGTGACTCGCGGCGTCTCGGACTTGCAGGCTTTCTACGCCGCCAGGGGTTACTACAGGGCGCAGATCACTACCGAGATCCGGCTCGACCCGACCGGCACGCGCGCCGTCGTGGTCTACAAGGTCGCCCCCGGCGAGCAGGCCCGCGTCTCGAAGTTCACCGTCAACGTGACGGGCGAGCGGCTCGACCTGTCCGGGATCAGGCACTCGGTCGTGGAGGGGCAGCCCTTCATGCAGTCCCTCGTCCGCGAGGAGGCGGGGCGCATAAGGGAGGTCTACCTCAGTCAAAACTTCCTGGCCGTCCGCGTCACCAACAACGTCACCAACGACCCGGAGACCAACACGGTCGCGGTCACGATCAACGTCGAATCCGGCCCGCGCGTGGCCGTGCTGGTCGAGGGCCTTGAGATCGACGACGACACGAAGCGGGAGGTGTTCCCGTTCTACGCGCAGGGCGGCATAGACGAATTCAGCCTCGAAGAGGGCCGGCGCAGGCTTGAGGATTACGCGCAACGCAAAGGGTATTTCTTCGCCGAGGTGACGAAGCCCGACCCGCCCGCTCAGCCGGCCTCGGCGGTCGATCTGGTCTACAGGGTCGAGCCGGGGAGGCGCTTCAAGCTGACCGACATCGACATTCAGGGCCTCGACGCCATACCTTCGCAGACGCTTCAGGGGGAGTTCAAGTCGAAGACGGCTTCCTTCATCCCCCTGTTCGGGGGCGGGCGCGGCATCACCAGCAACGACTTCCTCCGGCAGGACGCGAACCTCATCCTGCGCAGGCTCCGCGAGATCGGCTACCGCAGGGCCACCGTCGAAGTGCTCCGCGGCGTCTCCCCGACCGGAGACAATCTCATCATCACGTTCGACGTGGCGCAGGGGCCGCGCACCTACATCGAAGACATCGGCATCCGCGGCAACACCGTGCTCACCGGGGACGAACTGCGCGACCGCCTGACCATCAAGCCGCAGGACCCGTTCGTCACGAGCGACATAAGCCGGAGCGCCGACCAGCTGCTCTCCGCCTACAACCTGAGGGGCTACGCGCTGGCGGAGGTCTTCTCGGAGCTCGTCGACATCGGGAACGTCGACGGGCAGGACAGGGTCCGCGTGGTCTTCGCCATAACCGAAGGGAATCGCGTAAAGATACGGCAGGTGCAGACGCGCGGGATAGCCGTGACCAACGAGGGGAGGCTGGAGCGCAACTTCTACCTCTTCAAGGAGGGCGACTACCTCCGCCTCGATCAGCTTCAGGAGACCGAGCGCATCCTGTACGACACCAACGCCTTCAGCTCCGTCAACATCACGAGCGAGCCGGTCGGCGAGACGGTCAACGGGCTCCAGCAGAGGGACGTGATCGTCAACGTCGTGGAGGCGAAGCGGTACGACCTGGTCTACGGCTTCGGGTTCCAGACCAACCGGAGCGATAAGACCGTGCCGGGGCTCAGCGCCCTGAACGGCGCGCGCGGGCTCGTGCAGCTTACGAACAACAACATGTTCGGCAAGCTCTACACCGGCAGCGCGCAGGTCCGCGTGAGCCAGACCGAACTGCTCGGCGCGGTCTCTTTCCAAAACCCCCGGCCGCTCGGCAATAACTACCCGGTCCTGATCTCGGTCTTCGCGAGGAGGCTCGCGGAGAAGTCCTTCAACTCCGACCGCTACACGGCCCTGATACAGGTCGAGCGGAGGCTCTCGCCCGTGACCCTGATGTACCTCAGTTACAACTTCGAGCGCATCAGCAACTACAACCTCGACGTGAGCCCGGAAGAGATCGAGCGCAACCGGACGGCGGTGCGGCTCGGCCGCATAGGCCCGAGCTTCGCGCGCGATACCCGCGACAACGCCTTCGACGCGAGCTCGGGGACCTTCACGCTCGGCAGCCTCTACTACGCTTCGACCTTCCTGGGTGGCAACGAAAAGTTCATAAAGATGCTGGTCGAGCACAGCCGCTACTACGCGATAAGCAGATTCCGCGACACGGTCTACTCCGTCTCCGGCCGCCTGGGGCTCGCGTCCCCCTTCGGGGGCAGGGACTCCCTGCCCATCTCCGAGAGGTTCTTCGGCGGCGGGGCGCGCGACCTGCGCGGGTTCGGGTTTGAGGAGGCCGGGCCTCAGGTCAACGGGCGGCCCCTGGGCGGCAACGCGGTCCTGGTGATAAATAACGAGCTGCGGTTCCCGATCTACAGGTTCCTGGGCGGGTCCGTGTTCGCCGACACCGGCAACGTCTTCCGGAGGGTGAGGGACATCAGGCCCTCGAACATAACGCAGACGGTCGGGTTCGGCCTGAGAATCAATACGCCCGTGGGGCCCGTGCGCTTCGACCTCGGGTTCCTCGTGATAAACAAGCCCGATAACGTGCCGAGCTTCCGCAGGCACTTTACGCTCGGTTCGAGTTTCTGATCATGAAGCCAACATCATCGACCTCAATCCTGAGTAAGCCCGCCGCGTGCCTCGCCCTGCTCGCGCTCTGCCTGCTCCACGCGCCCGCGAAGGGGCAGACCCTCGTGGACCAGATAGTCACGCTCGTCAACGACGACCTCATCACGCGCTCGGACCTCCTGTGGAGCCTCGCCCTCGACCCGAGCGCCCCGAACCCGTCGGGCATGGTCAGCTCCGAGCTGCTCAGGCGCAAGCTCGACATAATGATCGACCAGCGCTTGATAGGGCAGGAAGCCTCAAAGATTCCCGGCGCCGAAGTGACCCCCGAAGAGGTCGATAAGAAGCGGGCCGATCTCATCGCCAGATTCCCGTCGGAGGCGGCCTTCCGCGAGCGCGTGCAGTCGGTCGGGCTGACGCCCGAGAGGATAGACGAGCTGCTGCGCGAGATGATCCTGATCGAGAAGTTCATCGACTTCAGGTTCCAGGCATTCGTCTTCGTCTCCGAGCAGGAGATAGAGCGCTACTACAACGACGAGCTCGCCCCACGAATCCGCAGGGAAGGCCAGGTGCCGCCCCCGCTCGATCAAGTCCGCGAAATGATCAGGGAGAACCTTCGGGCCGGAAAGATAAACGAGGAGATCGACCGATACCTCGCCGCTGCCCGCCAGCGCGCCGACATCGTGCACCTCGCTGAACTGTAGCCTGACAATTTATTGTAGCGGGCCGGAATTTCCGAACCGCTAACCGGCATAAAGCGTTTGAACTTTCCGGATCGACAACGGAACAGGTTGTCGTCATTAATACTGGTCTTTTTTAAGGATTTAGGCTAATATCCGCCCAGGTGCACAAATTGAAGTAGCCGACCCAGGTCCTACACTCTGCGCCGCAACTTGCAGTATTTCAGGAGGTCGATAATGAAACGTCTATCCGCCGCTTGCCCTATGTTTCTGGTCATTCTCAGCCTACTACAGCTGTCAGGCACGACCGCGCGCGCGCGGCAGGATTCGCAGGACGAGCCGATAAGGCTCAGGTCGGAGCTGGTGCAGGTGGATCTGGTCGTGCTCGATAAATCGGGCAGGCCCGTGAGGGACTTGAAGAAGGAGGACTTCATCCTGACGGAAGATGGGAAGCCGCAGTCGATCACCTTCTTCTCGCTCCTGACCCCTCCGCCCGCGGGGACGGCGGCGGCCGCGCCGTCGCGCGCGACGGCGGGCCGCGCCCAGGACCAGCCCGGCATCTCTCCCGATTCCGGGAGGACCATCTTTCTCATCTTCGACCCGTACTTCATCAGCTTCGAGTCGTACCCGCGACTCAGAAAAGGGTTGCAGGGGTTCATAAAAGACAGCCTCGGCCCGCAGGATCAGGTGGCCATCATCAACCTGAGCGGGGGGGCCGCGGTCTTTCAGCACGCGAGCGCCAACAAAGAGGTCCTGTCGCTCGCCCTCGACGCGATGCTCCGCTCCGGCACCAAGAACAGCGAGACCACCCCCGCGAGCGGGCTGGCCTCGGCGATTCAGGACAGCGGCATCGAGGGCCTGAGGCGGATAGAGGGCGGCAAGATCGAGCTCATGGAGAAAGACTACAGGCTTAAAAATACTCTGAGGTCGCTCGCCAGCATTTCGAAGAACCTGAGCGAGGTGCCGGGGCGCAAGATCGCCATCTTCGTGTCGGAGTATTTCCCCGTCTTCCTCGACCCCGGCCACCTGAGCGGGGACGAGCCCAACAGGACCAACTACTCAAACGAAATACGCGACATCATCGGCAGGGCGAGGCAGGGCGGCCTCGTCTTTTATACACTCGACCCGCAGGGGTTGACGGCGAGCCAGATTCCGGGAGGCACGGCCGCCTCGCACCAGCCCGCTTCCATGTTCGGGGGCAGGAAGGCTCCGGGGGAAGCGTTCAACAACCTCGACTTGCTCCGGCAGAACCGCGAAGGGCTGCGCTACATCGCGGCGGCGACCGGCGGCCAGTCGATTCTGGACACGAATGACTTCAGGCCGGGGCTCGACAGGATCATCAAAGACAACGAGGCCGTATACATCCTCGCTTATTACCCGACGAACTCGGCGGAAGACGGCAAGTTCCGGCGCGTGAAGATTCAGGTGAAGGGCCGCCCGGACCTGACGGTCAGGACGAGGGAGGGCTACCTCGCCCGCGGGGCGAAAGGCGATAACCGCAAACCCGCGTCGAAAGAGGAGCGCCTGAGCGAGGCGGTCTCAAGGCTCGCCCCCATCCGCAACATCAGGGTGGGCCTGGAGCTTCAGGGCGGCTCGCAGTCGGTCGATGTCGCTTCCAACAGGGCGAACTTCGTCGTGCAGATCAATCCCGAGGCCGCTCTGTTCAGGCATCAGGGCGGGGCGCACAGGGCCACGTTCGAGATAGCCGGGTTCATCTACGACCTTCAGAACAAGCTCGTGGACGGCTTCAGCAGGACCGTGAAGCTGGACCTGACGGAGGCGAAATACTCGCGGTTGATGGAGACGGGGATTACCCTTCCCGTCGAGGTGCAGTTTAAGAAGCCCGGCCTGTACAGCCTTCGCGTGGCGGTCCTCGAACCCGAGAGCGGGGAGGTCGGGACGGCCTCCAACTGGGTCAACGCGAAGTAGGCGTCAGGGGGCATTTGTCAGGGGACAGGGGTCAGGGTAAGAAAAGTATTCCATAAAGAGAGTCTCGAATCATCTACAGGGAGGCGGGTCATTGACCCGCCTCCTCCATTCAGCGGGCCTTCTCAGGTTAATCACGCCGCCGCTTTACGCCGCGGCTTAAAAATCTCTAACCGGCCTCTGGCCCCCGACCCCTGACCCCTGCTAATATTCTCCTTCGGCCTGGAGACACAACATCATGGATAAGTTGAGGGAAGAGTGTGGCGTATTTGGTATCTTCAACCATGAAGATTCCGCGCGCCTCGCCTATCTGGGGCTGTACGCCTTGCAGCACCGCGGGCAGGAATCGGCCGGCATCGTCTCGTCGGACGGCGAGCGCCTGCACGCCGTGCGCGGCATGGGGTACGTCAGCGAAATATTCACTCAGGAGCAGCTCTCATACCTGCCGGGCCGCGCCGCCATCGGGCATGTCCGCTACTCGACCGCGGGCAGCGTCTCCCTGCGCGAGGCGCAGCCCTTTCTGGTCGACGGGCACCGGGGCCAGATCGCGCTCTGTCACAACGGCAACCTGCCGTACGCGAGCCGCGTGCGCGCGGAGCTTGAGGTGGACGGGGCCATCTTCTCTTCCACGTCCGACACCGAAGTCGTCCTGCACAAGATCGCCCGCTCGCGCGCCGCGGACCTGATCGGCGCGATAGTCGAAACCTTCGCGGAGATCGAGGGCGCGTACTCCATGCTCTTTCAGACGAAGGACAGCCTGATCGCGGTCCGCGACCCGCGCGGCTTCCGCCCGCTCTGCCTCGGGCAGCTCGGGGACTCTTACGTGATCGCGTCGGAGACCTGCGCTTTCGACCTGATCGACGCCACCTACCTGCGCGACGTGCAGCCCGGAGAGATACTCATAATCAATGACGAGGGCTTGCACTCTTCCTTCCCTTGGAAGAAGGAGAAGCCCGCGCACTGCATCTTCGAGCACGTATATTTCTCGCGCCCGGACTCCATAGTCTTCGGCCGCTCGGTCAACAAGAGCCGCCACAAGATGGGGCAGGCGCTCGCGCGCGAGCACCCGGCGGACGCCGACATCGTGGTGCCCGTGCCGGATTCGGGCACGTCGGCCGCCATCGGCTACGCCTCGGAGTCTGGCCTCAAATTCCGCTTCGGGCTGGTGCGCAACCATTACGTCGGGCGCACGTTCATCGAGCCCAAGCAGTCGATCCGCCATTTCGGGGTCAAGATCAAGCTCAACGCCGTCCGCGACCTGATCGAGGGGTTGCGCGTCGTGCTGATCGACGACTCCATCGTGCGCGGGACGACCTCGAAGAAGATCGTGCAGATGGTCCGCCAGGCCGGGGCGCGCGAGGTCCACGTCCGCATAAGCTGCCCGCCGACCGTCGCCCCCTGCTTCTACGGGGTCGACACGCCGACCAGAGAGGAGCTGATCGGGGCCAACCTCTCGACCGACGAGATCGCCCGCTTCATCGGGGCCGACAGCCTCGGCTACCTCAGCCTCGGCGGCCTGCTGAGCGCGAGTGGGGACCGGTTCGGCAATCGGCACTGCACGGCCTGTTACACGAACGACTACCCGATACCGGTCATCTCCGGCGCGCGCACCAAGGCCGAGCGTGAGGAAGGCGCGCTCACGCACGACAGCGTCTGGCCCCGGTTCTGATCTTTCCTGAAAGAATGAGAAAACGCTCCAGCTCGATCTCCGTCCTCGTGCTGCTGCTAGCGGCGGCGGCCGCGTACTATCTCCTCCGCCCCCGGCCCGCGCCCGAAGAGCCGGTGCCGGGCCCCGTCTCCGGCAATCTCGTCGTCCATTTCCTCGACATAGGGCAGGGGGATTGCGAGCTGCTCAGGCTGCCCGGCGGCGAGACGATCCTGATAGACTCCGGCGACGCGGGCGCGCCCACGGTCGATATCCTGAAGCGGTACGGGGTGAGGGAGATTGACCTCGCCATCGCCACGCACCCGCACCAGGACCACATCGGAGAGATGCGCGACATCATGCGCGCGATCAACGTCAAGGAGGTGTGGGACTCCGGCTTCCCTCTGCCGCGAAAGACCTACGAGCTGATGCTTCAGGAGATCAAAGACCGCGGGATCAAGTTCTCCACCCCGAGGCGCGGCCTCACGCGCAGGTTCGGGGACGTTCTCGTCGAAGTGGTCGCGCCCGACGACGACTTCGTGGGCGATAACCCGAACAACGGCTCGATAGTCGTGAGGGTGACTTTCGGCAGCAAGCGCTTCCTCTTCACGGGCGACAGCGAGCTTGAGGCGTGGGCGGAGATGATGCGGACGGGCGGGGACAAGCTGAGGGCGGACGTGTTGAAAGCCGCGCACCACGGCAGTTCGAACGGGACCACCGCCGACGTGCTCGACGCGGTCCGCCCTTCGGTCGTCACGATAAGCTGCAAGCTCGGCAACGACTACCACCACCCGCACCCGAGGGTCGTGGGCCTGCTCGAACAGCAGAGGGGGAGCATCCGGGTCTTTCGCACGGACCTGCAAGGCGACATAACCGCGGTCTGCGACGGCAACAGCATCGAGATGCGCGCGGACAGGCAGGTGCCGCCGGATCAGCTCTACTTGACGGGAGATGAGGCGGCGGGTAAGGTGGCGGGCAGAGAGAACGGGGCGCGCGGCTCTTCGCCCGCGCGGGGCGGCAGGGGGTCGAGATGAAGAAAGAGAGCACCGTCAAGGTCGAGATAGATCGCGTCGAGGATGGCATAGCGGTCGTAGTGCTCAGCGACGACGACGAAGTGAAGTTCAGCCTGCCGGCGAAGTACCTGCCCGAAGGCGCGCGCGACGGCGACCACCTCCGGTTGATTTTCAAGGTGGACGAGAGGGGCCGCGAAGAGACGAAGGCGAGGGTGAGTGACCTGCTGAAAGAGCTTAAGGGCGGCCGGGACGACAAAAGCGACGCATGAGGCTTATGAGAGAAGAGATAAGTTATAAAGATTCGGGGGTCGATATTGACGCCGCAAACGAGGCGAAGGAGCGCATCAAGCGGCTCGCGCGCTCGACTTTCAACCCGAACGTGCTGACGGAGATCGGCTCGTTCGGGGGCATGTTCCGCGCGGACTTCGGCGCGATGCGCGAGCCCGTACTCGTCTCTTCCGCCGACGGTGTCGGGACGAAGTTGCGCGTGGCTTTCATGTCGGGGGTTCACAACACGGTCGGTTACGACCTCGTGGGCCATTGCGTCAACGACATTCTGGTGCAGGGCGCGCGCCCCCTCTTCTTCCTCGACTACATCGCCGCCGGGCGGCTGGTGCCCGACACAATCGCGGCCGTAATCGAGGGGCTCGCGCGCGGGTGCAGGGAAGCGGGCTGCGTTCTGATCGGGGGGGAGACGGCGGAGATGCCGGGCTTTTACGCCGACGGGGAGTACGATGTCGCGGGGTTCATCGTCGGGGTGGTGGACCGCGGGCGCATCATCGACGGCTCGCGCATCGCTCGGGGCGACCTGCTGATCGGGCTGCCTTCGGTCGGGCTGCACACGAACGGCTACAGCCTCGCCCGCAAGCTGCTGTTTGAAGTGGCCGGACACGGCCCCGGAACGTACGTCGAAGAGCTCGGCTGCACCGTGGCCGAAGAGCTGCTCAAGCCCCACCGCAGTTACCTGCGGGCGGTCGAGGGGCTGCTTGATTCCGGAATCATCAAGGGGCTCGTCCACATCACGGGGGGCGGGCTGCTTGAAAACATTCCGCGCATTCTTCCCGAGGGGGCCGCGGCCGAGATCGACTCGGGCTCCTGGCCCGTGCTGCCCGTCTTCGACCTGCTCGCGCGGCTCGGGAACGTCTCGGAGCGCGAGATGTATCGCACCTTCAACATGGGCGTGGGCATGGTCATCGTCGCGGGCCCCCAGGACGCGGCCCGCGTGCGCTCGCATCTTGATGAAATGGGGGAGAGGCATTACGATATCGGGCGCATCATCGAAGGGCCCCAAACAGTCTCCATCACTGGATAATAAAAGCGGAGGCGGACATTGCCGCCTCGCCGCGCGCAACAATAAAAGGGGATTCTTCGTTTAGGGTACGACGGAGCGATATTAATGGCTTACTGTTCTAACTGCGGAATGGCGACCGAAGCGGGCAAGATGTTCTGCCGCAATTGCGGCACGCCGGCCCCCGTCGACGAGGAGGCGCCCACGTCGCAACTGCCTTCGGAGCCCGCTCGGGACGCGGAGCTCCCCACGTTGAACCTGCCCCAGAATTCCGCGTCGGGCCGCGCGCCGGACGACGACTCTCAGACGTGGCACCTGCCGCCCGACACTATGTCTAATGCGGAGCCGCAGCGCCCGACCATGCCGGTCAACCAGGGGGCCACCGCCCCTCAAGCTCCCCCGCAGGGGAACCCGTACGCGCCCCCGATGCAGTACTACCAGCCGCCTCCGCCCCCGGCGTATTATCAACCTCGGCCGCCGCTCGCGCCCCCGCAGACGAACATCAGGCTGGGCGACTGGCTCTCGGCCGGGTGGCAGGTCTACAAAGAGAACTGGCTGCTGATGTCTCTTTCGAGCCTGCTGGGCCTGTTCCTTGGCACGGTAACCTTCGGCGTGCTCGCGGGGCCCATGCTGATGGGGCTTTACAACATGGCCTTCAAGACCATGCGCGGCGAGCGGCCGCGGCTCGGAGACCTGTTCAAGTGGGAGGGTAGATTCGTTCAGGCATTCCTCTCTTTCCTGATCTTCGCGGCGATCTACATGGGATTCACCGCCGGCGGCCGGGGCGGGTTTCTCAGCGTCCTCGGCTTTCTGATCGTCAACCCCATACTGACCATCGGGCTCTCGTTCGTCCTGCCGCTCATACTGGAGCGGAATATGGACGTGGCCGCGGCCGTGAATTCGGTGGGGCGCCTGCTGTTCTCCCGCGACAAGCTGATGTGGTGGGTCGCGGGGCTGGTCTTCTTCTTCATCAATTTCGCGGGCGGGGCGGCCTGCGGAGTTGGCATACTCATCACCCTGCCGTGGACCATCTCGGCGGCGGCGGTCGCCTACAATCAGATTTACGGAATCGATGACCCGAACCGCACGATGCACTGACGCCGACCCCTGACTTCCGCCCTTTCTCACCGCCCTCCACTTGTCACCCGTCGCCCCCGGTTGGTAAATTGCCTTGCCGATGAAGGGAGATAATTTGAGCGAAGAACGAAAAGGCATG